>NZ_VSSC01000009.1:0-153640 GCF_008123875.1 Bacillus sp. Y3 | reverse complement strand
ACCTATGATGTATCATAGGATTTTTTTATAAAAACTCGAATTAACAGGTACGTTTTGTCTTGTTTAGTTTTCAAAGATCATCTTTTAAAATGGAGCGGGTGATGAGAATCGAACTCACGACATCAGCTTGGAAGGCTGAGGTTTTACCACTAAACTACACCCGCGTGGTTAAATGTTATTGGCGCGCCCGAGAGGAGTCGAACCCCTAACCTTTTGATCCGTAGTCAAACGCTCTATCCAATTGAGCTACGGGCGCTTAATCAGGCGACTTAATTATCTTAACATATCGTTTTTATTAAGTCAACATCTTTTTGAAGTTTGTTTATCGTATCTGTCTGAGCATCAGTGTTTCAGATGCGTCATCAGCGACGAATAAAAATATACCATGGATCACACAAAAGGGTCAATACATTTTTCTAAAAAAGTTTAATGTTTTTTAAGAAGTGCTCTTTTGTTAGATAAATAGAGTTTCAATCGCCCTATTTTCATTTCTTTCTTCATAATTCCAATGATTCTTAAATAAAATCTTTCTAAATCCAAAGGAGGACAAAACATGGCCACCTAGAATTTTTATTTATTGGAAAATTATTAATATTTTCCATGCATTTAAAGGAGGTAGGAGATGATGAAAAAGTTTGTCGCTTTTCAAATCATGATCGCTTTGGTGATAGGAGCTCTTATCGGCCACTTCTTCCCTGATTTCGGAATGGCACTGCGGCCCATTGGGGATGGCTTTATCCGATTGATTAAAATGATTGTAGTCCCTATTGTTTTCTCTACGATTGTCATCGGCGCAGCTGGCAGCGGTGGAATGAAGAAAATGGGCAGTCTCGGATTAAAGACAATCATTTGGTTTGAAGTCATTACGACCATCGTTCTTGGAATCGGACTTTTATTGGCCAACGTGTTAAAGCCAGGCGTTGGACTCGATTTCTCTCAATTAGCTAAGAAAGATATTGGGGAACTCGATGGTTATACTCAAAAGGTCGTCGATTTTAAACAGATGGTTTTAGACATCATTCCAACCAATATCATCGATGTCATGGCTCAGAATGATTTACTAGCAGTGATTTTCTTCGCTATTTTATTCGGTGTAGCCGCAAGCGGCATTGGGAAAGCTTCCGCTCCTGTCCTTACCTTCTTTGAATCAGTAGCACAAATTATGTTTAAGCTCACACAAATGGTCATGGTGACAGCTCCTATTGGAGTTTTAGCATTAATGGCAGCTTCTGTCGGACAATACGGCATTGTTTTACTCATTCCTATGATGAAACTTGTTGGCACTGTCTTCTTAGGATTGTTTATTATTCTATTTGTTTTGTTCCCTCTTGTCGCACTGATCTTCCGTTTTAACTACTTCGAAGTGTTGAAAATGATTTGGGATTTGTTTTTAGTGGCCTTTTCTACTACAAGTACAGAAACTGTTCTTCCACAGCTCATGTCACGAATGGAGAAATACGGCTGTCCAAAAAGAATCGTTTCCTTCGTCATCCCGTCAGGTCTTTCTCTTAATTGCGATGGTTCAAGTTTATATTTATCGGTTTCCTGTGTGTTTCTTGCACAAGCGTTTGGTGTCGATATGAGTTTATCACAGCAGCTCCTCATGATGCTTGTCCTTGTTTTAACAAGTAAAGGCATTGCAGCTGTCCCGTCTGGCTCACTTGTTGTTCTTTTGGCAACAGCTCATGCAGTAGGTCTGCCAGCAGAAGGTGTCGCTATTATCGCCGGGGTTGATCGGATTATGGATATGGCTCGAACAGGCGTGAATGTTCCTGGACATGCGGTTGCCTGTATTGTCGTCTCTAAATGGGAAAAAGTATTCCGAGAGTCTGCATGGGAAGTTCCAAAAGCAGGTGAAGAAACAAAAGGAATGTAATGTTTTTTATGAAGGAAAGGGGGCGCCCTTTCCTTTTTTCATGGCAAAAATGTCTGCTTCAGCACGGCTTTACCTTCTTGTTGCAACTGCACCTCCGCATATGCTCCGTTAATGAGGGTCATTTGAGGCGGTACGTGTCCACAATCAATATCGTAAACAATCGGTATTTGTAATTCCTTATGCAATTCTTCATATAGATCCGTATATTCATATCCTTCCACAGGAGTGTCCACTGCACTCCTGCCAAACATGATGCCAGAGCAATGATCAAACCAGCCTGCTAGTTTTAATTGAACAAGAGACCTCTTCATGCTCGCAGCATTTAATTCACAGTTTTCAAAATACCATAGAATGGGTTCACCTTTCAGGTATGTTTCTTGAAAAGCTTTGACATCTCCAAAAGGCGTGCCAGCTAAGTGCCGGATCACATCAATACAGCCACCCATCAGTCTTCCCTTGATCGTCGTCTCTAAGTGATCAACAGTACGCCATGCGGTTGGTTCGGTTAAATGAAAGACATGTATGCTTGGATGGTCATACTGCCATTCCTTTTGATACATATCAGAAGAAAATTGAGTAACGTCCTTTTTCTCTGGAGTGGAAAGTATTTGTTCCCACATAGCCGTCACCTGATCAAGCTCTTCCCCCTGAAGATCCACCAGGTTCGGTCCATGCGCTGTCGCAATGCCTGTGTTTAATGTCAAAGCTAATAGAAGGAGACTTGTATCTGAGTAACCAAGAATCCACTTTTTTTGCATCACTGAGAAATCAAGATGCTCTAACACTTCAATAAGCAGCTGACCGCCCCATGGCGGGATGATGTGGTCAACCTCATGATAAGTCATCATCCGCTGCAACTCATTTGCTCGCTTGATTGCAGGGGCTGATTTCGCTTTTTCCTGCTGCCATACTGTCTCTCCACATATGACTTCATAGCCTCTTTTTTTCATCCGATCGCAAGACAGTTGAAACATCTCATGCAAAGAGGGTTGCACACCTGAGGACGGTGCTGTCACCCCAATCGTTTGTCCTTTTTGCAAAAATGGATACTGGATCATCCCTGCTCACCTCCACCTTCTATGAAACTCTCATCTATTCATTGTAAAGAAAATTCCCCTTCTTCAAGGGGAATCTCATCTTACTCTCTCTGACGCAGGACAGTATATACACCTGCGAAAATACATAAAATCCCAACAAACGAACGTAAGCCCATCTCTTCACCTAGAAGCATCCATCCAAGGACCGTGCCAACGATTGGTTGAAAGAAGAAAAACAGACCACCGCTTGAAGCGTCCATCAGTTGAAGCCCTCTATTCCACAAAAAGAAAGCAAGGGCCGTTGAGATGATACCTAGATATAGAATGCCGCCCCATATTTCCGGTCTTGCCATTTGATGCACATCAAGATGAGGCAAACGAAACAAGACAGGTGGTGTTAATACGATAAAGGCCACAATGATCGCATATGTTGTCGTCACTACTTGAGGATACTTTCCTGGAACTCGTTTCAAAAGAACAGACATGAGCGCCCATGTTAATGCAGCAATAACCAGTGAAAGACCGCCAACAAACTCATCCGTTTGAACAGCGACAGGCCCAATCATCGTCAGCACACCTACTGTAGCAAGCAGAATGGAGACACACTTTCTCATTGTGAAAGATTCTTTTAATAGAAAGAAAGCGAAAAGCACCATAAAAGCAGGTGTGGCCGATGTGATGACGGCACCCATTTGTGCAGACGTATACATTGTGCCAATTTCTTGGGTCACGATCGAGAGAAAGTTGCCAATCAATCCAATCGCCACAATCAGCGGGATATCCTTTTTGTCTAACCGAAAAGAGTAGCCCAAACGCCAAACCGTGAACACAAGAACGACTCCAGCTATTGCATATCTCATCCAGACGAGCTCAAGTGGCGGGACCACCGCAACTGTTACTTTGACTACTACATACATACCGCCCCAAATACTAGCAGCTAACGCTAAGTAAAGGGCTCCTATATATTTTTCATTCATTTTTTCCCCTCCGTTACGGATATATTCACTGCGATATCCACAAACGGAGATCACTCTCCGTTATGGACGGAGGTGATTTGGTACATCATGTTCAAATAAAGGCTTCCATTGCATATCAGTCACCCCAATTGTTTTTATTTTCTGATTACTTTATAACAAAATCTGGTTCACTTCAATCCTTTTTTATCGCCATTTTTCTTCATATAATAGAAGTTCGATAGGATTGACATGATGAATTCGTTTTCTTATAGTAAGTAAAACAATTGATGTTTACACAGAAAAGGAGTAGAGGTATTTGGATGTTGAAGCTAGGAAACACATTCCCACTGCCGGAAACGAATCGTTTCTTGAGGGAATAAAAGATTGTGTGCCAACCTTGCTTGGTTATATGAGCATTGGGTTTGCCTTTGGAATTGTTGGCATTAGTTCGCAGTTAAGTATATGGGAAATCGCGCTGTTATCTATCTTTATATATGCTGGCGCTTCACAGTTTATCATCTGTGCATTACTTGTGACAGGAAGCCCCCTTTCCGCTATTATTTTCACCACGTTCATTGTCAATTTACGGCATTTGTTACTCAGTCTTACGCTTGCCCCTCATTTTACACGCTACTCTGTAAAGCAGAACATCGGGTTTGGCCTTCTGCTTACTGATGAATCCTTTGGCGTAGCGATGAATAAATTAGCACAGCAAGGAAAATTGAATAACAGATGGATGCATGGACTGAATATTACAGCTTATTTATGCTGGATTGCTGCGTGTACACTTGGCGGAATATTCGGACACTGGATTTCAAATCCAGAGGCGCTTGGTCTTGATTTTGCCCTATCCGCGATGTTTGCTGCGCTGCTCATTCTTTCTTTACAGACGGTGCCAAAAAATAAGCTAACCCATCGCTTGTCACTTGTTTTATATATGTTTGTTGCGATGTTTGTGCTGCTTCATTTTGTTCCTTCACACGTGGCTGTTTTGTTGGCAACTGTGCTTGTTGCCACTATTGGGGTGGTGACAGATAAATGATTAGCAGTTTTATGTTATGGCTCATTCTTGGCTGTATGATTGTGACCATCATCCCAAGAGTCGTTCCATTTTTATTTGTAAGGAGTATCCAGATGCCCGAAGTGGTGCTCAAATGGTTATCATTTATCCCCATTTGTATATTTACTGCTTTGATTGCAGAGCATCTATTCATACATACTACAGCAGGCGTCACCATTCACTGGATGTACCTTGCTGTCTTGGTTCCAACTGTGTTAATCGCTGTTTGGACAAAAAGCTTGTCCCTCACCGTTCTAGTAGGCGTCATGCTGATGGGCACAGCTAGATGGTTTTTCTAATAGAAAAAGCTTAACCGGATGCGGTTAAGCTTTTTTCATTTTACGATACCGTATATAAAGCCGTCATAGCCTTTTTCGCCAACAGTTTGAATAGCGGTTGCTTCAATTCTCGACTCTTGTTTGAGTAAATCGAAAAATTCACGCGTTCCCTTCACTCGCTCATCTTGATCAGAGGCATGGAGAACTGCCCCATTTCTGACCACATTGTCTGCAATAATGACTGTTCCCTTTTTTGAGAAGTGTAACGCCCACTTCAAATATTGCGGGTTGTTTGGTTTGTCTGCATCAATGAAAATCAAATCGAACGGGAGCGTATCCTGCTCTTTTAACTGAGATAAAGTATCTAACGCTTTTCCTTGTAAAATGGTGACACGTTCTGCTAGGCCTGCTCTGTCTATGTTTTGCTGTGCTGTTTCTGCATGATGACTGACAGCCTCTAATGTCAAAAGTTCTCCATCTTCTTCAAGTGCACGGGCAAGCCAAATGGTACTATAACCGCCAAGTGTACCGATTTCTAAAATGCGCTTTGCACCCTTGGTTTTTGCTAACAAATAAAGTAGTTTTCCTTGGGCCGGCGACACATCTATTTCTGGTAACCCGGCTTGCTTATTCTTGATAAGAGTTTGCTCCAATACGTCATCTTTAGCCATCAATTTGTCTTTGATATACTCGTCAACTTTCCCCCATACTTGCTCCAAGTTATCCATCTCCCTTGTTCATGTCTTCTATTTAAAGTCTACATGACGGAAGCGAGAATTTATAATCAATTCTTTTCACACACCTATTGATTTTATTGATGAAAGGAATGTGATGATGGATACATGGGGCGAGTGTAAGTATACGCAAACTACTGATTCAGCTTATTTTTCACCTCACCTTTTTTATCTTGAAGCTTTCCTTTTACTTGATCTTTCTTTCCTTCTGCTTTCAGGTTTTCATGATCTGTCGCTTCGCCAAGTTTTTCTTTCACTTGACCTTTGACTTGATTTGTTTTTCCTTTCGCTTTATCCATATGTCCATTTTGTTCACTCATTTGTTCCACCTCCACGTTTGATACTGTTTATTTAGCCTTTTTGCACATGACAAAACATCTGAGTGTGCTGTGTGGACGTTTCAGTGATTAGACGAAAGGGTGGTCGTCAGATCGATGTATTCGTGAATACATGTTTACTGTTCGTATTTGAACTACCACGAATATTAATAAGTTGCTATGGAAATCTTATTAATAGAAATATAAGAAAGGATGAAAAGAATAATGACTGATACAAATGACAATGAGCAGAATATCATTTGGAAAGAATATGAAAATGAAAACGGAGGAATATATCGAGTTGGCTATGTGGAAGATGAGCCTTTAGATGATGAAACGCAAAATCGGGTTTCAAATAAGAAACCTTTTAGTATTTCTGTAAATTGGCCTGTAAAAAACTCAGCGGTTCAAAAAACTAGTAATGAAGTAAAGCAAACAGCAGCCATTACAGAATATGCTTTATATGATCGAAATCCATATCATAGCCCTCGTAAAATATTCAAATACCGCCTGATCATCACTAATACTGAGCATTATGATTACTATTTTAAAGACGAATCGGGCGATAACTATGAATTGAACACTTTTTGGAATTGCACACATTACCTCGATTACAATTCAGAGGCACCAAATATAATCCGGATTGAAGGTACATGAGATTTGATTTCGGACAACAATCTAAAAGGATTGTTTATCTAGAAATCTAAAAATGTGAAACTTTTTATTATTTACATTGAGATTGTAGAGAAACTCATGTTTTTCTACAATCTTTTTTATTATTAAATCATCTGAGAAGGGTAAGATCTACGCCATGACACCAAAAAGAACCAAACATCTGAGTGTGCTGTGTGCGCGTTTCAGGTATGATAGACATAATGGAATGAAAGGTTGGTGGTTTGTTCAATGATCATTTCTGAAAGTATGTTCACTGTACGTGGTGTGACTTATCGTATTCGCTCTGCTGCATCAGCAGATGCCCAACAGTTATCAGCTCTCAGACTGAAAATCGATGGTGAAACCGAATATTTAGATCGTGAACCGGGTGAAGCTTTTATTGATGAGAAAGGGTTCGAGGCGTTGATTCAAGAGGATTCCAAGGAATGCCGTCATCTCTTTTTAGTTGCAGATATTGAAGGAGACATTGTCGGTTTTTCAAGATGCGAAGGGCACTCTCTTAAGCGCTCTGCTCACAAAGTAATGTTTGGCGTCGCTGTACAGAAGGCCGCTTGGGGCTATCACATCGGGAAAGAACTTTTAGCTGCATCGATCGACTGGGCAGATCAGCAAGGCATTCAAAAGATGTCACTTCAAGTAATGGAAACCAATCAAAAAGCCATTCGTTTATATGAACACTATGGCTTTGAGATTGAAGGCTTGTTAAAAAAAGATAAACGGCTGGCGGACGGCATGTATTATGATACGGTTGTGATGGGCAGGCAGCGGCCAGTCTCCTGACCGCTTACATGACATAACTCCAGATCATCGAAATCGCACTATACATAAGCAGCAGCCCCATGACGAACTGGAACGGCCGCTGATAAAGAGTCAAAAAACGCTTGAATACAGAGCCAAATAAACTCCAGCTAAATGTTCCTAAAAAACCAATGATGGCGAGAATCAACGTCAACAACATGTATTGCATATTGGACTGTCCATACGGCAGAACAAAAGTGGAAATGACGGTTAACCCATACAAGATGGCTTTCGGATTAATAAATTGCAGCAGCATCCCCGGGATAAAATGATTATAGCGGTCTAGTGTTTCGTCATCTCCGCCTTTACTTCTCATGATTTTGACAGCTAAATAGATCATGTAACCGGCTCCAATGAAAGCCATGACCCAGCCGATTTTCGGCATGACTTGATAAAGAATCATATTGAAGAAACCGCTCAAACATAAAATGACCAAAAATCCGATCCCAACCCCTAAACAAAATCGAAATGTTTGCTTGACCCCATATTTATTCGTAAAGACCATCGCCATGATATTATTCGGTCCAGGGGTAAAGCTGGTAACAAAAGCATAAATCAACATGGAAACAATCAAACTGTTACCTCCTTCTCATACGTTATTTAGACTTAAAAGTCTTTATTGTGTATATATTACGTTTTATTGTACTATTAAGTCGTTATAAAGTAAATTCAGAAAGGAGTTTTTTTGATGGAGGATGTACAATCGATTATTGCTAGAAATGTCAAACTGCTAAGAGAGCAAAAGAAATTAAGCCTAGAAAAGATGGCTGAGGTAACAAGTGTGAGTAAAACGATGATTGGGCAAATCGAAAGAGGAGAATCCACACCAACCATCACCACTCTGTGGAAAATCGCCAATGGGTTGAAGGTGTCTTTTAGTGAACTCATATACGCACCGCAGCCTGAGATTAAGTTTGTGCGAAAAGAAGAAGGACAAGTTTTAACAGAGGACGAGGGAAGGTATCGGGTATATACGACGTTCCCATTTGATGACCTGAGAAAATTTGAAGTCTATCAGGTAGAAATTGATCCTCATGGGTCGTTAAGTGCGGAAGAACATATCGGCGGTACAGAGGAATTGATTACCGTATTTGAGGGAGCACTTGATTTATCAATCGGTGATGAGCAATACACATTACAAGCTGGCGACTCGATTCGGTTTAAAGCTGACCGTGCCCATGAGTATAAACAATCAGGAGAACAGATGGTACGGATGCAAATGATTCTTTATTATCCCCATTAAAAAAAGCTGACAGGCTTGTCCACCTGTCAGCTTTATTTTATTTAATTAAATCCTGGATCGCGTACAACCGTTCCAGTAAAGGTAACTCTATATTTTCCTAAACCTAACTCTTCAATTGACGATTGATAGAGAATACCGACCCATCCATCCTTTGCATATGTAATACTTGATGGGATGTTTGACGTCGTATATGTTCTCGTTTCCGAGACGGTTCGACTTGCTTGTACCGTAACTTCACTGTTTACTTTCCCCTTCGCTTCTACCGGGACAGCGGTGACACCCGCACCCGTTAAAACAATTGCTCCAACCAAAACAGAAGTTATGACCTTTTTCATACAAAAATCCCTCCCTTTTTTTGTTGAACATATTAACCATACCATAATTTAGAACTTTCGTAAGTTATTTTTTCATTTTTTTTGAAAATTATGATATGATTGTCTTATGCTGGATAGAGGATGTTACATACTTCTATGCTTTTATCCTCACCTCGTTCTAGTGAAACAATTGATAACGGAGGTGATTTCATGAAAAAATGGCTTATCTGTTTTCAACTTGTTTTCCTCTTCACCTTGACGGCCACACCATTTGCTTCTGCATCCACATGCCCTACAGTGAAACCATGTATCGCTGAGCCTTAAACATGAGAAAAAGTCGATCAAGTGAATAGGCTTGATCGACTTTTTTGTTATGCTTGTTCGGCTTCCCAGCGGGCAACCTCTTCTCTTACTTTAGGGGCCACTTCTTTTCCAAATAACTCAATAGCTTTCAGCACTTGATCATGTGGCATTGAACCGACCGGTACGTGCAACATGAAGCGCGTAATGCCTACATTTTTTCGCAGATGAATCACTTTCTCTGCTACGGCATCTGGATCTCCTACATACAATGCACCTTCTAATGTTCTTGCTGCATCGAATGTAGAACGGGTATAAGGTCCCCAGCCTCGTTCTCTTGCTAATGTATTCATGACATGCTGTGTAGAAGGGAAGAATTGATCTGCTGCCAATTCTGTTTCCTCCGCAACAAATCCATGTGAATGGGATGCCACCGTTAATTTCTCAGGATCATGTCCAGCGTGAATCGCAGCTTGCTTGTAGAGCTGCACGAGCGGTGCGAACTGTCTAGGGCTGCCGCCAATAATGGCAAGGACAAGTGGCAATCCTAATAATCCAGCACGTACGACAGATTCTCTGTTTCCTCCACTGCCAATCCAGATGGGAAGCGGATCTTGAACAGGTCTTGGATATACGCCGACATCCTGAATGGAAGGACGGTGCTTACCGCTCCATGTCACACGCTCTGACTGCTGTAATTTCAACAGTAAATCTAGTTTTTCTTCAAATAATTCTTCATAATCATCTAAGTCATAGCCAAAAAGCGGGAACGATTCAATAAATGATCCACGGCCAGCCATGATCTCTGCACGCCCGTTAGAAAGGCCATCTAATGTCGCAAAATCTTGAAACACACGAACAGGATCTGCCGATGAAAGAACAGTTACGGCACTTGTCAGACGAATATTCTTTGTTTGCGTTGCCGCAGCTGCTAATACGACTGCTGGATTTGATGCGGCAAAATCTTCACGATGATGCTCTCCTACACCAAAAACGTCGAGACCCACTTGATCTGCTAAAATAATTTCTTCTACTACTTCACGAATGCGCTGTGCGTGGCTGACTGTTTTTCCTGTTTGAAAATCAGGTGTTGTTTCTACAAATGTACTAATTCCTAGTTCCATGAATGGAACCCCCTATCTTATAAATATGTCACAAATTCAGAGACCGGCTTGCGGTAGCCTCTCGCTTGTCTGCTCTCTACTTTTTCTTTTCCGAGTGTAATCATTAATACAGGAACCAAATCTGATTCGATGTTTAACACCTTTTTCATTGCTTCGGGGTCAAAGCCGATCATTGGGCAAGTATCCCATCCCTTGTTTTTGGCGGCAAGCATAAATAGCATGGCAGATAATGAAGCATTTCGAATCGCCTCTTCTTTCTGAAAGTCTGATCCTCTCTGCACATAAAAACTCATCGTCTCTCTGACCATTTCCTCATATTGTTGCGCATTTAAGATGCCGAGCATTTTTAGGCCTTCATAAATGTTTCCTGCTTGCTCATAAGCTTTCGGATCGCCGAGCACAATGATCGCTGCTGAAGCGGAATGCACCTTATATTGTCCAAATGCAGCATCTCTTACTTGCTCTTTAAGCGCTTCTGATTGGACGACGACATATTGCGTATGCTGTAAATTAAAGGCTGAAGGTGCCAACTTCACTTCTTCAAAGATACTATTAAGCTCTTCTCTCGAAATCGAGATATTTGGCAAAAAATTTGATGCTGATCGTCTTTCACGTACCAATGTATCAAAGCTGTGTGTCATCTTGTTTCCCCTTTTCGTGAAGTTGTTTTGCACCTAAACCGATTTTTTTCAACCATTCAATGAGCTGCTCTTTTTCCTCTGTTTCGATAAAGGACAGATTTTGTGATATGACATCTGTGTGTTTTGGAAAAATATCGTCAAATAACTGCTTCCCTTTATCTGTCAGTAATACATGGAATACACGTTTATCAGAAGGTGCACATTGTCTTTTGACTAATTCTTGTTTTTCTAATTTGTTGACCACATAGGTGATGCTCCCACTTGGAATGGATAGAATCTCACTAATTTTTTGAACGGGATGCGGTCCCTTACTATACAGTAATTCAAGAATTTGAAAGTTTTCAAATCCGATATCATAACGTTCAATGTCTTTTTGGATGTTTGCAAAAAGGGCATGGTAGGCTTTCATCCACACTCGGAAAAGCCTTAAGTCTAATTCCTGATCTTGCTGCACCATGGCAACTACTCCTTTTTCAATAAATCCTAAAACTAGGATAAATTTATCCTAACACTAGGATATTTTCTTGTCAACGTGTTTGTTTGATTAAAAAAAGACCCCTGTGATTCAGTGGTCTTCTTTTAACACAAAATGCATTTCAGCAATTTGTTTGTATTGATTCACTTGTTGTAATGAAAATCTAGATTCCTGTTCAGTTGGAGGGAAAAGAGGGATTCCTTTTCCAATCATGACAGGTGCGATTTGGAGATACAGCTCATCGACTAATCTTTCTTTTAATAATGCTTGAAGCAGTTCCCCGCCCCCTAAAATCCAAATATGCTGGCCTTTTTCATTTTTTAAATGTTTGATAAAAGAGAGAACATCTTCACGAACGATGTGGGTTCCTGTATGACTGTCTTGTAAAGTGCGAGAAACGATATAACATGTCTTGTCTTCATAAGGAAACCCATCAGATGAGAGCTTTAGAACCTGTTCGTATGTGTTCCGTCCCATGATCAGCGTATCGACTGAAACATAAAATTCCTCATATCTCGTATCCTCTTCGCCCTCTGTTCCTATGAGCCAATCTAAACGGTGATCATCCCTTGCTAAATATCCATCAATGCTCATTGCCCCATAAAATAGTAATTTCCTTTTCAATCTCACCACTCCCCGCCTCAAATAAGAACGTACATTCCCATTTTAACAGAAAGAATAGAAAAAGGATATATGATCAATTCATTTCTTACGATTCCTGTTCTACCTTCATAAGAAGCTTGTACAAGACGTGTGCAAGCTTCCCTGCTTCGACTGTCATCCCTTCATGAATCCATTCCTCCAGTACACCAACAACACCAGACACAACAAATGAAGCCTCAATCTGTTCACGTTCCGTAATCTGACGCTGATCAAGTTGCCACTCTTTCATGATTTTTTCTTTAAAAAACGCTTTAAATTGATTCGTCGTTGGGCTATTCGGTTTGACAAATAACGTCATCATGAATTGTTTTTCTTTTAAATACTCAGTTGTTTTGTTTAAAAAGGACAGCATATCAAGCGGGTCCTGGCTTGGAAACGATTCATCGTACAGTCCGCCAAGCTGATTAAATAGTTCCTTCTCAAGCTGTTCATGCAAATCAAATACATCTTGGTAGTGCAAATAAAAGGTCCCTCTTCCTAAATCCGCTCTTCTAGATAGCTCTGATACTGTAATTTGCTGAACATCTTTTTCCTTTAAAAGCTCAAGAAAGCTTTCCCGTATCGCCTTTTTGGTTTTGATTGTTCGTCTATCCTTCATCAAACACCCTCCATTTTTGAACAATCTGGCTATACCTGTCTATTTATGAACAAGAGATCATTCATTGCCGATGTTCGGTTTATTTTCCTCTTATTATAATAAACACATGTTCAATAATCTATATCTGTTCAAAAAAAGGAGGACCATCATATGCTTCAATTCAGACTTGCTAGAGAGGATGAACTGCCTCAAGTGGCAGCGTTGTTAGATGATTCATTTCAGAACTATTCATTTTTTGATTTATTATGCGAAAAGGTGACCAAGCGTTCTGCTTTCGCCCGTCAGTTGCATTTGATCAATACAAAGGTATATTTTCAGCATCAAATCTGTTTGGTCGGGGTTGAGAACGAGAAAATTGTGTCTGCCGCCCTGTTAAAACATCCCCGTCTTCCTGAACCAGGACTCATGGATTATGTGTTATCTGGTGGGTTAAAGCTACTCTTTACTGGTGGCATATCGGCGATTCAGCATGTGTTCCGTATGTTAAAGGAGGCAAAAAAAGCGTGTTCTTCCTTAAAGAAACCTTACTGGTATTTAGAAGCTCTTGTCGTTGCAAAAGACCAACAAGGAAAAAAACTTGGAAGCCGTATGCTAAAGCAATGTCTTTTCCCCTTTATCGCCCGGCAAGGCGGCGGACTGTTCACACTGATTACACACAATGAGGCCAATCGTCATTTCTATCGAAAAAATGGGTGGACGGAGTTTGATGAGAGAGTACTGCACGGAGAAAACATGTCCCTAGAAAGCTGGAGTTATAAAACCGTGATCAAATAAGGTATCTTCTTCAAGGGATGATATAATAGAAGCAGTTCAAACAATGATCATACTTGGAGGAGAGACTGATGATACGACGACTTGATCATATCGTGTTGACTGTACAACATATGGAGGAAACCATTCGCTTTTATACAAACGTATTAGGAATGAAGGAAGAAACTTTTGGAGAAGGCCGTAAAGCCCTTCGTTTTGGCTTACAAAAGATCAACCTTCATGAAGCGGGTCATGAATTTGAACCAAAAGCTGCTCATCCCCAGCCTGGATCTGCTGACCTGTGTTTTATCACCGATTTAGATATAGACAGTTTATTGCTTCATCTTCGAAAGCAGGTTGTTCCAATTGAAGAAGGTCCGGTCAGACGTTCTGGTGCATTAGGTCCGATTGAATCCATTTATATCCGTGATCCTGATATGAACTTAATTGAAATCTCCCGATATATAGAGGAGGCTGATCCATCATGACGCGATTATTTTTGAGACCGATTGAAGAGCAAGATTACCCCGGTATTCATAGAGGATGCCAGCATGCAGAAACACTTTATATGACTGGCACACGAAAAACGTTCACACTAGAAGAAATTCGTTCAGCCTATACCCGTTTTCTGCAGGATGACAGTAGACGAGACTTTGCTATTTGTCTGCTAGACACGAAAGAAATGATCGGGGATGCGGCGATTGTGGATATTGATCCGATAAACCATACGGCAAGTTTCCGCATTGCGCTGCATGGTCCAGAGCATTTCCACAAAGGGTATGGCACTGAGGCTGTTCGGATGGTTCAAACATTTGCCTTTGAGACGTTAGAACTCAATCGGCTTGAGCTTGAAGTTTTTTCCCATAACCCACGAGCCTTTCGAAGCTATGAGAAAGCCGGATTTCAATATGAAGGAAAAAGACGTCAAGCGCTCTATTTCAACGGTGCTTATTCGGATGTCATCATGATGGGCATCCTTCGTGAGGAATACGATAGAATCAAATCATAAAGATGTCCCAGCCTACGAAGGGTCATCTTTTTTAACAAATGGAGCCCTGTAACGATGATCAAACAAATGATAGAAGAGAGAACGATAGAGACGCTTGATATACTGAGCGCCATCCCTTCCCATCTACCAATGAAGAAACTGCCGATCAATAAGAGCAATCCAAACATAGTGATACATATCGGAACAATCAGCCCGGCATGGCGATGCCTACGTCTTTTTCCCGCCCACCACGAGAGACAGAGCACAATGACAGTAAAAATAGCGGTTTGCAGCCAGAACATATCGCATCCACTCCTTTTCTTTTTTATCCTTTGACAACGGAGGTTTTCCCAATGAATATTAGACCGATTCAAAAGCAGGACAATCCTTTTATCGCGGCCATTATCCGCCAGTCATTAGAATCAGCGAATCTTGCGATTGAAGGTACAGCCTACACAGACCCACACCTTGATCAGCTTTTCGAATACTATCAATCATTGACTCATGCAGCCTATTGGATTGCCGAAGAACATGGTGAAATTGTTGGTGGCGTTGGCATTGCCCCTTTCACAGATGGCATTTGTGAGCTGCAAAAGCTTTATTTAAGCCCAAAAGCACAAGGCAAAGGTGCGGGCAAGAAACTGATGGATACGGCCCTGCAATATGCTGCTACATACTACGATGCTTGTTATTTAGAAACCCGCAGTGAATTAACAGCTGCTACTGGCCTTTATCAACGGTATGACTTCTCTCTTCTTCCTGCACCGATTGAAGGCTCAGAGCATTCTGCCATGGATGCTTGGTATCTCAAAACCTTTTCAGCGTGAGGCATAAAATAAGCGATACGTCTTTGTCCACTGAAAACCTAGCTTCTCTGCCAATTTGGCCGAGGTTGCATGATGGACATCGCAATCCCAATGCGGTGTCTTCCCTTTTTCAACACAGATGCTGATCATTTGCTGAGCTGCTAACAAAGCCAACCCTTTTCCACGGCAGGCTTCATCTGTCCAAATATCGATTTCCACTCGTTTTTCACTTGAAAAAATAGAGATACATTCACTGACCACGTCTTCACCGTTTAAGATGGCAACTCCGACGCCATTAGATAAAAAGTGATCTACTCCTCCCCAATATGCTTCATAATAGCTGGATGGGAATACTTTGCTAGCGGCAATGACTTGTTCATTCGTGCGTTTGATCATTTCATCTTGATCAGGCACAATCAGATCAGGAGAGGTCAAGTCATAAGAATACGCATGTCTTTGCATTTCATTCAGTTGGGAACCGAAGCATTTTTTCATCATCTCATCTGATGCTGGATTTGCTGAAAACAAAGTGAACCGTCTGTTCTCTCTTTTCTGCTTTTTATAAACATCCACAATGAACGTTGAACATAATGAAAGTGCTGCTTCTGTCCTGCCTGCGACATAATAAATGCCGGTTGTCGTCCCTGCAAAATAGACACACGGGTGATCTCGGTGATCCACATATAAATCTCCTTTTATCACCCCATCGAGTATCGCATCTACGAACACTGGATAGGCAGGATCAATCCGCCGAATTTCCTCTTTTACCGCTCCTGTCCTTTGTTGATCTACAAGATACAACATCATTCCTCCATTCACGAACGAGTATCTTTTCATTATAAAGGAAAGCCGCAGACACGCGGTGAATCTTTGCAACAAAAAGAATTCTTCTGCATCAAAGCAACATTCAATCGCATTCGCTTTCATCTATTGCTATGCTCATTGTGAGAGGAGGTTTATGAATGAAATTTCGTTTTTTCTGGAATCAAGAAAAGGATTTGACGGAAGTAGACGTCATCAGCCATCCACATAATCAAGAACGTTTACAAAAGATGGCATCAATGCTGGAGACTAGTACATCTCTAACGGTCAAAGATCCAAAAAATGATCGGCAGTCTCTTTTACCATTAGAACAAATTGAAGCGATCTCTGCGCTTGGACATATGTCAAAGGTGATCACAACCGGAGGAATGACGTATTTTCTGAGCAAACGGCTGAAGGATCTGAAGTCGTTAGAGCGTGAACATTTCTATCGTATCAACAATGCAGTCATTCTCAATTTAGCGCAAGTCGACAGCTTTGTCGCTGGTACGTACGCTCGCTTAGAGGTCGAAACCATCTCGAAAAACAGTTACACCGTCAGTCGTCATTACGCCAAATATATAAAGGAGCGATTCAAATGATCAAGGAACTAAAACATCAATTTATGCAAACAGCTTTTGTCTCTATCGTATGGCTGACACTCATCCTGTCCATCACTCAATGGTCATCCTCTATCCCTTTTCATTACGTGTGGCACATCATTGCCATCGGTACTCTGGCAGGCATCGTCTTTGGGGTCATGTATCCTTTACTATGGAACTACTTTACCTTTCCAGCACCCATCAACATTCTGATCTCCACTGTCGTCAATTTAGGATTTCAAGTAGGAGCCGTCGCTTTATATTCGACTGCACTGCTCGAATGGATCATGCCTTATTTTTTCGGTATTGCCTTTCTCACATTAGTAGGCCATATCATCGCCTTTCTATTTTACAAAAAGCAGCAAAATCAAAAAATGGCGCAGGCACTGAATCACCTGAAGCCGCAGCCTTAAAAAAAGAGACCTTATTTGAAAGGTCTCTTTTCTATTATTCTGCTGATGCCTCTTCTGTCGCCTTCCCCTTCCAAATAAGGGTTAAGCCTAACCCAAGAAATAAGACAACACCTGCAAACAGGAATGGGAAATGAATATTTTGATCGAATAATATGCCGCCAAGTGCCGGGCCAAAAATCGTACCAAGGCTTGTGTAGGTAGAGTTCATCCCTGCGACAAATCCTTGCTGATTGCCAGCGATTTTTGATAAGAAGGTCGTGAGTGCAGGGCGCAATAAATCGAACGCAAGGAAAATCACACACGTCACGATCAGCACAACCATAAAGCCTGACACGACTGTAGAAACAAAAGCGAGAACTGCTCCAACAATCAAGCATAGTTGAATAACTCGTTTCTCCCCAAGCGCATTCACCATTTTACCAAACACGAGGACTTGGATGATGACGGCTACAATTGAACTGACGGTAATGATAATCGCAATATCCTTCGGACCAAATCCAAACTTGTGATTTGTAAACAAGCTAAAGACCGTTTCATATGCAGATAGTCCAAACGCCAGCACAAAGACAATGATGAAGGCGATGAGATAGCTTGGATGAATCGATTTTTTCAAGTCTTTAAAGAAGGTCGATTCCTTCACTTGATCCATTTGTTTCTCTCGCTCTTCTTTTGTTAATGGTTCCTTCAGCATAAACATAGACGAAATCACAGCAATAAATGCAATCCCTGCTGCAAAGAAAAACGGCAGGCGAACGCCATATTCTGCAATAAATCCGCCAATTCCCGGGCCGATGATAAATCCGGTACTAATAGCAGCGGATACATACCCCATTGCCTTTGATCTTTCTTGAACGGTTGTGATATCAGCGACATAGGCAGTGACAGCCGGCATGATAAATGCTGCACTAATACCGCCAAGAACCCTTGCAAAATACAGAACATATACGTGTGTTCCTAAGCCAAAAACGAGTTCTGATAACGCAAATAGAAAAAGGCCTGACACAATCATAATCTTTCTTCCATAGCGGTCTACCCATCTCCCTGCAACAGGTGATGCGATGAGCTGTGCAACGGCAAACGCCGCCACAAGATATCCCATCGTACTGCCCGTTAAATGCATGACATTCATAAAGAGCGGCATGACAGGTATGATCAGACCGATGCCTAAAAACGCAATAAATATATTACTTAATAAAATAACAAGTACGGCTTTTTGCTCACGAATCGGTTTTTGCATGATGTTTGTTTCCCCTTTACTGACTCACTTGTTACTCATGATGGTTGATTCCGTGAATAAACAATGAGATCGCCTCTTTTTGTAATTCCTTTTTCTGCTGCATCGTGTCATTTTTATATAACACGTCTAATCCATAGAATACGGAAAGTAATATTTTCACTTTTGATTCAACATGCTGAATCGACCAGCTACCATCTTCGTTTCCTTCAAGCAGGATGTCTCTCATCACATCATCAAAGTCTACATCAATCTTGTTCAGCCGCTCCATGACTTCATCTGATGTAAATGCACTGGCGCAAAATTCTTCACTCGCTCTCATTAGAGGATAGTTAATCCCCATTTGACTAAGCAGCTCTGCAAATCCTGCGAGCTTATCAATGGCCCGGCGCAGCATTTGTTTCTGTTCATGCCACGTCTCCATCATGAATCGATGATCCTCTTCCATAATATGAAGGAACAAAAACTCTTTTCCTTTAAAATGATGATAAAGGTTGCCTTTACTAATCTCAGCCGCCTCTAAAATATCTCGCACGGATGTTTCGGAATATCCTTTTTTCGCAAATAAATCACGTGAAGCGGTGACAATTTTCTGCTTCGTCTTTTCACTTTTTCCAGCCCCGCTTTGTGTACTTGTCATCTATGAACAATCCCTTCTACCTTGCTTTTCTTCACACGGACAAATAAAACCGACCAGTTGGTTTATTTTTTTATTATAAATGGAGATTGCCCATAATACAATGAAAAAGTCATCGACTTCTTAAGGAGTGAATCTAAGTGAAAACAAACAAAACGATCATTTTTGCCATCACCAAACAGGAAGTATTCTTTGTCCATTGTTGATGAAAAAAGTGGAGGTAGAGGTCATTTTCTCAGTAGTCTATCCTCCTTTTATTTAATTTTTCTTAAAATTTAACTTCACTTAAATATTAAGATCGCATATAATATAGGAGAAAAGAGGTGATGTCATTGGATGAGGATATCATTCATTACAGCAAAAAAATCATTGAGTACTCAAATGCACTAGGTTCTATCTATGTAGAAGAGTATCAACGATTCTTAAAAAATGAGTATGCAGATTTAACAAGCAAACAAGAACTGACACTTGAATTGCTGCGGTCGAAGACGAGAACAATCAATGAACTAGCTGATTATTTCTCCATTTCATCTAGTGCCGCTAGCCAGCTCATATCAAAGCTTGAACAGCTTGGATATGTGAAAAGAGAGATCAATCCACATAACCGTAGAGAAATCATTGTTGATTTTGCTCAAAAGGGCCATGACTATCATAAAGATATTGAAAAAATTCAGCTGCATCTTATTCAAAAATACTATGCCAAGCTTTCAAAAGAAGATCTAAAAACATTATTATCGCTTTACGAAAAAATCTATCAAATTGCGAAAGAAACGCCTTAACTCGGCGTTTCATGCATGAATATGTAAGTTAGATAAACGATGAAAGGGATGATCAAATGGACAGGATTCATTTGCAAGATGGACGTCATATTGGTTTGTCTCAATACGGTGATCTTGAAGGATTCCCAGTATTCTTTTTTCATGGGACACCTGGATCGAGAGTGATGTTTTTAGATGATGATCCAATCTCAAAAGAGCTTGGCATTCGTCTCATTTCTTTAGACAGACCTGGTTTTGGTTTATCTGATCCGCAACCGAACCGCACTATTTTAGACTGGGCAAAAGACGTACAGGAAGTGGCCGATCATCTTGATATCTCCCATTTTTCAGTGATTGGTGTCTCTGGAGGCGGGGCATTCGCTGCTGGTTGTGCCTATCAATTGCCAGATCGCATTCTTTCGGCTGCTCTCGTCTCAAGTACCACCCCATTTCAGGATGGTAAACCGCCTAAAAGTATGCTAAAAGAGAACAAGATTGCCTTTTTCCTAAGTAAAAGAATGCCTTGGCTCTTAAAGGCAAGTTATCGCGCTCAGAAAAAACTAATTGAAAAGAAACCAGAGAAATTCAAGAAACTAACGAAAAAAGGGAACAAACATTTACATCCATCGGATCGGCAATTTCTTCAAACCGATGAGCAACTGGAGCTGATGATGCGGCATTTATACGAAGCTACTCGTCAATCGGTTGATGAATGTATTCATGAACCAGATTTACTCTCACGGTCATGGGCATTCGATATGAAAGATATAAAAATCCCTGTGGATGTCTGGCATGGAAAAGAGGATCAGATGGCCCCTTTTGCAGAGATAGAAAGCATTGCTCCGAACATTCCAAACGCCAAAACGCACTATATCGAGCAAGCAGGACATTTTCTGACTGATATAGATGATGTTTGGAGAGACATTTTACTCTCTTTAAAAAAACGGGCTGAACATCAGGTACACATATAAAAAAAGACCCAATGATACGTCGGGTCTTTTTCTTTTTAATACTGCTCGTAATAGGATTGAATTTTATCTGGATCTTTTGTTTTCGTCAGAGCCAGCATGAGTAAAATGCGTGCTTTTTGTGGATTTAATGAATCCGATGAGACAAAATGATGTTCATCATCCATTTTTTCATGTGTGACAATGCCATTTCCTGCACGGCTTGACCTCACAATCACCACGTTTTTTTTCACAGCATCTGTTGCCCCATTGATCGCTTCTGTTGACATCGTTCCATTTCCTGCGGCGGCAACGACAATACCCTTCGCTCCTGCTTTAACGGCAGCATCATACACATACTTTTGATCATTTTGATAGCCGTATAAGATATCCACTTGCGGCAGCTCTTTTAGCTTTGAAATATCGAATTCACTGTCAGCTGTATGTTTTCTTGTCGGTTCGTTATAAAAAGAGACAACTTCACCCGCCACTTCTCCAATGTACCCTTGCTCAAGAGACTTGAACGAATCGGTTGTGGTGGTATTTGTCTTCGTAATAAAGCGAGCGGAGGCAATTCGGTCATTTAATGTCACCATTACACCTTTGCCTTTGGCTTCTTTTGTCGAAGCAATTTTCACTGCATGATACAAGTTAAGCGGGCCATCCGCACTAATGGCAGATGCTGGCCTCATGGAACCCACGACCACCACTGGCTTATCACTTTTTACAACCAAATGTAAAAAATAGGCCGTTTCTTCTAACGTATCTGTACCATGTGTCACCACAATGCCATCCACTTGATCATCATTTAAAAGCTGATTGACTCGTTTCGCTAATTTTAAAAGAAGAGCGTTATCCACATTTTCACTGCCGACGTTCGCTACTTGCTCACCCGTGACATTTGCAATATCCTTCAGCTGTGGTACGGAAGCAATGACTTTATCGATTCCAAGTGCACCAGATTTATATCCAGTCGTATCCGTATTACTGTCTGAACTACCGGCAATCGTTCCGCCTGTTGCCAGCACCTTAATATTGGATAAAGACTTGTTCCCTGTCTCAACAGCCGTGTTTTTTTCTTTTGTTTCACTGGTAGTGCTTTCTTGATTACTTTGATTATTCTCTTGAGTGCTATCGTTCGCACAAGCTGCGGTCACCAATAGTGAAACAGTAAGAAGGGCAGCACCAAACCATTTTGTTACGTTCATAAGATCATCTCTTTTCTTAAATGTGATGAATAATTATCTGTCTATAGGGTTTACTTTATACCATTCCTTCATTCATCAGCATGAGGTGAAAGTCACAGAACCAAATAAAGGAAAAAGGACACTATTATCAAAATTTATTTATATCTTAATACCTAAATTGACTTCAGAAATTGTTCTCAACCCATTTATGATAAAATATAGGAAATCTTACAAAAAAGGAGTACATACAGTGCGTTCCGTTCAACCATTTTACAAAATCCTACTCACACTATTCTTCAGTTCCATTTTACTCAGCTTGTTCGTATGTTTATATCCACCGATTCAGGGCGAGCCTGCGTTTATGATGCTTTACACTCCCATCTTTTTTGTTTATTATTTCATCTTTGCGGTACCTTTACAGTTGTTGTTTTCCTTACAGCCCAAGGCTTTTCATCCTCTTTATTTAGCGGCTTACTTACTGATAGCAATGATTGTCATGCTTTTTGTTATGGATGGAATTGAGAGCTCAACATCCCTTCCGATCATAATTGTCAGCAGTCTCATCTACTGGACCTGCGATTCTTTCATTCATCAAAGAATGCATAAAAAAAACACCTAATGTGTAGGTGTTTTTATCTATTCTAGTATGTGTTGATAGTGCTCCACATTATCCAAGACCTCTTTCGGCTCGGTGACCTACTGATCACTAAGAGAATCTATCTCAGTGATTGGAACTTTTTATTTCATGCTTGTGCCAGCGTGTGAAAAAATGGGGTCCTTCAATTCAAAATCAAATGTCTTTCCATCAACGATACCAACTGTTTTTGAACTGTCGTAAAGCTCAAGCAAGCACGCTGCCATTTCTTTTGATGTGTGATATTTCTTGATAGTGCCTTCATATTCGAATTGATCGACATCTAATGAACGCTTTGCAAATTCCGATTCTGTCGCAGCAGGCGCTAATACTTTTGCCTGTAATTTGGCTCCTTTTTCTTTCAATTCTAGGGCCAGCCCTTCTGTAAAGGCGCTCACATAAAATTTCGTGGCTGAATAAGTGACAGCATTGGCGACGACGGTATAACCCGCTCTTGAAGAGATATTGATTAGCTGCGCCCCCTCTTTTTGCTCATAATCACGGACATACAGAGTGGATAAAATTGTTAACGCTTCAATATTGAGATGAAGCATGTCCTCGATTTTTTTCACATCCTGCTCTCCTATTGAACCAAAATGGCCAAACCCGGCATTATTAATGAACGTATCCAGCTCATCACCAGCTAATGACTCATAGAAAGAATACACTTGCTCTCTGTCTGTTAAATCAACAGATTGGACTTTCACTTGAATATCGGGATATGTTTCTAGAATCTTTTCTTTCAGTTCTTGGAGTTTATCAAGCCGGCGTGCAGCTAAGATCAGATTTTTTCCTCTTGCTGCAAAGGCCAAAGCCGTTTCATATCCAATACCTGAACTTGCCCCTGTAATGACTGTATAGCCCATTGTATATCCCCCTATTCGTATCTTCTAGCTGTTTAAAGTATAGCGAGAGCATGTGACTCTAGTCAATTTTGAAGAGATTCAAAGAGACATGAACAACTGAACGTTCAGCATTTATTCGGTTTCTTTTGAATTATGTTGGAGGATAGCCTGCTGAGCTTTTTTTGTTAATTTGTGAAAAACCAGTTGATAGGAATGTTCAATTAGCTCTTCGACAAATGAAGATGGAATATCTGCATCAAGATAAATAGAATTCCAATGCGTCTTATTCATGTAATAGCCGGGAATAATTCCTTCATGCATTTCTCTTAATTCTTCAGCGCGTTGCGGATCACATTTTAAAGTGATGACTGGCTTACGATCGACATCTCCCCCCATCATGGCGAACATCTTTCCACCTATATGATAACGATCTGCCTGCCACTCAGGTTGATAGTCGTGGGTTGCTCCTTGTAAAGAAAGACAAAATGCCTGTAGTGTCTCTTTTTTCATTCTATTAGCTCCTTTTTAGATGTCTTCTATCTTTCTATTATATCGACAGCTGCGATTGTTGTATCTATACTTCTTTTCAAGACGTCAGCAAGAACACAAAAAAAGCACAGAAATAAAGGTCTGTGCTTTTTACTGATATCCGAATATTTCTTATTCAAACGCCTTCTTAAGCTGATCGCTCATCAGATGCCAAGCCTCTTCAGCTATCTCTAAATCTCCGGCATGAGTGAACGCATGAGGGACTCCTTTAAATTGTTTGTATGTGACATCTACCCCTGCTTCTTTTAACTTGTCCGCATAATGCTCAGCTTCTTCAGCTAGTGAATCCTTCTCAGCTGTGATAACAAGAGCTGGGGGCATTTGTGCTAACACTTCTCTCTCCGCAAAGACTGGAGAAACGAGCGGATTGTGCGGATCTTGACCTTGCAGGTAGAAGGCATTAAACAGTCTCGCCATTTCAACTGGAATTGCTTCTTCAAACGCTGGCTTTTGTGCTGGATCAGTAGCTAAATCAAGCGGCGGATAATCAAGCACTTGATAGACAATCGGAAGTTTGTTCCCTTTTTGGATATCAAGCAGACAAACCGCTGTTGCCAAATTCCCACCTGCACTATGTCCGCCAATGGCTAATCGATTTGGGTCTATTTGTAGTTCATCAGGATGTTCATATAACCATTTCATCACATCGTAGCATTCATGAAGAGCGGCTGGGAAAGGGTGTTCCGGTGCCAGCTGATACTCCACATTGACGACGATACACTCCGCACGATCTGCTATGACCGGACACCAGTGATTATCCATTTCAGCACTTCCAAGGATAAAACCGCCCCCATGCAAATTCACGAAAACAGGTAGGGGTTGTTTCAATGTTTTCACTGGTTTAAATACCCACACCTTTGTTTCACCAGCACCCGTTGGGATATCATATTCCATTTTGTTCACTTCAGGAGGGTGGACTGGCTTTAGTTCTGATTGACCAGCTAATGAATCTTCAGGTGGTTGACGTAATGACTCAGCCATTTTGATTTGTTCGTCTAAGTTCATGATCTCAGCTCCTATCTTATTCTTTTATCTCTATCCATTCGTTACGAATTTCGCCTTTTCCTTCAATGTCGTCAGAGAGTCGTTGCTTTTTATCTATCTCCCCATTTTCATCGCATTTGAAACAAGCATTCACCCCTATGAATAAAAAAAGCACTGCGGCGCTAAGTCCTCAGTGCTTTTCATATATTATGATACTTGTTGCTCTACTTTCACTCGTTTAATAAAGAAAGCAATCACCAAGCCAATCACTGTCATAATGACAGCAAAGATAAAGGCATGCTGGACGCCATTTGTAAAGGCGAGCAGCTGATTGACTGGATTTGCGGGATCAGCCACATTTTGCATAAAACTGCGAGCTCCTGATGAAAGGATCGAGATACCAACCGCAGTCCCAATCGCTCCTGACACTTGCTGCAATGTATTCATAATCGCTGTACCGTGCGGATATAGCTCTGGCGGCAGCTGATTCAAACCGTTTGTTTGGGCAGGCATCATGATCATCGCAATCCCAACCATTAACGTAATATGAAGCGTCACGATATAACCGATTGACGTATTCATACTTAAGTTCGTGAAGCCAAACATGGTCGCTGCAACGATGACAAGACCTGGGATGACAAGCCATTTCGGCCCAAATTTATCAAAAAGCCCACCCATGATTGGCGATAGCAGTCCATTGATAATTCCACCTGGCAATAGCATTAAACCAGCTGTAAATGTAGACAGTGCCAAGGACGTTTGCAGATATAATGGCAAAATCATCATAGCAGACAGCATCACCATCATACACACTAAGATCAGAAGTAACCCGATCACAAACATTGGATATTTAAATGGGCTTAAATTCAACATCGGTTCTTTCATATTTAACTGTCTTAGGGAGAACACAAGAATGCCAATGACACCTACAACAATCGCCACAATCACATGCATACTGCTCCAGCCGCCGCCTTCACCAGCACTGCTAAAGCCATACACAATTCCACCGAAACCGATGGTTGATAGCACAATCGATAAAATGTCGATTTTCGGTCTTGTGGGTTCCGTAATATTTTGCATAAAAATATACCCAAATACGAGTGCAGCAACCAATAACGGAAGCGAAATCCAAAAAATCCAATGCCATGTTAACGATTTAAGAATAAGACCAGAGACCGTTGGACCAACTGCTGGGGCAAACATAATGACAAGACCGATAATCCCCATTGATCTACCTCTTTTATGAGGCGGAATGATGACCAAAATCGTATTAAACATCAATGGAAGGAGCAAGGCTGTTCCTACTGCCTGCACCACACGTGCCACCATTAAAATACTGAAGACTGGTGCAATGGCCGCAATAAATGTACCGATGATCGAAAAGACCAGTGAGGTGATGAAAAGCTGTCTTGTTGTAAACCATTGAAGAATGAGGCCTGAAATTGGAACAAGAATCCCTAGTGTTAATAAATAGCCGGTTGTCAGCCACTGAGCAGTCGTTGCTTCAATACCAAAGTCTAATGTTAAACTTCTCAGCGCCATGTTTAATGCCGTTTCACTGAACAGTCCAATAAATCCAGCTGTGATAAATGAAATAATAATGGGCAGCGTTCGAATGTCGGAAGCTGCTGTTTGCTGTTTGTTCATATTAAGTTGGCTCCTTTTCTTTTTCAATTTTGATGAACCATAAGTAGTTAGGCTGGACAGAAAAGAGCCACTTCAATGTCTAGGAAAAGACAGACAAAACCTGTCTTTCTGCAGCGAATTGTGCAATTTTTTCGATTGAGTAGCCGGATTCATGAATATAAAACATGAGTTCAGGCGTCATTGGAGAGGACATACATAATGTCGTCAACTCAATGTCTTGTATGTTCGCTTCTCCTTTTTCTTTCGCTTCCTCGAGCAAATTACGAATGATTTGTTTGAGTGATTGACTGTAATGAGAATCATACACCTTACTTGTCTGCTCTAAATTTCCAGAGATCGTCAGCATCCGGATCCAGTCTAAGTGATGACCAACGATGAGATGGATCTCCTCGAGAACATATTGCAAACGATCTTGAACCGGCTGATCACTGATTTTATTTAAGTAAAGATGCAAAGCAGGGATCAGCTGTTCAAATCTCTCACCAAGAATAGAGAGACACAAATCACTTTTATTTGCATAGCGGCGGTAAAGGGTTCCTTGACCAACACCAGCTGTTTTAGCAATTTTATGCATACTGACATTCTCTACACCAAACTCTTGAAACAAAGAAAAAGCGACCTCTTCAATTTCCTTTCCAATACCCTTTTCCATGATGCTTCACCTTCTTTACCTTCATCCACCTTGCATATATCTCTATGTGTAAATCAAATTTCTTTCATTTTCATTAGGACAATTGTACCGGTATTATCTTACGGACAACTGTCCGCTTTGTCAATCATTATTTTTTACCTATCAATTTTCTTTTCATTCTATTAAAAAAACACACTGTTTATCATTATTTAGACCGATTTTCCATTTTGAGAGAATCATGTATGATCAAAAAGAAAACGCTTTCAAAAAAGAGAGGGGAATGCCTACATGTCTTACCGTGTAAAACGAATGTTGATGCTGCTTGTCACTGGATTATTCTTAAGTTTGTCCACATTTGCTGCAAGTGCCTCGGCACAAACGGGCGGGTCGTTTTATGAACCGTTCAACAACTATAATACGGGGTTATGGCAAAAAGCCGATGGGTACTCGAACGGAAATATGTTTAACTGTACGTGGCGCGCAAACAATGTCTCCATGACGTCGTTAGGGGAAATGCGATTATCGCTCACTAGTCCTTCGTATAATAAGTTTGACTGTGGAGAAAACCGCTCCGTTCAAACATATGGCTATGGACTTTATGAAGTCAGCATGAAACCAGCCAAAAATATTGGGATCGTATCTTCGTTCTTTACTTATACTGGACCGACGGATGGTACACCTTGGGATGAGATTGACATTGAGTTTCTCGGAAAAGATACCACGAAGGTACAATTTAACTATTATACCAATGGTGTCGGAAATCATGAAAAAATCGTCAACCTTGGTTTTGATGCAGCAAACTCTTATCACACATATGCGTTCGACTGGCAGCCTAACTCGATTAAATGGTATGTGGACGGTCAATTAAAACATACGGCTACTACTCAAATCCCTCAAACACCTGGAAAGATTATGATGAACTTATGGAATGGTGCAGGTGTCGATGAATGGCTCGGCTCCTACAACGGTGTTACTCCACTTTACGCTCATTACAATTGGGTGCGTTACACAAAAAGATAACCACATCACAAAACCTGTGACAAGTCACAGGTTTTTCTTCATTTAAATAGAGTTCGTTTTTAATTGATGAACTAGATTTTGTTCATAACTGTGGATAATATCTTCATAACTTTCGATCTTGTAATCTAACCGTTTAATCGTTTCTTCGATTTCCTTTTGTTTGTCTACGAGTCTTTCTCTCTCATTGACCAAAATCCTCTTCCTTGAGGACAATGTACGATCCTCTCCCTCGATAAATAAAGCCGTATATTCTCTAAGAGCATCAATTGACAGACCCGCATTTCTCATACATTTAATAAATTCTATCCACTGAATATCTTCTTCTGTATAATCACGAACACCATTTTCATCACGCCTGATCGGTCTAATTAAACCTATATTCTCATAATACCTGAGCGTAGCAGTTGATAAATCGAGCTGCTTGGCGGCTTGTGCAATTTTCATTGTTTTCACCCTTCTCTTCTTTCTCTTACTTGACGATCTCCCTTTTCCCATCATCTCTATTTTTATCGAGAAGACAAGATACTTTTGGCTCAAATCTTGATTCAAGGTTGATGCTAAAGCCTGAATTGAGGCGATCAGAGGGTTCTATGTTGACTTAAAGTTCACTTTAAGACGTACAGTATAGAGGAAGGACCGAATCTTACTTTTGAAAGGATGATCCAGAATGTGTCAGACGCACCAATCAAACGTTTTAAGTGTTTCCCATGCAAAAGCAAACTTTGAACGGACAACCATTGAACGAAGAGCACTTCGTCCACATGATATTTTAATTGATATTCAGTTTAGCGGGATCTGTCATTCAGATATCCACAGTGCCTTTGATGAATGGGGCGGCGGTATTTTCCCAATGGTTCCGGGTCATGAGATTACTGGAGTTGTTTCAGCTGTTGGGGATGCTGTCACGAAATTCAACATTGGTGATCGTGTAGGCGTCGGTTGTTTTGTCGATTCTTGCGGTACATGTGAATATTGCCAAAATGGAGATGAACAATATTGCAAGAAAGGAGTCGTTCAAACTTATAATAACCTGGATTATGATGGAGAACCAACTTACGGCGGCTACAGTCAGAAAATTGTTGTGACAGAACGATTTGTTGTCAATATTCCTGACCAGCTTTCCCTCGATGTCGCCAGCCCCCTTCTTTGTGCCGGCATCACAACGTATTCTCCGTTAAAACACTGGAAGGCTGGGCCTGGCAAAAAAGTGGCGATTGTCGGAATGGGCGGTCTAGGTCATGTCGCCATTCAATTTGCACGCGCACTTGGCGCAGAAGTGACTGTATTAAGCCGCTCTATGAATAAAAAAGAAGAGGCACTGTCATTTGGTGCAAAAGACTATTTTGCTACAAGTGACCCTGATACGTTTAAGACACTAGCCGGTCAATATGATCTCATTCTCAATACCGTCTCTGCCAATATCAACGTGGATGCCTATTTGTCCTTACTTCGTGTTGACGGAACATTAGTAAACGTCGGTGCACCACCAAAGCCAGACAACTTCCATGTGTTTTCATTAATTACGGGACGTCGCAGCATCGCCGGCTCACTCGTTGGCGGCATCCAAGAAACACAAGAAATGCTCGATTTCGCAGCTGCTCACAAGATCGCACCACAAATTGAAGTGATCAACGCAAACCAAGTCGATGAAGCATATGAACGTGTGCTCAAAAGTGATGTGCGTTATCGGTTTGTGATTGATATTTCAACATTATGATCGGATTCTATTTGGAAAGACCAGCTCAATGTCTGGTCTTTTTTTAATGGTGGATATTCTGTTTTTCTTGTAGCAAGGATTCTTGAGGATATGATCAAAAACCATCCGAAATTCACATGAAAAAATCTCTCTTTTTCAGAACAAAATTTATTGACAAAAAATAAATAAACATGTTATTATTAAAAATTTGATTATTTCACCTCTAAGTATGGTACCCTTAAAGTAGATACATGATATGGAGGCGGATGATATGTTTCAAATTGGTGATAACATTGTTTATCCAATGCACGGAGCAGGTATAATTGAAGCCATAGAAGAAAAAGAATTCTCTGATGAAAAACAATCGTATTATGTCATTAAGATGGCCGTTAGCCATATGAAAGTGATGATTCCTACAAGGAAGATGTCAAGGTCAAAGATAAGGCCTGTTACAGATATACTTGCCTTAAAGAACATCATACACACTTTCCAAAATGGAACATCAGATAAGTTATTGCCATGGAAAGAGAGATATAAAATCAACACAGACAAAATAAAAACGGGCCACATACTAGAAGGCGCTGAAGTGGTACGTGATCTCATGCGGATGAAGAAAGAAAAAAAACTGAATGCAAGCGAAAAGAAAATGCTTGACGATGCTCATGGTTATTTGCTTAGTGAGCTAGAAGTCATCAAAGGAATCACTGAAAAACAAATCAAGAGTTTCTGCTAATATTGTCTACCTGCTTCCCCATTTTTTGAATACATTTTCTCTACGAACAAATCCCTCTATCTTCGACCAGTAAAGAAAAAAGAATTTATTTAGGCAAATTCCGCATATTGTAAATCCAATATGCTATACTGTTGATAAACCTTTGAAGCATGAATTTTTTTACGATTACCTTGTAACATCTCCCTACTTGTACGTTGAGTAGGGTTTTTTATTGCAGAAATAAATGAAAGCACAAAAAAACAGGCTCTCTACAGAGAACCTGTTTTAAAAATGAAGATTAAGCAGTTTTTTGAACGTTAGCAGCTTGAGCTCCACGAGAACCTTGCTCTACGTCAAAAGTTACTTTTTGACCTTCGTCTAAAGATTTAAATCCGTCACCTTGGATAGCTGAGAAATGTACGAATACATCGTCGCCTTCTTCACGTTCGATAAATCCAAAACCTTTTTCTGCGTTAAACCATTTTACTGTACCTTGTTCCATGTTTGTTGCCTCCTAGTGCGTTACCACACAATGTATTATACTATCCTTGCCCAAAGTATCCTCAAGACGAAAAGTCTTTCTTCATGCTATCCTTTACGCCGAACAAAAATAATTATTCTTATTGTAACATGAATCGGAAATTATTGCAATTTATCATTTTATGTCAAAATTAAAACAAACTGTGTTCAGAATTACTATTTTATTTAATTAAGTTAATTGATCAATCATTTCAACAGATTCTATACCCAGATAAGCATAAAATGCTGGATTTATACAATACCTTTTAGACTTTTTATTTCTTTGAGCAAGTTTGTCAGATAGTTTATCAATTATTTTAGCCGGCCTTTTCCCAGCATAATATTCAAATATATCTTTTTGTGTTTCTTGTCCAAGAAACGTTAATTCACAAAGGATATTGATAACTTCATCTGTATTTTGGGAAGTACAATTTAACAAACACTCTCTAAGTCTTTCTTCAGTAAGTATTGGTTGTTCGCCTACAAATTCATAAAATATTGATTCAAGATCGTCCACTCTTTTACCGTTTTCAGGAAATAATGATGACAAGGCATATTCAGAATAAGCATATTCGGCATCAAGGAAATCTTCCTCTTCTACTATAGAATGTCCTTTGTTGACTGCCTCATGCAAAGCTGATTTAAAGAAGAAGATTATATCTCTTGGACGAGGAATTATTAAATTTGACACAAATTCCTTCAGTGGTATACCATTTATATTTTCACAAAAATACTCTTTCCAAAGCGCTTCAGGGCTGGTAACACCATTGCTGCTATAGTCCACTCTATTCTCAATAATCCTAAATAGCATTAAAGGATCATTCCATGACAGATTTTTATAAGGTACCTTATCTCTTTCATCTACAAAACTCATGAGTCTAGAAAAAATATCACTCCTCAAGAAAACAATTAAAGACAAATTAACCTTTAAATGTTTATATGAGTTTTTATGAAACTCATCTGTAATTTTATGAACAACATTTAATAAACCTGATAATAGTTGACTCATATTTTCCAACTCAGTACTATCGTTCCAACCTTTATCTAGATTATCTATTAATAAAGTTACTTTCTCTTTGCCTTCCAAAACTAATCCCAGATAATTTCTTAACTCTTTGATCATGGTTTCATGTAAATACTCACTAACCCTTAATCTACTTTCTTCCATGCTTTCTTCAGATGATAGAGAGTTTAAATTATTTACTATATTTTCTAATCTTAAAGTGAAATCAGCATTAATAACTCTCTCATTTATTTTAACAAAGTCTATAAAATTATCTTCTGCCTCCGTTTTTTGATAATGCAGAGGTAAATTATCTAAATAATCAAACAGTTGCCTCCCTATTTCTGTATATATCAAAAATTTCCAAACACTTTCAATTAAATGGCCCTGTTCTGACCCTTTTTTTAAGTTGTTAATTATTTTTAATACCCCTTCAAATTCATGACCCTGGGGCTGAATTGAAACCACAAAATTCCTCTTATCTTCTATCATCGTATTTCGAATCTTAATTAAATTAGCAGTTTTCCCTGTGCCTTTACGTCCAACAAATAATACCTGTTGTGCATTTAAAGCCTCTTTGTACTCTGCAGTTTCCAGAAAATATTCAACTAAGTCATGATTCTCATTTTCAGCAACATGATCACCTAATAATAGACTAGATAATTTACCTAAAGCCTTTTTATCCTGTTTGAATTCACTGAATTTTGAGTTTTTTTCGTTAAACTCATTAGCAATTGGTTCAAACCAATCATTAAAAAGTGATTCGCACTCTTCTGTATTTCTATGAATCTGTAAAATGTCTTCATAATCTAAAGGGGACTTAAATGGATCATGAGCTAACAATAAGGTTTTTTTTCCTAATCCAATAGATAAACCTGCTATTAGAGATTTTCTTGCGGTAATTAAGGGTTTATCTTCTTCGGTATCTTTATTATAAAAATGTATGATAGTTCCCAATGAATTCGGTAATAAATTTAAATACCAGCTTAATGGTTCTCTTCCTTCATATGGATCATCCATTTTTTTAGGTAATCTTGACTTGTTTATTAAAGCATCTATTCTACTCGATTCATTTGTATTAACTTCACATTTCATGTAAATTAAATTGCTTTCAATTTCCGCCTGCTCTATTCTAAGATTAATTTTAGTAGGTGGTTGATTTGTATTATCATTATAAAAATTATTAACAAGCTCTTCAGAATTCTGATAGCCACTAAAACCAATAGTAGTGATCGCTCTTAACATTTTATAATTTTTAACAGAGTTCCCATGAGAAGTATTGAGAGATATCCATATTTTCTTTTCTTTCGCAATAGCATAACCTAATTCATATAATACATTAGAATTTAAGTATGTAAGATCACACATAAATATGTCACATTGCTCAATTGCTTTTAATATATTCTGTATTATAGGCTTACCAGATATACCAAAATCCTCCCAAGACGTAATTCTTATAGATCCAGCTTTATTGATATCCTTAATTGCTTCGCGAATATTTTGTAACAAATCAGCCCTGTGCGATGGATAAGCATAAAAGGCCTTTGGAATTGACATATCAAACACCCTCTCCTTTATGCTAATTATACCATCTCATCATTAGCAAAAAAAAGAATTAATTGAAATATAAGTAAATTAATTCTTTTTTAGATCATTAACCAATTCTCTCAAAATAGATGTCTATTGCTAATAAATTATAATTGAATAGACAGTAAATTATATTATCAGAAAACAAAAAAACCAAAGGTCTACAACCTTTGGTTTCTTAGATGCGGCCGAGAGGACTTGAACCTCCACGGGTTATTCACCCACTAGGCCCTCAACCTAGCGCGTCTGCCATTCCGCCACGACCGCGTGTATGATGTGCTCATATATTCATAAGTGCACTGTTTAAAAAACAATGCGGGTGAAGGGACTTGAACCCCCACGTCATAAAGACACTAGATCCTAAGTCTAGCGCGTCTGCCAATTCCGCCACACCCGCGTGACAATGGTGAGCCATGAAGGACTCGAACCTTCGACCCTCTGATTAAAAGTCAGATGCTCTACCAACTGAGCTAATGGCTCATCTGCTATGCAGAAAAACATATATAAAAAAATGGCTGGGCTAGCTGGATTCGAACCAACGCATGACGGAGTCAAAGTCCGTTGCCTTACCGCTTGGCTATAGCCCAACGAATCAAAATAACAAAACATGACCCGTACGGGATTCGAACCCGTGTTACCGCCGTGAAAGGGCGGTGTCTTAACCGCTTGACCAACGGGCCATATCATAATGGCGGAGAAGGAGGGATTTGAACCCTCGCGCCGCTCGCGCGACCTACACCCTTAGCAGGGGCGCCTCTTCAGCCACTTGAGTACTTCTCCATTATGGCTCCGCAGGTAGGACTCGAACCTACGACCGATCGGTTAACAGCCGATAGCTCTACCACTGAGCTACTGCGGAATAATAAGACATGTTTCATTATATCTATGCCAGAAAAATGTGTCAAGAATTTTTAAACGTTTCATTCCTGCTCCATTTGCGACGGCTTTTATAATTTAACATATACTAATATAACAGTCAAGCCTTTTCCCCTTCCTTTTTTAACTTACCATGACAAATCCCGCAGACATATCGCGTTGTGTCAAATCGGCGCTTCCTCGTATAATGTCTTCCACAACCTGTGCACACATAGTAATGAAGCGTCACCGCTCTTTTTTTCTTTTGAACGGTCTTCAGCGGGGTACAAAAGCGCGGGGCTCCTACTTGCTGCAAGAGTTCACGAAAATCCCTGTCCCGATGCTGATAGCCCTTCCCTTCAAGGTGCAGGTGATAATGACATAGTTCATGCTTAATGATACCGATCAATTCGTCTCTGCCATGCTCCTCAAGATATCGGCGATTTAGCTCAATATGGTGTGTTCCAAGTAAATATCGCCCGCCTGTCGTTTTAAGACGGTCATTAAAAACAGCCTGATGGCGAAACGCCTTACCAAAGAACTGCTCTGAAATGTCTTCTGTTAACTGCTGTAACTCTCTTTCGTTCAATCAAGATCGTTCCTTTCTATAAAAACCTCGAACGGGACAATTTCCCCTTTGCATACATTGAAGGTACACCCACTGTTTTGATCAAAGGAGGAATGGGCGATGCCCAACTGGCTGAAAAATCAGATGCAGAAAGCATTTTATGAGAAAAATCATTATCAAATCAAATTGCTCAATCAATGCTGGTACTTCTATAGAAAAAAACATTCAGTCACATCAAGGCACACCCCATCCTAAGGTGCGCCTCGTTTTTTGTTTACTCTGGTTTTAGCATCGATAGAGCTACCCGGCCTTTTGCCTGGTCAACGGAGTCTACCCATACGGTTACAATGTCACCAACTGATACCACGTCAAGCGGATGTTTCACAAAGCGGTTGCTTAGCTTTGAAATATGGACAAGCCCGTCCTGCTTGACACCAATATCAACGAATGCGCCGAAGTCTACGACGTTTCTCACCGTTCCTTGTAGCTCCATCCCTTGCTTCAAGTCCTCTAATTTCAATACATCTGTTTTTAAAAGCGGCTTTGGTACTTCATCGCGCGGATCACGCTCAGGTCTTGTGAGCTGATCAATGATATCTTGAAGGGTGATTGAACCAATTTCAAGCTGTTCTGCTGCTTCGTCCAGCTTCACCTCAGCCATTTTCTCTTTTAACTGTTCTGTTCCAAGATCGTCTGGCGTCATGTTGATCATGCGTAAGAACTGTTTTGTTTCTTTATAGCTTTCAGGGTGAATACCCGTGCGGTCAAGTGGATCTTGTCCATCTGTGATGCGCAGGAAGCCGATACACTGCTCATAAGTCTTTGCACCAAGCCTTGGGATATCCTTCAGCTCTTTTCTGCTTGTGAATCTCCCAATCTCTTCACGGCGCTTGACGATGTTTCCTGCGACGGCTTTTGAAAGACCTGACACATATTGCAGCAGCGCCTGTGAGGCTGTATTAACGTTCACACCGACTTGGTTAACAACCGTTTCTACCACAAAGGTTAACGAGCTGTTTAATTGCTTTTGACTCACATCGTGCTGGTATTGTCCCACACCGACAGATTTTGGATCTATTTTGACAAGCTCTGCTAATGGGTCCTGCAACCTTCTGGCGATGGAAATGGCACTTCTTTCTTCCACTTGCAAGTCTGGAAACTCTTCTCTTGCCAGCGCAGATGCAGAGTATACACTTGCCCCTGCTTCATTCACGATCAAATATGAAACTGGCTGGTCCAGCTCTTGGATCAAGTCTGCGATGAATTGTTCGGTCTCTCTTGAGGCTGTTCCGTTTCCGATCGCAATGACTTCAATGTTGGATGATTGAACGATTTCTTTCACTTTTTGTTTGGCTTCCGCTTTTTTCTGCACAGGCGGGTGCGGATAAATGACGCCAATATGTTGGACTTTTCCTGTATCATCCACGACGGCTAATTTACAGCCTGTACGAAACGCAGGGTCTACCCCAAGTACACGTTTCCCTTTCATCGGCGGTTGAAGTAGGAGCTTTCTTAAGTTTTCAGCGAAAATATGAATGGCTTGTTCCTCTGCTTTTTCTGTCAGCTCTTTTCGTATTTCCCGTTCAATTGAAGGCTGAATCAAGCGCTTGTATGCATCATCAATGGCCGCTTCAATGTAAGGCCTCGCCGTCGTTTGCTTGCCTTTTAAGACTTGTTTATCGAGGTAGAAACGAATATTTTCAGCAGGTGGTTCGATGGCTGCTTTCAAAATCCCTTCTTTCTCGCCTCGGTTGACCGCGAGTACACGATGAGGCACAATTTTTTTAATCGGCTCTTGATAGTCGTAATACATTTCATAGACGTTTTTCTCGTCGTTTTCAACGTCTTTTCCTGATGTGACAAGACTTCCCTTTTGGTACGTCTCACTGCGAATCCATTTCCGCATATCAGGATCATCCGCAAGCTGTTCAGCAATGATGTGCTGGGCGCCCTCCAGTGCTTCTTCTGCTGTTGTGACTTCTTTTTCTTCATTGATAAAAGCCGATGCTTTCTTTTCGATCTCATCGTTTGGCAGCTTCAGTAAATACTCCGCCAGCGGCTCAAGTCCTTTTGCTTTGGCTACATTTGCCTTTGTTTTACGCTTTTGTTTAAATGGTCGATATAAATCTTCGACCTCTTGCAGCTTATGCGCCTGTTCGATCTTCTGTTTTAATTCATCTGTTAATTTGTCTTGTTCAGCGATTAAGCGAATCACTTCTTCTTTTCGATTCGTCACATTTTGGATATATGTATAGCGTTCAGAAATGGTTTGAATTTGCACCTCATCTAGTGAGCCTGTCTGCTCTTTCCGGTAACGTGCAATAAACGGGACGGTGTTGCCATCCTCTAATAGCTGGATCACACTTCCAATTTGTTTTGTTGAAAGCTTTAATTCTGTCGCAATTTGTTTCAATAAAAAGTCAGATGTCTTCATACTTTGCATCCTCTCACTGTGTCTTCTCTTTTAGTGTATCAAAAAAACCGGCAAAACAGAAAAAAGGTCAGCTATTTCATGTAAGCTGACCAAGTACATAGGTGAGATCGTCTTTCTTGTCTTGTGTGTATGTTTCAAGTTGTTTGGCGATATCTGCAACTGAATGGCTATGCTTTAAACACATTCGCATGTTTGGCACATTCAGTCCGTCTGAATACATAATGAATGTCGATCCTTTTTCGTAGGAATAGGTGTATGTTTTGTATTTTCTAGGTTTACCTGATAGATATCCTGATGTCGGAAGTGGATAAATATAGTCGCCAGAAGGTGCATTCAAGATAAATCGAATATTGCCAACCGAACAATAGGTAAACTGCTGCTGAGAAAAATTCACCTTTAATATGGCCACAGTGGCCCCACGTTTATTTTTCATGGCCTGATTGCATCTATCAATGAGGGTTGTTACATCCTCATGTCCATATTCTTCGACAATTTCGCTGACTAAAGAAGATGATTCATTGGCGAACTGGCCGCTGCCTAATCCGTCTGCTACAGCACAAATTAGTTCTTCATCATCTGCTTTAATAAAAAAACTGTCCCCGCAGCATGATTTTCCTTCTTTGTTCGATTGATAGATAATGGCGTTTACATGCTCATGCTGTTCGATCTGCTTCATTACCCTAGCTCCATAGACGCATCTTCTGACAATGCATCTCGTAGCTTTTTAACTGCCTTCCGCTGCAGCCTTGATACATGCATTTGAGATATGCCGAGTAAATCGCCTGTTTCTTTCTGGCTTTTATTTTGCAAATATGTGAGATTGATAATTTCTTTTTCTCTATCTGTCAGAACGTGAAGCACACTTTCAAGCATCATTTTTTGGTTTACACGTTCGTACCCTTCTTCTTGTGAGCCGACGACGTCTAAAATCGTCACAGTGCTTCCTTCAGAATCTGCCTCTACGCCTTGGTCAACAGACAGCGCTTGATAGCTTTTGCCCATCTCCATTGTTTCAAGAACTTCTTCTTCTGTTACATCTAGATATTCTGCAATTTCTTGTACTTTAGGTGACTTTTGCGTTTCCGTTGTCAGGTGATCAACTGCCATCTTGATTCTTGGTCCAAGCTCTTTAATTCGTCTTGGTACATGGACACTCCATGTTTTATCACGTAAAAAGCGTTTGATTTCCCCGATAATGGTTGGAATGGCAAATGCCTCAAATGATTTACCGACAAGTGGATCATAACGCTTAATTGCGCCGAGTAGACCAATCATTCCAACTTGTCTTAAATCCTCATGAAAGCTTTTTCCTTTGGAGTATTTCTTCGCGAGCATATCCACAAGATTTGTATAACACTCAACTAGTGTTAGCTGCGCCTGCTCGTCTTGGTTGGATTGATAGCTTTGAATGAGGCGATCCACTTCATCTTTAGTTAGTTTCATAGTTTTGGATGGTTGTGTCATGGTCAACTCGCTCCCTGTTTAAAAACTTTGTCATCGCCACGGTAACTCCGGAGTTTGCTTGCACCTCGACTTCATCCATCAATGTTTGCATTAAGTATAAACCAAGACCTCCTTCTGCCAATTGATCCACCGTATGAGCAGATGTGTACGGCCCTAGGTCTTCCTGCTTTTGCTTAAAGTCAAAGCTACCGCCTTTATCAGCGACAATGATTTCTAGACGATCTTCATAGACAAGAAAGCGAACCGCTACCTCTCCATCTTCGCCATCTGCACCTTTATAGGCATGCTGAACTGCATTGGTACACGCCTCACTGACGGCAATTTTCAAGTCCTCAATCTCTTCGTAGGCATAGCCCATCCGGCTTGCAACGCCTGAAAGAGTCAGACGAATGATGCCTACGTATTCTGGTTTCGCCGGTATTTTCATCTCGATTAGATCTACTGATTCGTTCATTGTACCCCACCCTCTGACTTTGCAGAAATGTCAATGATGTCCTTTAGTCCAGTGATTTCAAACAATCTGACAAGCCGACCCGACAAGTTCTCAAGCTTTAATGATCCTCCTGCTTTTTGAGCCGCTTTGAACAGCCCAACAAACACACCTAAACCTGTACTATCCATGTAAGTAACATCCTTCAGACAAATGTCAAGATGCTCTCCTTGCTCTGCTTTGGGCATAAGGGTTTCTCTCAGCTCAGGAGCAGAGTACACATCGATTTCTCCGCTGACACTAATTTTCGTCTTATGATCTATTTGATGCTCTTTTACAGACATATTCATTATGCATTCACCTCGAAATTCTTGTTTCCTAAAGTTTTATATACCCGCATATTCACTTTCTAAACCTTTCTTTTAAGGACAAGTAAAGTAAAGTCATCGTGAAGCTGAAAATCTTGTAATTTGAGTAAGCTTGCATAGATAGCGTCGACCATTTCCTGCGCTGAATAGGAAAGATGCTCTGCTATGAGCGCTTTGATATCTTCGCGCTCTAAGAAGCCGTCCTCTGACTTGGATTCGGTGACCCCATCTGAAAATAAGATCACCATATCTCCTACGTCCAAATGCTGCTCATATTCCCTGTAATCAAAGTCTGGTGCGATTCCAAGGACAAGACCCTTTGCATCTAAATCGTAAAATTGATTCTCTTTTTTGCAATAGAAAAAGCCCGGCTCATGTCCAGCCGATGCGTACTTAAATTCATGTGTTTCTTTATTATAGCTACCATAAAACATGGTGATAAACATGCTTGGGTCTACGTTTTGCTCGACCACACGATTAAGGGTTTTGAGCACTTTCGTTGGGCCGCTACCTGACTCTGGCAAGGAATCCATCGCATACTTAATCATCGACATACAGAGCGCAGCTGGTATTCCTTTCCCAATGACGTCTGCAATCGCGATATTGATTGTATCGTGATCTGTTACGAAATGGTAATAATCCCCACTCATCTGTTTTGCCGGCACACTGATGGCTCCGATATCAAATGTGTCTCCTTCTGGAATTTTCGTTTCCAGAAGGGTTTGCTGAACATTTGCAGCAATTTCAATTTCCGACTTAATTTCTTGCTGGATGCCTCTTAGTGTTAAATGCTCCTGGTAGGCAAGTCCGTATCCAATCATGACTTCAATTAAGAAGTCTAGTGAATGAAAGACATCTTCCGGCAAATCAGGGTAAAGCTCCTGAATCACTTTTCGGTGAACACTCACTATTTCTTCAGGAGGTATTTGATGCTCAATGGTTTTACGGCTAAATTTTTGAGCTTGATAAAGCGATGTTTCAGTTAAATCACTGATATAACGACTGAGCAGCTGATGGTACCGCTGCTCCATTACCTCCTTAAAATCCATGGTTTCCCTCCTAGCGAAGCCACTTGACAGCTTGTATCTCAGTTCCTTGTTCTGGTGCGGAATCTAATTTAAATTCATCCATCAGTCTTCTGACGCCCGGCAAGCCTGCTCCGAGTCCGCCTGATGTAGAAAATCCGTCTTCCATTACTTTACGTATATCCATGATGCCAGGCCCCTCATCGGCTGCGATGACTTTGAGTCCACGCTTTCCGCGCTCCATTACTTCTTCTATACAAATCTGACCTTTACCAGCGTATAAATAGATGTTACGAGCTAATTCTGAAATGGCCGTCGTAATTCTTGCTTGGTCAACTGTTCCAAAACCAAGTTCTTTTGCAACATTGCGCCCCAATTGTCTTGCTGCGACTATGTCCCATTCCGTCAATATTTTTACACAGGATTGGTCTTTCATATCTATTCCCCCAATTCCCGCTTCAGTGTCTCAAGCCCTTGTTCAAGATCTAGTGCTGTCTGAATTTCTTCCAGCGAAATGCCAAGTTCAATGAGCGTCACAGCAACTGCCGGCTGTATTCCTGTTAATACAACTTTTGCCCCCATGAGCTTAGACATGGTAATGACATCACCTAATACCTTGGCGATAAATGAATCAATCATATCGACGGACGTTAGATCGATGACAACACCGTTTGCTCCTGTTTCATGAATTTTATTCAGCAAGTCTTCTTGAAAATGAAGAGCTGTTTGGTCATCAAGCTCCCACTGAATCGAAATCAGAAGACAGTTATATAGTTTTAAGATTGGAATCTTCGGGTGATTTCTCACTAGGTTATCCCTCCAATGAAACAATTTTTCGATTTGTCATTTCCAAAGCAGTTTGAATTCCTTTTTGAAGGGTATTCTTTGTTGTAACCTGAGATAAATCAATTCCGAGGTTAACGATCGTTTGAGCAATTTCGGGGCGAATACCGACCAGCAAACATTTCGCACCTACTAATCTCACAGCCTCGGACGCTTGAATGATGTGGTGCGCAACCATCGTATCAACAACAGGAACACCCGTGATATCGATCAAGACAACCTGTGAACGATGCTTTACGACACCATTCAGTAAATTCTCCATAATTTTTTTCGCACGTTCTGTATCAATTGTTCCAACAAGCGGCATGACGGTGATATGCTCAAATACTGGGATCAGCGGGGCAGACAGTTCCTGCAGCGCGATTTTTTGAAGGTTCACGGTTTTTTCCCATGAGATGGAATATTGATTCAAAATTTCATTATGAATCGGTGTGATGAATCGATCAATTTGCCAGATGAGGTCATTGCTCTCTTCTGCTGTATCTTTGTCGTTGTTCATTTTTTGATATAAATGAGTACGGATTTCTGTTAGACCATTTGCCAGTAACTTAAGTGATATACCCATTTGAACAATTTTTAAAGCAAAAGTTTGCATTTTTTCTTCAAAATCTTCGGCATATCCCTCAGAAAGAGAGGCAATAATGAGCTGAACATATTCCGAACAGATGGTTTCATACATTTTGTCGTTCAGCATCATGTCCGTTTCTTCTTCACCGAGTCGTTTAAAAATGTCCGTCCACTCTTTTTCTAATTCCTTTTGATGCTCTCTTGCGAATGCTAACACGATATGATTCGACATGTTTTACCCCCTGCGTACATAAAAAGCACTTCTTTTAGTCTTTCTTCATTATAACGTTAATAAAAATTGAACACAAAAAAAAGTTGCTCACAAGAGAGCAACCAAATCTCACCATATTAAAAATCAATAAGAGCCAAACTAACTTGTAAGGCTTCATCAACCTTCTCCATCATCTCATCATCAAGATGTGTGATTTTATCTGTCAATCTTTGTTTATCGATCGTACGAATCTGTTCCAAAAGAATGACAGAATCTCGTTCAAAGCCGTATCGCTTTGCATTAATTTCGACGTGAGTCGGTAATTTCGCTTTTTGTATTTGGGCTGTTATGGCTGCAACGATAGCAGTCGGGCTGAAGCGATTTCCAATGTCATTTTGAATCACCAATACCGGGCGAACCCCGCCCTGCTCGGAGCCAACAACAGGAGATAAATCAGCAAAGTAAACATCACCGCGTTTAACAATCAAATGTTTAACCCCCGCTGACTAATCGCTCAACTGTATTCTCAGCCTCAAATTCTGCGTATTGTGCCTCTGAAGAGATATTCAGATTAATTTTCGCCATCTCCATGTAGCCGCGTCTCATCGATTCACGATTTTGTCGAATATTACGTTCACGAATATACGTTTTTGTCGCTCGGTAGATCAATTCATTTCTTGTTACCTTATCCTGCTCTGCTACTCGTTCGATCTCAGACATTAAAGCCTCCGGCAGTCGAATCTTCATTTCGTTTGTTGCGCTGGATTCAGACAAAAAACATACACCTCCACAAAACTTACGGATACCGTTTCGATCCATTCCAAGACTAATCATACCATTATTCAATGCACAAGCAAAGCTGTTTTTTCATGATTTCTTATTAGAACATGAAGCGGCTCGCCACCCGTAAATCAAGATGATAATGGAGTTCCTCTTTCCCATTATACGCTTTTTTCCGAAAATCATACGGTATTTCCAAAATCTCTAAAAAAGGGAGAATGTTTATGATGCCTTTGTAGAATAAAAGAGAACGATGTCAGTTTGAACATCGTTCCCGTGGATGCTGTTTATAAAAAGCTTGGCCCGCCTTGAAGCAGCGGATTACGTACATGAACCCTTTTGCCGTCCTCTATATAGACTCTTGGGACGCGGTAGCCAACAGAACATGTGACTTCGTAGTTAATGGTTTCAAGCCGCTTGGCTATTTCATCGACAGATATCCTGTCTTCGCCTTGTGTGCCGATGAGCACGACTGGCTCCCCTGCCGGAATGTCCTTTTTCAAATCAACCATGAATTGATCCATGCACACCCTTCCAGCAATTTTTCGGCGTTTTCCGCCAACGAGCACTTCTGTTCCGGCAAGCTTCCTGATCCAGCCGTCTGCATACCCGATTGGAATCGTACCAATCCATGTATCTTGATTCGCTGTATAAGTTGCACCATAGCTCACACTCTCACCCTTTTGAATGGGCTTTACATGTGCAAGTTTTGTATGAAGAGATAATGCTTCTTCCAGTTGAAACGGCAATTCATCTATGATTTCTTCCGACGGCGACAGCCCGTACATACTGATGCCAAAACGAACCATATTAAATAAAGTGTCTTTAAACCTTAGACCTGCTGCACTGTTGGCGCAATGAATGAGCAGTTTGTCCGTATGAAGCGGTTGAAGCAATGTTTTAAACGTATCAACCTGCATACCGAAGTAGTTTTCATCTTTTTCATCCGCTGTGGCAAAGTGAGTAAATACTCCTTCCAGCTGTAAAAAAGAATGAGCGTGGACAAGCTCTTTTACTTCGCTCACCTGCTCGATTGTTTTCACACCTAACCGATTCATGCCGCTGTCGATTTTCAAGTGGAAACGAATGGGTTGTCCCATCTGCCCTTTCATCACTTTGACGACTTCTCTCAGCCAATCGATCGAGTAAGCGGTCATGATCACATTGTACCTGACTGCCACTTTGACATACTCTGACGGTACTGCGCCGAGCACAAGAATTGGGGCTTTGATGCCTTTATTTCTTAAAGAAATGGCTTCATCTAAAAAAGCGACGGCTAATAGGTCTGCTCCTGCTCCGAGGGCAGCTTTTGCCACTTCTATATCTCCATGTCCATATGCATTGGCTTTCACAACAGCCATTAGTTGGACGCTTTGACCAATATGGTCTTTCATATGTGAAACATTATGCTTGATTGCTGTTAAATCAATTTCTGCCCATGTGTCTCTATAAAAGGCATTTGTGTCCATTCATCACACTTCCCTATTGAATGATTCAATACTTCATTATGATACTAAAAATCCAGAATAATGTGAAACAACTCAAAGAAAATCAGCCCATGCACAGGGCTGATTTGTTGTTATGTTAAGAATCTCGCCTATTTCGCTGACTGTCCTTCTACACTTTTGGCGACCATTAAGAGTTCTTCTTTCGATAAATCACTTGAAGAAATTAAGTAGTCAACCCCATCAGATGTCCAAGAAAGAGATTTGTCTGTCAGAACACCCACTGTCATGCCAAGATCGACTGGCTCGCCGTTCATCGTCACAGGCGTAGACGCTTCTGCTACCCGTGCTTTTTCCTGAATGAGCGTGAAGGATTTCTTTCCGCCATACGTCATCACATACCGCTTTCCAGCATCTGTTGTCATTTCTTTCTCTTCCATTTTCTTCACGCCCTCTGGCATATCCACAGGCGTTTTCACAGCAAAGCTGTCAGATGGATCTGCGCTTGTGGCAACATCCATTTGAGAAAGTGTCATATTTTTCTTCTCATCAAAGGCGTCTTTGTCAAAGGATTTGTTGAATTCAAAGTGAGAGAATTCTACTTTCACCATTGGCTTTTTATCGCTATCCAGTACTTTCACACTAGCAGGCGCCATTGTTTTTTTATGAAAGGTAATCTCTTGGGTCGGCAGCATTTGGTTGTGCTGATAGTTGGTTTTTGTTTCAAAAACGTACTTCGACTCTTTTGCTTTGAACTGAGCTGCACTGTCATTTTTAATGTCTTTCACAAGTGATTCAAATAAATACACCTGACTGCTGTTGTTCGGCCAATCACTATGGAAGCGGAAGCTTTTGTTTAATGAAGGTGTCAGCACAAATACACCATTGCCATTTCTTAAAATGACTTGACTCTGATCCTTCTTAGGATTTTCTAAATAGACACGGTAAAGCTCCGGCTTCTTGTACCAAATTTCCACATGGTATTCCTGCGGATCATTTCCTGTCTCAATGGTCATTTTTGCTTTGGCTTTGTATGATGTCATTTCCTCTGCCTTTTTGTTTAAATCTCCAACGATATCTTGTTGAGATTTTTGACCGCATGCGGAGAGAATCAATACAAAAAGGATCCCCGTTACAAGCAAAACAAAGCTTTTTCTCACCCTTTTCAACCCCTTCGTTAATTGTGTTAAAAGGAAGAAACCGCTTGTTTGACTTTAACAGTACGCCTCAAGAGTTAACTGCGTACCGCGAACCATCAAAGCCTGTTAGCAACTCGCCCTTCCTTATCGCACTACCCAATATATGAAGGGGGGACAAACAATATGCAGACTAGCTTGACAACCTTTCAATTAAAACTTGTGCTGCAGCATATTCTTTTGTGTGTGTAATGGATACATGAACGTAGTCTTCTTTTGTTTTCTCACTTTTGATGAGGGGTTTTCCGTTCGCATCTTTTTGTATCTCGATGTCGTGAAAGCTTATATACTGACCAATTCCCGTACCGTATGCTTTTGCGAATGCTTCTTTCGCCGCAAAACGCCCTGCCAGAAACTCCAGCTGTCTCTTTTCACTTAGTGTGTGAAAGACTTCCTGTTCACGTAAAGTCAAAATTCGTTCTGGTAAACGGGGCTGCCTGCTAAGAACTCGTGACAGCCGGCCGATCTCTACAATATCCATACCGATTCCTTTAATCATGAGGTACCTCCTATGATACTCGTACTAATTTGGATGTTCGCTTCATAAACGTGTTACTATAAACTTACCATTATCTAGTCAAAAGGGGTTTGTTATGTTTATTCGAACGGAGAGCTTTCAACAATTTATTAGATCGTATCCAATCGTAACAGCGATCCTTGCTTTGCAAATCGGCCTATGGCTTTTATTTGCGATCCCTATTCCAATGATCCAGCTTGGGCAGGACCATCTCGTTGGTTTTAATTATGGTGTTGCAGCAGGAGAATGGTGGCGGCTTTTAACGCCTATTTTTCTTCACGGAAGTCTGACACATATTCTGTTCAATTCCATGTCGCTCTTCCTATTCGCTCCAGCACTTGAGTATTTGCTTGGAAAGGTTCGATTTCTTGTGATTTATCTGGGTGCTGGATTCATTGGCAATCTCGGAACCTATTGGGTGGAGCCTTTAGAGTACGTACATGTCGGGGCTTCTGGTGCGATATTTGGTTTATTTGGCGTCTATCTTTATCTTGTCCTATTTAAACCGCATATGATGGACCGTGGTAATTCTCAGGTGATCTTAACGATTCTCGGCGTCTCTGTTATTATGACGTTCGTCAACTCGAACATCAACATCATGGCCCACTTATTTGGATTGATAGGCGGCATGATCCTAGCACCGATCACTCTATTCTTCCATTCAAAAAAACGACGCTATTAAGCTCATAAAAAATGTCGATCACTCCGTTTAACGGGAGCTGATCGACATTTTTTGTTTAAGTTGATTGATTCGTTTCATAGGAATACCAATCGCATACACGTTCAGCATCTTCCTCTTCAAGGTGATGCACACCAAAGGAATCAAGCAAGGCAGAGGACTTCACAAAGGTGTGAATACTTGCCACCCGCCCTTTCTTTTGAAAATAGGATTGGGTCATCGTATAGTTTTGCATTCGTTTTCTTAAAACAATTCCGGTGGTCTTGCCGATACCTCTTGTCGTTAATTGAATCAGTTGATCTTTGATCACATATCCTGATTGTTTATAGGCTAAATACCCAAAAAACAAGGCAAATGGTAATGGAATCAGCGCCAAATACCCCCATGGTGGAAAACGTACAGAAAGGATTATACCTACAAGTAATGGAACAAATCCGTAAGATATCAGATAACGTTTTAGTGAACGCTTCGGCACTTTTTTCAATTCACTTTCTGGTGCCAGCTGATATTGATCTGTAAATTGCGTTAACAATTCATTGATCTTTTTCTTCCGTATGAGTGGAAATAAGACAGAAGAGGTCTCTTTTTCTGTAATGGAACCTCCTGCGCTGACAAGCATGACCGTCGCAAAACCAAATGGTTCACGCAGAATATTTTCTTTGATTTTCACTGCTTGAATTCTCGCAAGCGGAATGGTCATTTGATGCCTTTCGATGAGTCCTCTTGTGATGATGATGTCTTTCCCTTTTCGTTTTGCGGTAAAATTCGCATATTGAAGGGCTGTTACCCCAACACTAAGAATCCACGCAATCAATACGGCAATAAATATGAGAATCGCATAAATCTCAACACTCGCATGACTTAAAAAAGAAAACCGTTTAAGGAATCCGTCCAAAGGTAGAATTTCATCTATTTGTGTGTAAATGGCGAGACACCCAGAAATAATGACGCCGATTCCGCTTGAAGTGGTCGCAGCCAAAAGCAGCTCTGGTATACCCATTCGGTAGGAAACACTGATTTCTTTTTCTACAGGCTGTTGCGCTGTCAGAGAATCAGGGAAATCTAAATTTTCATCAATCATTTCTTCTTGTTGCAAGCTTTTCTTCCGGTTGAAAATCGATTGCTTTAGTTGCTCAGCTTCTGCTTTTGTAATGGCCGTCAGGCTCACTTCAGGTCCATCCGTCCCGCCTGCCGTTTCGATTTGCACCCGAACCAAACCAAAGATCCGCTGGAAGATACCTTCACTTGTATTCACCGTTTGAATTCTTTCTAACGAGATATACTTTTTCTTTTTGGTGATGACACCTGATTCCACTCGAAATTCATCGTCTTCCATTCGGTAGGTGAATCGTCTCCATGCTAAAACGGTTGAAACAGCTTTCCATAAAAGAAGCACCCCAAGAATAATGAACGCATAAAAACGAATACTTGAATTCGAGTTCACAAAAATAAGCACGAAAAAAGGGATAATGAAGTTTTTGATCATGGATACGGCATCTGATATAAAATCAATGAACATCGAGATTGGATGTACACGTTTTGGTTCAGACATCATCTTCCGTCACCCTTGCTAATCGAGATATGTAATCGCGAAGCTCATCTGCCTCTTCTAATTCCAGTGCCGGAATATCATGCACTGTCGCAGCCGTAGAAATTTGAACAGATGCCAACCGGTAGCGCCTTAAAAGCGGCCCTTGAGATGTATCCACATGCTGAACACGTACCATTGGCACAATGACACGTGTGACACGAATCAATCCGTGCTGTATTTCAATTTCGTTCTCAAATACTTCATAGCGCCAGATGTGATGGCGGATTTTCGGGATGAGCCAGATTCCGAAGATGACCTGTAAAATCCACAAACCGATGAGGATGGCTCCAATCCAATATGGCCATTGAAAATAATAACTAGCTACAAATACCCCAATGATGATGAATAAGAAAATCAATGAGATAATTCCATTTTGAAGACGCCATACTTTTAATCCATTTAAGCTGATTTGACGTTGCGGCTGTTTTCTCACATTCTTCCCCCATTCTCTTACTTTTCTATCAATATATTACGAAAGAAAGCCTAAAAAGTTTCATTAGGCCTGTTAAAAAAAGCGAACCCTGCAAAGGATTCGCTTTTGAATTAGTTGTTATAAGATTTCTTTTGACGACGATCGTTAGAAGAACGATTGCGGTCATTTGAAGAACGCTTTTTATCACCGTAAGATGAACGGCTTTTTCCGCGATAGCCGCCACCACCGCCGCCGTCTCTGCGTTTAGAAGAGCTGCGGTTGTTACGATTGCGTTTTGAAACCATTGGTGCTTCATCTGTCAAACGAACAGGCGTTGCATCTGGCTCTTTTGTCATCATTTTGATGGCAGCCGCAACCACTGTAACAGAATCATGATCTTCTAATAATTCAGCAGCTGCTGTCATGTAGAAGTTTAAGTTGTTTTCACTGATGATTGTGCGCAGACGATCAATGGTTACTTGTTGTTGTCCTTCGATTGCCTCATCTAGTGTTGGTTCTTTCATACGATCCATTTTACGTTTAGTCGTTTGCTCGATCGCACGAAGCATATCTTTTTCACGTGGTGTGATGAATGTCATCGCCATACCTGTACGTCCAGCACGTCCAGTACGTCCAATACGGTGTACATAGCTTTCTGGATCTTGTGGCACGTCAAAGTTATACACGTGTGTTACGCCTGAAATATCAAGTCCACGTGCTGCAACGTCTGTTGCTACAAGCACATCGATTGAACCTTCTTTGAATTTACGAAGCGCAACCATACGTTTCGCTTGAGTCAAGTCACCATGAATTCCTTCAGCTGTATAACCTCTAAGGTTCAGTGCTTCAGTCAATTCGTCAACGCGGCGCTTTGTACGACCGAAGACAATTGAAAGCTCAGGTGATTGAATGTCAAGAAGACGAGTCAATGTATCAAACTTCTTACGCTCATGGATATCCAAGTAGAACTGCTGGATGTTAGATACAGTCATTTCTTTCGCTTTTACTTTTACGTGTTCTGGGTTTGTCATGAAACGTTCTGCAATACGCTTAATTGGTGCAGGCATTGTCGCAGAGAATAAAAGTGTTTGGTGTTCACTTGGTACATTTGAAAGGATCGATTCAATGTCTTCGATGAAACCCATGTTTAGCATTTCGTCTGCTTCATCAAGCACGACTGTTTCAACATTTTGAAGACGCATTGTACGACGGTTAATGTGATCGAGTAAACGTCCTGGAGTCCCTACGATGATATGAGGATTTTTCTTGAGCGAACGGATTTGGCGACCGATATCTTGTCCACCGTAAATCGGAAGTACGCGCGCACGCTTGTCTTGGCCAATTTTGTATAGCTCTTCAGATACTTGAATCGCTAATTCTCTTGTTGGCGCAATGATAATCGCTTGGATATTTGGAGACGCTGGGTCGATTTTTTCTACAAGAGGAATACCAAACGCTGCAGTTTTTCCTGTTCCTGTTTGTGCTTGTCCAATGACATCTTTATTCTGAAGACCGAGAGGAATTGTTTCCGCTTGAATCGGTGTTGCTTCTTCAAATCCCATGCGGTTAATAGCTTTCATGAGACTTTCGCTTAATTGAAAATCTTGAAACGTTATAGTCAAATTATTCAAACTCCTTCTAATTGCTGTTTCAGTAATCTCGTGAATGATCATTAAAAACTGCCCTTTGTATGAAAGGACAGGTCCATTATATACAAAGCCCGAATTACCCTACATTATATCTTACCATTACACTATTTGTTTTTCAACAAGACAGAAATGGATATATCTACTGCTCGACAATGACCGATTCACCTTCACTGTGATCTCCGTCCATCCATTTCCACTTTTCAAACAGTTGAATTTTTCCGTTATCCAGCTGCTTAGGAGTGGAATGACATGAACCGCTTCTCATGCTGCCATCCTTGCTTACATGGTGATATCTAAAATGAAGTGCTCCGTCTTTATACACAGTTCCTACAAGTACGCCAGATTGAATACTGCCGCCTTGATATGTGCCCGTTAAAATATTCCCGTCCTGACGATATTGAAATATGGTTCCTTCCGATACTTCCCCATTGCTCGAATTAGACTGCGGGACAAAGGTTTTTCCGTCATATTGAAACAACCGAATCGACCACCTTTTCTTACCTATTGTAACATAGGCCTGTCACTCATTCGACAAAAATGATGCAAATTTTAACAAGTGGGATTCAATTTATATTAGTTTAGCCACATTTTAGCTTTTCTATAGATTAAATTGTTTTTTTTAGAAATTGTTCGACTTTCTCAAACAATTGCTGTGCACAAGGCTCATGACAAACGTGATGTTTACAATCAGGTAAATAGAACATTTCTTTCTGACGGGACGGGATTTTATGATAAATGAATTCTGCACTAGAAGCGGGGACGATCCCATCACTTTCACCTTGAACGATCAAGACAGGTAGATGAAGCTTTTCAAGAGAACCTTTCGTTTGCTTCACCAATTTCATAAATTCTACAGCAGCTGATAGCGGTGTACTCGTCAGCTTATGACGATATCGATCATACAATGGGTTCGTATCAATCAAACCAGACAAGGATTCCTTCACCATCTGCCTTGTGTCTTGAATCATTTGTTTTGGGTTAACATATTTAGCAGCAGCACTTAACAGAACAAGACGGGCCACTGGATACTTCGCTGCTAAATATGAGGCAATCATCCCGCCCATCGAAAAGCCGACCAAATAAATGGTGTCACATGTTCGGTAAAGGGATAAGAGTTCTAATTCAGCGGTGGCAATCCACTCCTGATAGAGAATACCTTTGAGCTGAAGTTCCTCCCCATGCCCCGGAAGCGTGACAGATTGTACCGTCCAATCTGTCGTCTGCTTTAAATATTCCGCAAGCGGCTCTACTTCATACGGGGCACCAGTAAAACCGTGTATACATAGACAGCCAATCACCCTGTCACCTTCTTTGCCGATCTGATTTATAGTGCAGTAATCACGTCTTCCAATCTCATGCCACGGGAAGCTTTGACCAGAACGACATCGTCAGGTCCTGCCACATCCGCTAGTTTTTTCTTCAGTTCTTCTTTGTCCATATAAGAAGACACGCGGTCGTCTCCAAATGCTTTCTTTGCTCCTTCAGCAATGAATGCGCCAAGACGGCCAAACGTTAAAACATGATCAATAAACTCAGGCTTGATGTACTCCCCTACTTCAAAATGATAGTTCTCTTCTTCACTGCCCATCTCCAGCATATCTCCGAGAACGAGTATGCGGTTAGCAAAGCCATCCATATCTCCTACAAGATCAATCGCTGCTTTCATCGACGTAGGACTCGCATTATACGCATCGTTGATAACCGTGATGCCCTTATCTGTTTTAAACAGTTCTAAACGCATGCCTGTCAATTTCGTTTGCATTAGCCCTTGGGCAATTTGTCTTTCATTCAGACCGAAATGCTGGCCGATTGCAATAGCTGCAAGAGCATTCTTTACATTGTGTTTCCCTAATACAGGAATGAGAAACCCTTGAGCATATCCCTCCACTTGAAATTCAGTACCTTCAGCGAGTTGGTGGATGTGAATCACCTTGATATCACAGTCCTCTGATTCTCCAAACGTTTTTACGCTGCGTGCCAGGGCATTTGCTCTTTGGCGGAGTAAAGGCTCATCTCCTAAATAATAAAAAGTCCCATCCTCTTTTAATCCTTTTGTGATCTCACATTTTGCATCTGCAATGGCTTCTCTTGATCCTAGATCCTGCATATGAGATTCTCCAATATTGGTGATGACAGCTGCATCAGGTTCAGCGAGATTAGATAAAAATTCGATTTCTCCTTTTGCACTCATGCCCATCTCTAATACAGCAATCTCTGTTTTTTCTGGCATTGCAAGGATGGTCAGTGGAAGTCCAATATGATTATTAAAGTTGCCATCTGTTTTATGGACTCTGTATGTCGTTTGTAGGACAGAATGGATCATGTCTTTCGTCGTTGTTTTGCCATTACTTCCAGTAATACCGACAACTTGAGGGTTTTCCTCTTTTAAGTATGATTTCGCAAGTTGTTGGAGTGCTGTCAAAGTATCCTCTACAAGAATGACAGGTACACCAGATGGTGGGTTCGCTTCTGTTTCATTCCAAAGAACCGCTGCCGCTCCAAGCTCCACTGCTTTTGAAGCAAAAGTGTGACCGTTAAAATGTTCCCCGATAAGCGGGATAAATAGTGCGCCTTTTGATACTTTTCGTGTATCTGTTGTCACTCCGTGTATCTGTTCTTCGCCAAAAGCTTCATTCGATAATGTGCCACCAGCCATTTGGGCGACTTGTTTCACTGTACGTTTGATCATGTTTTTTCGCCTCTCTTTCTCATTTCACGTTTGAAGGAAAAGAGACACTACCTGTAGGATAGTGTCTGCTTGCTTCTTACATTAAAAAGTGGTTTTAATGGTTTGTTTTTCTTGATGGCGTTCAATTGCAAGTGACACCAGCTTCTCAATCAGCTCAGGATACTCTACACCAGTATGTTTCCAAAGAAGCGGGAACATACTAAAAGGTGTGAATCCTGGCATAGTATTCACTTCATTGATCAGCACTTCGCCTTCTTCTGTTAGGAAGAAATCTGCACGTACGAGGCCAGATCCATCAATGGCTTTAAATGCCTTAATCGCCATATCGTGAATCGTCTTGTACTCTTCCTCTGACACACTCGCAGGAATGATCAAATCTGTATCGCCATCTTCATATTTTGCTTTGTAGTCATAAAAATCTGTTTTAGGTGCAATTTCACCAACGACTGAGCATTTCGGCTCGTCATTTCCTAATACACCAATTTCAATTTCTCGTCCTACAACGCCTTCTTCCACAACAACACGACGATCATATTGGAAAGCCAAATCAAATGCTGTTTGCAGCTCTTCTTTGCTGCGGCATTTACTAATTCCGACACTTGATCCCATGTTGGCAGGTTTCACAAAACAAGGATACCCGAGAACTGCTTCTACCTGTTCTAGACTGTCTGATATGGCTTTCTCATAATCCTTTTTATTGAAGGAAAGATGCTTTGCCTGCGCAAGCCCAGCTTGAGCAAACACATCTTTCATCATGACTTTATCCATACCCGCAGCAGACGCGAGAACGCCGTTACCGACATACGGGATATTCAATAGTTCAAGTAACCCTTGCATGGTCCCATCTTCACCATTTGGCCCATGTAGCAATGGAAAGACAACATCAATCTTTTCATCAGCAGATGCAGGCTGTGGAAACATGCTTTCATTTAAAGAAGTTGGTAAAAACGTCTTTGCATTTTGTTCAAATTGAAGCATTTTGACGTTTGATACTGGTTCAGTGAGTTTTTCTCCTCTTAGCCATTCGCCCTCTTCTGTAATATAAATTGGATGTATATCGAACTTCTCAGTGTTAAGTGCTTTTGTAACTGCAAGGGCTGTTTGCAGTGATACATTATGTTCGGCTGACTTTCCGCCGTAAACCAATCCTAAACTTATTTTCAATGGATACTCCCCCCACTAAAATTCATCTTTACTATCTTATCACTTTCAAGCAAAAATGCTCTAATTAATTTTTGTTGTTACGGAATTGAAATGATTTGTAAAGGTTGTAAGCGCCCCCCGAGCATTTGTATGTCATTCGCCTTTATTTTATATTAAAATGACATTGAAAAGGAGTTGTGACAAATTGAAAAAAATTACAAGCACTGAACAATTCAACGAAATCATTCAATCAGACAAAGAGGTCATCGTTAAATTCTTTGCGACATGGTGCCCTGATTGCACTAGAATGGACATGTTCATTCCAGACATCTTAGAGGCTTATGCTCAGAATGAATGGTTTGAAATAAACAAAGACGACTTTCCTGAGTTAGCGGAAACGTATCAGGTCATGGGAATTCCTAGCCTGTTAATTTTCAAAAATGGCGAAAAAACAGGTCATTTACACAGTGCCAACGCTAAATCACCTGAAGAAGTAACAGAGTTTCTTCAAGAACACGTTTCATAACTCAATTGAATGGAGACATCAGCCAACTCATGCTGGTGTCTTTTTTATATCCTTTTAAATCAAATCTCTTCATAAGACGAGATGTGCGGCTAAAACGTTTCAACATAGGCAGGAATGTTTGATCTGATTTCATGACAAGGTTTGACAGCGAATTATTTCCTGGGAAAGAATTCATCGTCGATATGGATGGGAATATGTCGGTTACGTGAATTTTCTGAATTGAATCTTTACTTATGACATTCTGCTTTGTATAATGGAGTTGCTAATTGAAAATGATTATCAATTTCATCTGTGTGAAATCTTATAGAGTCCATTCTACCAAAGGAGCGTTGAGTTACATGTCTAAGAAGAAAATCAAAACGTATCAGCAATTGATCGAAGAAAACAAGGAAGCAATCATGCAAGACCCTAAAATGATGGAAAGTATATACGAAACCATCGACAAAAAGCACCAGAAGCAGCTTGCCGCTGCTGGACGTGAATCATAAACACAAGAAGAGCAGTCAAACAGATGGCTGCTTTTTTATTTGCCCGAAGAAAAGAAAAAGCCGATAAAATCTATTCTTCGATTTTATCGGCTTTTGTTTTAATGTGATTTCGCTACACGGTCTTGCTTCATTCCTAAATAGATGAGCATATATGTTAGATAACCCATTGTCATCGTTAAACCACCGAAGAAGAATTGTGAAAACACGGGTTCTTCAAATGTCGTAACGGCAGCAAGCACGATCCAGCTCGCATATAAATAGACCATGAACCATTTCATGTTTCTTTTAAGTGTATACAGAAAGAAAAGACCCGCTAATGAAAAGATCCCTAGCGCTAGTCTGAAATAAACAAGATGATCAAACTGGAAGGCAAAAGACACAAACGAAAACGACAACAGCAACAAAATGGGTAAAGCCGTAATAAAATTTTTCACGATAGTGCCACCTCCATGACTCTGTCTTATTATAAGACAAAATCAGCCGGTTATCGTGAAATACAGACTCGTTTTCACAAAGATGTCACGAATTTTTCTTGTTATTTGACACAATTTTTACACATTTACATCACGCTTCCAAAAAAGGAGCCAAGCAGCACCAACAAAGAAAACAAAATGCGCCCCTACAATGAATAGCGAAAACAGAGGGCTCATGCCCTGAAAGAGCGGCGGACCTTGAAAACTGTATTGTGTGAAGTCCGTATTAGCGAAAAGTAGAATCTTCCCCCACTGATTTTCTAACAGAGACATGATCGACACTAGTGATTTCGCCGCGTATAAGACGAAAAATGAAGTCACAAGTGCAATCAGACTGTTTCTAAACAAACTTGAGCACAGAAAAGCAAAGCTTGCCATCATGACCACTTCCACCCACTGTGATCCAATCACAGCAAATGTGTGCAGAAATAACCGTCCAGTGCTTTCATCAAAATCAGTACCAAAGAAAATAAGGCCAAAAAGAAAAGCGAACACATAATAAAAAACAAACAGGTAAAGGACCATCAGCACAAGAGTGATGTATTTTGACAAGAAAATATGAAGCCTTGTCTTTGGCCGAATCAACAAGAACTTGATGGTTCTTTTTTGAAACTCTGTTGAGATCAATGTGGCGCCAATCACGACAGCGAACACTTGTAAAATAAACACAACATTCGTGGAATAAGCAAAATAGTTCGCGACTGTATCTTGCCCGCCAAGCCCGGAAATGACTCGTTTCAATGCTAGAGCCATCGTCAATTGAAAGACAACAATCAGTCCAAGTGCAATGAATGTGATCTTTTGTCTCGTGATTTTTTTATGTTCATTCTTGATGAGTTGAAGCATCTGCCGTCCCACCTTCCGTCCATTTCATAAAGGCCTCTTCAATTGATTGTTTTTGAGGCGTCATTTCAAGTACATCAAATTCTGCTAAGACAAGCTGTTTATTCAGCTCCGGCACACGGTCTTTATTCAGTTGAACCAGCACATGCTGATCCCTTTGTTCATATGTATATCCTTGCGTATCTAGCCATGAAACTGCCTTTTCTACTGGCTGAATATTCATCAGCACCTGCTCTTTCCCTTCCATGTCGCGAAGGTTTGTATTAGCTTTGATCTGTCCTTTTTGGATGATGATCATACGGTCACAAAGCTCTTCTACTTCATGCAAAAGATGTGTAGCAAATAACACAGAGACACCTTCTTCTTGTACAAGCAGTTGCAAGTGCTCTCGAAACTCCTTCATTCCTGCGGGATCAAGCCCATTTGTTGGTTCATCTAAAATGAGCAAATTGGGCTTATGCAAAATGGCTTGTGCAATCCCAAGCCTTTGTTTCATCCCTAGTGAATACGTTTTGACCTTCTGATGAATGGCGTGCTCCAGACGAACTCTTTTTACCACTTCAAGAATGCGCTCTTCTGAAACTCCATCATGCATAGAGGCATACAGCTCAAGGTTTTCAAAACCTGTTAAATATGAATAAAATTCCGGATTTTCTATGATCGCCCCAACAGATGACATCGCCTTTTGATGATCATCATCTTGAGAATATCCATTTATGATGATCCGGCCGTTGTTTTTTTTCATCAAGCCAACGATCAATCGAATCAAGGTCGTTTTTCCAGACCCATTTGGTCCAAGTAAACCGACAATTTCCCCTTGCCTAATATCCATCGAAATATGTTGCAAAATTTGATGCCGGCCAATTTGTTTATCGACGTTCTCTATGTGTAAAACAGCAGACTGCAAAGTGGTTCCTCCTTCTGATGTAAAACCTATGGCGGCAGTTACGGCCGCTCATCCTGTAAAAAGTATATCACGCTAGACAAGCCGTTCCACGAAAAAAAGGGCTGATCCAGTCAGCCCTTCTTGTTGCTACAGTGATAAGTTAGGTGTTGGTGCTTCCTTCTCATGTTTCTTCTCGGTTTCAGAAACAATCACCGCACATGCTGCGTCACCTGTAATATTGACCACGGTTCTTGCCATGTCTAATAAGCGGTCTATGCCAAGGATCAGCGCAATGCCCTCAACAGGAAGATTCACGGAATTTAAAACCATGGCTAGCATGATGAGCCCTACCCCTGGGACACCTGCTGTGCCAATACTTGCTAGTACTGCCGTTAAGACAACTGTCAGCATTTGAACAAGGGTTAATTCAACTCCATACACTTGTGCGATAAAAATAGTCGCAACCCCTTGCATGATCGCTGTACCATCCATATTAATGGTCGCACCTAGCGGCTGCACAAAGCTTGAAATAGGTTCTGGCACCTTTAAGCGCTTTTGAGCTGTTTCCATTGATACTGGCAGTACTGCGTTACTGCTTGATGTACTAAATGCCACAACCATCGCTGGAGAAAATCCTTTGAAGAATGCCATTGGATTTCGTTTAGCTAATAGGGCAACGGTTGACCCATAGGTCAGGAAGAAATGCAAGATCAGCGCAATTAAGACGACTGAGAAGTAAAGTCCCATCGCTTTCATGGCATCGAGCCCCTGACTGCCAATCGCCGTTGCGATCAAACCGAATGTCCCGTACGGTGCGAATTTCATCACAACACCGACAAGATACATCATTAATTCATTTCCTTGTTCAAACAGCTTCAGCAAACCTTCTGTTTTTTTACCGAGCAAGGCAATGCCGAGACCTAAAAATACACAAAAGACGATAATTTGAAGCATGTTTCCTTCAACTAGAGATTGGACTGGATTGGTTGGAATAATGTTGAGTAGTGTGTCTGCCATTGACGGGGCTTCCTCAGCGGAATATTCTGCCGCTTTCGTATCAAAATTACCGAATGCGCCTGGCTTAATAAGTAAGGCCAATGAAATGCCAATAATGATGGCAAAAGTCGTAGTGAGTAGAAAGTAAGTAATGGTTTTCACGCCGATTCTGCCAAGTTTTTTCGGATCGCCAAGGCCTGCTACACCAAGTGTGATCGAAAAGAAGACAATCGGTACAACTAACATTTTAATCAGGTTTAAGAAGATTTGACCTAGAGGTGTAAATAGATAAGGGTCTAACACTTTGAATACGTTTGGAGCAAAAATGTTGAGTAGTAGTCCTGTGATTGCACCTACAATTAAAGCAATAATAATTTTCGTCGCAAGCTTCAATAAAATCTCCCCTTCCTCGTCAAAAAGGCCCACGAGAGAGTCTTCTCGTGGGCCTGCGTGTCCATACGTGTACCACTGTCTACTCTCTTCACGCTGATGAGGTTAGCTGACGGGTTAGGACGAAGAGATGTCCTTTTTTCTTAAAATAAGAAAAATTCACCCCAAAAACTTGGGTCCCCCATTCCTTTAGAAGGATTAAGCGTGTGGTAATATGATATTTTCATACTATTTATACCTTATTTTTAGAAAATTGTAAACAGGTTCATATGAACTTTTTAATTACTTTCTTCCTTATTCGTGACCTCCAAGATATCTAAGATAAACACAAAGATTGGGATGCCGATAATCAGTCCCCAAATGCCAATATAGTGTTCAGAGAAGATCAGGACAATAAACGTGAAGAAAATAGGGAGCTCTGTTTTAGCTGACATGAGCTTCGGATTTAAGAAGTAGGCTTCAATGGCATGGATGATCACGATCACCAGCACAATATATAGGACGTACATTCCGCCTCCAAGTGTATACGCAATGATGCTAAGTGGAACGAGAGAGATGACCACACCCGCTACCGGAATTAAACCTAACAAGAAGACCATGACCGCTAATCCAAATAATTGCGGGAAGCCCATAATGCCAAGCGCAATTGTCGTTAAGACACAGTTAACTGTTGCAATGATGAACTGTGCTTCAAGTACCTTACCAAATGTTCTGGAAAACTTACGTCCAAAGAAGGCAATTTCATGATAGAACACGGAGATTTTACTCGTTTTGAACTTATTCATGAATTGAATGAGGCGTTCCTTTTCGAACAGGAAGAACATGCTTAATATTAAGGACATAATGACCTGGATACTGAACGTGCTGAAATCTGTTAAGTATGTATAGAGGAAATTAAACCCTTTCTCGAAGAAAGAAGATATTTTGAAATCTCCGAACACATTGGTGACGACGTCAAAGAAGGGTAAATCTTGTGGATGATCTGCAATCTTTTTCCCTAAATGAAATAACTGTTCCACCTGTTTAGCGATGATGGGCACAAACACAAAGCCGCCAAACGTCAATCCACCAGCCAGAAGGATGTACAAAATGGTGATGACTGATTTCTGTCCTATTTTCAGGAAGCGATTTAAAAAGCCTCTTATGACCTCTTCTAACCGGTTCATTAAAAAGGTGAAAATGAAGGTCAGGAGAATTAAATTCATCATTCCTCTTAATAGATATAATGCTGTGGCTAATACTACAAATACTGAAAACCTCTTGACACCAGGTTTTTCGAACAATTTAAAAAATGCCGCCATACGTTACACACCTGCCAGGACTAAAGTCTATTTTTCGTTGGATCTCATATTCATTATATCGGATCTTTCTGTAAATTATATAACAAAAGGTCAATGAGGTCTTACGATTCGTCCTAAATTTATCAAGCTTTTATGTTTTTTTCTTTTTTACACAAGAAAAAACCGAACCCCATGTAGAACATAAGGTTTCGGTTTTTGGTTGTTTTTATACTAAACAGCCTGCTTGATATTTCGCATTTCCTGTAGCGCTGTTTTACTCTTCGCTTCGTCAAATTCCCCTTCACTTTTCGCTACAACAATTGTAGCAATTCCATTTCCAATCAGGTTCGTAATCGCTCTTCCTTCACTCATGAAACGGTCGACCCCTAATAGCAGTGCAAGACCTTCTAGCGGGATAACCTGAAGTGCAGCAAGTGTAGAAGCCAGCACGATAAATCCGCTTCCTGTGACTCCAGCTGCTCCCTTTGATGTGAGCATCAGAACAAGGATAATCGTGATTTGCTGTCCGATGGATAGGTCCACCCCAAACACTTGCGCTAAGAAGACCACAGCCATGGACAAGTAAATGGAGGTTCCATCTAAGTTAAAGGAATAGCCTGTCGGAATGACAAGTCCAACAACCGACTTAGAGCACCCGTAGCGTTCCATTTTATCCATCATTCTTGGCAGAACAGATTCTGAAGAACTTGTGCCAAGAACAATTAAAATTTCATCTTTGATAAAACGGAGGTAACCGAACAAGCTGAAGCCATACATTTTACAAATGATGTTCAGCACGACGAAAATAAACAGGAACATCGTCATATAAACGGAAAGCATCAGACTAGCCAGTGGTTTAATTGAAGCTAAACCGAAGTGTCCAATTGTATAAGCCATTGCTCCAAATGCCCCTAATGGCGCGGCACGCATGATGTAACCAATGATTTTAAAGAAGACAAGCGACAGCTTATCAAGCCATTCGATGATGCCTTTCCCCTTCTCGCCAAGTGCAGCGAGCGCAACACCGAATAAAATAGAGAAGAATAAGACCTGTAAAATATCTCCCTTTGCAAAGGCATCTACCATGTTAGATGGCACAATGTGTGTGACAAACTCCATCCAGTCGATACCCTGTCCCCCGTTTTGGGTATATTGCGAGACATCCCCTTTTTCAAGCTTACTATAGTCAAGACCTGCTCCTGGCTTCATGATATTGACCACAAACAGTCCGATGACAAGCGCAAGCGTCGTCACAACTTCGAAATAGATAAAAGCTTTTCCCCCAACTTTTCCAACCTTTTTCATATCCCCCATCTTGGCAATTCCAAGAACAATGGTTAAGAAAATAATGGGTGCAATGACCATTTTCACTGCATTAATAAATGTGTCACCAAGCGGCTTCATTTCTTTCCCGACGTTTGGCCAAACCATCCCAACAATGATCCCGATAATGACAGCTGCAATGACCTGAAATGTCAGGTTCTTCAATAGCCTCTTCATAAAAAATCAACTCCCTCACCCTTTGATGTAAACGCTTAACTGTTATCTGTAGGTAAATGATAGCGATTTCATCAAAGGCTGTGAAGCTTATGGACATATCGTACATTTTGGTCTTTTTGGTCTCTTAGTCAGAATGTACGATATATTTATTCACAGGGCGTCCGACCCCGCCATATTGCATATCTAATTTCAGCTCGCCTTCTTTTACAAGGAAGTCTAAATAACGGCGTGCCGTAACACGTGCAATCCCAAGTGCATTGGCGACTTCCTCTGCAGACTGCGCTCCGTCTTGCAGACGCATATAGGCTTTAATTTCATTCATCGTATGCACATTCAGCCCCTTAGGAAGCCATGTCTCTTCCTGCTTAACTGCAGGCTTTCGTATGATATCATCGAGCATCTCTTGAGAAAATTCTGCTGCGGTACGAATTTTTGATTTGAACGCTTTATAGCTTTCAAGAGATTCTTTCATCCGTTCAAACTTAAATGGCTTAATGATATAATCTCGGGCACCATTTTGAAGCATGGTGCCGATCGTCTCTTTGTCCTTTGCTGCCGAAATCACAATCACATCCACCTGCATCTTTTGCTTTCTGATGTCTTGCAGTGTTTTGACGCCATCTTTTTTAGGCATATACACATCGAGCACCACAAGATCTGGGCGAATGTCTTTGATCAGCTGGATGCCCTGCTCGCCATTTCCTGCTACAGCCGCAACTTGAAAGCCAGGGACACTCTTAATGAACTCTTTATTGACTTCTTGCACCATCGGGTCATCTTCAATTAATAGCACCTTAATCTGAGTCATCTGTCTCTCTCCTCTATTGTCATTGGGAATTCGATTGAGAAGGTGGTACCAATGCCGATGCTTGATGTGACTTCTACATTTCCCATTCCTTTGTCGATAATCGTTTTTACAATATACAGCCCGTAGCCTGTTCCGCCTTCTTTACCGTGAGTAAAGCCTTTGTCGAAAATATGAGGAATCATGTCCTCTTCTATTCCAGATCCATAATCTTCAATTAAGATCGCGAGGACATCCTCTGTTTGATCAATACTAATAGAAATGAGTTTTGTGTCTCTTTCTACAGTATCATACGCGGCAAAGGCATTCTCGATCAGGTTGCCAAGTAGCTTCGTCATATCATGCTGATCCAGCCGCTCTGGGAAATCGCGCAGACTGCTATTTTCATCTACTTCAACCTTTATGCCTAGCTCCTTGCCCCTTCTTATCTTGCTCATCAATAAACCTGCAACTGCATCATGCTGTATTACACGGTGGAGAAAGTCCGTCACATGCTCCTGTTCTTCGGTCGTTTGAAACGCTAAATCGAGCGCTTGATCGGCTTTCCCCAGCTGAATTAATCCCGCAATTGTATGAAGCTTATTCATATGTTCATGATTTTGCACCCGCAGGCCATCAACGAAGTTCTTCACCCCGGTTAATTCCTCCGCCAATTTGGCCGCCTCTGTCCGGTCCTGAAAAATCGCAACCGCTCCGATGATTTTCTTTTTCATCACAATCGGAATTCGGCTGCTCATGATCCGCTTTCCGCTCATATGAATTTCTTCATTGTAGACAGGTTCTGCGCGGTCAATGATTTCTGGAAGCCTTGTATCTGACAGCACATCCCAAATATTTCGGCCCACTACATCACCAGTCACGCTGAAAATTTGCTTTGCTTTTTCATTAAAAATGGTGATCATGTGCTGGTTATCAATGGCAATGACCCCTTCATTAATGGAATGAAAGGTAGCGGTGCGTTCCTCTAGCATTCTGACAATCTCATGCGGCTCCAGCTTAAACATTTGCTGTTTAATATGACGGGCGAGCAAAAATGAACCGACAAGACCAAAGCTAAGCGTCAGCAAAAGGATCATGAGGATATCCTGCTTCATTTCTCCTAATATATCTGCCATACTCGGTAATGTTCTTCCGACTAGTACAACCCCTGTTTGGTTAAATTTTTCATCCTTTACTGGATAAAAGGCTCTAATGGCTGTGCCAAGCTCTCCCTGTGCTTCTGAGAAATAGATATGCTCTGCAAAGGCAGGTTCTTCATCTGTCCCCTCTGAGCGCTGGCCAATTCTTGTTTTCACTGGATGTGTCAGTCGCACGTGATCCATATCCATGACAACAATGTAGTCAGCATCTTGGATAATCCGAATCTCTTCAATGGCATGCTGCAAACGCGCACGCTCCTTTGTCTGATCATCCAATGCCTGCTTTACCTCATTCATCTCAGCTACTGTTCTTGCCGTGTTCATGAGCCTTTTTCGAAGTTCTCGTTCCTCTGTTTGCTGAATTCCCCCGACCAGAACAATTCCTCCGATTAAAAGGGCAAAAATGACAACGAAATATGTGAGGATGGTGAGCTTCCATCTAATAGATAATTGTTGTAATTTCAGTCGATTTCTCATCATTTTTTCACCTGTATCTTTACGAATTCTTCCTCTGTCAAGTATCCTTGACATAAGGGGGATCTGACGCATGAAGAATTTACTCGCCTATACGCTATTGCTCATCATCGGTTTTGTAACCGCTTTATACTTTGGTTTTTATCATATGATGCCTAAATCAGCGACGACCTTCGACGATGAACAGACTGGGCTGAAGGATCAGCTTGTGTTCAAATTCAGCCATGTTGTCGCAGATAATACCCCAAAAGGGCTGGCTGCAAAGAAATTTGCTGAGCTTGTTCATGAAAAATCCGACGGCAGGATCAGCATTCAAATCTTTTCAAACGGGAGTCTTTATTCTGATATCGAAGAAATTAATGCACTAAAAGAGAATCAAGTTCAATTTATTGCTCCGTCTACGTCAAAGCTCGGCATGCTGTCCCCTGAATGGCTGGCACTTGATCTGCCCTTTGCCTTTTCTAACTACGATGCTGTCCAAGAAGGGTTACATGGTGCGATTGGACAGAGACTGTTCGGCACACTGCAAAAAGACGGACTAAAGGGAATGGCCTACTGGACAAATGGCTTTAAGCAAATCACTTCGAATAAAGGCCCAATCAAGCAGCCTAGTGATTTAAAAAAGCAATCTCTCCGTATTATGCAAAGTGACATGATTGAAAAACAATTCAAGCTTCTTGGCGCAAAACCCTATCAGGAATCGTTTAATTCAACATTTCAGCTGCTAGAAACAAAAAAAGTAGACGGTGAAGAAAATACAATTTCAAATATTTATTCAAAAAAATTCTATCATATACAAGACTATATGACGATCAGTAATCACGGGTATTTAGGGTATGTCGTCTTAACGGATCAATCTTTTTTTGATCGTCAGACACCTGAGACGAAACGAATTTTACTCGAAGCGATGGAAGAAACAACGGCATGGAACGAAAAACATGCCGAACAAATGAACAAGGATCAGCTGGAGGAAATTAAACGCGAATCTCCAATTGCCATACACGAATTAACACCAGCAGAGCGGCAAAAATGGATGAAAGCGCTCGATCCTTTGTATGATGAAGCAGAAAGGATCATCGGTTCCACCTTGATCAAACAAATCCGCGAGCTCCGGGCACGCTATGAATATTCTCCGATTCAAGCGTTTGAAGAAGATGCTGAGACCAAATAAAAAATCCCTTTAGAGAGGGATTTTTTTATGCGCCGGAGTCACGCTGTTCTTGCTGAGCGAGCTCCTCTAATCTTGATAATATTCTGCGCTTTCGATATTGCATGATGCCTGTTTCAGCAATTCCTTTTAACTGTGAGCGGTTGGACGCTGCACCAAACAAAATCCCCGCAATTGGAACAAGTTGAAACAGCTTCTTCCAACCAAACGAATCACGGTAGTTATATACGACCTCACGCCATCCTTGAATTTGAGAGATCATGTTTTCGTGCTTCCCTTCTGATGCATGATAGCTCTTCAGCTCTTTTAATATTGATTGTTTCCCAACAACGTCAGCAGAATTCAGCTGTAAACATTTAATGATAAAGACTCGTTCTTCTTTATTTTTCGGATCATAGCCATAGGTGACGGCGATATCCTGTAATGTTTTTAAAGAGAGACCGAGGACAGCCGGAATATCTGCCGCTAATGTAAACATACCTCCGACACCTGTTGTCGCACCTTGTACAGTGGCGAGGTTTGTTCGGTTTTTCCCCATCTGATCACTAATGGCATCCATGACCTCGATCGGAGCCGCCTCAATATCTTCAATACGCTGAATCGATTCATCGGCACATTTCTTTTGAAATTGATGAATAATGCCTTTCTCTGACGTCAAATAGACACCGCCTGATTGAATGTAGTGCCCCATCTCATCTAATAACACACCGATTTTCTTTTGAATAAAGGCAGGGGTCAGCTTGTCCAGCATTTGAAATGGAAGCCGGCTAAGTTTCTCCCAAAACCATACCTTTTGCTGGTCTTTCTCCCACTTTTCAATCTCTTTTAATTGTGCTTTTAACCACTCTCTTTCCTCCATGCGATTTGCCTCCTTAGATGCCGTTCAAGTATATGTCTGTTATTATACACAATCCTTGTCCATCATACGTATCGAACATTGAAGTGGTTCCGAAAGGTTTTAATCTCTTTTAAAACGGTTATTGCTTAGTAAACAATAAACAAAAGAGGAGTGATCAACATGTTAGGATTTCTGATTTCATTAGTTGTGGCGATTGTCATTGGTCTCATTGGGAGTGCACTCGCTGGAGGCAGTGTACCAGGAGGCTGGATCGGTTCAATGATTGCCGGGCTTGCAGGTGCTTGGATTGGTCATGGATTACTTGGAACGTGGGGTCCTAGTCTGGCAGGATTTGCGATCATTCCAGCGATCTTAGGAGCAGCCATTTTTGTCATTATTTTAAGCCTGATCTTCCGCAGCGTTGGATCAAGGGTTTCTTAAAAAACGATAGAAAAGAAGAGGAAGCAGAGGATGCACCGCCTAAGATAAGAGGCGGTGTTTTTTATGTTTTGATTGACAAGGTATCTATTTTTTTCACTTACATATGATAAACAAACCTATTAGTTCAGATAGTTGACTTTTCATGAAGATGGGCATATGATGATTAAAAATTGCATCGAGGAAACTTTTTGTGCCAAAGCAAAACTTTGTAGAATCTAGGTGATGACATATGACAAACAAATACATCGAGGCACAAGCCCACATGTCAGTGGCAGCGGAGCGTGCACTTGAAGGAAAGGTGAAGGGTTTTAGAAGGCTCCTTCCTTTTCTCGGGCCTGCTTTTATCGCAGCCATTGCCTATATTGATCCAGGAAACTTTGCGACCAACATTGCGGCTGGCTCGAAATATGGCTATCTTCTGTTATGGGTCATTCTCATATCCAATCTCATGGCCTTACTCATCCAGTCTTTGTCTGCAAAGCTTGGAATCGCAACAGGGAAAAATTTACCTGAAATTGCGCGAGAAGAGTTTCCAAAACCAGTCTCGATTGGTTTATGGATTCAGGGCGAGCTCGTCATTATCGCCACAGATTTAGCCGAATTTATCGGGGCTGCCCTTGGTTTATACTTACTCTTTCGTATCCCGCTGCTTGAAGCATCGATTATTGCAGCGATCGGTTCTTTTGCCATTTTAGAGCTCCAAAGGCGAGGTTATCGAGCGTTAGAAGCAGGAATTACCGGCATGCTGTTTGTTGTCGTGATTGCTTTCGCTGTACAAACCTTTGTCGCCAAACCTGATCTTGCAAGTGTCGCCGGTGGACTGTTCATTCCAAGGTTTGAAGGGACAGACAGCGTACTGCTTGCCGCTGGTATTTTAGGCGCTACGGTGATGCCGCATGCGATCTATCTCCATTCAGCCTTAACGCAAAGAAGAGTCGTCGGCAGAACGGAAAAAGAGAAAAAGCTGATTTTTCGTTTTGAGTTTTTAGACATCCTCATTGCGATGGTAGTTGCTGGCGCCATCAATGCCAGCATGTTGATTGTAGCAGCTGCTTTATTTTTTAAAAATGGTCTTTTTGTTGAGGATTTAGATGTAGCATTTCAGCATTTTGGCACTCTCGCAGGTCCTGTATCAGCGATCTTATTTGGTGTAGGTCTGCTTGTAGCCGGACTTTCCAGTTCTTCTGTCGGTACACTGTCAGGCGATATTATTATGCAGGGTTTTATTCAGTACCGAATTCCGCTATATGTCCGCCGGCTGATTACCATCATTCCCCCTATTGCGATCATTGCATCTGGGGTCAATCCGACATCTGCGCTTGTGATGAGTCAAGTGGTCTTATCCTTTGGCATTGCGTTTGCTTTAATTCCGCTCATTTTGTTTACAAGTAAAAAACGAATTATGGGCGATTTGACGAATGCTCGCTGGGTGACCGGAATATCTTGGGTGATAGCAGCTCTTGTTGTCGCACTTAATCTGTTTTTAATTGTGGATACGTTTATGTAAAAGACAGTGATCAGGCTGTCTTTTATATCGGGTTGTGGTAGAATTTCCCTTGAAAGGATGTGATCACATGTTTTTTTATCAGGATCAAGATCTATCCATGCGGCTACTTGAACCAAGAGACGCGAGAAGTCTGTATCTGCTCATCCAACGCTCAAGAGAGCACTTACGTGAATGGATGCTATGGGTCGATTCCACACAGACAGAAGAAGACAGCATGGCGTTTATTCAAGGTGCCATGCAGCAAGCTTTGCAAAACAATGGTTTTCAGGCTGGCATCTGGTCACATGGAGAACTCGTTGGTATCATTGGCACCCACCAAATTCATTGGATTAATCGGACGGTTTCCATTGGCTATTGGCTCGGGGAAGGCTATCAAGGAAAAGGCATCATGACAAAAGCATGCAAAGCGGTCATTCACTATTTATTTGAAGAGTGCGGTCTGCACCGCATTGAAATAAGGGCCGCTGTTGATAATCAAAAAAGCAGACGCATCGCAGAGCGTTTATCTTTTTCACTTGAAGGCATATTAAGACAATGTGAATGGCTGGGCGACCACTTTGCCGATCACTGTGTGTACGCACTTTTACAGCCTGAATATATGAAACAAAAAACAAATTCGATCAATCAGCCCACTTAATTGTGTCGATTGCATGAACTATTTTACAAAGTGAAGCTTTGTAGTATCCGTTGTGATTGGCATCTGATAAAATAGAAGGAAAAAATCGAGGTATGATGTATGTCTCTTATTATTTTATTTTACTTATGGATTGTCCCTTTATTATTTGGCATTTTCTTCTCATTCCTAACAAAGAAAGCCACATACAAACGCCGCTTTGTCCCATCATATAGCATGGCAGGACTCAGCATCGTATTTCTTATTCTGGCACTCGTCTTTTCAGCCAGTCATTTTCTATTCATTTGCGGTATGTTCCTATTTGCCACAACACTTGTCGGCACAGGCATTCCGTTATTTTTAGCCTTTACCAAAACACCTTCATAAACAAAACCACCTTTTCGCAATGGAAAGGTGGTTTCTTTTTTATTGATGAGGCATTCGGTACGTAATAGATGCACCTTGATTTTCTTCAACCGACTTTACAATGTCTTGCAGAATCTCTGCTGCTCGATCGCTTGAGTCATACTTGCCGAGAGTTTTTGTCCAAGAATCATTTCCCATGATCCCTTCAATTTTTTTACCCTGTACTGTGACTTCATTGACGTGGACCAGACTTTGCTGGTTTTGTGTGAAAATCCATAACATGGCTGATTCTCCTTTTATGTGGTGATTGGATTAGATTAACATATTATTATTAGTTAAATAGATCATAAAATTTAATCTTCAATATAGCTTTCTGCTAGATCAATATCTTGTTTCATCTCTAATTCAGGATATTTTTTATCCAACCTACGCAAACATTTAATTAATTCCTTACTTTGTAAAACTTCTGATATGTCTTCAAACACTTCACTTATCCAATATAAATCTTCTTTACTGCAACGTTCTAAATATTCCAACGTTCTCTCTTCGTTTTCTCCGAGAATTTCTATTATTTCATCCCAACTCTTCTGTATACCGTAATCATCATTTAAATCTAATTTTTTTCTTTTATCTAATACTCTATTTAATGTATTTTCAATGTCCATGTTGATCCTCCACATTAAGGTTGTTTTGTAGCATCCGGAAAAATAGTTCCTACTTCTCCATTGGTTTTAATAACTCCAACTCTTACTCCTTTATATTCACCAAAGATAGCCACTCCATTTTCCACTTTAGAAAAATCAGGTGACTCAACAATTTTGGCACCCGCTGCCGCAATATCAGATTCTGTCCAGTTTTCTGGGAACCAAGATTGGTTAGAACCTGTTCGTTTTGCTTTCACCTTATGACCAGGCACATTCCCTATCCTAACACCGTTCTCATATACTTTATTTATATTATATTCTATATTATTTTCTTGTAAGAATTTTATATTGTGTTGTCCGTGTCCTCCACCCTTCATTTTTGAAATATCCCCTGTTTTAGGGTTTGTTGTGAAATCTCCTTTATTAGAATGTTTAATGCTATTTTCAGGTATTTTACTTAAACCACTTGTTTTTTTAATCCCCATCTTCCCATGAAACCCTTTCGCCCCAAACGGCAAAAGCATGCCCAGCGCCGCATTCATACTCGCTTCCTGCTGTTCTTTCGAGACTTTATTTCCAAACATATCTCGACCCGTAATCGCTTCGCTGAAGCCGTTTGTTGCGATGAGGCCATATAAGCCTTTTTGAGACGTTTTCAGGGCGTCAAAGGATTTTTGTGATGTCTTGTAAATGTCGACTGCTCTGACTGCGGCGGACGTGGCTTGAGTCGTTTTATAGACGGCTTTTCCGCCTTTGAAAATGCGTCCTGCCCAACCGACGATTGGGATATAGCCTGCTGCTGCCATGCCACCTGCAGCGACTCGTTGGCCTGCCGTGAGTTCCTCGCCTGTTATTGGATCAATGCCTGTTGCTGCTCGTTTTGCATCATTCACACCGGTTAGCTCATTGACAATGTTTCCCCCATAATCAAGGGCTTTTTCATACCAAGGACGGTTGGCGAGCGCTTCTTGTTCCTTTGCGATCTTGCGGGCTTCTTCTTGATCTTTTTTGATTTTTAGATATTCAGAAGTTTGCTTCTCAATATCGCTTTTTGCCTTGTAGATTTCGCTATTTTGATACGCTTTCTTGTCAAAATTCATAGGCGAAATGGATTTTCCGTCATTTGTCGCATTCATCATTTCTGCGTACAATGCCATTGTAGCCTGCTGCTCCGTCTCTGACAAAGCATATTCATCTTTTAGATTTTGATCAAGTTCTATTAAATCTTTAACCGTTTTCTTCCGTTCATCTTCCGCATCTGCAATCTTTTCGTCAAAGGTTTTACTATCAAATACCTCCAGAGAAATGAGGTCATCAATATCTTGAAAAATCGTTTTGAGTGCCTTTTTTTGATCCTTCACGATGCTTTTGGCGTTTTTGATGCCCATATGTACAGCGTTGTCTAAAAAGTGTTCTTCTACAAAGGTATCGCCGCCAAAGTTTGTATCATCAAGCGTTCCAGAAACACCTTCATGAAAGGCTTTTTGCTTATCAATAAAGCTGATGAACATGTCCACATTTCCGGCGAGTTCTTTGTAGAAGCTTTTAATATTATCGGCACCTTTTCCAGTAAAGTCATCACCTAGATTCGCCACGCCCTGTAGCGCTTTTTTTAAATCAACCATTTCTTCACGGAGTGCCTGATAGTGTTTCGCCCTTGTATCCATGGCACTGGTTAGTGCTTTTGCATCAAGTATCTTACCCAGAAAAATCCACTCCCTCCATTATTGATCATAAAGTCTATTTTACCTTTCTCATCGAATTGGAAAAATAGGCTTTAAGTTACAAAAATCCAGTCTGTATATTTTTATACAAAAGAAAACAAGTGACAATTGAAATGTTTTTCCTTGTTCAACAAAAAAGTCAGTCCCCCTAATTGGAGGACCGACTACCTGCTGTTTAGAAAAAGCGTTTGAGGCTTTTCTTGAGTGGAGGGATATCCAGCTCACCTTTTTCAAAGAATTTTTTCAATAAATATTTACTAAAGCCTGCTGCTTGTGTGTATGTGATTTTACCAGGTAACGGTGGTTCATTGGTCACCGCAACATCAATGATCACAGGTTTATCAGCTTGAAGTGCTTGATCAAAGGCTGGTGCTAGTTCTTCATGTGATGACACCGAGATTCCTTTACCGCCGCATGCCTCTGCAAATTTTGCAAAATCAATATCTTCCAGCTCTATACCATAGTTGATGTTGCCTTTTACCTGTTGTTCATATTCAATCATACCAAGGTTGTTGTTGTTTAAGATCACAACGACAATTGGCAGTTTATATTTTACCGCCGTCACAAAATCTTGCATCACCATTGTGAAGCCTCCGTCACCACAGACAGCAATGGCTTGGCGGTTTGGTTCGTTTAATTTAGCTGATATTGCGCCAGGTAAACCACAGCCCATTGTGGCAAGCCAGCTGGAAATAATGAAATCCTGCTGTTTCATTTCGAAATGACGTGCCATCCATACCGTCACATTACCGACATCAACTGAAAGAATGGCATCATCATCTACCGCTTCTTCTAATCTAGCGATGACTTGCTGCGGTTTAAGCGGTGATGTGGCAATAGATTTTTCCTTATCCATTTCTTCTCGCCACTTCATCATATGCTCTGTACAAGCTTCAAGGAAACCGCGCTGCTCTTTATATTCAATATAAGAGGTTAGTTCATGAAGACCATTTTTACTGTCACTTACAATCCCCACTTCTACTGGATATCTTTTACCTATCTGATCCGGTTTGATATCCAATTGAATGGCAGGTGTGTCTTCCGGTAAGTAATCCCTATATGGGAAGGAGGTTCCAAGCATGATTAATAAATCGCACTCTTCCATCGCTTCATATGCAGGCTTCGTCCCGATCTGACCTAGGTTCCCTAAAAAGTATGGATGCCTGTCTGGAACAACACCTTTTGCAGGAAGTGTAATGACGATCGGCGCAGCTGCCTTTTCTGCAAACGAAAGAAGCTCTTCTTTTGCATTTCTTAATCCTTTTCCTGCTAAGATGACTGGCTTCTTCGCATTGTTAATGAGTTGAGCAGACTTTAGCAGTTGATCTTTCTTGGGCCGCACGTCTCCCTCTACGTAAAGAGGTGATGTATAAACGGGACTCCGCTTAATTTTCTGAGAAAATAAATCATCTGAGACAGTGAGAACCGCCACCCCTTTATGGGTATAAGCAGCTTTGATTGCTTGATTCAATAAGTCAGGCAGAGCTTCTGCTGTTTGTACTTGCTGATTAAAGACAGCAACATCGTCAAACATCCGCTCTAATTTGATTTCTTGAAATGCATCTCTGCCTACTTCAGTTGAGGCAACCTGCCCTGCTATCGCTAATACAGGTGCACCATCCGCTTTTGCATCGTATAGTCCATTTAATAAGTGGACAGCACCTGGCCCAGCAATTGATAAACAAACACCAAGTTTGCCTGTTAGTTTCGCATCAGCTGCTGCTGAAAGTGCTGCCACTTCTTCATGTCTTGTTTGTATAAATTGAATTTTGCTTGATTCATGCCTTAGTTCTTCGATTAATTCGTTAATACTGTCGCCGGGCATTCCATAAATATGTTTCACGCCCCACTCTTCCAATAGCGCTGTTACTTCTTTTCCTGCGGTTCTTTGCGGCATGTGAGAAAACTCCTTTTTTCTTACTCCATACCACCGCACCCTTTTGATCAAACGTTTCAACTTGCTCTTGCTACTTTTTAAAGTGATATGGAAGAGTGGCGACAACAATATCCCGTTTCCATAATAAACGGAATCTTAATAAGAAAGCAGATTGATTGTGCAAAATGGTGTGCCATCTTTTTTTCGGAATAAATTGAGGGACGAGCACCATCACTCTATATTGATGTGCATTTGCTTTCGCTTCAATCGTTTCAAGAAATTTATCAAGCGGGTGAATGAGACTTCGATAAGACGAATGTAAAATCACAAGACGCACATCACTATTCAGCTTTTCCCAATCAGCTTCAATTTTCTTGTCTTTCTCTTTATCAAACGATACATGAACCGCTATGACCTGGTCTGATAAGGATTTTGCATATTGCACAGATTGTTCGACGACACGTGTGACACCTGCTATTGGGACGATGACCACATTTCCTTTGATTTCGACAGGCTCGGTTTCATTCAATAAACGTAATTGTTCTCCAACAGACAGATAATGTTTCTTAATAGAATGAAAAATAAATAGAACAATTGGCATGAAAACAAATACTGGCCATACAAGATGGAACTTGGTCAAAATGAGAATCATGAAAACCGTAAATGAAATAAGTGCTCCCACGATATTGATAGGCATTTTCACTTTCCATCCCTGTGGTTTTTCACGAATCCACTTTACACACATACCTGTCTGAGACAAGGTAAATGGAATAAACACACCGACAGCATAAAGTGGAATGAGGTGTTCCGTTTTCCCATCAAATAACCAAATAAGCAGCATAGAAGCTACACCTAAAAAGATAATACCATTGGAATAACCGAGCCGATCTCCTCTCACTGTAAACATGCGCGGCATATATTTATCTTTTGCTAAGTTGACAGCCAATAATGGAAAAGCTGAAAAGCCTGTGTTTGCCGCTAATATTAAAATTAATGCTGTGACAGCTTGAATGACATAGTAGAAAAATGTCCGTCCAAATGTGTCTGATGCAATCTGTGACACAACCGTTTCTTCTGGCTTTGGCGAGATGCCAAAACCAAACGCAAGCAATGTCACTCCTACAAATAGAACGGCCAGTAATCCCCCCATCATCAATAAAGTTCTCGCTGCATTTTGTGCAGCTGGTTTTTTAAAGGATGGAATTGTATTAGAAATCGCTTCAACACCAGTTAAAGCAGAACAGCCAGACGAAAATGCCTTTAATAAAAGAAATAACGTGATGCCTGATACATGTGTGCCAAATGCTGTATGTTCAGGTGCTGGCGGCACTTGCCCAGTTAATAGTTTAAACCCGCCCACCCCAATTAAAATGAGCAATGAAAAGACAAATAGGTACACAGGATAAGCCAAAATAGATGCCGACTCTGTCAGTCCACGAAGGTTTAACACCATAATCACTAGGACCAATACGATTGAAATCATGACATGATATGGATATAGAGCTGGAAAAGCCGATGTGATCGCATCGGTCCCAGCAGAAATGCTCACTGCTACGGTTAAAATGTAATCGACGAGTAATGATCCACCAGCAACCAGCCCTGGTTTTTCACCTAAGTTTCTGCTGGAGACGACATACGCCCCGCCGCCTTCTGGATAAGCATAAATAATCTGGCGGTAAGATAGAATTAACGCCATTAAAAGGATTAATACACAACCTGCAATCGGGAGTGAGTACCAAAACGCTGCCGCACTGACAACTGATAGAACAATCAAGATTTGTTCTGTACCGTATGCGACTGACGACAATGCGTCTGATGACAATAATGCCAAAGCTTTGATTTTTGATAGTTTTTGTTCTCCTGCTGCCTGTGATTTTAATGGTTTACCAATTAAAATACGCTTCATCAAACTGTACATGTGTTGCCCGCTCCTTTAGTGTCAAACGATTTGAGTTACAAAATTTTGGATCGCCAAAAAGACACAGAGGCAATAGAATGCCCCTGTGCCTATTGTTTAGATCACAGGTTGGTCTTTGCTCTCTTTAACGCTTACGAGGTTAGCTGACGGATTCGGGCGCATGAGATTTTGCCCTACCTTAAAAGGATTCACCCCACGTGGTGTTTTATACCACCACAATTGGTTCCCCCGCTCATCGAAATGATTCAGCGATTGGTCTTTTATAAAAGAGATCATACTCCCGTTTGACACCAAAGTAAAGAGATTTTTTCAAGGTCTTTTGATCGTTTAGAACTCAGTCTTTTTACGGTTTTTTCGTACGAAATAGACAATCATCACAAGCACAAAAAGGATGAGTGCAGCGATACACGCAAAGTAAATCCAAGACTCGCTGCTGCTTTGTTTTTCACTTGTTTTCAGACTGCTCGATGTGCTGCTGACGGATTGATGATTAGAAAACACGCCTTTGTTTTTACTCTCTATTGCAACTGTTGCTTTTTCTGTATTTGTTTGAAGAAATTGCATCACTTCATTTGACACGTTAGCTTCAGCTGCAGTCATTCCTGAAAAGACTGTCATTGTCTGTTCTTTATTCCAAACAGATGGCTGCGTCCATACAATTCGGGCCGTTGTTTCGTTGATCATTCCGAAAGAAGATACATCATACTGATCCTTTTTCACCGGAACAACGAGATCGGCTGCATTTTCTTTCAGAAGAGAGAATGTTTGAATGCCTCCGATGAAAATGAGAGGGTGATTTTTCAATTGTTCATTTGTCACTTGAGATGCTTTCATTAAATGATATTGAGCTACTTCTGGCTGACTAAAAGATTCCGTCAACATGGTCATTTGATTGATTGTTTCACGTTTGATTTGATCTGGTATGATGATCAATGTATTTTTCGAACTGAACGGGAGCGGCCATGCGGCTAAATCTGGCTTTTCACTCATTGTTCCTTCTGGTATTTGAAGAGAACTATTTTTGTCAATGAATATCCAGCCTTCTTCATCCGTATGTCTGCAGGATTCCATGTTTTTAAAACCACTTGTGACAAATTGCAAATCAATATATTCATTTTTTTGAAGTATCTTTGAATCTACTGGAATCGAGACATGATAGAATCCATTCGTATCTTTGTTGCCTAGTTTTGTTAAGGGTACGTCGTGCGGTTCGTCATTGATCATAACAGTTAACCGTTCTGTTTTGCTTGCTGCTGTATCAGATTTTTTGAATGAAAGATTGAGCTTTGCACCAGATTTTTGGTTAGCCAGTAGCGCTTTCGGATAATAGTAGTGGTCGGATGCCGTCTTGTTGGTCCCAACCGTGACATCATCTCCGCCAAAATCTTTCAAACGAATCTTGTGAGATGGTTTAGACGTTTGAGCTGCAGTCTTTTGAATCAGTAAGTCCGTTCCAGTCAGTTGACCCGTTAATGCTGACTGAGTCAGAACGTTGATTTTTTCAGCAATTGTCACAGGTTTTTCCGCTGTCACAAATAAAATGGGCTGTTCTGTTTTCTTTGCTGTCAAAGTTCTCATCGCTAACGTAAGATGACTGCTTTTCGTTTTAATTCCTGCAGCTTGTTCAATCGTTTTCATCAGTCCATCCCAGCTTCCTTTAGCTCCCACAGCAATCGTTGGGTGCGTCACTTGCTTGATGTCCTTTTCTTGGATAAGTTTGATCTCTTTTTGGCGATCTTTGTTTTTCAACGTACGGTATACTTTGATGGCTGCTTCTAATTCAGCTCCATCCGGTGAATTAGGAATGACAATGTCTGTCTGTTCTTTCTGATCACCCGTTTGAATAAAAGGTGATGGAAAGTTGTCTAATGCGAGGTCTTTCTTTTGAATTCCTTTGAATACAAGTTCACTTTCAGGATACACTTTTAGCCAATTAGCAGGTGTCTCTTGGTTGATACACACGCCTTCTTTTAAGACACCATAAAATGTGACCTGAATGCGGTGAGTACCTTTTTTCAATTGTGCTTTGTTCAACTTGATTTGAATCGACTTCTTCTGGTTTTTCCCTGATACAGGGATGGTCTTTTCGATCTCTCCATCAATCATAACAGTGAATGAAGAAGGTGAAATCAATAATGGTGAAGCCTCTATATTTAACGTCAATGTGCTTGACTCTGTTTTTTCCTGATCCACTTGATAGGTAAATTCAGTGCGGTCTTCTTGTCCATATAAGGTCACTACGTCTTCTGATAGATGCTGCGTTTTTGTTTTGCTTTCTTTTGAAGAATGAACCCAATCATCTTTGACTTGAACTCGGTTGGATTGCGCCATTGCTTGACCTGCCATGAAAAAAGGCTGGATCGCTAAGGATAATCCTAATATATAAATCAACCATTTTAACGATTTCAATATGTCACCCGCTTTTCTTTTGTTGTTGATTGTAACGCTCGGTTTTGTACCATTTCACTTCTTGTTTCAATAATCGGCTTTTCGCCTCTACACATAAGGAGTACACAACAAGCGCAATCCATACTTGGGAATAGGTAAAGTACATGAGAATCACAATGAGAATGTTTTGTTTGGTCAGCTCTGTTTTCTCTATGCTTAACGTAATCATCACTTCTGTTAAAAAGAGGAAGAAGGCTAAGCCCCATAGAATGAGTGCCACAGCTCCCACAGATAAGTGAAGATCAACGAATAAGTTTACGATAAAAATGCCGTTGGAGAGCAGTACACCAAAGAAAAATAAGAAATACGTAAAGAAAAAATAAAATAAATCGAAAATCATTCGTTTTCGTTTTAATTTCATAAACTGTCTTAAAAATTTGAGCACAACATATTGGTTGCCTCTAGCCCAACGTGTTCGTTGCCGCCACCAGACTTTCCATGTTTCAGGCTCTTGTTCCCATGTAATCGCAGCAGGAAAGAACCGAATCACATAGCCCAGGTTATACACACGAATCGTTAATTCAGTGTCTTCAGCTAGTGCATGGACATCCCAGCCGCCAAGCTCTTCTAAAATGTGCCGGCGGATCGCAAAGTTGGTGCCTGGTATTGTCGCAATGCCAAACCATTTCCATCTCCCGCCTTGCGCCATCCACTGGAAGCAGATCGTTTCTATGTTAATGAATTTTGTCAGGAGGTTTTTGGCTGCATTGATGACCCTGAATTTCCCGACAACAGCACCTGCTTTAGGATCATTCAATAATCCAAGAACCAAATGGTAGACGGCTTTCTTTTCAGGCATATTATCTGCATCGTATACACAAATAACGTCTCCTGTCGAAGCCTTCAAGCCTTCATTCAGTGCAGTAGATTTCCCCTTTCCTGCAAATGGCGGTTTTGTTTCAATCATATGGACATGATCGTATTGCTCACTAAATGATTGCACAATCTCCCCTGTACAATCAGAGGAATTGTCATTAATCACAATGATTTCAAGAAGGTGTTTGGGATAGGATAACTGGACCATGGCTTTTAGCGTCTGCCGAATGACCAATTCTTCATTATGTGCTGGAATGAGAATGCTGACGGTCGGCAGATCTTTCCCTTGTTTCGTCCATTTAGGCAGCACTTTTTCGTAAGTTAAATAGTGCTGAAAGCCTCCCTGCATCAGAAACATATGATATAGGAGCATGATCCAAATCAGTATTAATGATAGGTAAAATAAGATATCAGCCACCTGATTTTCTCTCCTTAAAGATCCGTTTTTTCATCGTCAGCCTTAAATACAATGTGTAAAAAGCAAATGCCACAATAAAGAGCAGCACCACCATTGTGAGCATTCGAAGCATATTTTCCATCCCGCTTCGTTTGTTTGTTTTTGGTTCAGCTATATTGGATTGCTCTATTTGAATATGTCCATTTCCTGTTGTTTTGATCTGGACATGCGGGGTTTCAACAGTCTGTTTTGTTTTCTTTAAATCTAGCCATTCACTAGAAGGGATCGCATCCATTTGTGTGATTAACTCTTGCAGACCATCTATCCCCGCTTCCACATCGTAGGACAGCCCAATGGCGGCGGATTGGATATGCTGCATGGATTGAATTGTCTGCTCAGCCAGTATGTTTGCACCTTCTTGGTCAGACGCTGTATCTATAGACTGTTCAGGATATAAAGTCATGCCATGAAGCATGGCGGGTGTCGACAAAAACGGTGATGCACTTCTTGTTTTCCATGTACGGCCTGAGAGCTGCACCTGTCCAAATAGACTGGACACATGGCGGGAAATCACTTCATAGCCTTGCAGGGATATGGCGTCATTCGGCACTTCAAATGCAAGTGGATATAACCCCTGCTGCGTGAGCAGTTCAATGCCTTTTGTCAGCTTTTCTTCTGTATAGATGGCTTCTTGATGTTGATTGGATGTGATATACGCATTAAAATCTTTTTCATTCGGAAAAAAGCTTTTGTTAAGCTGCTGATCAGCTTTCTCTGGTTCATTTGACGTAACGGGCTGATCGTACTTTACATCCCAAAATTCAAAGCCTTTACCCGACTCCTCCGTTCGATACGTACGGCTAAACCCATGAAGAACGACACTAGCTCCATTGCTTTGCAATTGTTTTAACACGTGGACAAGTTTAGGTCGGTCACTCAGCGTCACTTCATCCCCTGTTGCTGGATCAATCCATATAGGGGTCACCGCCAGCAGAAAAGGGATATGGCGAGCTGTTACGTATCGCCCAAGTTCAAGTAACTTCTTCTCATCCGTGACGGGGTTAATCTTCCCAAGCTGTAAGTACTTTGTCTTCGTCTGACTAGAAACCGGCAGGAGAAGACTTTCAAGCACCTCTGCAAGTAGCTTGTCGTGCTGAAGCATATTTAGCATTCCGACATATGCCACACCTTCTTTTGTTTGAATCACAAATGGCTGCTCAGCTTGATTTTTCTTTATTAAGAATTTACGTTGCAGATCTGTCCCTTGAACCGTCTGAGCTGTGATTCCTCTCTCTAGCTGACGGTATTCTTGATCATCAGTATCTTTGATTTGACTGATGTGATCTTGTTTGTGAAAAGTAAGCTTGGAGAATGGGCGAAGCTGTTCCGCATTGTATCCAATTGCAATTAAGCGTTTTGATTCGTTTATGAGACGAATGGTTTGTGCTTTCAACGTTCTCTTTTCTTCACCTATATAGATAACTTGCTGAAAGTTATTGAGGTTCTTTTCAGTTATTTGTTCATCAGATAAAATGGTCGTTCGTGTGGAAAAATGCCCCACAAGTACATCAAGCATATGAACAGATGGAGTTGCCTCACCTGATTGTGTGGAATAGACGATGAGGGTCCTGGACTCTTTCTCAAGTGCACCGGCTGATGTACTGTCTTTGATCAAAAGCATAGAGAAAAGAACGATTAACAAACAACATTTCGTCAAAACATTAAAGTTCATTCATCATCATCTCGTTTTCTAGTTCTTCTAAAAATTGCTCTGGTGTCCGATAGTCCGAGCTGCTTGTTAAATGACAGACATGAAAAGTTAAGGTCACTTCACGACCATTTAGCAGGACATGCGTTTGCAGTTTGTCCTTTAGCTTTTCAAGAACGATCGAGACGTTTTCTGCAGGTGTGTGAGTGAGCAGCAGCCCGATTCGTTCTTCGGATAATCGAAATTTCTTATCGGTTTCTCTCACACTTTCGCGTATCTTCATACTGAGTTGCTGGAAAAGATGCTGCATTTCTTTTTCTCCATATAATGTTTTGAATTCCGCTGAGTAGTGCATATGAAGAAGGATAAAGACGAATGGCTGTTTATATCGTTCTGCTCGTTTCATTTCCTCAGATAACTCGAGCCTCATCCGCTCTGCATTGTCAAATCCTGTGGTTGAGTCAATCGCTACAAATTGTTTGATGGCCCTCTTTTGTTGGTCAATGGTGTGACGCATCGTTTTTATTCGCTCATGCACGTTTCCAGCAGAAATAGCAAAAAAGAGAAGCGCCACGCCCCATATCACGACATCTTGCAACGTTTGATGAGAAAAGAGTGAATTTGTGTGACCAAGCTCTGTAAAGAACATCCCGCTTCCTATAAAGAACAAAATCAACAAAGTAAAAACCAATGCTGGCAAAATACCAAATAAAATGCCGCATCCTATCACGACAAATGTGAGTGTGATGATCATGACACTCTCCGCATCACGTCCATTCAAGTAGCCCATAAATAAAATGAGTCCCGCAAACGTGAGGAGCACCGTATAATACGTGCGATAGGTGTTACTGAATAACCTTTTCATTTAGAAGCTCCCTTTCTGCAATTAGAGGCAATAAATTATCAAATGAGTGTGTATCTTTTTCGTTCATATAGCCTCCGTAATAAGGCTTGAGAGGATCTTGGATTTGCAGCTCTTTCATTCGGTGATAGACGTCTTTTGCAAAATCATCTTCTCCTTGTTTGAGTGCATAGAAGATCACCAGTGCATAGACTGAAGGTGATTCATACGTCACTGCTGGCTGTAATGTGCTCAGTTTATATCGTCCATACAGTTTTCCTTCCTTTTGGAAGTTGGTTTTCAGCCATTTCATGATGACTTTTGTATCAACCTGTGCACGTTCGGCATAAAGAGCCGTATAAAGCTGGTCGATCAAGTTGATTTCCTGATCAAATGAGTAGACTTTCTTCGCTATGTCATAGGATTTTGGAAAAAATCCTTTTTGTCTCGGTGCATTTTGTAGAATAGCCAATTGGTTGTTCATCATTTGTTCTGTGAATAGGTGGAGGGATACTAGTTCTTTGATTGCTTTTGGGTCAAGATATGAAAGTGTGATTGTATGTGAAGTTTGCTTTGTCGATGCATCATAATAGTCGGTCAACATACCCTTGAACATGTTTTTGTCTTTTAACGCTTTTGCGATTTTTTTGGCTGTGGTTTGATACACTGACTTCTGCCACAATTGATCTGCTTTTTGAAGTGCTGTTACTACACGTAAGTCATCAACTAAAGCATTGACTTTGCTTTTTTGATGAGATTCGATTTGCCAGCTAAGAAGATCATGTTCCAGTAAGAATTGAGTGCGCAGGACGTCTACCTGTTGATCAAAAGATGTTTGATCTTTTTTTCTAACAAGATAATCCATCCAAAGTCCGAGCGATTCTGATAAGTAAGTGGGCTGTTCCGCTAGCGAGGTTCGAATCATGCCTTGGTCTGTCATTAAGTGGTGAGTCATAAAGTACTCTCCTGACAATACTGGCTTTGCAGGTTCTGGTTGAGCTGAATGTTGCTGCTGTTTCCAGGTACATCCACCTAGTAGAATGACAATGAGTATAGCGATAGCTGTACGATGTATGGGTGTATCCATTCGTGTCCCCTTTCAATCCTTGTTCTCTCTAAGCATCTAACGATTTATTATAGAGCGTTTCTGTTTAAATGAAAATAAATATTTTATACCAAATTACGAGTCTTTTCGCTTACATATTCCCATTTACAGAAAAACAACATGTCAAAATACTCGAACAAACAAAAAACCCATGCGAATTCACATGGGTTTTTACACAACTATTGATCTAATTTTAGTTTCTTCAATTGTTCTGCAAGTGCGTTATTGATTGGTTCTTCCACTTTCTTTTGTTTTTTCATATATTTAGACACATCGTGCTTACTGGCTCGTTTTTGATTGGATTGTGATTTGCGTTTTTCGAAAACAGACAGTTTCTCTCTATGACCACAAACACAGGCAAATATTTTGCCATCGCCTTCCCCGCGCAGCTCAAGCTTTTTATGACAGTTCGGGCAGCGTGCATTTGTTTTCTTTGCCACATTTTTTCGATGTCCGCATTCTCTATCCTGACAAACAAGCATGGTGCCGTTTTTCCCGTTCACTTTTAACATGAGTTTTCCGCAGTCAGGACAATGTGTGCCTGTCATGTTGTCATGCTTAAAGGTTTGGTTCGTTTGTTTGATTTCAGATACGGCTTGTTTTGCATATGACTTCATTTCACTCATGAATTGAGAAGCTTTCAATTGGCCTTTCGCAATTTTAGAAAGCTTTTGTTCCCATTCCGCTGTTAACGCAGGTGACTTTAAATCTTCAGGTACTAAAGAAAGAAGCTGCTTCCCTTTCGATGTGATGAAGATGTCTTTGCCTTTTTTCTCAATTAAGAAGCTGTTAAACAATTTCTCAATGATATCAGCTCTTGTGGCCACTGTCCCCAATCCACCCGTTTCGCCAAGGGTTTTCACTAAGTCTTTTTCCTTGTTCTCCATAAATGCAGACGGGTTCTCCATGGCAGATAAAAGGGTCGCTTCGTTAAAACGAGCAGGAGGTTTCGTTTCGCCTTTTGTCTCTTTTAATTGGCGTACGTCAAGTGACTGCCCCTCTGTTAATGCCGGCAAGTGCTGATCTGCTTCGGCTGATTCCTCGTCTTCATAGGAATCATCGTACACGGCTTTCCAGCCGGCTGATTGCACAATTTTTCCTTTCGCTGTGAATGTCTCACTGCCGATCTTGGCGATCACTGTTGTTTCCTCATATTCAAATGGGGTCATCAGTACAGCAAGGAATCGCTTGGCAATCAGGTCATATAATTTACGCTCTTTATCGCTTAATGCCCCTGGATACAGCTCTTCCTCGGTTGGAATGATCGCATGGTGATCTGACACTTTGGCATCGTTGACAAAACCTTTATGTGCTTTAATGCCTGATTGTAAAATACGATTCACATGCTGCGCGTAAGGTCTAACGTTCATTCCTTTGAGTCGATCTTTTAATGTAGGCACGATATCTGCCGAAATGAAACGTGAATCCGTACGCGGGTATGTGACGAGCTTATGCTGCTCATACAGACGCTGAAGTGTAGACAGTGTTTCTTTTGCTGAAAAACCGTAGCGTTTATGGGCATCACGCTGCAATTCTGTCAGGTCATACAATCCTGGAGCAAAGGATTTTTTCGCTGTTTTTTTCAGTGCATCAATCACTGCAGGTTTGCCTTTACAGGCTGCCAAGCGCTCCTTCACTACATCCTCTTGGAATGTACGGTTTTGTTTTGTCTTTGCATCCTGCCAAGTCAGCGTCAGTCCATCTACTTGTGCAGTCAGCCCAAAGAACAGCTTCGGCTGGAATTGCTGAATGTCTTCCTCTCGCTTGGCGATCATAGCAATCGTTGGCGTTTGCACACGTCCACAGGATAACTGCGCATTGAACTTCGTTGTCAGCGCTCTTGTTGCGTTGATCCCTACAATCCAGTCGGCCTCTGCACGCGCAACCGCCGAGCGATACAGGTTATCATACTCTCTGCCGTCTTTTAATCGTTTGAACCCTTCTTGAATGGCTTTGTCTGTAACAGACGAAATCCATAAGCGTTTTAGAGGCTTTTTCACATGTGTTTTTTCAAGAATCCACCTTGCCACAAGCTCCCCTTCACGTCCAGCATCTGTTGCGATGACAATGTCTTTTACATCTTTTCTCGCCAGCTGCGCTTTGACCGCTTGGAACTGCTTCCCTGTCTTTTTCATCACGACAAGCTTGAGTGGTTCTGGAATAATGGGTAAATCCTCTAGGCGCCAAGATTGAAATTCTTTCCCGTAGCCTTCTGGATCAGCCAGTGTCACCAAGTGGCCAAGCGCCCACGTGACAATGTATTGATCTCCTTCTAAGAAACCATTTCCTTTTTTATGACACTTCAGCACACGTGCAAGGTCACGTCCTACCGAAGGTTTCTCTGCTAATACAACTGTTTTTGACACTAGATTTCACATCTCTTTCTTCTATCCATCCTTTTATTATAGCAGACGTGGAGATGCGGTTCTAATGACGGATTATTTCTTCAATCGTTTAATGATTTCGTTTGTGACCTCTTGTGTTTGATAAGCTCCGCCGATATCTGCCGTTAAAAAGCCGTCTGCTGTGACAGATTCAATCGTATCGAGAAGGTGTGTGCCTAATTCTTCCTCTCCGAAATGATCAAGCATGAGTTTAGCGGTCCAGATTTGTCCGATAGGGTTTGCGATCCCTTTTCCAGCGATATCTGGTGCTGATCCATGTACTGGCTCAAACATGGATGGATATTTGCCATTTACATTGATATTGGCTGCTGGTGCGACACCAATACTACCCATGATAGCGGCACCAAGATCCGTCAAAATGTCACCAAATAAATTGCTGGCAACAATCACATCGAATTTCTCTGGTCTTGTGACAAAGAAGGCTGAGAGTGCATCAATGTGCTGAGAATCTGCTGCCACATTAGGGTAGTCCTTTGAGACGTCTTGAAACACTTCATCCCAAAATGGCATGGTATGCACGATGCCGTTTGACTTTGTTGCACTTGTTACATGCTTTCGTCTCTTTTCTGCTAATTGAAAAGCAAAACGCATCGCACGTTCTGTCCCTTTTCTAGAGAAGACGGCATTTTGAATCGCAAGCTGATCCTCCCCTTGATAAATCCGACCCCCAATTTCACTATATTCGCCTTCTCCATTTTCTCTTACAACTAGTAGATCGAAATCTTTTGGCTGAGCAAGCGGAGAACGGATGCCGCTCAGCTGTTTTGCAGGTCTAACGTTAATCACCTGTTCAAATTCCCGTCTAATTTTTATGAGCAGTCCCCAAAGCGAGATATGATCAGGCACTAAGTTGGCATCACCGACAGCCCCTAAGAAAATACTGTCAAAGGCTTTCAGTTGTTCCAATCCATCCTTTGGCATCATCTCGCCATGCTCTAAATAGTATTCGCAGCTCCACGGAAAATCCTGAAAAGAAAAAGTCAGACCGCCATGCACCTCTGATATCGCTTTCAAAACACGTACTGCTTCTGGTACAACTTCTTTTCCTACCCCATCACCAGGTATCGTCGCAATCGAAAAGTGTTTCATTGTATTCTCCCCCTTATGAATGGTCGACCGTCGACCGATTAAGTTGAGTTTACTAAAGAGTTCATGTTCTTTCAATAAACAAAAAGACGCTTTTTGATCAAAGCGCCTTTTTGTTCTGCAACTGTAATGGGACTGGCTGTTTTTTTCTACCTGCTCCTTTTTTATCTGAAAGAAGCAATCCTCCCAAAGTCAGAGCTGTTCCGAGCAGTGACATGAAGGTCAATCTCTCATGGAGAACGATCATTGAAATGACCATCGTGATGATTGGAACGCCATAAATGTAGATACTCGATTTCACCACACCGATCGTCTTCACGGAAAAGCTCCATGTCAGAAAACAAATAGCAGATGCAAAGACGCCTAAAAACAGCAAGTGGAAGGCAAACGATGGATTCGTCAACCGCTCCCAGTCTAAACGAATCTTAAAATGCCAGATCAGTGGAATCATCCATAACAGCCCGTAAAAGAAGACACGTCTTGTCACCTGAATAATATGGTAGCCATATTGATTGATCATTTTCGATAAAATGGAATAAAATGCCCAGACAATGGTAGCCATAAATGCTAAAGCATCGCCGAGTGGATTCAATTGGAATGTCGTCATCCCGTTCAAGCTAATCAGCACAATTCCCGTCATCGCAATGAAAAAACCGATAAAAAACCGGCTATGTAGCGGCTCATCTTTTAATAAATAATAAGACAATAGAAAAGAGAAAAATGGGACAACGGAGCTGATAACACCTGCATTCGAAGCGAACGTATAGGTAAGTGCAACATTTTCTAAAAAATAGTATAAGACCACACCGCATAACCCTGCGAGCGCAAACATCCCTTCATGCTTTCTATGCTGCACCTTCATGGTGACTGGATAAATGATCATCAGGGCAAGGTACCCAAGGAAAAAACGAAAAAATAAAATCTCTGTTGGAGAAAAAGCCGTTAATAATATTTTGGTTGATATAAAGGTAGATCCCCATAAAAAAATGGTGAGCATGGCTGCTAGATGACCAAGAAGCTGTTTATTTTTCATTTTGCTGTTACCTGCTTTGCAAAAATTTGCTGATACTGCCCTGGCGTAAGCCCAATAAATTCCGAAAAGAAATGAGTCAAATGACTTTGATCAGAAAATCCAGCGGCAGCAGCTACATCTATTGGCTTCATTCCTTGGGCGAGAAGTTCCTTCGCATAGTTCACCCTGATTGTCTGTAAATAACGATACGGCGTAATTCCTCTGAACTTTGTAAAAGCACGCAGCAATGAATATTTGTTCATGGACACAAGCTCACCTAAGTCATCTAACGATATATTTTCCGTGAGATGTGTTTCAATATATTGCTGTACGTCTTGGACTTTTTGTTCATTGGCATTGGCTGCTGATGCTTTTTCCTCTGGTGTATCAGAATAGGTTTCGATCAACTGCTTCATCAAAAAGTAAAAGGCTTCCTGTTTATTCAAAGCAGGAGCTTCTTCTGTGATCATTTGATGAAGGTCATATAATTGCTTTGCTAGTTCACTTTGTGAAACCACAGGGGCTTTAAAATGCGGCTTGTGCTGAAAGACCTTCTCCAGCACCTCTGGTTCAATATTTAAGCTGCGATAATCTAGCGGCATGTGATCAAATTGTTCACATGCGTGGTTATCGTACGGATTGAAAAGAAGGATATCTCCTTTTTCAATGATGTATTCTTGATTTTGGCAGAACATACGTCTTTGACCGCCTTCAATAAATCCAATCACATAGTATGGATGAAAATGTTTTGGGAACTTTTTGATGATGGCATGAAAGCGATACGCCTCTATTTGCAAGTCCTTATCAAAATGGACTGTTCGTTCCTCTAGTATTCTCATGTCGATCCCCTCTTTTCACTGAGCTGATCATTAGTGTAGCACACCCTTTTTCTCTTGGATTGTACGATATTGACTTTTCGATGCAGGCTTGCCTAGAGGGAAGAACTTGGATAACATGAGACAAAAGATGATGTACAAAAGAGGGAATGATGGGATGAATTCATTCGAGATGGAAAGACCAGCACCGTATCACATGCAATTTTATGAACAGCTGAAGCAAATGATTTTTGATGGCCAGTTTCAGCCAGGAGAGCGCATCAATGAAACGCAGCTTGCCAAACAATTTGGCGTAAGCCGCTCACCAGTGAGAGAAGCCATGCGGCTTTTAGAAAAGGACGAACTTTTAATCGCTGATCCCAAATCAGGCTACTCTGTCTATACGTTAACAGAGCGGGATGTCGAGGAACTCTATCAAGTCCGAATGGCTTTAGAAACGCTTGCCGTTAAGCTTGCCTGCAAAGAAGCCACAGATAGAGAAATAGATGACATTGAACAGGTGCTCACGAAGGCAGACGAAGCGATCAAACAGCAGCTGCCATCTCAGGATATCGTTCAGTTACACGAAGCGTTTCATCAAACAATCATACAAGCCAGTCACAATCACCGTTTATCTAAACAATTAAATCACGTGAATGCGCTCATTCATTATTGCCGCATCTTTCATTTTAGCGGCGGGCCTCGGGCCGAGACGATTCAAAAAGAGCATACGGCCATTTTCACTCAAATAAAAGAACGCCGGGCTGCTGAAGCCGTTCAGGCGATGACAGACCACCTCATACATGATGTGGCGCATTTAAAGCAAGTACTCTCTGAAACAACCGAAAAGTAATGCGTGTCATTTCCCATTTTTTAAGCATTCGTTGAACATATTTTGAATTTTTCGTAGATTATCGCATGTTCAGGCGATCTTTCGTTTATATTAGAAGATGAGAAACTAGCTTTTATACAGGAGGATTTGTATATGCATACAAGTATTAGCCGTCTGAGACAGGCGGGTTTTATTGAGGGTATGTCTCTTTTAACCCTTCTTTTAATTGCCATGCCTCTAAAATATTTTGCGGATATTCCGATGGCGGTCACCATTGTGGGCTCTCTTCATGGCGCATTGTTTGTGATCTATATGCTCATTTTGGCATATGTGACCTTTAAAGTTCGCTGGCATTTGAAATGGTCCATCGCCGGATTCTTTGCGGCATTCATTCCTTTCGGCAACTTCGCCTATGACAAGGTGCTTCGCCAGTATGATACAAAAGCTTAATCAAAAAGGGCTAAAACGACATTCGTTTTAGCCCTTTTTCTACACGCTGACGTATTTTTTAAATCGATGCATATTTCACAATGGCTGCTTGACGTGTCATTTCGTGATATGCCACCCATAATTCATCACCTGGCAAGACGCTAGTGATCGGATCGATTGGCTGTTTCACTTCATACATCACGCCTTCTCTCTCAATCTGAATGATCGCTAACGGCTGGTTGCCGATGACACCGGAAAATGTGACATGGGTCACTTTTGCACTTCCTTGTTTCTCTTGCATAAGACTGATTTCTTTATCTAGCTCTTCTTGTTTTGTCTGCATCGTGATTTGAGTTCCTGGCGCGACCTCCATATGGTCAGGTATGAATTGACTGACCGTTTTTGTAATGGATTGATCTCCGCTAGAAACCGTCACATCCAGCATAATAGGCTTCTGATCATGAATTGTGACTGGATATTGCTTCACCCGTTGGATCGTTCCTGTCAATGTCACGTCTTTCCCCGATCGATTCCGCACTTCATGGCCATAGGCTGCCATTTTCAACTGACCGCTGATGTCAACGAGATCGGCTTTTTCTCCTAGTTTAAATTCAAAACCAGCTGCTTGAACCATCGGAATGGTATACCTTTTCTGATCTGCTTCAAATGTAAGTGATAAGACGGTGCCTCGTCCTACGATTCCATATGATTCTATGTTTCTTAAAATAGCGCCTTTGATGAACTTTGGCTCGCTTGGCTGCGAGAAGTCACCTTCTTTTAAGAGCATCGCTTTTTTCTTTTTCGGATTGTAGAGAATGGCGATACGCTGACCCGGTTGCGGTATCTGAGTATAGGATACAACCGTTTTAACCGCCTTTTCGATATTTTTCCCATCATATTGAAATTGAAGTTGCATGTTGACCAGCGGCTGTTCGTTGATGTAGGTACCCGTTTCTTTGACTGATACAATATTGGCTTCTAATGTGACACTGTCTTTTATCTTGTTCTTTCTCACAAGCCTCAAAATCGGTGGCAGGAAGATCGCTAGCACAAATAACAACAGTGGGATAAAGAGCCATATCGCCCAGTTGAGAATAAGTGGTCCGCCCTTCATGACATATTGCATAAAGGTGTCAACAGACGTTTGGTGGGCTGGACTGGCATTTTCGATTGAGATAACCTTTTGCAAAGGAAATTCCTTTAGCTGTTTGCTTTTCGCCTCAAATGCCCCCGTTAATTGGTTGCCAAGTGAATAATAGAGCCAATCGCTCTTCACATTTTTATGAAAAGAGAGATCTTCTTTTTGTAAAGATTCATATGACAACGACTGAGACAGCTTGCTGGCAGACGTCGCCTTATTCGTGCGATGATTATAAATATAACCAGTCAGCTTGCCTTTTGCTTCGTCCTTTGCTGTAGAGCCTAAAAGAAGAACTTCTTCTTCATTCAGCTGGTAGATAAAGGTTTGGTACATCGGTTTTGGTGTTGGGACGACTTCCCCAAGCCTTCCCTCTGCATCCACTTTCCTTGGTCTTTTTGGATAGTTGGATTCGACAGCGACAGCCACGTTTTGTGATGATCCGATCGTTTTTTTCAGTTGCTGCACGACTTTATCTTCAATGAGGCTAAACGGTTCTGCACTTTTGGAGACATAGACCCCAAGCTGATGCTTCTCGTTTGAGATTCCGCTGACATACGCCTTCTGGTCATTTTTCAAAGTCAATTCAAACATAGGGAATGGGGTCTGCCCTCTAAAAGAATTCATGACGACATCGATGGAAACAGGTCTTGCTGGTAGCTTCAGCTCGCTGAGATTGTGGACATGAAACTGACCATTCTTTAGCTCACCGAGGACCGCAGCAGCGCCTTCCATTTCTCCTGTAAACACGAGACGTCCATTCCATTGATATGTATTCGTTTTTAAAAATGAGGGAATCTGTAAGTTTTGCTTGACGAGTTCTTTCTTTGCTCCGCTTGGAGACAGTTTTTCGATCAACAGCTGATCGTCTTTATTTTTTAAAGCAAGTAAGAGATGGTTCCCTTGAATAGATGGCAGCATTTCATTAAACGTATCGCTTTCCGTTATCCATTCACTGATTCTTTTTCCTGATTGAGGATCATACATTGCAAAATGGAGCTGCTGGTTTTTTGATACAGCACTCACTACTCGTTTTCCTTCATCGAATGTAAATATTTGTTTGACGTCATATTGCGTCGCTTTCCCTGCTGACAAATCATCTTGGTAATGGTTCCACACCAAGACACTAAGAATGATTGCTGGAATAAAGAAGACAATATACCTGAGGAAAATCACTGGTATTCTTTTCACTTGATCGCTTCCTTTCATGGAGTTCCTTTTTCTTATACGTCAGTGCAGCGAGAATGTTTCATGCTAGAAGAATACCATTCCAACTTTCTAAATCCATATTTTACATATTTGATTGTTTACGATAAAATCCAATCAGATTCAAAAAAAGGATGTTATCTCAATGGATAAGCTATCATCGATCATTCTAGCGGCTTGGCTGCGTGTTCCCCGTTGGTTCAAGCAAGGGGTGCTCGTATCTATTACCATTTTCTTTTTTTATATGTGCTTTGTAAAGGGGCTGACTGGCTGGTACACCTTGCCGCCTGTCACTTTGCTCGCATGCGCCATTTGTTCCTTTTTCATCTGGATGGTGTGGCTAAACAGTCAAAAAAACAAGTAAAAAGGAGAATTTCATGAAAGAATCCATCTTTTATTTTGCTATCTCTTTTGTTCTTCAATGGGTTTGGTTTGGGGTTGTGCATCCAGATAGAGGCGTGACACTGCTGGACATGTTGATCTTCTCTATTTTGTTTACGGTGATGTTCTTTTTTATTGGCCGGATTTGGAGGTATCAGAAGAAAGGGCGAAGTGAGTGATGATGAAGCATTTCCTCTTTCTGTCGATGAGTGTTCGTTGTTCTATTGTTGACGGCGAATCTTTTTGAAGGGGATGTCATGCGGATGGTGTCCGCTTTTAACCTAAAAAGGCTGCCAAATAGATGGCAGCCCGTTTCTTACTCTTTTCATGCAAATAAATAATCAATGTTTAATCTCCGTCACGGAGTGTATGAATTAAGATTCGATCATATCAGTGTGTCATATGTGTTCCGAGTGAACCTACGTTTGAAAGTAAACGCCATGGAAGTTCTGGATAACAAGACAACGAAAGCCCTACCTCTCATTCGTCCTTACGGCTCCGAAGCCGTGCCAGTGTGAATTGTAAATCAAAACGTCTTTTTTCCATTCTTCCGCTTTTATAGGGGGCGGTTGCAGAAGGAAAAGAATAAGTTTGTTCGCTTTGACAGCGTCTCGTTCTTATCAAGTAGAAGCTCTATTGCTTCTCATTATGTCATAGAAAAAAGAAAGTTTACTTTCTTTATTTATTTGCTATTTCAACACTTAATATAAAACTATAACACGTTCCCCCAACTTACGCAAGTGTTAAAGTGATAATTCTGCTGGTGTCCGGTTTCCTTCGTTCATATAACGAATGGAGGTTGGGTCAATCTTAAGGATCACTAGGTTTGGATCATCTTTTCCTTTAAACCATTTCTCCATCTCATCAGACCAAAGGCGGTCGATCAGTTCTGGATCATCAGTTAATGTGGCTTTACCTGCAATTTCTGCATATGTGTCCCCAAATCCTTCACCTGAATAACCAATGAGAATATGAACATTCGGATTTTTTTCAATCTCATCCGCTTTATGTGTTTCTTTGCTTGTTGGTGTATATAATGTCAGCCCTTCATGAAAAAAAGTCATATAGCGGGTATGCGGCTTATCTTGTTCAACAGTCGCCAATGTTCCAACTTTTTGTTCGTCTAATAAGTTCATTACCTTTTGCTTTAACTCTTCTTGTGACATGTATCTTCACTCCTTCAAAATGTCATCCGTACTCTTAGGTTTCCACGACAATCCATTCATTAAACAAAGAAATGTGTTTTTCATAAAAAGACATCTTCTAGCTGATGCTATAAAAAACGGACACATTGAAAGGGGAAGTTGAACATGCATCATGAAACGATGTTCCATTTGAGTTCACTTGTTATTGCAGCGGTTGTTGTGGGCATTATCATATGGTCTGTCTCATCTGTACAGAAGAATCGGAAGAAATACTAAATACACCGCCCAATCAAAGCTGGGCGGCGTGCTATTGATCATGTATTCATAAAGGAACCACCGTTGACGTGAAGTGTCTGTCCCGTCATATAAGACGATTCGTCCGAAGCAAGCAGTACATAGCAGCCTACATGCTCCACAGGCTGTCCTGGTCTTCCCATTGGGGTCTCGGCCCCGAAGTTTTCGACACTGTCTTCATCAAATGTAGATGGAATGAGCGGCGTCCAAATTGGACCGGGTGCTACACCGTTGACCCGAATTCCATCTTTCACAAGCGACTGTGCCATAGAACGAGTAAAGCCGTTGATGGCCCCTTTTGTCGCCGTATAATCAATGAGCACTTTGTTGCCTCGATACGGGTTAATAGATGTTGTATTAATAATGGAACTTCCCGGTTTTAAGTAATCGAGTGCCTTCTTCGTAAAATAAAAATAAGAATAGAAATTGGTTCTAAAGGTTTGGTGAAGCTGTTCACTAGAAATATCTTGAATACGTTCTTTCGGATGCTGTTCGGCCGCATTATTGACTAAGATGTCCAGCTTCCCAAAGGCTTCAACTGTCTTTTCTACCGCTTTCTCACAAAAGGCTTCGTCCCCGACATCCCCTGCAATCGTTAAACATTTAACGCCTTCCTGTTCTACACGTTTTTGCGTATCTTCTGCATCCTCATGTTCATTTAAGTATACAATCGCGACATGAGCTCCTTCTTTGGCATACGCAACAGAAACGGCACGTCCAATTCCGCTGTCTCCCCCTGTAATCAGCGCTACTTTTCCTTTTAGCTTACCAGACCCTTTATACGATTCATCCTCATAGATCGGCGCAGGATTCATTTCTCTTTCACTGCCTGGCTGCTGATCCTGCGTTTGGCGCGGAATGCCATTTGTTAAGTATTCACGTAAATCCATGTGTAAGCTCCTCCTTGATTTGTTGATGTATCCTTTCATTACCACTTCATTTTTTCACTCAAACATCCCTATGCTTCATCAATGCGTTTTGAAAACTGACAGGTTTCAGGATGGGAAAAATCGGTTACATAAACATAAAAAAGGAGCGTTCTCACATGCTGTCAACCATTTCTAAAACCTTTAGCAGACCAAAAGGCTGGCTCGGAAGCATCGCAGGTTTTATTATGGCAAATGAAAATAAGGCACTGAATCAATGGGCGATCCAGCATTTAGATTTATCAGATGGTGAAAACATATTGGAAATAGGCTATGGCCCCGGCTATAGCATCAAACATATGCTCAAGCATTATGACGATCTTCACATTGATGGACTAGATGCTTCTTCAACTATGAAGGAACAGGCGCATTCGCGTATAAAGAAACGATCCAAAGAGAAGCAGGTCCGGCTGTATGTCGGGAAAATTGAAAGAACGCGCCTGCCGGCGGATCAGTATGACAAAGTACTCTCTGTTAACAATTATACGATTTGGGATGACCCAAAGGCTGGCGCACTCAACCTTTATCACACCTTGAAACCTGGCGGAAAACTCGTCATTGTGATGCAGCCAAGAGAAAAAGGAGCAGACGCCAATCGGACAAAAGAAATGGGCGAAAGCATCCTCAATGACTTAGAATTTGCTGGATTTGATCAGTTTTCTGTTGAATATGAAGAGATTCGTCCCACCCTCGCTGTCTGTGTCACAGCAAAAAAGCCGAGAAGCGAATAAGCTCTCGGCTTTTTTCTTACCATTTTGCCTCTTTGACAAATTGATAAAAAAGTTGATGTAATTTCTGTTCAATCTCTTCCTTTGTTCCTTGTCCATAAAGCGCCATGCTTTCTTCGCTTTCAATGATGGATGAACTGATCAGGCTAAACATTTCAGACCCTTCTTTGCCAAGCTCTAGCGGCGCCAGCATGAGGAGCATTCTGGACATGAGCTGTTGCCCGCCATCCATGCTTTTGATCTCATATGCCTCATCAAGATCATAGATATGAAAGACCGGTTTCTTAATGAGATCATGCTTTAAGTGAAAAAGAGCAAACTCAGTTCCCGGAATGCCTAAACCACCTTGCTGCTCACGCTCAAGTAAACCGGCTGTCACTTCGTCTGCACGTTCTAAATAGCCTTGACTTTCAACCTGACGCATCAGCGCTCTCATTGTTGACTCATGCTGCTCCGTCGTCCTCTTTTTTTCGATTGTAAAATGGGACAAGATGCTGCGAATCACTGACATATAATTCGTGATTTGCTCTGCCATTCCTATCATATCAACCGTTTCCTCCACCGATTCTTTTGCAGATTCCTGCGCTCTTTTTTTCTCAATCAGATAAGGAATTTTTCGTTTAATATGAGACTTGACCCGCACTGCGTCATCCTCGTTTAAGAGCGGGCTGACCATAATGTAATCAATATGCTCATAGGGGATCGGCACGGTTGATACGATCATGTCATAGCTCGCAGCGTCGATTTCCTTTAGCTCCATTAAGGAAGATAGATCGAATTTGGCGATCTCAGGCAATTCTTTTTTTAATCGTGATGCGAGCATTTTGGACGAACCGATGCCGCTTGAGCAAACGACCAATGCATGAATCTTTGTTTCTTCTTTTTTAATTTCAAGCACCGAACCAAAATGAAGCACGATAAAGGCAATTTCATCCTCTGGAAATTCGATCTCAGGAAAGAAGCGCTCCACACCTTCTTCAATCGCCATGAACAGCAAGAAGTAGTCTTTTTTTATTTGTTGTGTGAGCGGATTATAAATCCGCATCTTTTCTTTTAAACGGTTCATAGCTGGTTCAAGATGAGACACGAGTCCCTCATACAATGAATCGTTTTCATTTAAATGGTAGCCTGTTTTATGAGAAATAAAGTCAATGAGTTTCTTCGTTCTCAGCGCAATATCTAACTCAATCTCATCAATGCGGTATTCTGCCGTAAAGCTTCGATTTGCACTACGCAAATGGATGGTCATGTAGCCGACCTCCGCTTCAGGAATCTCTACATTAAACATGCGTTCTAATGCTCGTGCGATTCTGAGTGAAGATTCAAATTCCTTCGTCCGCTTTAATTCAAGCAATTCTTCCTCTTCCATCCGAATGGTTTCACCGATTTGAATGCGTTCAATGGCATAGGTTAAGTGAACGACAAGTGCAATATAGGCACTATCTGACAACGAGAGAGAGAGTCTGTTTTTCAAATGAAAGAGTAGCCTTTCTACCTTGAGCAGCTGTCCTCGACTGACTACCCCAAACACCTTTTCAGTCGCTTTCGTTCGATGTTTAATATTCATCTCAATCGTTTCGAGAAATAATTGAATGTCGAGACGGTCAACGATCAGGTTGCCGACAATTTTTCGTTTGGCTTCCTCAGGCCCTTTTAATTCAATGCCGTACCCACGCTTGCGGATAAGCAGTAAACCGTAAGGAGCGATCCAGTCCGTCAGTTCATCTAAGTCGTAGCTGATGGTCGCATTTGTGACCTGCAAGTCGGCTGCAAGTGTATATAATTTCACCGGTTCTTTTGCTTCAAGCAGGGCACACAGGATTAAGAGCTTCCGTTCATCAGAACTATATTCAATTTGATCTTCATTTGAAATATGAGACAGAAGCCGCTGTTTGTCTTCCTGTTCACCGACCGCCTTCAAGCCCTTCCCCGGCTGTTTATCAAGTGATAGGTTGTAATTCTTTAAAATAGGTTTAATGGATTTAAGTTCTCTATGAATGGTTCTTGTACTTACTTGAACAGAATCGGCGATCTCACGAATGGTGACATAACGATTTTGCTGAATCATATATTTGATTACTTTCTGTTCTCGTGCCGTTATGTACATGAAATGCCTCCTTCTGCTTAAATAGGTCTATTGTCACACTTTAATATAAAACGCTTTCACTGATCGATGCAACCTGAAGTTGATCTAAATTTGGCACACAGGCTGTGACAAAATGAAAGACTCACACGTTTCTCCAAAAGGAAGGTCCATAATCCTTTTGATGAAATTGAATCGTTAGTTCATGAAATGGCAGTGTGCCCCCGACCTTTAATGAATAGGTAGGATGATAGACGGGAGAGCCAAAGCAATACTCCATCGTCCCTTCCTCCGGCCGAAACATGACGGTTCGCATCGTCCCAAACAGCTCTTCATAATTGTGCACAGTCAGACCAGCAGGGTATTCTGCCTGAAATAGTTCCGTAAGAGACTCGCTTGACGGCTGTTCTTCTAAAGCTTGAATTAACATGTCGTACCTGACAACAGAATGATGTTTCGTCAACCCTTTTGCCGAGTGATCAGCAAGCGGATGGTTCGTAGCCGCAATAAATCCACGCTCCGGCCTTCTCACCTTTTTTTGCCCATCAATCATTTCAATCACAGCCGCCTCTCCCTTCCGGTCAGCAAGCATGAGATGAACATTAGACGCGACGGGCATTTCCTGTACCAAACGGACGGCATCCTCCACCGTTTTACAGGACTCTAGCACAGCACGAATAACATGATATACTTGCAAGCCAGCAACAGCCGGCGTCTTTAAGCCTGGTTCGTTGCCAATAGGCGGACCGCATGCAGAAAATGTTACCGATAGACCATGCTCATTCATCCCATCCGATCGACCAAATAAGATTAATGATGAGCCTGTATGGACTGCTGAGCCCTTCACATGCGTAGATACAAGACGCATATCATCAAACAGCGGAGAAAAATCATAGTTGCGCAGCATCACCGTCTGTTGATTGGCAGCCTCATTCCCCTGCATCACACAATGGGAACAGCCTGGCTGAAGATGCGAAGAATAGAAAAAGGTCAAATCGCTTTCATCTATTTGCATTTCATCACAAAATCCCGAGAGTTCTTCTTCTAACTGAGGAAGAAATGGTCGAATCAGCTGCTTTGTTTCCTTCACAGCCTCTTTTGATAACGGTTCTGTTTGAATGTATTGTTTCTTAAGCAAAGGGCGCTCCTTCAGCCAAATAGCCTGCTGCTTTCCTACCTCATAAGCTGTTCCTTTCAATTCATGAAAATACGCGCTCATCTCCTGCATGTATCCACCTCTTTTGTCTTTGTTTCTTTTATCATATCGAAACAGCCCTTTATTTAAAAGAATGAAAAAACTGTAATCCCGCGGGATCACAGTTACTTAAAGGATTGTTGAAACAGCGCTTCTGCCATTACTTCATATCCTTTGTGGTTCGGATGAAATTGATCAATTGATAAGTATGCGCTTTGATGACCTTCAAATACACCGTAAATATCCACCACTTCTACATGTGGATTCGCAGCAAGCTGGCGAAGGTGATGGTTGTATTGCTTCAGCCATCTCTCGGCGATCGGAATCTCAGGAAAAGGATTATATAAATTCAATAAATATACGCAGTATGGTTGATGCTGCCCTCTTTTTATCAGAGCGATTTCTTGAACCATTTTGCTAAAATTCGCCTGACAATGCATAGACGCTTGCAGCAGTGTCTTTTCATCTTCACCTTTTTCATACTGCAGAACAGCTTGAACAAGATCATTCCCGCAGCCTGTGATGGTGATGATGTCAGCATGAGCAATCGCCCGTCTTACATCAGACCGCTGAAAAAGCTGCAAGATCTCTTCCGTTGTTAACCCTGATTTCGCAAATACGGACAGTTTCACCGGTATATGCAGCTTCTTTTCAAGCTTCGCCGCATATCGCTCCGTAAAACCGCCGCCAAATAAACGTGCCCCCACCCCAACCGTTAAGGAATCTCCAATCGCAACATAGGATCGTCCCACTCTTATCCCTCACTCTCTCCTGCCTTCTCTTATATATACGAAAAAGAAGAACAAATGCTTGTAGCAGATGGCTTAAAGGCATCCACCTTTTTTTCAAAGACGCAGGATGAGCGCATTTACAAACACTTTACTTGCGATATCGATCCATTTTTTGTTCAATGGGAGTAGGGTTTTTTTGCTTAAATCGCAGCTTTGAAGCGTTTCAGAAAAATTTACAAACTTTTTATCTTGATTTCAAGACTTTATACCTTGACTTCAAACTATATAGTGATTACAATGAAAATATCAGTTTTTATGTAACTGTGCTTGTTACATCTTTTTCATAGCATTCCAATATGATTAAAGATGCCACATATTCAGTGTATCTTTGGGATACGCTAAAAAAATCATTGAAACAGGAAGGATTGAATGAACATGGCAAAAGTTTTATACATCACTGCACATCCGCATGATGAAACAGTTTCTTACAGTATGGCTACTGCTAAAGCATTTATCGAATCTTATAAGGAAGCAAATCCAAGTGACGAGGTTGTACATATCGATTTGTACAAAGAAAACATTCCTCACATTGATGCAGATGTATTCGCTGGATGGGGCAAGCTTCAATCTGGTGCTGGCTTCGATACACTTTCAGCTGAAGAGCAAGCGAAAGTTGCTCGCCTAAACGAATTAAGCGATCAATTCGTTTCTGCTGACAAATACGTATTTGTTTCACCACTTTGGAACTTCTCATTCCCACCAGTTCTTAAAGCATACATCGACTCTGTTGCTGTAGCTGGTAAAACATTCAAATACACTGAGCAAGGTCCTGTTGGATTACTAACAGACAAAAAAGCGCTACACATCCAAGCACGTGGCGGATATTACACTGAAGGTCCTGCTGCTGAACTAGAAGCAGGTCACCGTTACCTTGGAACAATTGCAAACTTCTTCGGTATTCCTTCTTTCGAAGGTCTTATTGTTGAAGGTCACAATGCTGAGCCTGCAAAAGCAGAACAAATTAAAGCAGATGCGATCGAACGTGCAAAAGCTTTAGGTAAAACTTTCTAATCATGAACACGCAAAAAGCCAATGATCTTAACGGTCATTGGCTTTTTATTTGTTCAGATGCAAAACCTAATTCTTTTGAAATGCCGCTGGCCGCTTTTTTGACCTGCTCAATTAAATAAGGAAGCCGTTCCTTTTGATAGCCGGCCTCAAACCCTGCAATACTAATGCCTGCTGCCACTTCTCCGTGATGATTGAAAATGGGCGCTCCAATAGCGGCAGTATAGTTTTCAAGCTCTGAATAGCTTAACGTATATCCGCGCCTGTTTGATTCTTCGATCATGTTTCGCAGGACATCTTTATCGGTAATGGTTCCGATCCCAATTTTCCCGAGCTCTACCGAATCAATATAGGCAAGTCTCTCTTCCTCTGGCAAAAAGGAAAGAATACTTCTCGCACAAGCTCCCGCATATAATGGGGATCTTCTTCCGACGGCGGTATAGAGCCGGACAGGCTGCGTTCCTTCCATTTTCTCCACATAAATGGCTTCATCTCCTTCACGAATAATGAGCTGAACAGCCTCACCTACCTCATCACGCAAGTTTTCCATAAAGGGCCTTGCAATTCTACGGATATCGAGGCGATCGGCGACAAGCTGACCGTATTCAAGGAACATCAATCCTAATCGGTAAACACCTGAAGGATGCTTTTCTAATAATCCCATATCGGCTAACGAGTTGGCCATTCGGTGTACAGATGTTTTGGGCATGCTCGAGAGCTCAATCATGTCATTTAACGTTAATTGTTCGTGTGTGATAAAAAGCCGTAATATCTCCATTGATTTCACAACGGTTTTATTTGTGTTCTGCATGTTTCTCACCTTTTCTAAAACGAAAATGCTTCGAGTTTTAATCTTGCCGTCAGGTCCTTCATTTCTGCTTCTTGTGTGAATAAGGCTTGCTCTGCTTCTTGGCGGTCAATTTGTTGAAACGTGAGATTCGCTCCAGGCATCGCCTGCGCAATGAGCGGCAAATCGACTGTTGCCACCTCACCAATACGGGGATATCCACCTGTCGTCTGGCGATCTGCGAGCAGAATAATCGGCTGGCCGTCAGGAGGAATTTGAATAGAGCCAAAAGCAACCGCTTCTGAAATCAATTCAAGCTTTTGCTTTAAACGTATCGGTTCTCCTTTCAATCTGCATCCCATACGATCAGATTGGGGAGTGACCTGATAAGACCGTTCGAAAAAAGCTTGCTGCGATTCTTCCTGAAAATGAGACAGATGTCTCCCTGCCAGCACCCGAATGACTGGTGATTTCCCGAGAGGCAAAAAATGAGCATGATTGACTGTCCAGTCTGGCGCACGTTCCCCTTTGCTTTTTAACATGTGAACGAGGCTCACCGCCAGTGGTGACGGTTCTCCAATCGGCAGGACGTCTCCTTTTTCTAGCGGACGCCCTTCTACCCCGCCTATCTTCGCTCTGACGTACGTACTTTTACTTTTCATCACCGGCTCAACATCAAATCCACCGGCTACAGCGAGGTAGGAGCGGCATCCCCTCTTACAAGGGCCAAAGGTGATCGTGCTTCCTGCTCGAATGAAGAGCGGTTTCCATAGAGGCACTTGTTCCCCGTCAATCTCAACCTCCACATCAGCACCGGTCACGGCGATCAGCTGATCCTTCTGACATGTCAACACTGGACCGGGCCCCATTAATGTGATTTCCAGCACCGCTTCGTTTTCTTGATTCCCAGTGAGGATGTTGGCGATTCGGAGCGAGAGCGGGTCCATGCCGCCGCTCGTTAAAACACCGTACTTCTGATAGCCTATTCTCCCTTTATCTTGAATGGTGGTGAACATTCCTGGCTTGATGACATGAATACTCAACGATCTTCCTCCTTCATGCTGAAAAATTCCTTTTCAGACAGTTGAACAAATCGAACCTCGTCCCCTGCCTTTAGTAGACTAGGTCTCTCAGCATTCGGCCGAAATAAGGACAAAGGGGTTTGTCCAATGAGCTGCCAGCCTCCGGGTGTAGATATCGGATAAACCCCTGTCTGCTTCCCCGCAATACCCACAGACCCTTTTGGAATCGACATTCTTGGTGTTTGTCTGCGCGGAGCTGCAATTTTTTCAGAAAGTCCGCCTAAAAACGGGAACCCAGGAGCAAACCCAATCATATAGACAAGATACGTCCCGGATGTGTGAATGCGTACAACTTCTTCAGGCGTCAAATCATTGATACGGGCGACTTCTTCTAAGTCAGGACCGAGCTCTCCTCCATAACATACAGGAATGTCGACGATCCGGCGCTTTGCCTGATTCCCCTCCTGCCAGTTGTCTTCAAGGAGGTTTTCAATATAGTCTTTGACCCATTCATACGGAGAGATCGCACGTTGCTTAAGCTGAGCAGATTGATAGACCGTATAGGGCTCATAAAAGACGGTCACGTTTGTAAAAGCTTGAACAGCTTCCACATATCCTTCAAATGGATGCTGTTCAATACATGAAAACAGCTGCTTCACACGCTCATGAATGTCTTCACTTATGTCAGTCCCGGCTTGGATGACAATGGCTGCGTCTCCTAGCGGGTGGAACGTGATCGTATCTTTTATCGTTGAAAATGCCACTTTTATGACACCTCTCTTTCTACAGGACACCGAGCTTTTGATCTCTTACATCTGTGATAAACATATGACCGGGTGCATGGGTGATCGCAATATCCGGCTTAGTGTGCATGACGATGGCTTGCGGCGTCACACCACATGCCCAAAACACCGGGACTTCCCCTTCTTTGATCACAGATGGTTCTCCAAAGTCTGGTTGATCTACATGTTCAATGCCAATCACAGCTGGATCACCTATATGGATAGGACCGCCATGTACAGATGGGAATCTAGACGTCACCTGAACACTTCTTGTGACTTGATGTGCTGGGATCGGCCTCATGCTGACAACCATCGGACCATGGAATACACCTGCCCTTTCACATGGGATGTTCGTTTGATACATTGGTACATTATGACCGTCTTCAATATGGCGGACAGGAATGTCATTCAGCATGAGTGCATGCTCAAATGTAAAACTGCATCCGATGAGAAAGCCCACCATATCATCCTCCCAATAGGAAGAAATATCTGTTACCTCTTCTTGAAGAACCCCTTTTTTGTAAACACGGTATTTAGGGAAATCCGTTCGAATATCCGCATCAGGTGCTGAACGCCTTGGCACTGGAACACCTGGGTCGAGCACATCAAGCAATGGGCACGAAGCCGGATTCCGCTGACAAAATAAAAGAAAATCGAAGGCCAGCTCTTTTTTGACGATCATTAAGTTGGCTTGCGCAAATCCCTCAGCAAAGCCAGCCGTTGGGCCTGTGATCTTCTGCTTACGAATCAATTCCCTTATTTGTGACGGCTCATAGGTTTGATATGCTTTCATGTGATCAGCTCCATAGTTTTGGAATTTCATTCATGATGGTATATCCGCCCATGATTGCCATGATGACAACAACAAACGCACCTGTTGCTGTCAAAAAGAATGGATGGCGATAATCACCGACAATTTCTTTTTTATAGGCAGCAATCAGCAATGTTCCGAGTGCAAGCGGCAAGATCAATGCATTGATGGCCCCAACCAAAATCAATATGTTCACAGGTCTTCCAATCGTGATAAAACAAATGGTCGAGAGCGCAATGAATCCAACGATAATGCCTCGTTGATTTTTCTCGATTTTTGGTGAGAAGGTTTTAAAGAAGGAAACGGAGGTGTATGCTGCTCCAATGACTGAGGTAATGGCGGCAGCCCACATAATAATCCCGAACATTTTATATCCAACATTTCCAGATGCTAATTGAAAAACAGACGCAGGCGGGTTCGATGGATCAATCTGTAATCCTTTTGAGACAACTCCTAGAACGGCTAAAAATAAAGCCACACGCATTACGGATGTGATCAAAATACCGAAAATGGAACTTTTCGTCACTTGGGGCAATGCTTCCTTCCCCTTAATGCCAGCATCCAGCAGACGATGACCACCAGCAAAAACGATATAGCCACCAACTGTCCCGCCGACAAGTGTCACAATCGATAACATGTCAATTTTCTCTGGCACGAAAGTTCTCATGACAGCTTCTCCAACTGGCGGTGCTGTGGAAATAGCCACATACAGCATCAGACCAATCATGACAAAACCAGCGATTTGTGTGAATCGGTCCATCGCTTTTCCTGCCTCTTTGATGACAAAAATGAGAATGGCAATGACTGCACTGACCCCAGCCCCTATGCGGGGATCGACGCCGAATATGACCTGAAAACCGAGACCCGCACCGGCGATATTTCCAATATTAAAGGCAAGCCCCCCAATGACAATCAAACAGGCTAACACATATCCAAGACCCGGCAGAACCATATTGGCAATGTCCTGTCCTCTTTTTTCCGAGACGGCAATGATACGCCATACATTTGTTTGCGCAAAAATGTCTAGCAAAATGGAAATCAAGATGACAAACCCAAAGCTAGCTGCGAGCTGCTGTGTGAACACCGTTGTTTGTGTTAAAAATCCCGGTCCAATGGCGGACGTTGCCATTAAAAAGGCTGCGCCCATCAGCATAGAACGGTTCCCTTTTGGAGCTTTCATCTGTTTGGCTTTCTCTCTTTTCATGCTGTTTCCCCCTTTGATGACGATTTATCGAAAGGCCTTGAGTTGAATAGTGGCTTCTTTTAGCTTCGCTGTAATGGTTTTTGCAAATTGAAGCGCGTGACTGCCATCCCCGTGGATACACACCGTATCTGCTTTGAGCTGAACATCTTCCCCTTGCACTGTCCGCACTTTCCCCTCTCTTACCATACGGATGACCTGCTGAACTGCCCTTTCATCCTCTTCAATAAGTGCATGAGGTTCACGGCGGGATGTCAGTGTCCCGTCTGGTTGATACGTGCGATCAGAAAAAACTTCATGTGCCACTTGAAGACCGATTCTTTCCCCTGCTGACGCAAGTTCACTACCTGACAGCGCAAATAACACAAGGTTAGGATCAATATCATACACAGCCTTCGCAATCGATTCAGATAATTCAGTATTTTTAGCCGCCATGTTGTAAAGGGCGCCGTGTGGTTTGACGTGCTGCATCATGCCGCCTTCTGCTTTCAGAAAGGCTGATAGTGCACCAATTTGATAGATCACAAGATCATAGGCTTCCTCTGCTGAGATCGCGATTGGACGTCTGCCAAAACCGACTAAATCTTGCAGACCTGGATGTGCACCAATTTGAACCCCTTTATCCAGTGCCATTTTAACCGTCTTTCTCATCACAGTTGGATCTCCCGCATGAAAACCGCATGCAATATTGGCTGAGGTGACATATTCAAGAATTTGTTCATCTGAACCGATCGTGTATTGACCAAAACTTTCTCCCAAATCACAGTTAATATCCACTTGATACATAGAACCCCTCCTTGTCGTTCCGAATTGCGGAATATAAAGTCCGAATATTCGAATTTATATTGATTATACCAACTTTGGATAGACTGCACATGAAATTGTCAGAAAATATAACAATAGAACTAGGAGAAAACAAAAAAAGTGAGAGGTCATATCCTCTCACTTTTTCTACTCATTTATTTAGACAGCACCCAATGCTGGATGGCTTTTGCTACCCCATGCTCTGTATTAGGAGCCGTAATCCAATCAGCCGCTTCTTTCACAACTTCTTGTGCATTGCCCATTGCGATGCCTAATCCGGCTTCTTGAATCATCGCCATATCATTCAGGCTGTCGCCAAGTGACATGACGTTGTCCATTGTACAGCCAATGCGTTCTGCAACTTTTGCAAGAGCTGCCGCTTTGTTAATGCCTGCTGCATTGACTTCGATATTGGTTGGACTGGAATTCGTGATTTCTAGCTGTCCATTTGTTTTCAATGTATGGAGGACTTCCTCACGAACAGCATCGTCATGAATATCAAAACCAAATTTCAGCCATTCGTGGTCATGAATGCGTTCTGGGAATTCTCCTCTCCACACTTTATCCACAGTAGATGCCCAGTAATCGGTTTCGTATCTGTTTTTTAGATCCCACATCATCTGAACGTGATCGGGATGCAGTAGTTCTCGTTCGATCAACTGGAAGTTTGAATCCCAAATTTCACTTCCGTTCGCTGTGACAAGATAGGAAGAGAGTTTCAGCGGTTCGACCAGCTCTCGGCATGTCATCAGCGTACGTCCTGTGCTAATCACCACATGGACCCCTTTGGCTTCTGCTTCTTTAATGGCTTGTTTATTTTCCTCAGGAATGACGTGCTCACTGTTTAACAGCGTGCCATCCATATCAATGGCAATCAATCGGATGTCTTTCTTATCAGCTTGTGTTGACAAATTGAGTACCCCACTTTGTATCATTTTTTGAATCTATCTTTATTTTAATATAAAGATGAAGATGGCACAAAGGGACGAGTTTGATCCCATAGAAAAAAGACCTTGTGACAGGTCTTTTTACTTCTTCTTAACGTTCACACGCAATGCCGTCTTTATCACGGTCAAGGTGTTTATTTTTTAAGTAAAGTGCTTTTGATGCATAAGGCTTGTACTTCGTTTTTCCACCTTTGTTTTTCGTATTTTTGCTTTTTGCCACGCCGCCTTTATATACTTTGTTGAGTGCTTTGCAGTTTTTGTACTTGACTGTCTTTGCATCCGCTGTGTGTGTGTCAACTTGTGTAAAGCTAAGTAAAAGACCGAAAGACAAGACAGCGACCATGATTTTTTTTAACATGTAAGTTCCCCCTATTTTTTCTCATTTTACATTTTTATCATATGTCACCACATTTTGTTTTTCAAGACGATCGAGGTGAAAATATTGGTTTTTTTGGAATTCAATGAATCTTATGACCTATGTGGTAAAATGAGTGGGAAACCTTTCCGGTTTTGACACGTATATGAAGAAAGGAGCTTTCCATATGAAAATGAAATATACCATTCTATATGTAAACGATGTTGAGGCAAGTATTCAGTTCTACCATCATATCCTCGGTTTGCCGATTAAATTGAGGGTTGAATCCTATGTTGAGTTTGATACAGGAGAAGTCACCCTATCGATTAATTCACGCCAAGATGTGAAAGAGGCACTTGGGCTGCCTGTTCCAGAGGCAGTCAGCTCATCACAAACGTTTGAGATTGGCTTTGTTGTGGATGATGTGAATGAAACCATTGCGTCCTTGAAGGAAAAAGGGGTACCTGTCATCAAGGAACCTGCTAAGAAGCCGTGGGGACAAACGGTCAGTTATGTGTCTGATCCTGATGGACATTTCATTGAAATATGTGATGCGGTCTCCTAATAGCTGTCCGAAGGAGTGAAGCGTAATGAGAAAGAAACATGCTTTTTTTGTTGGTGTTTGCTCCATGCTGGTGATTTGCAGTGCGGCGCTCATATTACAGCACCATGAATGGATTGGGTTTGTCAGTGGTGGAATCTCTATTATTGCATTCGTCGTGTCTGGATTTCTTATGGGTGCATGGACCAACGGGGACGAGGCACGAGCGGCCTATCACTCTGAAACAAAAGAACACCGGATGTTTCGTCTTGATACGGCGTTTCTTTTCATCATCTTTGCCCTTCCGCATATGGGTGCTGCACTATTATATGTTTTTATGTAAATAGTTGATTTGGTTCAAAGGAGTGATCAACATGGCTGTTTTTGTCTTATTCGTTATATTTGGTTTACCTATGATCTCTGTGCTGATTGGCATTTTCGGCACATTGTTTTTAAAGAACATTTGGTTTCCTACATTGATTGTGCTGGTAGCGAGTGTGATTCTAATGTTCACCTCTATTGATGGAAATAAAACCTTTCTCATTTGGGTCATCATCTACACAGCCTGTGCATTTCTCGGTGCATTCATTACAAAGCGATTCCAAGTTGTTTCATAAATACTCATCAAAAAAAGAACAGTTTGCACTGTTCTTTCAGATTGTTGACAAAGGGCTAAAATGATTCTTTATTTTAGCCCTTTGTCTTCTTTTCAGCGTGATAGAAAACCTTTGCATCCCTAGGAAGGACAAGTACTGGCGCGGAGCGAATTTGACATTCGTGAGCACCAGCACGCAGGACTGCGGGCGAATGCGAGGGTTTGTCTACACGCTGAAAGAACAGTTTGCACTGTTCTTTTTTTGATTAAATATCCGCACACCATAGCTCTATTTCGATTTTCAGCTCTGGCCACCCTAATGCCGTCACATAGGCAACGGTCATTGATGGATATGCCGTTTTGAAGATTGCATCCCACTGTGGATATAGATGATCCCAATCAATTTCTTCTGTTGCCCAAATATTGACTTTGATGACGTGTTCTTCATTCAATCCTTCTGATGCAAGGATTCTCTTTATATTTTCAAACGTATTGGTGACTTGGTCGTTTAAGCTTGATGGGATCTGTCCATCCGCTCCTGTCCCTACTTGACCTGATGTCACAAATAACCCCGCACCCTTTGGCACCCTTGTGATATGACTGTAGTTGCCAACGGGTTTCGGCATACTTTCTGGATTTTTTCTCGTGATTTTCTCCATGTAAATCCCTCACTCACTATGGTTTTTCTGCGTGTTTTTCTTCCTGTAGACAGACTTCACCAATTTTTGTCTATCCTAAAAGAAAACAGCAGTGGAGTATCCGTAGCCACAAGGTAAGAACATCAATATTTTCTTTTTCATGGACGAAACACTCCTTTTTGATTGCGTGAGCAAGGTTTAGATTCATTTCATCCTACCTGATAAATGAACCACAGTCAAAAATAAATGATAAACGATAACGTGCAATATCTTGATTCTTATTGCCTATTATCTAAAATCGTTCTTTTCTTGTTCATGGTTTGTTCAAATTTCTTCTATATAGTAGATCGTAATAGGAGGTAGGATACATCATGGCAAAAATAAATAAGAAAATGATTAGTCTTTGCACCGCAGCTATCAGCAGCTTATACATCACTGGTTATGCAACTACCCATCATGCGCAAGCCGTTCAGACAGCACAATCAAATACACAAGCAGACGCTTCTTCAAACGATACATCTCTCACATCAGATACTACCGCCACTCAAACAGAAGATACCACTTCAGAAACTGAACTCAAGGATGGTACTTTTTCTGGTACTGGATCAAATGAGATTGGCTCTATTAGTGTATCTGTTACCATCAAACAAGGAAATATCACTTCTGTCGAGATTACGAGTGATAACACTAGATACGGGCAAAGCTCCATTTCATCATTACCCAATGAAGTGGTTATCAGACAAAGTGCTGATGTAGATACGGTGAGCGGTGCAACATTAAGTACTCAGGATTTTGAAACAGCCGTTGCTCAGGCTTTAGAGCAGGCAAAGGCATAGAGAGGAGACACTATGATGAAATGGTTAGGACAACAAAAACTGATAACTTATCAAAAATCCATGCTGGCTATGGGAACTGTTATCAATATTCAAGTGGTTGCCTTTGAAGAAGATCGACGAGCTGTTTTAGAAGACATCAACCGTGCCTTTTCCATTTTTTACGATATCGAGCATCGTTTTAGCCGTTTCCGCTCTGATTCTGAAGTCATGAAGTTAGCCAATCGTTCAAAGCAAGAGGTATTAGTCAGTGAAATGCTTTTCGATTTAACAGCCTATGCGTTAGAGTTAGCTGAATTAACAAATGGAAAGTATGATCCAACCATCGGGAAAGTCATGGAACAAAAAGGATTCAATCGGTTGTACACGACAGGACAAACTTTTTCATCAGATGACGTACCACATACAGCTGTTCATTACCGTGACGTCCAGTTAAACGAGATGAATCGGACGATTTATTTGAACAAACCGCTTATCTTGGATTTTGGTTCTATTGCAAAGGGGTTCGCGTGCGATCTTGCAGCAAAAGAACTTGAAGCATGGGAGGGCTTTATGATGAATGCTGGCGGAGATGTGTTGGTATCTGGATTTAACGAACAACAAGAAGAGTGGACAATTGGGATTCGGCATCCCATTCACAAACAGACCAACATCTCGGTCATTCAAACCACAAATTGTGCGATTTGTACCTCTGGAAGCTATGAACGGATCAGCCGTTATGATCCTCATACGCACCATTTGATTCTCCCTCAAACGAAACAGTCTGAACAAAGTTTGTTAAGCTGTACCGTCATTGCACCACTCGGTATGCTCGCCGATAGTCTATCCACAGCTGCTTTTTTATTAGGTCGAGAAGAGGGTTATTCATTTTTAGCCGAACATGAAATACCTGCCGTAATGGTGGATCAAGATGCTGATATGACCCTAACACCGGAGATGAAGGAGGTTCACTCATGGAATTACAGCCAGCATCAACCACAGACCAAACACTGTTGAAATCATCGCCTTCACTAAAAACTTACATTCGGACGCCGAAACGGTATGCCATCGCCATTCTTTTGATTCTTCTAGCCGCCGGGGGTCTGCACACTGGATTTCTTAGTGGTCTCACTACAGTTGCCACTAGCATTGGGACAGCACTGATTCTTGACGTTTTTATTTCAAGAGTGATTTTGAAAAACAATAAACACACATTCCCTGATGGAGCTCTACTCACAGGGCTGATTATTGGCATTGTTCTAAGTCCTGCCACTTCTTTTGCTGTATCTGTTTTCACAGCCACAGCGGCCATTTTATCTAAGCATGTCATCACTTATCAAAAGAAACCAATTTTGAATCCAGCCGCATTTGGTTTATGGCTCTCAGTCATTTTATTTTCTTCCAATCAAAGCTGGTGGGGCGGTATGTCTCTTCTACCTTGGTGGACCATAATCCTTGTGATGGTCGGCGGTTATTTGGTGACAAGCCGCGTACAAAAGTTCCCGCAAGTTTTCGCCTTTCTAGCCGCATACGGCCTTATTCACCTCATATTGGGGTTCATTGGCTTAACGGATGCTTCATCTGCTTTTATGACGCCCTACTTGAATGCTGTCTTGTTTCTTGCGTTCTTTATGTTGACTGATCCACCTACTTCACCCGCAAAGAATCGTGATCAAATCATCTTTGGTATCCTGTGTGCTGTCGTTTCATGTGTGGACTTCTATTTATTTAACAGCTTATCTTACTTACTCACAGGGCTTTTATGTGCCAATGCTTGGAAAGCCTATCGAACGTACCAAACAAATCAAAAGCGACGGGCAATACGGAAAGTCGTCTAAATAAAAAAACGGACATCGACTTTTCGACGTCCGTTTGACCATACCTTATAAACGATAACGTGCAATATCTTGATTCAATCGCATGCTTAGCTCATTGAGCCTTTCTGCTGCCTTCGCCACATTGGAGATGGCGGTGACTTGTTCGTCTGTAGATGCAGTGATTTCTTCAATCGCTGCAGCATTTTCTTGAGAAATATGCGCTGCACCATGCATCGCTTTTGTGATGAGGTCGTTTTGTTCCAGTAATGTGTTCAGCTCTTTTGCCATCGCATTCGTTTCAACGATGGTTTGTGAAATCGATGTAGAGATGGAATTGAATTCTTGTTCTGTTGCGTGAACCGCTTCATCAAGCTCGGCAAAACGATCCATTGTTTTGGACATCATGCCAGCTGTAGACGTCGTTTCTTCTTTAATGCCTTGAATCATCTGCTGGATTTGAACAGCTGATTGCTTTGTCTGTTCAGCTAAATTCCGCACTTCACTCGCCACAACCGAGAATCCTTTGCCATGCTCTCCTGCACGAGCTGCTTCAATGCTCGCATTCAGGGCCAGTAAGTTCGTTTCATTTGAAATGCTTTCAATGGTATCTGTGATTTGAGAAATATCTTGTACTTTTGTACTTAACTGCTCAATCCCTGATCGAATGCCTTGAGATGCCTGAATGGATTGCTCATTTGATTGTTTTAATTGCTGGACAATTTGCTGACCCTGCTGGGAAGATTGGTTCGACTGGTCTGAAATTCGTTTGATTTGGTCGCTTTGTTCTTTGACGTTTTCAATGGATTGATTGAACTGAGTCATTTGTTGATTGGCTCCCTCAAGGTCTGATGCCTGATGAAGGGTCCCAGTTGAGATATCTCCAATTGCTCGGCCAATTTCTTCACTGCTGGCGGATGTTTCTTCAGAGATGGCGGATAGATCTGTCGCAGATTCGACGAGCTGGCTGCTCGTTTCCTGCAAACCGCTCACAAGTGCTCTGAGCTCTCCTGACATATGATTAAAGCCTTTTGCTAGCTGTCCAATTTCATCCGAGGTTTCTTTTAAGCTGGTGCGTTCAATATTGCCCGCCGCAATTTCTTTTGAAGCAGCCGTGACTTGCTTGAGCAGTCTCACTTTACCTCGGGCTGCCAAATAAAAGACACCCATACTTAAAAGAGCGACACCTGCTGTAATGAGAATAATATAAAGCTTCATCTGCTCTAGTTCTTTATAAAATTCATCCTGAAATACGGCGATTCCTATACTCCAATTCCACGGTGTAAACTGGTTCATATAAGCGAGTTTTTGCTTTTCTTCCCCTGTGGCATCGTCTTTATCCATATAGGTGATATAGTGTGCATCCTCGCCTTTTGCTGTGGCGCCAGCGACCATTTTTTGACGATTTGTCGTGTTATCTGGGATGACGCCGATGTCGTTAACCGGATGAACCTGTGATGAATAATCGGCTCCATATGCGACAAGGTAGCCTTTATTTTTATAGATAAAATCTGATTTTTGAAATTGGTACCCTTTGCCGTTGTCATTTTTAGGCCCGCTCAAGTAAATACGGGCTTGTTCCTGCGCCTGTTCAAGCGTCAGTTCTTTGTTCTCCACACGGTCGTTCAATTGTTCAAGAGTGGCCATCGCTCCATTTACGATGTGTTTTAAATCTGCTTTCCCTGCATCAATTAAGACATTTTTCGCTAAAAAATACCCCGTTGTTCCTACAAGTCCGCCTGTTAAAATTGTAATAACGATAATGGCTGACATCAATTGAAAAAAGACACTCCTTGAAGCAAACGCTTTCTTTTTCATGTTCTAATTCCCCCTTACTACATATATCGTCATGCAGGGGAAAGTATTAAAAAAGTCATAGAAAAAATCCCTTTCACGTTAGAGAAAGGGATCTCAGATTGTTGACAAAGGGCTAAAATTGATTTTAGCCCTTTGTCTTCATTTCAGCGTGATAGAAAACCTTTGCAGTCTAGGAAGGACGAGTATCGGAGCGGAGCGAATGAGAGATTCGTGAGCACCGACACACAGGACTGACACCGAATGCGGGGGTTTGTCTATACGCTGAAAATCCCTTTCACGTTAGAAAGGGATTTTTTGATTAAAGCTCGGTTTCTTTGAGGATAGCTTGATAGAGATCGTCTTCAGGTTTGAGTCCACATACCTCTTGAAGCACACCTTCAATGCCTTTTTCTTTCCTTAATGCCTGCAAGCGGACCGCTTCTTCGTCTTCTGCAAAGTCGTAAGCCAAAGCGGCAGCGATCCCTTTGATTAAGTACACTGGCTGCTTGATCTTTTTCGCTGGACCGATTAAACGGTCATCTGCTCCCAGCTTTCTAAGAGGAGAGCGTGCGACACGAGTCACTTCATCGGAGATAAAAGCATTCTCAAATCGCTTGATGATTTTTTGAATGTACGCATCATGTTCTTCTTTTCGGAAGCCATACGCGTCAATTAAATAACTGCCCGTTTCATGAAGGGCACCTTCGACCACTTGACGAATGTCTGGTGTATCAACAGCTTCTTTAATGGTTTTTACGCCTTGCTGATACCCGACATAAGCCGCTAGTGCATGTCCTGTATTGACGGTGAAGAGCTTCCGTTCAATATACGGCGTCAAATCTTGGACAAAGATCGCTCCGTCAATTTGCGGAACATCTCCAATAAAGCCCGTCTCATCAATGACCCACTCGAAAAATGGTTCAACCGACACTTTGAGAATGTCCTCATGGTGCTGAATCGGAACAATGCGATCAACCGCAGCATTTGGAAAGCCCACGGTTTGTGATATCGCTGCTTGCTCATCTGCTGTTAAATGAGAGAACACCGCTTCTTTTAAATGAGCACTTCCCCCAATCATATTTTCACATGCCACGATGTTGATGATATGGTCAGGCTCTTTTTGTTTTAATCCTTCAGCAATCGATGAGGCAATGATCTTCAATACGGCTGGCCCAACAGCTGTTGTAATCAAATTGGCTGTGGCAACCGCCTCTGTTAATGCTGCTGGATTTTGCGAAGAATTGATCGCTGATACGGGCCCGACGATTTCTTGCTTCTGCCCTGGTGCTGCGAGTTCAACCGTATATTCTCCTCTTTCATTCAGCTCATTGATGACCGCTTCATTCACATCGGTAAAGACAAGTTCAAAGCCTGATGCCTTTAACAAAGATCCGATAAACCCTCTGCCAATATTCCCTGCTCCAAAATGAAGTGCCAACATGTTAGTTCACCTCGTTAAAGATGGCGATCAGTTCATCCTGATCCTTTGCATGAATGATACGTTCTACATTTTCTTCTTCTGAACAGACAATCGCAATTTGAGACAGAATGTCAAGATGCTCGTTGTTTTTCCCAGCGATTCCAAAGACGACTTTCGCCACATTTCCTTCACCATATTCAACACCATCTGGAATTTGGATAATCGAAATCCCTGAATGAAGGACTGCCGCTTTCGCATCCTCTGTTCCATGAGGGATTGCAATGCCGTTCCCCATAAATGTAGAAGAGATCTCTTCTCTTTCAAACATTTTGTCGACATAATCACTTGTGACGTAGCCGTTTGCTACGAGGACTTCGCCTGCTTTTTTGATGGCTTCTTCTTTAGAACCTGCTTGTTCGTTTAGAAAAATATTGTCTTTAGAAAGTACTTGTTTCATACATGATCACACACCTTTTTTAGAATAAAAATCAGGAAAACAACCAAAACGGGGAGTTCAATTAGGAAAAATTGGACTCAACCCGTTTCGTCATGTTATTTTTTCAATTTCTCAATCAGCTCATCATATTTCGGGCTGTTTAAGAAATTATCCACTGAGATATGCACAGCGCCTGGCAGCTTTGCCTTGGCTCTGTCTGTTAAATCTTTATGAGTAAAGACCACATCCGCATCGTCTGGGATGTTGCTGATCGACGTGTTTGTCACATCGATATCAAGCTCTGCCTTTTTCACTTTGTTTTTCAGAATGGACGCACCCATTGCACTTGAACCCATCCCTGCATCGCAGGCAAAGATGATTTTATTCACTTCATCTGGATTGACGTCACTTGGAGATGCTGCTTGCTCGTTTGCTTGAGTGTCTTCTTTTTGTGCCGTAAGAGCAGCAGCTGCTGCACTTTTCTTGCCTTTCATGTCCTGCATCTTTTCTGTTGCTGCTGTTAAATCTTCGTCAACTTCTTTAGATGCTTTCAAAATGACCGATGCGACAAGGAACGATACGATAGCTGCTACGACAACACCTGCTAAAACGGCAAGGTGACCGCCTTTTGGAGACATCAGCATAAGCGCAATAATACTTCCTGGTGACGGCACAGCTTTTAATCCTGCATTTAATAATGTGAACGTCAGGACACCACTTGCTCCCCCTGCAATGACAGCCAAAATAAGTTTTGGTTTCATTAAGATGTACGGGAAGTAAATTTCATGGATTCCTCCTAAGAACTGAATGACAATGGCACCTGGTGCAGACTGTTTCGCATTTCCTCTTCCAAAGAACATATACGCAAGAAGAACACCTAAGCCTGGCCCTGGGTTTGTTTCAAGCAAGAACAGAACAGATTGCCCTGTCTTCGCTGCTTGCTCGACCCCTAACGGCCCTAAAATACCTTGGTTAATCGCGTTGTTTAAGAATAATACTTTTGCAGGTTCAATGAAGATACTTGCCAGCGGTAGTAAATGAGCATTGACAATGATATCTACCCCTGCCGCAAGGGCTTTATTCAGTCCTAGTACCACTGGGCCGATAGCATAGAATGCAATGGCAACAAGAATGGCACCGAGGATACCTGCCGTAAAGTTATTCACAAGCATTTCAAAGCCAGATTTGATTCGGTCTTTGAACAGCTGGTCGATTTTCTTAATAAGATAACCGCCCAGCGGCCCCATGATCATGGCACCTAAAAACATTGGAATGTCTGAGCCAACAATGACCCCAATCGTAGCCGTAGCACCGAGCACTCCGCCTCGATGGTCATAGACGAGTTTACCACCTGTGTAACCAATTAAGAGCGGCAGTAAGTAGTTAATCATCGGTCCAACGAGTGTAGCTAATTGCTCATTCGGAAGATAACCACTTGGAATGAACAAAGCTGTAATGAGTCCCCATGCAATAAATGCACCAATATTCGGCATAATCATGCCGCTTAAATAGCTTCCAAAGCGCTGTACTTTCACGCGGAATCCGCTTTTTTCCTGCATCTGTGAAAACCCCTTTCTTCTCTCCCTTTATTTCGGGCTTTATAGGTCAAAAGATATAAGAACAAGAGTCAGTGAAGCCCTTATACCTATCGTAAAACGCTTTCACTTTCCCTTCAATTGAAACTAAATGTCACTTTGTCACTTAGTGTGTGACAAAATTGAAAAATGATGTGACACTTCTCGGCATACCATAGATGATAGCGGGGTAAAAGTTGAATTTACTGTTGTTTTGGCGCAAAATTCATTGGAATTTCACAACTTTCAAATGGTCACTTCTTGTTTCCTCTACTTAAATCGAATAGGCTTATATTGATCAAACATTCAAGAAACGTCTGCGCAGACAAGACATGACACAGAAAAAGTGAACCATCTTACTATTTGTTTCGTTTACCTTTTAGAGTGGGCGGTACAATAGAAAGAGCGGTTTTTTCTGTGACTCACAGTTTACTGCCGCTTTCTTTCTGATACATGAGACATTTTCATAGGTAGAAAGGCGGTTATTCACATTGTTGAAATATCGTAAGTGGCTTCTGCTGCTCATCTTCATGTTCTCCTTTTTCATTCCAAAAGAGGCATTTGCTCATGCATATGTGGTGAGCTCAAATCCAGTAGCAAATGAAGAGCTGGATCAGCAGCCTCCTGCAGTCTCGATCACCTTTAGTGAAGGGATCGAAAGTGGATTTCATGCCATTAAGGTGTTCAATGCAAAAGGGGATCGTGTGGATCAAGGAGATACGGTCATCAAAGAGCAAAAGATCATGGAAGCAGCTTTAAAAAAGAATTTACCAAAAGGAATTTACACCATTCAGTGGAATGCGGTATCAGCCGATGGGCACTCTGTGTCTGGCATGATTCCGTTTAGTATCGGAAAAGCGGATGGAGGATTTGATCAATTAGATCAAGGACAATCAAGTGAATCCATCGATATGGCTTCAACCATTGACAAAGCCTTTCTGTATACGTCATTTAGCTTATTTCTTGGAACCATTTTATTTGGGCTTCTATGGTTTAAAGCGGCCATAACCGACGTTTTAGCTCGGCGAATGAAGCGACTCTTAACTGTTTCATTGATCATGATGGGCGGAGCACTCATGTTCCAGCTGCCGATTCAAACTAAGTCAGCGGCAGACGTGTCCTTTTTAGGGGCATTTCAACCATCACTTTTACAAGAAACCATTGCGTCGACTTCGGGCGGGAGTCTGTGGATGATGCTAATGGCGTCATTTGTTCTACTGTCGATCTGGACGATTGTGGCGATGAAAAAAGGAAACTTCACTTCCTTCCGGGTATGGCTGTTTCCACTGCTCATTTTCACTGTGCTCCTATGGCTAAAAGCACAAATCGGTCATCCAGCCGCAACAGATAATAAAATACTGACAACGTCACTTGACTTCATTCATCTCATTTCTGCATCTATTTGGGTCGGCGGCTTAACAGCCATTGTCCTTCTTTTGATGAAGAAACTGCCGAATGAAGATCAGCCGCTCATACGCAGCACCCTGACAGCTTTTCATCCGTGGGCACTGCTCTCAGTTGGACTGATTGTGTTTTCTGGGTTTGTGAATGCGATTTTTATCCTGCAATCATTTGATGCCCTTTTCCAATCAGCCTATGGACGCACCTTCTTAATCAAACTTGGTTTATTTATCATCATGGGTCTACTTGGGCTCGTCCATTATTTGATGCTGAGATGGGAAAAGAAGCAGAAACGAAACGTATCTTTACGAGCAGAGTGGATCATTGGGATCGCTATTTTACTATTAACAGCCGTATTCACCAATATCCCAAGCCCTCCGCCGCCTGCACCAGAGCCATTCTTTGGAGCCAATCAGGTGGAGCATCGTGACCTTGTGTCTTTGAGCATTACCCCGAATGCTCCAGGTAAAAACACGTTCGAGGTGGCATTTACGAAGAAGGATGGACAAACGATCACAGACATTCAATCAGTGACAGCTAAGATCCACAAAGTCTCCTTGTTCGGTGATGAAACGCCAAACGAATTTCAGCTGAAACGATTAAAGAATGGACACTTCTCGGCTGAAAACCTCTTACTAAATGAAAAAGGCACTTGGAAAATTGAGATTCATGCATTAACTGGTTCTTTTGACAACATCGATACGACATTCATTAGAAGAAACTAAAAGGAGTTCATATCATATGAAAAAATACGTTAAAGCTTTATTACCAATGCTTCTCGCTTCATTTTTACTGGCGATTCCTGTAAGTGCACACGTGACAGTCAAACCTGATACATCTGCAACGAATGCTTGGGAAACCTATACGTTAAAAGTACCTTCTGAAAGCGACAGTCCGACAACAAAGGTTGTCATCACGATGCCTAAAGGCGTAGAATTCCAGCAATACGAGCCAGTGCCTGGCTGGAAAACAACAACTGAAGAGAAAAACGGAAAAGTCACAAGAGTCACTTGGGAAGCAACTGGCGATGGTGTCCTTGCTGGACAGTTCCAGCAATTCGTGTTTGTCGCAAAAAACCCTGAAAAAGCTGGCGAAGCGGCATGGGATGCGTATCAATATTATAAGGATGGAACAGTAGTTGAATGGACTGGCGACAAGGACGCTGATAAGCCTCATTCGATCACAAACATTGTTGCGTCTAATACCGTAACGGATTCACATGGTCAAGAAAAACCAAAAGAAGAAAAGGCATCTGAAACAGCCTCTTCTTCTTCTTCACCACTTGTTCTTGGTCTGTCCATTGCAGCCTTAGTTTTGGCATTGATTGCACTTGGACTTACTTTTAGAAAGAAATAAACCTTACATGAGCGATCGTTTTTTCAAGCGGTCGCTTTTTATTTTCCCAACCTATCATTTCCAATATAGGATTGAATAGGATACTCGTGCATGCCATAATGAGACACATGACCACCTAGGAGGCTATGATATGAACCATCTAATCATATTTGCTCATCCCCAGCAAAGCTTAAATCAAACCCTATTAGATCTTGTTGTAAGCACTCTTTTGAACAATGGTCATGATGTGACAGTTCGTGATGTGTATGCCATTGGCTTTCCGCCAGAGCTGACAACAGCAGAAAAGGTTGCCATGAGAAACGGACATGTGCCGGTACCGGTTCAAAGAGAGCAGAAGCTGATTCAACAAGCTGATGTCCTCACGTTTATCTTTCCAATATGGTGGACAGGCTTGCCGGCGATGCTAAAGGGTTATGTAGAGCGCGTTTTTTCAGAGGGGTTTGCGTATGAGATCAATGAAAACGGAGTGGTGAAAAATCTGCTTCGAGACAAAAAAGGGGTCATTATTAATACGCATGATGCACCGAGGACCTTTCTTGATTCAAATATGATCATCACCCCCAGCCATCACATGACGACAGATACAGCCGCCTTCGATCTGATCGGCGTTCAGCCTGTCGAACGGCTCTTATTCAGCAGCATGGAACAAGCATCTGCAGACGACATCCACGAGATTCTCAAAGAAACAAAAGAAACGGTGGATCAACTTTTCCCACCGGCTGTTTAACATAAAAAAGACTGCCGAGGCTTCCCGGACAGTCACAGATTGTTGATAAAGGGCTAAAATGAACTTGATTTTAGCCCTTTGTCTTCCTTTTCAGCGTGATAGAAAACCTTTGCAGTCTAGGAAGGACGAGTACTGGCGCGGAGCGAATTTGACATTCGTGAGCACCAGCACGCAGGACTGACAAAGAATGCGAGGGTTTGCCTACACGCTGAGACTACCGAGGCTTCCCGGACAGTCTTTTTCACATGTTATTCGTCTAAACCAATTGACACATACTTCGTTTCTAAATAAGGCTCGATGCCTTCGATGCCGCCTTCACGACCAATACCGCTCTCTTTCATACCGCCGAAAGGTGCCTGCACAGCGGATGGTCCGCCGTCATTCCAGCCAATAATCCCATAATCTAGATTCTCAGATATATAGAGACCATTGCGGTAATTCTCTGTAAAGAAATAAGCCGCAAGTCCAAAAGCTGTATTATTTGCTAATTCAATGGCTTCATCTAATGTGCTAAATGTCGTAATTGGTGCAACTGGACCAAACGTCTCTTCATGCATAATGTTCATTGAAGGGTCGACATGAGTTAGCACCGTCGGCTGAACAAAATAATACGACTTCTCATCGTCAAAATGTGTATCGCCGCCGACAAGAACTTTCGCCCCTTTATCCACGGCATCTTGAATTTGGTCGACAATTTTATCGAAGCCTCGCTTATTGATAATCGGTCCGATGGACGTTCCTTCCTCAAACCCATTTCCTACTTTCAGCTTTTCTACTTCTTTGCTGAAGCTTTGCGCAAATGCTTCATGAATTTCTTCATGGACGATTAAGCGATTGGCACAAACACACGTCTGGCCTGCATTACGGAATTTAGATGCCACTGCTTGTTTCACAGCCAATTTAAGGTTGGCGTCCTTATCTACGATCAGCGGGGCATGACCGCCAAGTTCCATAGAAACGTGTTTCACTGTGCTCGCACTGTTTTTGATGAGATGTTTTCCAACTGGTGTTGAGCCAGTAAACGTGATCTTGCGGATCAATGGACTATCTGTGAAGATTTCCCCCACTTCTTTTCCATCTCCAATCACCCATTGCAAGGCATCCTCTGGAATTCCGGCTTCATGGCCTAATTTGACAAGCTCAATGGCCGTAAGTGGCGTGTCTTCAGCAGGTTTCACGATAAACGTACAGCCCGCCGCAAGCGCTGGTGCTGCCTTTCTTGTAATCATCGCCGCAGGGAAATTCCATGGTGTAATGGCGGCAACAGGACCGACTGGCTGTTTTGTGACAAATAGGCGTTTGTTTGTCGTATGAGACGGGATCGTTCTGCCGTAAATCCGCTTTGCTTCCTCTGCGTACCATTCAATATATCCAGCGGCATAGACGATTTCCCCTAATGCTTCTTGATACGGCTTCCCGTTTTCTTCTGTGATGATTTTTGCAAGCCTTTCTTTATGCTCGATCATGAGATCAAACCACTTGCGAATGATATTTGCACGTTCATGGGCTGACGTTTTTGCCCATGTTTTGAATGCTTTGTGTGAGCGAGTGATCGCATCTTCAATCTGTTCTTTTGTATGCTGAGCAACTGAGGCAATTTCTTCTCCGGTTGCAGGATTATACACTTTGAGTTCGTTTGTCATGCTCTACCTTCTCCTTCGTTCTTGGATTCATTACATATAGTATATACCCAATGAGTGCCCAACCTAAAAGCAAAATCCATTCAGCTGGCCATGATAAGGAGGCCGGCATCCCTGGAAAATAAAATGAAAGAAAAAGGAAACTAAGTCCAATGGCTAAAACGCCGGTCGTCCGCCAATATTTAATGCGGTATGGTCGCTCAAGCTCAGGTTCTGTCTTGCGAAGTCTCATAAAGGCAATGGACACAATCAAATACCCAACGATGATGCCCACACCCCCTGCATTGACAATCCACACGAGGGCAGGTCGGCCTAGTAATGGTGCAAAAAAGGCCAATGCACCTAAGAACAAAATGGCATTTGTCGGTGTTTTATACTTCGGATGAATATACGCAAACCATTTGGAAATCATGCCTCTTTCCGCCATTGCATAGAGGATACGGCTTGCACCAATGATAAATGCATTCCAGCTCGTCACAATGCCTGCTACACCACCAATGACAAGCACAGTCCCAAACGCCTGATGACCAAGAAGCTGTACCATGGCATCTGCTGTTGCCAGTGATGAAGCCTCAAGCTGACCTTTTGACAACCCTGCCGCTACTCCAAAGACAATGAGCAGATAAAATACAACCACACTCACAATGGAGATAATCAAAATTCTCCCGATGATTTTCTTCGGTGCGTTAATCTCCGCCGCTACCTGTGGGATGACATCAAACCCAACGAATAAAAAGGGAATCATCACTAACACAGCCATCAGACCGCCAACCCCGCCTTGAAACATCGGCTCAAGGTTTGCAAAATCTCCATTAAATGTAGCTCCGCCTAATAGAAGAAAACCTGTCAGAATAATGGCCACTGTGAACACCGATTGAAAAATGGCAGCAGGCTTTGCGCCAATGTAGTTCAGAGCTGTTAAAAACAGCGCACCGCCAGATCCAATCAACACCCATGTAAAGTAAACATCCCATCCTCCTATATTCCATAGGAAACCAACATGCTGTGTTGGAATGACATAGTCAATGACTGTCGGAAGTGCGACCGCTTCAAACGTAATCACGGACACATAACCGAACAATACGCCCCATGCGGAGACAAACGCTGATTTGATCCCAAATGCCCGCTGGACAAAGACGAGTCCTCCGCCTGTTTCTGGAATCGCAGAGGAAAGCTCTGCATACGTTAGTCCAATAAAGATGACGAGAATGCCCCCTACGACAAAGGCAATCACACTTCCTAAAAATCCAGCTGTTAAAATCCAATCTCCCGAAAGTACAACCCAACCCCAGCCAAGCATTGCACCAATGGATAAAAACAGTACGTCTGACTGCGACATGGTTTTAGCCATTTGTTGTTTTTGCATACAACCATCCCCCTTTGTTGTTTAGCGTGCTGTGAAGGCGTCTTCGATAATCCCTAGTCCTTCTTGCAGCAGCTCATCTGTGATGACAAGTGGTGTTAAAAAGCGAATAATATTCCCATTGATCCCTGCCGTTAATAAGAGTAGTCCGTGCTTGTTTGCATAGGCTGCAATCGCTGCGGCTGTCTTCTTATCTGGTGTACGCGTTGTTTGATCTTCCACAATTTCAATGGCCGCCATTGCCCCTAATCGCCGGACTTCCCCGATGAATGAGTACTTACTTCTCCACTCATTCGCTTTGTCCTCAATGACTTGTCCAATGTGTTCAGATCGTTCATTCAGTTGTTCTGTTTCAATAATATCAAGTACAGCCAAAGCTGCCACACAGCCTAATGGACTGCCAGCATACGTCCCTCCTAGCTCCCCTGGGTCCGCTGCATCCAGCAATTCTTTTCTGCCAACAACACCGCTCAGCGGCAGGCCAGCTGCAAGTGATTTTGACACAGTGATTAAGTCTGGCACCACATCGAAGTGCTCAATCGCAAAGTATTTCCCTGTTCTAGCGAATCCTGTTTGGATCTCATCTGCCACGAATACGATTCCATGTTGCTGACAGAATGAAGCGACATGCTGGACAAAACGCTTCGATGGTACAATGAATCCGCCCTCCCCTTGGACTGGCTCCATCACCACACAAGCGACTGTTTCTGGTGCAACGGTTGCGACAAAGAATTGATTGAACTGATCAATGATGTATTCGTCGTAAGCTGCATCGCTTAATCCTTCAGGTTTTTGATAGTAATAAGGATACGGCGCTTGATACACCTCTGACGCAAATGGGCCGAATCCAAATTTATAAGGCTTGACCTTGCTTGTCATGCTCATCGTCATATTCGTTCTTCCGTGGAACCCTCTTGTAAAAGAGACAACCGCTTGTCTTTTCGTATATTTACGGGCAATTTTCACTGCGTTTTCAACTGCTTCTGCACCTGAATTTAAGAAAATGGCTTTTTTGTCGTGGTCGCCTGGTGTGAGGTGGCATAGTTTTTCTGCCAATTCGATATAGGATTCGTACATCATGACATTAAATCCTGGGTGAATCAGGCTGTCTGCCTGTGCTTTGACTGCTTCCACAACCTTTGGATGGGAGTGTCCTACATTTAATGTACCGATGGCGCCTGCAAAATCGATAAAACGATTGCCATCAATATCGAAAAGCTCGGCTCCCTTCCCTTTCGCTGCAAGATGACGGTTGCCATTACTTACGCCTCTTGCGACGTATTGATCTCTTTTCCCCTGCCATTCCTCTGTTGAAAAACGGTTTGTTGTCGTTTGACTCATTGTCATCCATCCCCTTTATGTCTTTTTTATTATTCTGAATATTTTTTGGTATGATAGAAAGTACCAATATCATTTTTTTCATGGTACCAGAGAGGATGGAATGACGAGATGCTGACAATTCAACTAGATCAAACAGGGGAAAACGGGTTTATTTATCATCAAATTTACACGAAAATTAAAGAGGAAATTTTAAACCGCAACCTGCAACCACACGATCAATTACCGTCTAAACGAGAGTTAGCAGATACTTTAAACGTCAGCGTCAATTCAGTGAATGGCGCCTATCAGCAGCTGCTTGCCGAGGGATATTTATATTCAGTTGAACGGAAAGGCTTTTTTGTGGAATCACTGGAAACATTTCATGAATCAGGTCAACTGAAACCCTCTTCCCTTCCAGCAGATTTAAAGGAAAATCCGATTGAGCGAGATGACTGGTATTCCTTTTCACATATTTCTGTTGATACAGCCAATTTTCCTTTTAAAAGCTGGCTGAAAAGTGAACAAAAGGCGATCAGTCTCCACCAAGAAGCCTTTGGTGAGCTGCCGCACCCACAAGGCGTCTATGAGCTGAGGGAAACGATTGCCCGGCTGATTGGACTTGCACGAGGGGTCAAATGCTACCCTGAACAGCTCATTTTAAGTGCGGGTACACAGTCACTCATTCATTCATTATCTAGCATCCTTCCAGCTGATCAAATATATGGATTAGAAAACCCCGGCTATCGCAGACTGTATCAAATGCTGAAAAACAATCATCACCGGATTGAAACGATTGGCATTGATCGAAAAGGGGTGCGGATGAGCGATATTCAGAAGAAAGAGCCAAATGTCTTGATCATTACGCCTTCTCATCAGTTCCCAACAGGGGTGATCATGCCGATTTCCCGGCGGATACAGCTGTTAAACTGGGCGGCTGATCAGCCAGACCGCTATATCATTGAGGACGATTATGACAGTGAATTTAAGTACGGCACAGACAGCATACCGGCGCTGCAGAGCCTTGACCGCTATGACAAAGTCATTTATATGGGGACCTTTTCGAAATCATTGCTGCCCGGCTTGAGGATCAGCTACATGGTGCTACCGCAGCATTTATTAAGACGCTATAAGGAAGAACAGCACTTTTTCATCCAAACAGCCAACCTTTTTACACAATACACCCTTCTTTATTTTATAAAAGATGGCGCCTATCAGCGGCATATTAAAAGAATGAATGGGCTATATGAGGAAAAACGAAAACAGCTCATTGGAGAGCTCGACACTGTCTTTCGTGACAACGTACGGATTATCGGGGAAAATGCAGGGCTTCATTTTATCGCAGAATTCCGCTCAGATCGTACGCAACATGAGATTTTACAGCGAGCGAAAGAAAGAAAGCTGAAAATGTACGGGATGGACCGTTTTACCCTTGATGAGCATGTGCCTGGTCACAAAGAAGGTTTTGTCCCGCTCGTCCTCGGTTTCTCGCACATGCGGCCAGAGGATATTAAGCCAGCGGTGAAACGCCTGTATGACTCGATTTATGGGAAATGAAACAGCTCATGTAGATGAATCGTGGCACTCCTTTGACGGGACTATCCCCATAGAGGAGTGTTACGATCACATTCTTTCATAAACGTAATAGTTGATGTGAATATTTTTTTCTAGCAATTTCACGAGTGTTTGAAGGCTTTTTAAGTTGGTTGGAAGTAACGCAATACCATCTCCCTGTTCAACGATTTTGATCATTCCTTCAAACGAATCTAACTCAAATAGGGTTCGATCACCCAGCATACGTCTGGCCTCATGTCTTAATGGGCAAAGCTGATCACGATTCACGACCAATGAAATATCATCATCGTATATCTCTTTAGATTTTCCATATACGTTCAATGCCAAGCTCTTTACCTCTTTTAATTGATATTCCGCTTTTTCCATTTGATTAAAAGAAATAATTTGATCATACACATCCTCTGTTAATTTTTTGTTGATCGTACTTGATGAAGCAATGATAAAATCAGTGGCTTGAATATCCTCTAAAACATGCTGCTCGTATAAAACGGTAAATAGAAGCTCAGAGCATAAAACGGTCTTTTTCTTTGAAGTCAATTTTTGTTGAATGGCCTTCGTTTCTTTTACGATTTTTTGAGCGTATTGATAAAATAAATCCCCCTGTCCTGTTGAACTGATTCCATGATGATGCCGGATAAAAAATGTTGCATCATATAAAGTTTCAAGCGCTTTGATTCTTTGAGAAATATTGGATTGCGCATACCCTAAAGCTTTAGCCGCTTGGTTAATCGATTCTTTTTGATACACCTCTATAAAAATAATCAAATCATTTATATTCATCATGATCACCTATCACTTTTTGTGATAACAATAACACAAATATGTATTATTCAACTGGTTTGAAGTCGATTATGATGGCTATTGAAAGGGAGTGTTTCTATGCATGCCATGCAATATCATGTGGATCTGCCTGCGGATTATGATATGAATATCATTAGAAAAAGAGTACGAAACAATGGATGGAAAACAGATGGATATCAGGATTTATTATTTAAAGCTTATTTGATCACTGAAAAAGACAAACATAGGAGTTTACACAATGGCTATTGCCCATTGTATATTTGGAAACAATCTGAGGGCATGACGGATTTTGTGTTTAAGGGGTCATTTGATCAGATTTTACGTTCTTTTGGCTGGAAACAAATCAATATTGGCATCACGTATTCCGTTCGTTTAACAGATGATTTTCATCGTAGCACATTCGTTCTTGAAGAGTATGTGACGATTCATCCTACTGATTGTCTGGAAAACCTAGATATCGCTCAACTCTTTTCCCATTTTAACGACAATAAGGGTGAAGTCATCGTATATAACCCCGATAAATGGAAATGCGTCAAATATTCTTTTCTAGACTCATTGCCAGTGAATATAGAGAAGCAAATTCACACTTATGAGATTATCCATCTGTCTATGGATCATTCAATGGCCTAATTCCCTTTTACACGAGACGCATCACAAATCCCCAAGGTTACAATGCCTTGGGGATTTGTCATTTATTGATGCAAAATTCTCTTACCACCGCCCCTTGTCTACAGCTAATACGGATGACAAGAGGCCTGGAAAAGCGGTATCAATGTCGTCCTTTCTGAGAGAGTAGTAACGGTGCTTACCGTCAATTCTCACTTTCACGATGCCTGCTTCTCTTAGTACTTTAAAGTGATGCGACAGTGTGGACTTGGCAATGTTCATATGATATGTACCGCATGTTCTCTCACCCGCTTCTGCTAAGCAGCGGACAATCTCCAGCCGAACAGGGTCAGCCAATGCTTGCAGCACAGAAATGAGTCTCATGTTTTCTTGGGTTGGATGATTTGGATTATTCATACGATAAATGTATCGTATTTTGTTCTAACATACAATCTCGTTACTCGCCTATGACATTGTAACGCGACAACCTTTGGAAACGACTATGACTCATAGACACTATTTTGAAGGGAAGAACCTTATTTGACACGTACAATATGGACTTGCTTATTCATGCTCTTATTGACAACGAGCTTATGCGCCTGCCAATCTGTTCAGCAATTTGAGTCAAAACCACCTAGTGCAGAAGAGTTATTAGCTCTCGATCCACAGGCAGATTTATTTCAATGGGAAGAAACGATCTATGAAACAAACATAGATTGGACAAAATCATTAAATGTAACAAAACATCAGCAAGTAGGTGTCATTCAGAGAACAGCTACCACACATTTTGAACATGGAACAGCTTCTCGGTTGAAAAAAGGAACACCTATTTACTCTGTCAAGGAGCGAGAAGACCTTTTAATCGCCGAACGTAACGGACAAATCCACATATATGCCGCACATGCGGAAGGATAAAATACCTGTCATCAGATAGGTATTTTTTTAAGTTCATTTTCTTGTCATGTGCCATTGGTTTTGTTATCATAGCAAAAGTGACCACTCGGTTTCCATTGTGACCATATGGTTTTGCCGATTCGGAAAGGACTTATGAAGATGAACGAAAAGCAAGAAGAGATTTTGCGGGTATCGAAGAAATTATTTTCTCAAAAAGGCTATATGAGTGTCTCTATGCAGTCAATTGCTGATGCCTGTAAAATATCAAAAGCGTCAATTTATAAACTGTTTGATTCAAAGGAAGCTCTTCTATTGGAACTGATTAAATACAATCAGCGCAAAATGAGAGAGATTTCTCAGATCATTCATTCCGAAACGACGCTGTCCAAAAAGGAAAAATTCACAAAAAAGATTAAGCTTGAGCTTGAAGAGTTTAAAGAGAATCATAAATTTTTGAATATGCTGTCCTTTGAAGCTTTTTCACAGCATTCGCCCATCGTCATTAAGCATTTACGTGAGACACGCTCCATTATCATGCAGCGACACAGAGACATCATTTTAAGCACATATGGTGAATCTGTTGCGCCTTATGTGTGGGATCTTGTGATTGTCCTCAACGGATTAATGAGAGAATTCATCTTGATGTTGGCGATTGAGCACAAGAACATCCAATTAGAAAATGCCGCCGAAATGATCATCGGTGTGATGGACCGTGTATCAATAAAGCCTTGCTCCATTGAGCCTGTGCTAACAGATCAGCTGATGGACTCTTATTTGCTTTCCACACAGGAAGAATATGATGAAGAAAAGCTTGTCATCTCGTACTTAACAAAGATGAAACAAGAGCTTCACACACTATCAAACGGAGAAGAAAAGGACGATCTCCTCTCTGCGTTTGAACTGCTGAGTCAAGAACTGTCAAAGGACCAACCGAGAACCTTTTTAATTAGCTCATTGCTTGATTATTTAGGCAAACACAGCGTTTTATCTCAAAACGTGTCACAGCTGAAAAGCATTATTTTATAGATAAAGAAGGGATAATATGAACCAATCAACAACATCGTATAACCGGTCTGTGATTGTTGGGATTTTCCTCGTTGGGGCGTTCGTTGCGATCTTAAACCAAACGCTTCTCATTCCAGCGATCCCGCATATCATGGAAGAGTTCAATATTGATGTCAGTAAAGGTCAATGGCTGACCACAGCCTTTATGCTGACAAACGGGATTCTCATCCCAATTACGGCCTTTTTAATTGAGAAATTTTCAAGCCGTTCCTTAGTCTTAACGGCTCTTAGCATTTTTACAGCAGGTACCATTCTTGCTTCGTTCGCCACTAATTTCCCAGTGTTACTTGCAGCACGTATCGTGCAGGCAGCTGGCGCAGGGATTTTGATGCCGCTCATGCAAACGATCTTCTTAACCATTTTCCCAAAAGAAAAACGCGGGCAAGCCATGGGTATGGTCGGACTAGTGATTTCATTCGCACCGGCGCTTGGACCAACACTTGGCGGCTGGATTGTCGATTCCTTTAGCTGGAAGTTCTTATTCTATATTGTTCTTCCAATCGGTATTATTGATCTCATTCTTGCTTTCTTCTTAATGAAAAATGTCACACAGCAAAGAGACACTCGTATCGATGTCTTATCGGTGATCCTGTCTTCCTTCGGATTTGGCGGACTGCTGTACGGATTTTCAAGTGTCGGAACGTATGGTTGGACGAGTGCGACCGTTCTGATTTCACTCATTGTCGGCGCTGTGAGCTTGTTCTTCTTTATCCTGCGTCAGTCGAATTTGAAAAGACCGATGCTTGAGTTTGGCGTCTTTAAGTTTGCGATCTTTAGCTTAACGACCTTCCTCGGTATGCTCGTCTTTGCCTTACTGATAGGAACAGAGACGATTCTGCCGCTCTATACGCAGAATGTCAGAGGGTTATCTGCCCTTGATACAGGGCTGATCTTATTGCCAGGGGCTCTCTTTATGGGATTCCTATCGCCGATTATCGGACGAATTTTTGACAAAGTAGGCGGTAAAGGGCTGGCTCTAGGCGGATTTACGATATTAGCTGTCACTTCCCTGCCATTTATGATGCTCAGCCTTGATTCATCGATTACCCTCATTACAGTGGCCTACACACTTCGCTTAATCGGGGTTGGAATGATCATGATGCCGCTGACAACAGCCGGTATTAACTCTTTACCACCGCATTTGATTCCGCACGGGACAGCAATGAATAATACGATGAGACAAATGGGCGGCTCTATCGGGACGGCTGTGCTTGTCTCCATTATGAGCAGCTCTGCTGCCAATGCAGCATTATCCGATCCAATGAAGTCAGCCGTTCATGGCATGAATACGTCATTTATCGTGTCTGGTGCTATTGCGGTCATTGGACTCGTTCTCTCGTTCTTCTTAAAAGAAAAACGTAAAAACAAAGTGATGAAGCAGGAGCTATCTTCTTCGTCCTCTTCTTCATAAAGACAAAGAGCTCGGCATATCGCCGGCTCTTTTTTCATCTATGCACACATAACGTCTTCCCCAAAAATACATTTGTTCGTTCAGAGAAGAAAAACCTTGATAATTTGAAGAAAAGAGTTGATAATAGAAACTATTCAATTTGTGAGAAAATTTTTACTATAGGAGATGTATGCATTGAAGGTCGTTAAATTTGGTGGCAGTTCTCTTGCTTCTGGCAAGCAGCTGCAAAAGGTATTTGACATTGTCACAGCAGATCCAGCTCGAAAAGCAGTCGTTGTTTCCGCACCAGGAAAACGGCATTCAACGGATACGAAGGTCACCGATCTATTAATTAGCTGCGGTGAACAATATTTACGTTTAGGTGAAGCACACGATTTACAAGAAGCTGTCATCGAGCGATATGCATCGATTGCGGATGAGCTGGGGTTAGGTCATGACATTATTGACACCATCCGGCAAGATGTAAACACGTTATTACAGGCTGATTCTTCTCATCCTGAGCGTTATCTTGATGCGATTAAAGCAAGCGGTGAAGATAATAACGCAAAGCTGATTGCAGCCTACTTTCAGCATCAAGGCGTCGAAGCGCACTATGTGAATCCAAAAGAAGCCGGTCTATTTGTCAGCGACGAGCCTGGTCAAGCGCAAGTCCTTCCAGAATCGTATGATCATTTGTACAAATTAAGAGAACGCTCTGGCATCATTGTGTTCCCTGGCTTTTTCGGTTTTAGTCTAGCGGGTGATATCGTCACTTTTTCCCGCAGTGGATCAGACATTACCGGTTCCATTTTGGCAAATGGACTGAAGGCAGATGTGTATGAAAACTTTACGGATGTGGATGCAGTCTACGCCGTCAATCCAACGATCGTTCATGAACCAAAGGAAATCACAGAGCTGACATATCGTGAAATGCGTGAATTGTCCTATGCGGGTTTTTCTGTATTTCATGATGAGGCACTTATTCCAGCCTTTCGGGCAGGCATTCCTGTTCAGATTAAGAACACCAATAATCCAACGGCCAAAGGCACGAAAATTGTAAATCAACGGGATCATACGAATGGCCCTGTTGTGGGAATCGCATCAGACAATGGATTTTGCAGTATTTATATCTCCAAGTATTTGATGAACCGAGAAGTGGGCTTTGGACGTAAAGTGTTGCAAACGTTAGAGGAATATGGACTTACGTATGAACACGTGCCTTCTGGCATTGATGATATGACCATTATTTTAAGACAGGATCAGCTGGAGGAGCAGCAGATTGAACAAGAGCTTTTAGACCGATTAAAGCTTGTACTTGATGCAGATGAAGTGGTTCTAGAGCGGAACCTCTCGCTTATTATGGTCGTAGGAGAAGCGATGCGTCATAATGTTGGTACAACAGCAAGAGCGGCAAAAGCGCTGTCAAAAGCCAAAGTGAATATTGAAATGATCAACCAAGGCTCTTCAGAGGTGAGCATGATGTTTGGCGTCAAAGCGGCTCAAGAAAAAGAAGCCGTTCAAGCCTTATATGAGGAATTTTTCTCTATGTCCACGGTGCCTGTCTCCATTTAATCAGCAGACTGTCAGATCTCCGGATCGGCAGTCTTTTTGATCTCGCACGATTTGCGCATTAAAGTATATCTATTTCTCGTTTGATTTTGTATGATAGAGACAAATCAACTATTGTTCCGGACATTGATCGGAGCTACAAGGAGTCCTAATCCATGCCTCGTCAACAACTATTAAAACAGTTTCGCAATTTTCATGATGCTTCTACAAGTATTTTAAACATGATGAGTCAATTCATTCATGTGAATACACTGTTTATTGCTAAAAATGATCAAAACACCAATCAGATTGTGAAGGTGCTAAATCACGACGAGCAGCTTCTTGAAGAAGGGGAAGAAAATCCTTACGAGAAGACATTTTGCAAGCTGGCGGTCGATCATCGCGATACGCTGTTGATCCCTGATATCCGCTTGGACGAGCGTTCAAAAAACTTAGACGTCACGAAACAGCTGCAAGGCGGATCATTTATTGGGGTTCCCATCGATTTTACTGATGGTACGAACTATGGAACCATTTGTGGACTTGATCTAAGGCCGCAGCAATTTACAGAAGAGCATGTTCATATGTTTGAAACGATGGCATCTTTGTTGAGTTACGTCTTAGAACTCGACCAGGCCAATCGGCAGATTCAGCAATTATCTGTACCGATCGTACCTGTTGTTGACGGTGTCGCCGTGCTCCCTCTTCTTGGTGATATCGAAGAGACACGTGCGCAGCATATTTTAGAAACCATTTTACAGGAAAGCTACAGGCTGTCGCTCTCTCATTTGGTCATTGATGTTTCAGGGACAAAACGACTCAATGAACAAAGCATTCAATACTTGGTCAGCTATGCGCAAACGTTAAGACTTTTAGGCATTTCAGCTGTTTTAACAGGAATAAAGCAAGACCTTGCGCTAAATGCGATTCAATCGAATATTTCATTTAAAGACATCACCATTCGTAAGGATTTACCGCAGGCACTTGCTCATATCGGCCTAACGTTTTCCAAAACAGAATAAGTGATGATACACCAAAAAGGGCTAAACCGAGTTTAGCCCTTTTTCTTCTTTTCAGCGTGATAGAAAACCTTTGCAGCCCTAGGAAAGACGAGTACCGGCGCGGAGCGAATTTCACATTCGTGAGCACCGGCACGCAGGACTGACACCGAATGCGAGGGTTTGTCTACACGCTGAGGCTAAACGGAGTTTAGCCCTTTTCTTGTGGTAGCGGTAAACGAATGATAAATGTTGTTCCCTTATGTTTTTCGCTTTTTAAATCAATCTGTCCGTCATGCAAGTCCACAAGCTGCTTGACAATCGACAATCCAAGTCCGTATTCTCCATATGGTGTATTCGTTCTCGAAATATCCGCTTTATAAAAACGTTCCCAAATGTGTTTGACTTCTTCAGGTGCAATGCCGATTCCCGTGTCTTCTACTTCAATGATCGTTTCCCCATTCTCTCCTTTCCCTCTCAAAGAAATACGGCCGCCTTCTGTAAATTGAATGGCGTTCTTTGTGATGTTGACGAGAATTTGAATGAGCCGGTCATAATCTGCGTATACCTTTTGTTCAGGGTGAACCTCTACCATGAGCTGATTGTTTTTCTCTTCAGCCATTCGGCTCAGCTGCTCCTTAATCACTTCAAACGTATCAATGAGTGGATAGTGAAATTTTTGAAGGGTGATTTGATTCGACCTGATTTTCTCATAATCCATATTTTCATTGACGAGACGAAGCATTCGTTTTGTTTCATCAGTGATGAGCGCATAGCATTTCTCTTTCTCTTCTGCCGGCACATCCGCAGTATTCAGCCATTCGACCAACCCTCGAATGGTCGTCAGCGGTGTTTTCAATTCGTGAGACACATCCGCAATGAATTGGCGTCTCCGTTTTTCAAGCCGGTCAATTTCCTCTCTTGACCGTTGAAGACGATTGGCCATCATATTAAAATCCTCACCTAGTGTACCAATTTCATCAAGGTGTTTGTTTTCAAGATGAATGTTGTAGTCACCATGCGCAATTTTCTCAGTTGCCTCTCTCAGTTTTTTGATACGATTCACATGGAACTTCGACAGAAACAGACTGAGAATAAAGGTAATCGTCAATGCCACAAACACGATGATATATAAATACCGGTTCATTTGAGCAATCAGCTCTTCTGCTCCTTGAATAGGAGCTATGAGCACCACCCCGCCCTTCAGCTTTCCGTCTTCCATGACAGGAAGTGCCACAAGTGATGCTTCTTGATCAAGCCGGCGTGAATCACTTCGCTTGACAATAATTTCTTCTCCTTTTGCGAGCTTGGCCCACAAATCTTTTGTGAGTAACGCTTCATGCGGCGGCATCTCTTGCTGCTGAGATAGCACAGTCCCTTTTTCATCAAAGACGAAAAAACGGATTTGTCTCGTCGAAAGAATGTCTTCAAATGGACGCAAACGGAAGTTCATCTCGGCTTTCGACAATTGTTTAAAATTCTCCAAAATTTCATTCCCATACGAACTCATTTCGTCTACCCTATTTTGATAAGCAATATCTTTCACAAAATGAGACATCAAGGTGCTGATAATAATGATGGCAATGAGCAATAACCCAAGGTGACTAATCAGCAACTGGTAAAAATATTTAATCTTCATCGAACTTATACCCTACGCCCCATACCGTATACAGAAAGGGCTTAGGTCCGTCTCCGATTTTTTGGCGCAATCGTTTAATATGAACATCAACCGTTCGTTCATCACCATAAAATTGGTATCCCCAAATTTGCTCAAGCAATTGTTCTCGTGAAAATACTTGCCGAGGATGCTGTATAAAAAAGCACAGCAAATCGTATTCCTTTGGTGTTAAATTTTCGATCCGTTTCCCCTCTAGAAACACTTCTCTCGTTTTTTTATCTAACTGAAAATGTTCGGTCTCTAGCCGTTCACCCTCTTTCGCTGCTTCTTGAGTAGATGTTGTTTGAGCAAAACGTCGTTTCACTGCTTTGATTCTTGCCATTAAGGTGAGCGGACTAAAGGGTTTTGTCACATAATCATCAGCCCCAAGATCGAAGCCCAGCACCTGATCAGATTCCGTTTCCTTTGCTGTCAGCATAATAATCGGAACATCACTGATCTGCCGTACTTTTTGACAAATGGTCAGACCATCCATTGAAGGAAGCATGACATCTAAAATGAGCAGATCCCAGTCCTCCTCTTGCTTAAATCGATTCAATCCTTCTAATCCATCGTGGACGAATTCCGCTTGAAATCCTTCTCGTTGAAAAAACATATCCGTCATTGTACAAACACTCTGGTTATCTTCAATCATTAATATTTTCATCATCAGCCTCCGCTGTTGCCTTTGTTTTTCTTTATGTAGCTTTATTTTACATGTTCCTTCTCAAATCTCAATTGGATTGATACGATTTCATGAACTTATCATGCTTTGGTCATCTTTTATTCATACTTTTTGATGGAGCTGAAATTTTGGAGAATCACATTGTTCTTTTTAATATAGTAGAATGGAAAAATGAAGGGATTGCAGAGGATAGTCTAGATGAGGACAGTGTCATTTACACTCTTTCAGATGAAGAAGTCTCCCCTGTAGTAAAAGAATGAAATGACACGCTTCCTGATCGTTATAAATGGTCTATATAAAACAGTTTGGAACTGGACATGCATATCGAGGGCGGTGTGCCCTAACGAAGTTAATTGTGATTTTCTATAAGGCACCCCATTTCGATGCGAATTTCCTTTTTCTTTATATCTTCATTTGAATAAGAGTTGACATTTAATCCAATCAGTTGAAAGCCATTTTTCAAATAAAACTGGATAGCTGGAAAATTGGATGATTGGGTTTCTAATACAATCATTCTAACTCCCAATTCACGAGCTCGTTTTTGTGCCATTTTAATGAAAGTGCTGCCAATACCTTTTCTTTTAAATTGTTTATCCACATATAAATCATGAATGAGTAATGTATTATTCCATTTCATGTGTTGAATGACTATAATTCCAGTTTCTTCACAATTCATCTCTGACACGTAAACCTCTGAACCCTCTTTATATGGATCGAAAATCTCCTCTTTTAGATTTTTTTTAACTGGCGCTTCAAATACTTCTTCTGTAAGGGAGATGTTCCAACCATTGTGACTGGTTTCCATATGAATTTCATAGTATTTTTCAGATGTATATTGATAATATACTTGTTTTCCTTTAGGATAATTTTTTTGATAGATACGACGAATAGTTAACATTTCATACTCCCTTCATTTCAATGATTTAAATCTTTGAACGTACTACTAAATTCGTCGATTTGCGATTTGATACCTTTAAAAATAAACCTAAAAGATAAAACTCGTTTTGCCTCTGTCATAGAATAGGGTCGTTTTTAAATGTGATTGTTGTAGATCAAGATCAATTGTTCACCTGACGAAGGAATATCTTCTTTGACGTCATAGAGTATATTCACTCTTATAAAAATAAGGACATTTAAAAAGCTCATCTCCAAAGATGAGCTTTTTTCATATCACACGAGCAACTTCAGATAAGCAGCGTCATTCCCCTCTTCAACCGCCTGTAAAAGCTGCTTTGCCTGTGATGTGCTGGTGACGCTGCTTAACTTTTGTATGATGTCTTCTGTCGATAATGCACAGCCTGGTGCTCCCCGGGGGATATCGACTCGTTTGCTGATGGTGGACCCGTCAGATAAGGTGAGCTTTACAATCGTAAATCGCCCTTTTGGTACTGCGTCTGGATGGGGTTTTATCGTTTGATCATATACTCTATTTACCCGCTTCATCCATGTACGCAGCTCCGGTGAAATGGCTTTTTTCGTAAAAGCATCCAGTGATAAAGGTTGTCCAAACACCGCTAGTGCGATGACATACTCGACACTAAATCGTCCCTCTTCTCCTGTCAAAGGTGCCCGCTCCGTTAGTGCGGCATCTCCGCCAGGCGGAAACATGACGTCGACCTGTTCGATCTTCCCCTGTAAGGAAGAGTGTTCTTGTACTAATGACTCAATCGCATCGGCTGCATGATGCGCCGCTGAACAGAACGGATACACTTTAAACCATAGACCTGGCGACACGATACGCCATGCAGTGCCATAGTCCTCTAGCAGACGTCTTTCCGCCAGTTTCTGATCCCCATAGAGAGAAAAGAAGCCCAGCTCCCCATCTAGAAGCGATTCACTCCCGCCAAAACCTGAGCAAGCTAAATCCATGGACCATACGGCGGTTTGAGCGGCGAGGCCAGCTTGTAATGGTTTCATATCAGCCCCAAACTGCTTTCGCATTCCAGCTGATTGCGCACCTGCAAAGCCGATCGCTTTCGCCAGCTCTTTCTGTGAAACTTGTTTCAAATAACCAATCGCACAGACCGCTGCAATGGCTCCGAGAGTTCCGGTATTATGCCAGCCCCTCTCATAATGCGACTTGCCGATGGATTCACCTAGCCTTGCCATCACTTCGACGCCAGTAATGTAGGCTGCTAGAAATCGATCACCGTACGCCTCCCCGTTGGTCAGCTGGGAAAGCAAGGCCGGAATGATCACCGCACTTGGGTGTCCTCTCACATCAGAATGCACATCATCATAATCAAGGGCGTGAATCAGGTAGCCATTTAGCATGGCTGCGGATTGACGGCTGACCTTCTTCCCTTGTCCAATGACGGGAATTTGAGCCGCGCCGCCTTCTTGTTCCACGAGCGTCATGAGCTTCTGAATCCCTTCATCCTCTTTTGCAGCAAGCGCTGCTGCCGCAGCGTCTAACAGACCATTTCGAGCCATTTGAACGGCCTGTTGATCTTGCAGCGGATCAGCAGAGAGCACTGCTTCTGCGAGCTGTTTCGTTAGTTCCATGATCTTGACTCCAACGCCCGAACCGCAAGCTCGGCAAAGAAGGCAGCGGCAACAGGGAGTGCCTCTTCATTTAACGTAAAGGCAGGGTGATGCCACTCCTCGGTACCGCTCGTCCCCATCCATACGAAAAAGCCTGGAATGCGCTCTTGGTAAAGAGCAAAGTCTTCTCCGCCTGGTGACTGCTCTGCCTCTACTACTGCGAGATCAAGCGCTCCTGCTGTTTCTTCCACAACCTTTGTCAAACGCTCGTCATTCATCACAGAAGGCAAATACGGATGCCATTTCACTTCTGCCTTTGCGCCAAACCCTTCTGCGATACCGCTCACGATTTGTTTCATGAGACCTGGAATCATCGCTCTCACTTCAGGTTCAAACGTCCGAACGGTCCCTTCCATCTCGACGCGATCAGGTATCACATTCCATGATGTGCCGCCTTGAATACGTGTGATGCTGACAACCGCATGATGCAAGGAACTAATGCGGCGGCTGACAATTTGCTGTAGGGCGCTTGTGATCTGACCGCTGATGGCAATCGGATCAATTGTGTGATTTGGAATTCCAGCATGACCACCCGTCCCTTTAATGTCAATTTCAAACCGATCGACGCTCGCCATTAATGCTTTTTCTCTTATCCCGATGGTGCCAACTGGCAGGTTAGGTTTATTGTGCATACCAAATATCGCATCCACTCCATTTAAGACGCCCGCCTCTATGACGTGTTTCGCTCCTTGCGCCACTTCCTCAGCCGGCTGGAACAAAATGCGCACTGTTCCCTTGAGCTCATGTTTCCGTTCGTTTAATAGGACGGCCGCACCTAAAATCGAAGCGGTATGGAAATCATGACCGCATGCATGCATTTTTCCTTGTATCTTTGAAGAAAATGGTTCGCCAGATGCTTCTTCAATTGGAAGTGCGTCAATATCGGCTCTCAGAGCAATCGTTGGTCCCTCTTGTTCTCCTTTGATTTCACAAACGACCCCTGTTTGAAGATCTGGAAAATCGAGTACAGTGATCCCTTCCTCTTCTAACCAGCCTCGTAGTTTTTTTGTCGTTTCATACTCTTCAAATGCCAGCTCTGGATGCTCATGAAGCGCTCGGCGTATGTTAATTAAACGTTTGTTTAAAGCTTCATTTCCTAATGATTTCACTGATACTCACCCCTCTAAAGAGTAAAAAGCAGCTTATGCTTCTTCAGCCGCTGCTTCTTTTTGGATAAATCGTTTTGTTCGTTCATTCTTCGTTTCGTCAAATAGTTCGGTTGGCGTTCCCTGCTCAATGATATGACCATCTGCCATAAAAATCACATGATCTGCTACTTCTCTTGCAAACGCCATTTCATGTGTCACGATGATCATCGTTGTTTCTTGAATGGCAATGGATTTAATCACTTGAAGCACACCTGAGACAAGTTCTGGATCTAGTGCTGACGTTGGTTCATCCAGCAAAATCGCATGTGGATCGACCGCTAACGCACGGGCAATCCCAATTCGCTGCTGCTGACCGCCGGATAGTGTAACCGGATAGCTGTCCGCTTTTTGTTCTAGCCCTACTTGTTTCAATAGCTCCATGCCGATCTCATTTGCTTGCTGTTTTGTCATTTTTTTCGTCACAAGCAGTGACTCGGTAATGTTTTGCAAGGCTGTTTTGTTTTTGAATAAATTATAGTTTTGAAACACCATGGCCGTTTGCTGACGCAGGTGATGGGCTTCTTTACGTGTATATTTAGACGCATTCAGCTTCGCATCGCCAATTTCAATCGTACCTTCATCTGGCGTTTCTAATAGATTTAGACAGCGCAGCAATGTTGATTTACCGGAGCCAGAAGGTCCGATAATGGCCACAACCTGCCCTTTTTGCACGTCAAGATTAATTCCGTCTAAGACGACAAGGTCGCCGAATGATTTTTTCAAATTGGTGAGCTTGATCATGTCCACACCTCCTTAATTCCGGTAAGGTTTGCTGATTTTTCGTTCAAATAGGTCTTGCAGGAAACTATAAATGATGGTGAGCACCCAATACACAATGCCAACCGCTAAATACGTTTCAAAGTACTTATAGTTGGCCGATGCAATCATTTTTCCTTGCGCAAACATTTCTGCCACCCCAATGGTAAAGGCAAGCGATGTTTCTTTTAAAAGACCAATAAAGGTATTCCCCGTCGCTGGAATGGCATTTCTGACGGCCTGCGGGAAAATAATTCTGACGTAAGACTGCCATCTTGTCATGCCGACAGATAAACAGGCCTCAAGCTGCCCTTCATCCACTGAATTAAGAGCCGCTCTAAAAATTTCTGCTAAGTACGCTGAGTTTTTAATACTTAAACCGATAATGACCGCTGTTAAGGCATCCATTGAGGTCATCGCAGGGAATAGCTGCGGAAGACCAAAATAAATGAGAAAGAGCTGAACCAAAGTTGGAACCGCTCTGAAAAAAGAAATATACAGCTTGGCAAATTGGTATAAGACAGGTATCCGGTTTTTCGTTATAAGCGCGAATACCACACCAATGATAATGGCAAATACCATGGAGACAATCGCCATGAAGATCGTTATCGGCAAGTATTGAATCAAGGTTGGAAAAACCGTCACCATATACTGCCAATCAATGTGATTCATGTCTGCTTTTCACCGCCGCTGTTGTTATTTTTTAATCGGCACTGTGACATCGTCTTTGAAATATTTCTCAGACAATTTCTTCAGTGTTCCGTCTTCTCTTAATTCTTTGATCGCTTGATTGAATTCTTCTCTTAGCTTGTCGTGCTTTTCATCTTTGGCAAATGGGTAGCCGACTTCTTCATATACGATTGGGTTGCCGACGATTTTGAGTGGAAGTCCTGTTTTTTCAATTTGAGCTAACAAGACACTGCGTCCGTTGACGTAAGCATCTACACGGCCATTTGCAACTTCATTTAAGACACCGTCTTGTGTTTCATATGTTTTGATGTTGATTTTCTTGTCTGGGTCTTTGCTCTCTAGGTTTTTGGCATGGTTTGAGCCAAGAACAGCCGCCACCGTTTTTCCTTTTAAGTCGTCAAGTCCTTTAATGTCCTTGTTGTCCTTCTTGACAATGATTTGTGTTCCTGCGTATGCATACGTATCTGTAAAGTTGAACGTTTGTTTACGCTCATCTGTAATCGCAACTTGGTTTGATACGGTATCCAGCTTACCAGATGTCAACTGGCCCATCAGTCCGCTGAATTCACTCAGCTGCCAGTCTAGTTTGTAGCCTAGTTTTTTCGCAATGGCTTCTGTGACTTCGACATCAAATCCTACTAGTTTGCCGTTTTCTTTATAAGCAAATGGATAGCTTTGGCCTGTAGCGCCCACTTTAAGCACTTTCTCATCTTTTCCTTCACTCTGATTGCCCCCGCCGCATGCCGCTAACACCGCAAGCATTGCCGCAAATAAAACAACTAGCCACTTTTTGTTTTTCATGTTCGTACACCCTTCTTTCCTCTTATGGTTGTGTAATATCTGATCGTAATTGTTTTTTAAAATAAATGGTGATATGGCCTTTGCCTAGATCCTTTTCACCTGCTCTGACATAGCCTTTACGCTCATACATGTCCATGAGCCACGGATGCTTATCAGCTGTACCGAGAGAGACATATGGTACCTTTAGTGTGTCCCTTAGCACTTCAGTTTCAACCCACTCAAGCAAGGCTGAGCCTGTGCCTTTTTTTGCCGCTGGTTCTGAAGCAAACCACCATATATGCGGAACGCCGAATGGTCCTGGCTGTTCTCCCCAAGGCATACGGAGTGATAAGGTGGAGAGAAGCTCTCCGTTTTCTTCCATTACATAGCAAAGGTTCTTTTGTACATTTTTCTGAACGAGGGCGATATCTGCATGTGCTGCTTGGAACTGAATGCCGAGCTCACGAATCGGCTCATAGGCTCTTGTTGTCAGTTCAAGCAGCGCTTCTATATCATCCTCAGTTGCCAGACGAAACGTATATCCCAACGTTAGTCACCTCACCTTTATGTCGTGTAGCGATTTTTTGGCTGTTTTAATCCGAGATTTTCTCGTAAAGTTTGTCCTGTGTATTCTGTTTTGAACAGGCCTCTTTCCTGAAGGATCGGAACGACGCGGTCTACGAAGGCATCAAGGCCTTCTGGCAATAATGGCGGCATCACGTTAAAACCGTCGGCTGCTTCTTCAACGAGCCATGTCTCCATCACATCTGCTAGTTGCTCTGGTGTTCCAATGAAGATATGGTGCCCGCGGGACCCTGCAACAGATTGGTAGAGCTGGCGAATGGTCAGGTTGTCCTTTCTCGCCATATTCATCACAAGGTCAAAGCGGCTTTTCACGGCATTTGACGCGCTTGGATCAATCTCTGGAAGCGGTTCGTCTAGTGGATACTGCGAAAGATCAATACCCCCTAAGTAGTTTTGTAAAATGCTAAGGCCGATCTCTGGAACAATCAGCTCTTGTAATTCTTCATACTTCGCTTTTGCCTCTTCTACTGTCTCGGCAATAATTGGGAAGATGCCCGGCATGATGCTGACATCTTCTCTCGCTCGTCCAGCAGCCTCTACTTTCCCCTTCAAGCTTTGGTAAAATTCCTTCGCTTTGTCGAGATCGTTTTGTGCCGTGAAAATGAGCTCAGCCGTTTTAGCCGCAAGCTTTTGACCATCTTCAGAAGACCCTGCTTGAATGATCACCGGCTGTCCTTGAGGGGTGCGTGATACGTTAAGCGGACCCCGTACGGAGAAAAATTCACCTTTGTGCTGCAGCTCATGAAGCTTACTAGACTCAAAGAATTCTCCTGTTTCTTGGTTTCTGATAAGTGCGTCCTCTTCCCAAGAATCCCACAGACCTTTGACGACATCGACGAATTCTTCAGCTCGCTCGTATCGTTTGTGGTGCGCTAAATGCTCTTCTCCGCTAAAATTTTTCGCTGTTTCTTCAATAGAAGATGTGACCACATTCCATGCTGCTCGTCCGCCTGATAAATGATCGAGTGAGGCAAACTGTCTCGCAATATGGAACGGCTCACTGTATGTAGTTGATGCTGTTGCTGCTAAACCAATTGTTGAGGTAGACTCTGCAATCGAAGAAAGCAGGGTGAGCGGTTCAAATCTCGTTAATACATTTGGATGAGATGTATGATTAATTGATAAGCTGTCGGCTAAAAAGAGCAAATCCAGCTTCCCTTCCTCGGCCTTTTTCGCTAATTGTTTAAAGTAATCAAGATTCATGGCTGCGTCTGGTACTGCTTTCGGATGTCTCCAAGAGGCGACATGATGTCCAGTTCCTGCGATGAATACGCCTAGCTTGAGCTTCCGTTTCGGCTGTGACACTTGTTCTTCATCCTTTCTATATCTTCCTTGTATCAAGTGATTATTTTACAAGATACATTTTTCTGATTGAATTAATCGGTTTTATCCATAAAAAAAGGGCAAATGTTGTGAAAAATGAAAAATAATTATTACTATATGCCCTTTTTACATGATTGTCAACCGCCTTCTGAACCTCCAAAAAAAGGGATTTACAGGCGTTTACGGCGGATCAATTTCAATATTTCCGATGAGCCGGTCCGTGGAGTGTGTCATCAATTGACTGCGCTCCAGTACATTATGGGCAATCACCGAATGAGTGGAAGATACGGTGCGGACGGCAATCGCTTTTTGAGGAGAGAGATTAATGATGTTATTCCGTAGCACACGTGCTGAGACAACCTCATCAAGAAAAACGGCTGTTGGCTGTCCGATCGAACGATTTAAATAAAAGCGGTTATCTCCAATTTGGGGTGAGCCATTTTTAATATACATCACCACATATAAGGACGTTTCTTCAAAGGAATTGTCTTTAATCTCTAAAGGAGCGGTCGTATTGCTGTAGACGGCATAGTTTTGATAGTGCTTAAAACGATTCTGCCATATGAAAGCCTTTGCAGCTCCTGTCACGCTGATCGTATACGAAGATGCGAGCTGTGAATGTCCTTCTTGAATAAAGTGATTGCCGTTGATCCCTGCTTCTCCCTCCTGCACCCATATCCCTCGGCTGAATTCCTTGAATTGATTATGCTGAATGAGAATATTCGTTCCTCTGACCATCGCCGCATCGATGACAGAGTAGACGGTATTGTTTGAAAAAACAATGCTGTCTGATTGATAAATACGCAGCGATGTACTTCTAAGCCGTGTGTTTGTCCCTGACTCAATATGGTTTCCTTCTATTAAAATACGATTGGCCATATAGACAGACACAGCCGCATCTTCAAAAAGACTAATTTTATTACCTGTGATGTGCACGCTGTCTCCCCTCACATCAATCCCCTTTTCAAACCCTTCAATCATATTGCCAATAATGATCACATTGTTTTCCGATTGATCAAGCGGCACGCCTAAGCTCGTAATCCCTGCTTTTGTCACGCCCCCACCCACTGCACGAATCAAATTATTCGCAATGATCATTTCAGTGGCGAAGCCATAGGAGATACTGCTGTCCGTTTGATTGCCTTCAATGATCACACCATAGCCATTGAAATTATAGATAGAGCTGGCTGCGCCGCCTCTGACTATGTTGTTTCGAATTTGAATATTCAGCGGTTCCTCCAAGTTGGTCGCATTTTCTCCGTATCCTTCAATATCAATGCCCATTTTTGGCTCGACCCCATTTACCCCTGCCCTTTCAAGCAAACAGTCTTCCACAATGACACCATCACAGCCTGTAATAGAAATATTGTTTCGCCTTGAGTCAGTGATGGTGCAGCCAGAAATATGAATAGACGAAGCAGGCGAGTACGATTCGATATGGGTCAATAAACCGTGCGGACTGACAATGATGCCGTCTCCCGTACAATTGTTGATTTGAACACGATCGATATTCACATGGGAAGCACCTTCAATACACACCCCGAAGCCCCATTCATGTGTTTTTCTTTCTGGCGGGAGTGCCTTGTACACATGCTCATCACGGTCGCCTTCAATCCTCCCGCCCCGAATGGTCACATGCTCTACCTCTCCTATATAAAAGGCTGCATATCCCCACGAATCATTTGGTTTCACTTTGATAACGGCATCTGATGCCATCTCAATACAAATATGACTTGGCACTCGTATGCCGGCATGACGAAAAGGAAAAAATTGATCCCCCCTGTACACCGCATCTATTAGATACGTTCCACTCGGTAGCCAGACGTGGGAGTAGCCCTGTGCTTTTGTCCATTCCAGGCATTCGTTCAGTTTCGCTGTACAGTCCGTTTTCCCGTCAGCAATCACGCCAAAGTCTAATACATTGACAATGGGTTTCTTCAGATCAGATTCATTTATATCCCCCAATGAAAACCCCTCCTTTTTACACATGTCCTCTTGTCATCCTATGCATGTGGGAAAGATTTGCTTGTACGATATTTCAAATTTTATATAAATTCTTCTAGAATAACTTTCCGACGATTTTCACTTGAGCGAATTTTTTATCTTTTTGAGTCTTTACGCCTATTTAACTAACATTTTCCTGTTTTAGAATAGTTTTATATTGACACAAGAACTATACAAGAATATCATTTTTCTCATATCTCTTTTTTTAAGAAAGGATCTATGCCATGTCTACAATTGACCACGATAAAATTGTTAAAAGTGTTCCTCAAAAAGGGTTTTTTGGACATCCTAAAGGACTTTACACACTGTTTTTCACTGAATTTTGGGAGCGTTTTTCTTATTATGGCATGCGTGCACTGCTTATTTATTATATGTACACAGAGGTGACAAAAGGCGGTCTTGGCTTCGACCAGACAACCGCTAATTCGATCATGTCTGTCTATGGTGCGCTTGTCTACATGTCAGGCATTATTGGCGGATGGCTTGCCGACCGGGTATTTGGTTCGTCCAGTACGGTCTTTTATGGCGGGGTATTCATTATGCTTGGTCATGTCATTTTGGCACTACCTAGCGGAGCAACAGCGCTCTTTATTAGTATGGGGCTGATTATTATTGGGACAGGTCTCCTAAAGCCGAACGTCTCAAACATAGTCGGTGACCTGTATACAAAAACAGACCCTCGCAGGGATTCTGGATTCAGTATTTTCTATATGGGGATCAACATGGGTGGTTTTATCGCCCCATTAATTGTCGGAACACTCGGTCAAAAAGTGAATTTCCACCTTGGTTTCTCACTCGCTGCCGTTGGTATGCTTGTTGGACTGATTACGTTTGTCATCACGAAAAAGCCGAATCTTGGACTTGCTGGCACTTATGTCACAAATCCGCTATCAGCTACTGAACGCAAGAACTTCAAAATTTTCGGTACATTGATCTTGATTGTACTTGCTGTTTTTGCTGTCATCGGCATTCAAACAGGAGCGCTCACGATTAATCTATTCACTTGGTTTGTCAGTGTCCTTGGTGTGCTGATTCCAATTGTTTATTTTATTGTGATGTATTTTAGTCAAAAAACGAGTGCAGTGGAGCAGTCGAGGGTACTCGCTTATATTCCATTGTTCCTAGCTGCGGTGATGTTCTGGGCCATTCAAGAACAAGGCTCAAATATTTTAGCGACATATGCAGATCAGCGAACAAACTTGAATTTCCTTGGCATGACATTAGCCTCTTCTTGGTTCCAATCATTGAACCCAATCTTTATTGTGCTCTTGTCACCAGTATTTGCTTGGTTATGGGTCAGACTCGGTAAGAAACAGCCGTCTACCCCGATTAAATTCTCACTTGGCCTTCTGTTCGCAGGATTATCCTTTATCATCATGATCATTCCTGCCTACATGTCTGGTCCGAATACACTTGTTAGTCCATTATGGCTCGTTCTCAGCTTCTTCCTTGTCGTCATCGGAGAACTTTGCTTATCACCAGTTGGGCTGTCAGCGACAACAAAACTGGCACCTGCTGCCTTCTCAGCGCAAACGATGAGCCTTTGGTTCCTTTCAAATGCAATGGCACAAGCCATTAATGCACAAGTGGTCAAGCTGTTTGATAAAGTGCCAGAAACCGTCTATTTCGGGATCATCGGCATGCTCGCCATCATTTTATGTGGCGCTATGCTTCTGCTTACACCGTTGATTAAGAAAGCGATGAAAGGCGTGCATTAAATTGAAAAAGAAGCCTCCCAAATGGGAAGGCTTCTTTTTTTGAATTAAAACCGAATCTCATCATCTCCGTGGATTTGCAACTGGAGCGGTTCACTTTTCACCTGATGTTTTTTCACATAGCGGTGATAGACAACATATCCAATGATCATGAGCGGTACGCCGACATACAGCCCAATCCGCTGCTCGGCATCAAAGGCAAGGCTGATTAGCACAATCGAGTTCAGCGTGATCGCAATGATCGGCAGTACCGGATAAAGAGGGGTTTTAAATTTTAGGTTTTCCAGCTTTCCGCCTGCTTTCAAATATCTTCTGCGGAAAAGCAGCTGTGATAATGTAATCGTAATCCAGCCGGTTTGGGCACTCATGCCCGCAATAGACACGATCCAAGCAAAAACGGTTTTCTCTGCAAAGAATCCTGATAATAACGAAATACCTGTAAACAGGAAAGTGAGCAGTAAGGCATTCATCGGGATGCCCCGCTGATTGACTCGTCTAAACGCCTTCCCTGCCATTCCTTCCTTCGACAAAGAGTACAGCATTCTCGTAGAGGCATATAGGCCAGAGTTCGCCACAGATAATAAAGCAATGATAATGACAAAGTTCATGATATCTGCCGCATAAGGAATGCCCGTTCTCTCAAACACAGTGACAAATGGGCTTTGCAGCACACTCGCTTCCTTCCAAGGCACCATGCCCGCTAAGACAAAAATAGATAAAACGAAAAAGACAAGGGTGCGCCAAACCGTCTGATGAATCGAGCGAGGCACGGTTTTCTCTGGATTTTCACTTTCTCCTGCCGCAATCCCGATCAGCTCCGTCCCTTGAAACGAAAAATTCACCGTGATCATCGTGACGACAACGGCCAGCAAGCCATTCGGAAACAGACCGTCACTCACAAAATGACTAAAGTAAGGAGCCGGTTCCCCGCTCGTCGTTTGAATAAAACCAAACATCGCCGCTCCGCCTACGCCAATAAATAGTAAGATGGCAACAATCTTAATGGTTGAAAAGAAAAACTCCGACTCCCCGAACGCTTTCGCTGACCTGGCATTTAATAAGAACAAACACAGCCCAAATATGAGACACCAAATCCACACATCCACTTGTGGAAGCCAGCGTCTCATCAGCTGCCCTGCTGATAAAAATTCCAGTGCCACGGTGGCTGCCCAGCCAAGCCAATATATCCAGCCAACAGCAAATCCTGCTGCAGGACTCACAAATTTCGTCGCATACGTATGAAACGACCCCGACACAGGAAGCGCGACTGAGAGCTCTCCAAGACACAGCATGGTTAAATACATAATCAATCCGCCCACAATATAGGAAAGAACAGCTCCAACTGGCCCTGCTTGCCCAATCGTATAGCCTGTTCCAAGGAAAAAGCCTGTCCCAATGACACCGCCAAGAGAAATCATAAATAAATGGCGGGAGGTCATCGCCCTTTTCAATTGTTCGGGCTGATTTTGTCCAACATCCACAATGATGCCCTCCTTCTTCTAAGATGTTCTGTTATCAAAACATGTCTCCATGTGATTATTCCATTTTCAAAACAACCTACTAATTATACATCTTTTATAATAAATATGCTTCCTTCTATCGTCACTGTTACAAAGTCTTTATTTTAGTAATGTTCGCACAACTAAGAGCAAATAGACATTGTAGAGAATGGAGGTTTGAAAGAATTGGGTTCAAGGCATAAAGTTGGTGAGATTCGCTCAAGCTAGTTTCAAATGCTTTACTTTTAGGTTGCTTCTCTGTAAGATCATATGTTGTAAATACCAACAAGAAAAGTGGGGAATAAAATGAAAAAAATGTTCTTTGCCATTATTTTAGGCGCTTGTGTTGCATTGATCACAGCATGTGGATCAGCTGCAAATGACAGCGCAAATAAACAATCTGGGTCTAAGGAATCAGGTGACCTTTGGAAATCCATTCAGGATAAAGGCGTATTAACCATCGGTACAGAAGGTACATATGCTCCTTTCACCTTCCATGACAAAAAAACAGATAAATTAACTGGCTATGATGTCGAGGTCATCACAGAAGTCGCAAAACGTCTTGACTTAAAACCAGAATTCAAAGAAACACAATGGGATAGCATGTTTGCTGGTCTGAATTCAAAACGTTTTGATGTGGTAGCGAACCAAGTTGGTAAAACTGGACGTGAAAATCAATATGATTTCTCTGACAAATACACAACATCTCAAGCCATTGTTGTGACAAAATCAGATAACAATGACATCAAGAAACTTTCTGATGTGAAAGGCAAAAAAGCAGCACAATCATTAACAAGTAACTACAACAAATTAGCTACAGATGCTGGCGCTAAAATTGAAGGGGTTGAAGGTCTTGCACAATCCATTCAATTGATTCAGCAAGGGCGTGCTGATTTGACGTTTAATGATAAATTAGCTGTCTTGAATTACTTGAAAACAAGCGGTAACAAAAACCTAAAAGTTGCATTTGAAACAGGAGATCCACAAGAAACGTATTTTGCCTTCAGAAAAGGCAGCGGCGAAGTCGTTGACAAAGTGAATGGCGCATTAAAAGAAATGAAAAAAGACGGTACACTTGCTAAGATTTCTAAGAAATGGTTTGGTGAAGATGTTACAAAGTAATACCCTAGGAGTCGTCATTCCTTGGGATCTTCTTCAGCAATCTTTTTGGCCAATGGTGATGCAGGGGATTTATTATACAATCCCCCTTGCCATCATTGCCTTCATTATTGGTCTTTTTATCGCGCTTGTGACAGCTCTTGCTAGAATGTCTAAAATCAAAGCCCTCAGATGGATTTTCTCCATCTATGTGTCGGCCGTTCGCGGAACGCCGCTTTTTGTGCAATTGTTTATTATTTTCTATTTCTTTCCGACATTTAATATCACACTTGATCCATATCCTAGTGCTATCATCGCTTTTTCTTTAAACGTAGGTGCGTATGCTTCGGAAATTATTCGTGCATCTGTCCTATCTGTTCCAAAAGGACAATGGGAAGCGGGGTATTCAATTGGGATGACCCATCGCAAAACGCTCGTCCGCGTGATTTTACCGCAGGCAGTGCGTGTATCGATTCCGCCACTATCTAATTCATTCATTAGTTTGGTGAAAGATACATCGCTTGCCTCCCAAATCCTCGTGGCAGAGATGTTCCGTAAATCACAGGAAATTGCTGCGGCGAACTTGGATCAAATTTTATTTATTTATATGGAAGCAGCCCTAATCTATTGGGTATTCTGCTTCATTCTATCGCTCGTTCAACACCAAATTGAAAAACGACTTGATCGATATGTCGCAAGGTAAGGAGGGAACGACATGCTAACAGTCAAAGGCTTAAACAAATCCTTTGGTGAAAATGAGATTTTAAAGTCGATTGATTTTACGATCAACAAAGGGCAGGTTGTGGCGATTCTTGGTCCATCAGGTTCAGGAAAAACAACGATGCTTCGCTGTTTAAATGCACTTGAAATTCCAAATGCCGGCTCCTTTACCTTCGATGATTTCTCGATTGATTTTTCTAAAAAAAATAAACAAGCTGATTTGCTCAAACTTCGCCGGAAGTCAGGCATGGTGTTTCAAGATTATCACCTGTTTCCGCATCGTACTGTTCTTGAGAATGTGATGGAAGGTCCAGTCCAAGTCCAGCGCCGTCCGAAAGAAGCGGTGCGAAAAGAAGCGATTCAGCTCCTGCAAAAGGTAGGACTTGAGGATAAAAAAGATTTGTATCCCTTCCAGCTGTCAGGCGGTCAAAAGCAGCGTGTCGGCATTGCCCGTGCACTTGCCATTCAGCCAGAGCTTATGCTTTTTGATGAACCAACCTCTGCGCTAGATCCTGAGCTTGTCGGAGAAGTCTTAAAGGTCATGAAGGATTTAGCGAAAGAAGGCTGGACGATGGCGGTTGTTACACATGAAATCAAGTTTGCCCAAGAAGTAGCAGACGAAGTGATTTTTATTGATGGCGGCGTCATCGTCGAACAAGGTCCTCCTGAAGAAATCTTCAAACGACCAAAGGAAGAACGAACAAAACAATTCTTAAATCGGATTTTGAATCCAGTATGATCAAAAAGGCTGTTCTCATCATGTGAGAACAGCCTTTTTTATATCTCTTTTTGCAGCCGCAGCGCTAGTAAATCTTGCAGGAGCAATCTCGCTCCCTCTGGGCTGACAACTACACCGCCTGACAGCGCCTTATTGGAACAGGTGACTTGCCCTGTAACGATACAAGGTTTATCCTGCCAATAAGGCTTTATCACAATGTGACTTTCTTCTTGATAGATTTCAATAAAATCTTGTGGGTGAATTTTCAACCGTTTTCTTATATCTGTCGGCAGGACAATTCTTCCAACGTTATCTATATACTTTACATCTTCTTTATTTAACAAATTGACCCCCCCTGCATCTCTAGATATGATATAGAAGATTCCCTGTTTATCAAGGGATTAAGCGCTCTAATCGGTTAATGAAAGAATGAGCTGCAGGCTGATCCAGTGGCTAAATACGCTTCCCATATATAATATATCTGTTTGGCGCAGGACCAATGAAAGAAAAAGGATAACATGTGGTGAGGATAAGTTCTTCCTTTTCCTGTTGTAGTGTAATAATACTTTGATCATCTTTTTTCACAATCTTTGTTTTCTCAATTTCATAGGTAAACAGACCGTATGAAAGCTCTATGACAAGTTGATCCCCTTTCACAAGTTCTCCTGTTCGTCTAAACACAGTATCACGATGCCCAGATAAAACGATTTGTCCCTGTTCGTTAGGAAAATAGCTCTCGTGATAATGACCAACTCCCTTTGCCAAATCCTCCGCCGCTGTTCCTTCTACAATTGGTAACTCAGCGTTTAACTTTGGAATGTGCAAGAGCCCAATGGTTTCACCAGCCTCCGGCACAAAAGAGGAATCCATTTTCCCCTTTTGCTGGATGGCTGCTTGCGCAGACTGGAATGATTGATCTACTTGTCTTTGTCCATCAACGATTTTCATATATCCTACAATCACAAGACAAATACCTGCTGTAATCAATAGAGCTGAGATGATTTTTTGAAACATGGACGATTATCCGTTTCTTTTTCTTCTTTTCCATACAATAAGGGATGCACCTATTAGTACAAGTGCAAATCCTGCTAGTAAAAGGTTGTACATCTCTGTTGCAGTGTTCGGAAGATGATGACCAGGTGTATCCGGTTCTGAATGAGAAGGCTGCTCTGGATTTGCTGGCACCTCTGGCACATGCGGCGGTACTACCGTTGTCGAGTTTTCAGGTTTGTCTGGTTCGTCAACATTATCACCCTTCACAACTGCGATATTTTGAATGGTTTTACCTTCAGATCCTTTCGCGACCTTCGCTTCAAACGTCACCGTATGCCAGTCCGTGTCTTTGATATCTCCAAATTGACCGGTCACCGTACCTTTTGTGTAGTCTCCGTTGTCGTCATCTTTTGCATCTGTGACGGCTTGGTCATCTACTTTTAATGATCCTTCGACATATTCAAGACCTTCTGGCAGTTGATCTGCGATCACTAAGTCTTTGATGACACTGTCTTCTACACTATTTTTTGTTTTGATGGTGTAAAGAAGGGTGTCGCCTGCCTGTACTTGTTTTTCATCTGTATTGCCTTCTGCTTTTTGAGAAATTTCTGATGTTTTTTCTGATTCAAGCTTTGGATCTCTTGGATCAATGTTTGTTTCGGTTGTCGGCTCATCTGGCGGCGTGTTTTCGCCTGTTACTTTTGCTGTGTTTTGAATGGTTTTATCCGCTTGGCCTTTAGCGACCTTCGCTTCAAACGTCACCGTATGCCAGTCCGTGTCTTTGATATCACCAAATTGACCGGTCACTGTGCCTTTTGTGTAGTCTCCGTTGTCATCATCTTTTGCGTCTGTGACAGCTTGTCCATCTACTTTTAATGACCCTTCGACGTATTCAAGACCTTCTGGCAGTTGATCTGCGATGACTAAATCTTTGATGACACTGTCTTCTACACTATTTTTTGTTTTGATCGTGTAAAGGAGAGTGTCGCCTACCTGAACTTGTTTTTCATTTGTATTGCCTTTTGCTTTTTGAGAGATCTCAGATGTTTTTTCTGATTCAAGCTTTGGATCTCTTGGATCAATGTTTGTTTCGGTTGTCGGCTCATCTGGTGGCGTGTT
>NZ_VSSC01000008.1:0-34106 GCF_008123875.1 Bacillus sp. Y3 | reverse complement strand
ACTTTTGCTGTGTTTTGAATGGTTTTATCCGCTTGGCCTTTAGCGACCTTCGCTTCAAACGTCACCGTATGCCAGTCTGTGTCTTTGATATCACCAAATTGTCCGGTGACTGTGCCTTTTGTGTAGTCTCCGTTGTCGTCATCTTTTGCATCTGTGACGGCTTGGTCATCTACTTTTAATGATCCTTCGACGTATTCAAGACCTTCTGGTAGTTGATCTGAAATCACGAGATTTTCGACGATGCTGTCCTCTTCAAGGTTCTTTGTTTTGATCGTATACAGAAGGGTATCGCCTACCTGTGGTGTTTTTTCATCTGTGTTTCCTTCTGCTTTTTTCTGAATGCTCGCTGTCTTTTCTGATGCTAGTTTTGGTTCACGAGGATAAATTTCTGTATTCGTTGTTGGATCATCTGGCGGTGTGTTTTCACCTGTTACTTCGGCAGTGTTTTGAATGTCTTGACCAGCCTGTCCCTTTTCAACTGTCACTTCAAACGTCACGGTATGCCAATCTGTGTCCTTCACATTACCAAAATAACCTGTGACCTTTCCATCTGTGTAGTCTCCGCTATCGTCGTCTTTCACATCTGTGACAGATTCTCCATCAATTTCAAGAGACCCAGCGACATACTTCAGCCCTTTTGGTAATTGATCTGAGATCACTAGATTTTCCACAAGGCTGTCTTCTATCGTGTTCTTTGTTTTAATTGTATAAAGCAGGGTATCTCCCACTTCTGGATGCTTCTCATCTTTGTTACCTTCTGCTTTTTTCTGTAAGACGGCTGATTTTTCTGATTCAAGCTTTGGATCACGAGGATAGATTTCTGTTTTTGTTGTCGGATCGTCTGGTGGTGTGTTTTCACCTGTGACACTCGCTGTATTTTGAATGTCTTTGCCAGATTGACCTTTTTCAACCGTCACTTCAAATGTCACGGTATGCCAATCTGTATCTTGAACGTCACCAAATTGTCCTGAAATGGTACCATCTGTGAAGTCTCCGTTATCGTCATCCTTTGCGTCAGTGACTGCCTCTCCATCCACTTGAAGTGAATCCGACACATACGCTAATCCTTCCGGCAGTTCGTCTGAGATCACTAAATTTTCAACGAGACTATCTTCTATCGTATTCTTTGTTTTAATCGTATAAAGAAGTGTATCACCGACCTCTGGATGCTTCTCATCTGTATTGCCATCTGCTTTTTTCTGCAAGACGGCTGATTTTTCAGAAGTCAGCTTCGGGTCACGAGGATAGATTTCTATATTCGTTGTCGGCTTGTCTGGCGGTGTGTTGCCGGTTGTGACACTCGCTGTATTTTGAATATCTTTGCCTGCCTGACCTTTTTCAACTGTGACTTCAAACGTCACGGTATGCCATTTCGTATCTTTCACTTCACCGAGCGTTCCAGTGACAGTTCCATCTGTCATATCACCGTTGTCGCCATCTTTTGCATCTGTGACTGGATTCCCATCTACCTGTAGAGAATTTGGTACATAAGATAATCCTTGAGGTAACTTGTCAGAAATCACAAGGTCTTCTATTACACTATCTTCAACAGCGTTACGGGCTTGAATGGTATACAGCAATGTGTCCCCTACTTCTGGGTGCTTCTCATCTGTATTCCCATCTGCTTTTTTCTGTAAGACCGCTGATTTTTCTGATTCAAGCTTCGGATCACGAGGATAAATTTCTATGTTTGTTGTTGGATTGTCTGGCGGTGTGTTTTCCCCTTTGACATTCGCTGTATTTTGAATATCTTTACCCGCTTGCCCTTTTGCTACTTTCGCTTCAAATGTCACAGTGTGCCAATCGGTGTCTTTCACATCACCTATTTGACCTGTCACAGTACCGTTTGTAAAGTCACCTTTGTCTTGATCCTTTGCATCTGTTACGCTTGTGCCATCTACCTTAAGAGAACCAGAAACATAGGTTAAGCTGCTCGGAAGGTTATCTGATATGATCAGATTTTTAAGAATGCCGAATTGCACCGTATTTTTTGCTCTAATTGTATAAAGCAAAGTGTCGCCTACTTCTGGATGCTTTTCATCTGTGTTGCCTTCTGCTTTTTTCTGTAAAGCAACCGATTTTTCTGATTCAAGGTTAGGTGGATATGGATCGAATTCAGGCTTCACCCTTGAAGCTAAGTCGTAAGATAATGAATCACCTGCAGTGCCCATATATGTTGTACTTAATGTTTTCGCATCAAGTGTAAAAAGAGTGGAATGACCAATGGATTCATTTAATCCTGACTGTAATAGCATCTGCCCATTTGGCAAGAAGCTAATTCCCCGCACGCCTCCGTCAATCGTTTTACCATCCGCATTTGTAATCGGAATGACACGAATGACTTCAGCTGTTTCAGGATTCATTTGCGCAACGGCTCCACTGTTATTAGATGCAAACCAAAGATAGCCATCCTTATCGACTACAAGATCTCCGCCAATGTCACCACCAATGCCAGAGCCAGCGTCATAACCGACGATTTTTTTGGACGTTTTTTGACCCGTAACTAAATCGTACGTTCCAAGGAAAGAATCACCATTAGAAAAATAAGAATAAATATATTTATCTTGATGCACAACGGCATTAGTAGCGCCTTCAGGTAGTTTCGTTACGACTTGTGCTTGCCCTGATGTCGCATTTATTTTATATAGAGTAAGGCTAGTGCCATTTGCAGTTGCATACACTACATTTTCTCGATCGCTAACAGCAACACCATTCACTGCGCCTATATCGATTCCTTTCACCTCTACACTAGCTTTAACATTTGTTGGATCATTTCCATCGAGTTGCTGAAGAACTAGTGGCCTAGTCCCAATCATATAGGAATCCGTATTGTTCACGACCACTGTTCCAGCAGCTTTTGTAACAGGTGGTGAGACCGTTAATAAATTTCCAGCGATCAGCACCAATATAAGAAATAATTGACTCGTTCTTTTTAATATGTTCATTTTTTGACATCCCCTTTTCCCTGCTTTACATCATAATGGTATGTACCAGTTCACCTCCCACACTTTGGTAAAGAATATCAGTAACATTTCAGAACCCTCAACATGACTAAAAGACTATTTTCGACAAAAATAGCCCTTTGGTCATATACAGCTTTCGACATCTGATTCATCTATGTTTTTTCCAATAAAACAAGTTTTTTTATCGTGTATTAAATATTTTATCTATCAATAAAAACAGGCCTAACGACGCAATTTACATACAATCTATTCTATTTTATCTTGAATATTCTTTAATTGGATAAAGGTTGTTTTTTTGTCATTTTATATTGAATTTTTTTCTTATTTTCATAAAAATTGGTAATTATTGGTTCGCTTTGTTAAAAAAAACAATTCAAAAGTCTTGCTCCAAAATTTGATGTTTTCTGCTCTTTTTATGGAAAAAATTCTTTTTATCGAGTAAGCGATTACAATTGAGCAAAGCCATTTAAAGGGGCGTGCGAGTATGTTACGATTGAAATCGAGTGTTTAAGAAAGAAGGGAAAGCTTTTGAAGCGGGAACATCTTTTACGTTGGTTTTTTTATTTTGTGGGATTGATTGTACTTGCTTTTGGACTATCGCTGACAGTGAAGGGAAAGATCCTTGGCATTGGTCCGTGGGACGCTTTTCATTATGGACTGTTTCAGCATTTTGGTTTAACCATTGGACAATGGTCGATCATTATTGGTGCACTGATTGTGACACTGACATCTGTTTTCACGAAATCTTTTCCAAAGATCGGCGCCCTGCTCAATATGGTGCTGATCGGCGTGTTTATTGATTTCTTTAATGCAGTATTACCTGCACCACATGGGTATTTACCTGCTTTATATGTGTTTATTACGGGCGTGATTGTGTCTGGGTATGGCGTTGGCATTTATGTCTCAGCTAATCTTGGCGCTGGGCCAAGGGATTCATTAATGTTGCTCATCTCAGCAAAAACGGGGCTGAACGTACAGTGGGTTCGAAATGGTATTGAGTTAACCGTGCTTCTATTTGCATGGATGCTCGGCGGCCCGATTGGCATTGGAACGATTCTGACAGCCATCTTTACTGGACTCGTCCTTCGCTTTTCATTGCCACAATCGACACGGCTCTTGCAACTGCTCATTACAAAAACAGCGGAGAAGCCTGTTCAAACCCTTACCCGATAAGAACAAGCCATTCTACTAAATGAATGGCTTGTTTTGTGCTAAACTAAATAGACGCAATATTCTTAAAACAGGAGATGATCCTCTGATGCAGCTTTTCCATTATCATTACTGGACACCATTTGTTGAGGAGATGGAGAAGGCGTACACCTCATTAGGCTTTGAAGTAAAGGGGCGTTTCGCAAAGGAAGGTTCCTTTCCCCCTCCGCTTACATGGGATGATTTTAGAGAGAAGAAGCCCTCTTTCCGAATCATTGAGATGAGAAAGGGACAGATCAATATCACATTTGGTTATAGTAAAAAAGTCCTTTTTGATCACATCGGCTTTCTAGTGACTGATGATGAATATGATCAGCTGCTGGTACAAGCGCAAAAGAGAAACTGGGCAATCCAGACTGGGGAGCGAAGAACGTTTCTTTCTACACCGATGCGCTTAAGGCTTGAATTGCAGCGGCGGACAGATGTGATTGAAACTGGTGAAGAAGCAATTGCCGAGATGACGATCGCAGTACCTGATTTGACTCATACACCTACGGTCGATCAGTTGCTGGACGGTTTGACACAACCTATTCATTGGAAAAAGGGAGAACGTCTCTCTTTACTTGAAGTGAAGATGATAGATTCTCATGGGATGAATACGACCGATCCAAACGGTGTTCACGTCCTCACACAAGGATAAAAAGCAGCGAGATACGCTGCCTTTTTTATGATTGTTTACGGATTGGAATCCAAATCAATGTCACATGATCTGGAGAATGTATCTCTCCATCTAAAGGATACGTTTCCATCTCCATTCCCCCAGCATGCTCATATCCTGAGGCAGGAAACCATTCTGTGAAAATACGTGTCCATGTTGAATGCACAGCGGTTTCGACAGGCCCCTTTGCCTGAAATACAGCCCACGTACTGGCCGGAATCTGCTCGACTGTCATGGTCGAATCTGGTTGTTCCTCACCTTGCTCAATCCCAATGATATAGTCAAATGTTTCAAGCGTTTCATCAAAATGCGCACATACACCGATATATCCGAGTTCTCCAGCTGCATGAGCCAGTGAATCCGTCCATCCTTCTTGATTGACACGCTTCCAAAAGGCGGGAATATCCTGTTTGTTTTGGCTATTCTTTGTTGTTGTCTTTAGTCTTCTGCCCATGATTGAAAATGAATCCTTTTCCACAATTCGATAATGCATCGGTTCGACTCCTTTTATTTGAAGTTCGAAGGAGAGACGGGGGTAGGCTTTCACTGTATACTCGCCTGTTTTCACTGCTGCCGGTGTATATCCATGATGCCGCTTGAAGGCTTTCGCAAACGACTCTGGGGTTTCATAGCCATACTTCACCGCCGCATCAATGACTTTCACTTGCTTAGTCATGAATTCTTCTGCCGCAAGGGTTAATCGCCTTTTGCGAATATATTCTGCTACTGCAATTCCCGTCAGCATATGGAATAGCCGCTGATAATGAAATTTAGACATACAGGCGGCCTCTGCCACTTCTTCGATCTGCAAAGGCTGATCCAGCCTCTCTTCCATATAATTGATACTATCCATGATCAAGTGAATCATTTTTCCCTCTCCTTCCTTTTCCACTATATCGAGAACCGCCCGCACCTTCCTGTCATTTTGTGCTTTCATTGAACAGGATGTCTGTTTCTCTTTTGCATGTGTTCATCCAATGGTACAATAAATGTAAAAAATCGAGGTCCGTTATGAAGATTTTCGCTATTCAATTACAACCTTTAGATGATAAAAATGCACGAAAACAAATAGAACAGCTGAAGCCTTTTGTGTCATTTGAAAAACGCGCCGCCGCTGAGCGCTTTCGTTTTTTGATCGATGCAAGAAGAACGCTTTTAGGTGAGGTACTGATTCGTCACATCATTCATGAGATGTACGCACTGCCTATGGAACAGATCATTTTTGAAACAGAAGGGAATGGAAAGCCTGTTGTCCGGCAAATTCCTTCTTTTCATTTTAATCTTTCTCACTCTGGTGATTGGGTCGTGGGCGCAGTAGATGATGCGCCTGTTGGCATTGATATTGAAGAGATTAAACCGATTGATTTAGCCATTGCCAAACGATTTTTTTCAGCTGACGAATATCAAGATTTACTATCACAGCCGGCAGACCAGCAGGAAGCCTATTTCTTTCATTTATGGTCCATGAAGGAGGCTTTTATCAAGCTGACAGGGAAGGGAATATCCTATGGTCTTTCATCCTTTACCGCTCGCTTGTCAGAGGATGGACAGGCTACTTTGAGATTACCTGATCACGAAGCCCCTTGCGTTGTCCAAACATATTCACTTGATCCTGCCTACCAAATGGCGGTTTGTACAAGAAAACCCGCTGCGGCTGAGCACGTCGAGATACTCACTTGTGAGAACATGCTGTCACGCCTTAATAACGTGTGATTTGTTGAAGTGATGACTTTAGCAAATCGACGCCTCGTGCGATTTCCTCTTCTTTTACATGCCAAATGTTCAGCTGAAGTATAGGCTCCTTATGATAAGTAGAAATGAAATGGCGGTCGATCGGCTGAACCATCACAGAAGCCATTTTTAGCTGCTGAATGAGCTGATTCATCGGAATGGACCGGTCGACACGAACGTGGGTATGAGTAGCTGGCTCCTCTTCTCCCAGCGCATAAGCGCCTTGATCATTTTTCAAACAGGCTACAAGTTGTTTGGATCGAGCTCTATAGGTCGCCTGCATCCTTTCTCTATGACGCTCAAACATCCCGCTTTTCAAATAAATTTCTAAAGCAGCCTGCGAGAGCATCGAGCTGTCGATATCAATCAGCCGTTTATGTTCACTAAAGGGGCCAATCAGCTCGTTTGGTAAGACGACAGCACCTGTTCTAAGCCCCGGAAAAATGATTTTTGAGAAGCTTTTTAAATAAATGACCTTCCCCGCCTGATCATATGAATAGATCGGGTCTCTTTTTGTATCGAATTCTAAATCAGCCAAATAATCGTCTTCAACGATGTAGACATCATATGCTTCGGCAAGGGCTGCAATCGCTATTTTTTCTTGTTTCGACAGACTCGTTCCAAGCGGGTTTTGAAATCTTGGCATCGTATAGAAAAAGCGAATATCCTCCTCTCGGAAGATACGCTCCAATTCCTGAAGATCGAGTCCTTTTTTCGTCCGCTGAATCCCCCGGACAGGCAGCTGGTTTTTCTCTAAGTATTGGAGGAATAGGTGATAGCCTGGCTGTTCGACCAATATGGTCTGTTTTCCATTTGGAAACGGGATGGTGCTTAAAATCGATAAAGCCAGCTGAATACCAGAAGTCATGACGATCTGTTCTGGAGAGGCAAACACTTGATAATCCGTTAAACGCTTTGAAATGATTGGCAGTAAAGATGGTAATCCATTGGTGGTGCCATAGATAAATAAATCATTTTGATACAGATCAATCGCTTGATTGATGCAGTGCTGAAAATCGACATATGGAAATACAATGGGATCAGGCGCAGAGGAAGCAAAATCAATCCATGTGCTGCCCTTCTTAACGGCTGACTGATTGGTTTTCACGACAAAATAGCCACTTCTTTCTACAGAGTACAGCAAGTGTTCACGCTCTAATGTGTCTAGTGCTTTTATGACAGTGCTTTTGCTCACAGCATATTGAGCCTCTAAGTGACGAATGGATGGAATTTTCATTCCAGCATTGTATTCACCGCTCTCGATTTTGTTTTTTATATTCAACACAAGCTGATCATATTTCCTCACAGTACTACCCTCCTTGTACCGGTACAGATATCAATAACTCTTATTGTACACTTTACTTGATCCGTTTACGATAAAAAGACAGAACCGGTCAATTCAACTGAAGCATGCATGCTCGTGTAAGGAGAATTCTGATGGATATGTCAAAACAAAAAGCGTATGCTGCTTCGATCGCATACGCCTGTATGATTGGTTTTTCATTCTTGTTTGTCAAAGTAGCCTTAGCATCAGCGAATCCGATTGATGTATTGGCACACCGATTTACCGTTTCTTTCGCAGCCGCTCTTTTGTTATTTCCATTTTTACGAAAAAAGTACCGTTTTTCCATTCAATGGCGTGATCTCATTTACATTGTGCCATTTTCCTTGCTTTATCCTGTGTTGTTTTTTGCATTTCAAGTGTGGGGGCTGATGTTCACCTCTTCATCAGAGGCCGGTATTATACAGGCGACCATCCCTATTTTGACAATGGTGCTTGCAGCATGGTGTTTAAAGGAACGCCCTACCTCGATCCAGGTGCTGTTTACCATTCTTTCTGTGTCCGGGGTGATGCTCCTCTTTGTGGTGAAGGGAATTGATGTGAAACATTCTCATCTCATTGGTTATGTGCTGATCTTACTTTCAGCCTTATCATCCAGTGCCTATAGCGTATTTGCCAGGATGATGACACGGCGATTCCATGTCATTGAACTGACTTTCGTGATGACATTCTTTGGATTTGTCTTCTTTAATGCTGCTGCTCTCATTCGGCACTCGGTAAATACTACACTACCGCAGTTTTTCAGTCCGTTTACGCAGCCATCCTTTGTATGGTCTATGCTCTTTTTAGGCATTCTCTCATCACTGCTCACAGCGTATTTATCAAACTATGCTCTTTCCCACCTTGAAGCAGCAAAGGTGAGTATCTTTAACAACCTTTCTGCTTTCATTACCATTGCCGCTGGCGTGCTTATTTTACATGAAACGATTGATATGGTTCACCTCATCGGGGCTGTGCTCGTCATTGGCGGAGTGATTGGCGGGAATGTGGTGAGGAAGGGGAATTCATAAAGAAAACGGCCCTCGTTTGACGGGGCCGTTGTTTTCTTTTATTGGCTGATGAATTGCCTTTTTGTTGTCTGCTCAATGACATGCCTCATATGTTCTGCGAACTGCTCGAGGTGTGTGTTGATATACATGTGCCCTCCTTCGAAATCAGTACGTTCGATGGCGTTTGCCCATGTTAGCCAGCCGTCTGCGTCTTCCATGCATTTCTTATCTTGCTTTCCGTTCAATAAATAAACGGGTGATTCGATGATTGTTTTGTCTGTGTGCTGGAAGGATTCTAATGCTTGATAGTCGGCACGTAAGGATGGTGTAAAGTAATCCATCATTGGCTTGTTCTCTAACAATTCTTTTGGAATCCCGCCCATTTCAGCGATATGCTGAACAAATGCTTCATTCGATAAATGGGTCAATATTTGTCTTTTTGTTTGCGGTGGCTGAATGGCAGAAATGACAACCGCTGCCGGATCGATGCCTTCCCTTTCTAGCAACTGAGTCAGCCTGTACACCACAAGTCCGCCCATGGAATGTCCGAACAAAATAAATGGACGGTTTAATTTGCCTGTCAGTCCTTCTTTATACAATTCAGCCAGCCGGTCAATGCTTGTTTCAAGCGGCATGAGGTTCGTTCCATGACCCGGAGGCTCTGCTGCTGTCACTTCGGCCGTGTCCTTCAGCTGTTCAAAGAGCGGACGGTAAGAGGCGGAATATCCGCCTGCAAAAGGAAAACAAATAAGCTGAATCAGATCTGATTTTTTTTCAAAGGTTTTAAATAATTGGTTCATACGTCCTTACCCCTTTACGATCGTTTCAAGAATCTGCGCAAGTTGATCTGCCTGCGGTCTTTTCATCATGGTCACATGGTCGCCTTTTATCTGAAAATACGAGCACGTTTCTCTCGTGTAAGCTTCCCAATCGGCAAATTTCTTCTGGAAATCTGTGGCGTGATCGCTGCTTTGTATAATATAAAACGGCACAGAGAATGGGTCTTTTTCTAATTCAATGGCTTGTGACATGATGGTATTATGTGTCTGCATTTGCAAGTATTTATCTAAATAGTGATCATTCATAAATTGATGAACGACTTCATCCTTTTCTGCTTCTTTGAGGATTTTCTGCTTCACTTCTTGGAAGCTGAGCCCTTGTAATGCTTCTGGTTTGATGCCGACGAGGTTCCCCATACCTAGGACGAGGGCCAGCATTTTCACTTCTTCTTCGTTCATATCGGCATGAAGCGCTTGATCTGCCTCATCTCTTAATACCGGAACCGTATCTAAAATGATCAATCCTTTTGGCGCTTTTCCTGCATGACAGAGTCTCTGATTCATTCCGTAAGCAAGATGTCCGCCCATGGAATGTCCTGCCAAATAATCAATGCCTGGTCGATAGAATGTCTCAATGGCTTCAATAAAAATGGTGACAAGCTCTGTATAATGAAGGAATTGTGGTTCTTCATCCTCATACAAGCCTGGAGACTGCAAGGCGTAAACAGCTCCTTCATGTGTCATGAGCTTGGCCACATCGATATACCCCATCACCGTTCCACCAGCAGGCGGTGCAAAGAAAATTCTCGGTTCAGCCGGATCCCCTTTTTTCAACTCGATCACATAGTCTTTCGGCGCTCTTTCGACAGGCTCGCCTGTTTCTGGCACTGTGTCCAAATATGCCGCTAACTGTGCTGGCGCTGGGTGCATGAAAATCCATTTCGGATCAACACGGACACCTTTTTCTTTTAATTTGGCAACGGCTTGAATACTCATAATGGAATCTCCACCTAAATCAAAGAATGAATCATGAATTCCTACTCGTTTGACACCAAGCACTTCACTGAAAGCTGTCACAATCAGCTGCTGTGTTTCTGTTGCCGGTTGATCGTCTTCATGTGAGGATGAGACTGCGTCTGTCGGCTCCGGCAGTGCTTTTTGATCGACCTTCCCATTTGTTGTGACAGGAATTGCGTCAAGTACGATAAAGTAACTTGGAATCATATAGCCTGGCAGGCTTTCCTGTAAAAATGCTTTCCATCCGGGAACAGGCTCTCCCCCATCTATGACAAGGTAAGCTGCCAGCCGTTTTGAGCTGCCGTACGTTTTAGCAATGACGGTACATTCTTTTACTTGTGGGTGTTTGAGCAGGGCTGTCTCGATTTCTCCACATTCAATTCGGTAGCCTCTAATTTTGACCAAGTTGTCTTTTCGGCCAAGGTATTCAATACTGCCATCAGACCGCCATTTCCCTAGGTCACCGGAACGATACAGTTTGTCCCCTTTTAATGCCGGGAATGGATTGTCAATAAACCGCTCCTTCGTGCGCTCTGGGTCATGCAGATATCCTTTTGCCAGCCCTGTTCCGCCGATATAGATTTCTCCTTTGACGCCTGTTGGTACTGGATTGAGATGATCATCAAGTATGACAACCGTTGAGTTGGCGACTGGCACACCGATTGGCACTGATCTTGCATCCTCCGGTACGTGTGTGACTTGATAAGTGGTCGCTAATGTTGTGTTTTCTGTTGGACCGTAAGCATTGATCAGCACACCCTTCATATGTGGCAATGCCTTTCGTGCATGCTCACTAGACATGGCTTCTCCGCCAACGAGTAATGTACGGTATCCAGCCACACTTTTTGGATCATGCTCAATCAGCCGGTTGAATAATGCAGTTGGCAAACAGTTGGCTGTGACTTGATGCGTTTTGATTAAACGAGTTAATTCGTCCATATTTAGAGCAGCATATTTCGGGATCAGAACCAGCTGACCGCCACTTAGCAGCATTCCCCATAATTCAAAGGTAAAGGCATCAAATGCATAGTTAGACAGCTGAAGCATTTTATCTTCTGAACCAAGCTCAATATAGTTTGTTTCTTTCACTAAGCGGACCACACCTGCATGAGGAAGCATCACGCCTTTTGGTGTGCCTGTTGAGCCTGAAGTGTAGTTCACATAGGCAAGCTGGTCTTCTCCTACAATCGATTTTTCCCTTTGATACACTGCGCCTGTTTCTGGTAACGGCTTGTCCATTTCAATCTTTGTGCCGCTCAGACCGTCTAAACGATTGATCAGATGCGACTGGGTTAAGATGATATCGCTTTGTGTATCGCGAACGATCAGACCGATGCGGGCATCTGGATACTCAGGTGACATCGGTACATAAGCAGCACCCGACTTGACGATCCCTAGAACTGAGACCATCATGTCAAACGAACGATCAAACAGCATCGGGACAAGTGAACCTGGTCCAACGCCCTTTGACTGTAAATAGGCAGCCAGTTTTGTCGCCTTCTCGTCTAAATCTTGATACGTCATATGCTCTTCCATATAGGATACAGCAATCCGGTGCGGGTCACGCTGCACTTGTTCTTCAAATAATTCTTGCAGCGTACGCTTTGGATAAGGCGTGTCGGTTTGATTTTTTCCTATGATCATGGCATTCTGTTCTGTTTTGTCCATGACGCAAAAGTCAGCGAATGTCCGTTCAGGCTGAGCCGTCATGCCATCTAACAAATTGAGATAATAATTCATCATACGGTGGATCGTTTCTTGCTCAAATAAATCCGTATTATATTCCACATGGATAGACAGCTTGTCCTCCTGCTCAAATACATGCAAGGTGAGATCAAATTTAGAGACGGTATGATGGACCATCACTTGTTCCGATGTCAGTCCTTTTAGGTTGATATCCAGCGAATCAGTGACATACCCCATGGCGACTTGGAAGATCGGTGAACGACTTAGGTCTCTATCCATTGAAAGGTCATCCACAAGCTTGTCGAATGGATAATGCTGATGCTCAAAGGCTTTTAACGTCATTTCTTTCACCTTTGCCAGTAAATCGGCAAAGGTATCGGCTGTTGAAACGTCCTGTCTCAGCGCCAACGTATTGACAAACATGCCGACGAGCTTCTCTGATTGTTCGACATCACGGCCAGCGATCGGCGATCCAACAATGACATCTGTTTGTCCAGACAACTTGTGAAGCAGGACATAATAGGCTGACAACATCGTCATAAATAGTGTTGTCCCCTGCTGCCTCGACAAGGCATGTAAACGACGAACAAGCGGTTCATCTATCACGATTTGCTCTGTAGCCCCATTAAATGTTTGAACCGGCGGACGTGGACGGTCAAACGGGAGCTCTAATACCGGCAACTCTCCTTGTAACGTTTCTAGCCAATAGCTCTGAGCCTCATGGTGGTTCTTTAATTGCTCATTCTCCCAATGAACATAATCAGTCCATTCAATCTCAAGTGCAGGTAGCTCAGGCGTTTTCTCTGATAATAGCGCACCATACACGACTTCTAATTCTTGAATAAGCAGGCTGAGCGACCATGCATCGGAAATGATATGATGCTGCGCACAAAGCAAGTAATATTCCTCTTTCCCCATATCAACAATTGTCCACTGTGCAAGCGGTCCCCGTTCTAAGTCATAGATGCGGTTCGCCTCTTGCTGAATCAGCTGTTCCAATCTTCTCGCTCTTGTTTTTTCATTAAATAATGAGAAATTCGCAACGGTTACTGATGGCGGAAGATCTTCACGGATGACTTGAACCGGCTTGCCGCCAATGGTTTGAAATGTTGCGCGCAGTGCTTCATGACGTTTTGTTAAGAGACCGATCGCCTTTGTTAACGTTTGGATGTGTAATTGGCCTATCAGTTTCCAAGCACCTAATATATTGTAATGATGGCTCTTTTCTAATGTAGATAAGAACCAAATTCGCTTTTGAGCGTGTGACAGCTCATAGCTTGTTCGTTTTTCCAGCTTTGGAATGCTGGCTTCCTGAATGGCTGGTGCTCCATTGATGTCATCGACCATTTGTGCCAAGTGTGCCAGATTCTTGCTTTCAAATAAGATTTTTAGCGGTGCCTTTATTGAAAACTCATGATTAATACGTGAAATCGTTTGAGTGGCCTTTAATGAATGTCCACCAAGGTCAAAGAATTGATCCTCTTTGTACACACGATCGACTTCTAAAATATCCTCCCATATGGCCGCAAGCACCTGCTCTGTCTTCGTTTCTGGCAATTGCTTTTCAAACGGCTGTGCGTGTTTGTGATGGAACTGTTTGAGGGCTTCGTGATCAATAGAGCCATCTTGTTTTTTCGGTATATCTTCCACTTGCCTGATGTCCCATTTCCCCTCTATGATGTCTGTGATCTTGTCAGCATCCACTTCTTTGCCTGATTGCACCGTATAGTACAGTTTCTTTTCAAAATGTGGTACTGGTGCTGGTTGAAGATGTTCAGCGATTTCTTGATTCGCCCCATCTAGGCCAATAAATAGATGCGCTTCATTCAGCCGAACACCTAGACATAATGAATGGAGCCCTTGTTTTTTTCCAATCAATTGAAAGCCCTTGCGAACGGTTAGCGCGGCCCCAGTATGTCCCTTAGACAAACCAAGATTATCCCACATGCTGAAATTTAACGAAATCGCTCTTCTTCCCTCATGATAGGTAAGGGCATGTGCGAGTCCATCTAAAAAGCTGTTTGCAGCAGAATATGCACCAAATGTTGTGCCGCCAAAATAGCCATTCACTGATCCAAAAAAGACGAGTGGAACTGACGGGTCATGCTTGAAGGCTTCTTGGAGCACCCAAGCGCCATCTGCCTTCCCTGAAAGTTCTTTGACGAAATCTTCTTCTGTTGTATGAGCCAATGTGTACGTATCCACATGCTGAAAGTGCTCAGATACATTGCCAGCACCGGCTAAATGAAGCGCTCCTCGGATCGACTGTCCGAAATGCTTTTCTGCTTCATAAATCGCCTGCTCGACGTCACATAAATTCGTCACATCGGCTTGTACATAAAGGACGTCTCCCAGATCTTTAAGTTGTGAGAATGACGCCTCTTTTTCTCTGTCTTCTTCAAGGGATGTCCGTCCAATTAACACGAGCTTCAAGCCAAATTGGAGCATTTGCTTAGACAGTTCAAATCCAATACCGCCAAGCCCGCCAGTCAGCAAGTACAAGCCTTCATATTCTAAAAACCCTTCTGTCTGAGGTGCCGTCATCATATTCACTTTTTCCAGCTTTGGTACGAGGCGCTGGCCATGCCGGTAAGACACTTCCGCTTTCAAATGAATCGCACCTAGTTCGTCCGCAATATGTTTGGCATCCTGTTCCACATTCTCCGCTTCAATATCAAGGTGAGACACTTCTGCCCCTTCCCATTCTTGCGGGATGGTTTTTAATAATCCGGCAAGAGACGTTTTCTCCACATGAAGCTCATCTTGCGGTTTTACCAATTGACCACCTTTTGTGACAACAACGAGACGCATCGGCTCTTTATTTTCTTGTCTCAATGCTTGATACAAATACAAAATGGATTGGCTGGTGCTTGCATTCAGTTCTTTGAACTGCGCAGGGCTCGCAATCATCTCCTTGTCTGACACATTCCACAAGTGGAGCATACGGTCAATTTTCAATTCATCGGCTTCAAGCGCCGCCACAAGCCTGACGTAATCCCCCTTGATTCGAGGGTTCATCTGATACATCCCTTTTGACAGGCGTAAAAATTCATAACCCTTTTTCACAGAAACATAAGGCAGGTTCATTTGTTCAAATTGTGTATAAAGCGATTGATAAAGCCCTTTTTCATCCTCAAATACGAGTACATGATCAGTGGATATCGGCTGAGATGGACCGATATTCTCTTTTACCCAAATACGTTTAAAGAACCAATCTGGGAGGGTTTGTTCATTTTCCGAAGCAAGATCAAGTGCACGTTCAATGTCATGAAACACCCCATCTTTCAGTGCCGCACCTAGTTGGGCACGTTGGATTTTTCCGCTTTCTGTTTTCGGAAATTGGTCTTTTTTCAGCGGAATGATGTGGTCAGGTTCGATTCCCATTTTGCGAATGATGCTCTCTCTAATCTGCTGAATCATTGTGATTTGATCCTCTATCGAATCCTTCTCCGTGACAAAAAAGACGGCGAGTGTGTCATTACTTGATTCGGGATTGTAAATGCCGTACGCAGCGGCAAATGTGACTTCAACCCCCTCAACTTCTTCCACAACGGCTTCAATTTCGTAATTCAAATAGTTCGCTCCGTTGATGACGATGATGTCCTTTTCCCGCCCTGTGAGGACTAGGCGCCCTTCATGAATAAATCCTAAATCTCCTGTATGAAACCAGCCGTTTTCTGCAAATACTTCTTCATTCGCTTCCTCATTTTGATAGTAGCCCATCATAATCGTTGGACTCTTCACCTGCAAGCGGCCGACTTGATCTTCTGGCAGCACTTGGTGATGCTCATCTACAATCCGAATCCATACAGAAGGGATGGGTGCACCAACTTCTGTAAAGGTCATCTTGTGCGGATGATCGTGCGTCACATATTGAATCTCACTTGTTAATGAGGTCTGATCAATGGTCAGTTGTCCACCCTGATCATCATGACGCATGAATTCTTTTGACTGGACAATGGCTGATGATGTTTCTGACATGCCATAAGCCGGCACCATCGCATGGCGGCTTAATCCGTGCTCACCCATGATGTGCATGAAACGCTGCGTCACTTTTGGAACAACTGCTTCGGCGGCGTTCATGATATAGGTCAAGGTGGAGAGATCCCAGCTCCCTTTGCGAATGTCGTCTTCATATTCATTCATCATCGCAAAGGCAAAGTTTGGCGCCCACGTCCTTGTGACACCGTATCTTTCTATCCAATCCAGCCACACCATCGGCCGTTCGATAAATTGATCAATGGATGGACTAATTTGCTGGCAGCCGAGGTACACATCATGGACATGAAACATGACAATGCCCCCTACATGATCAAGCGGCATCCAGTTCATTGATACATCCTCATGCGTGAAACCATTTGCCTGCTCAAAGGAAATGATTCTAGATAAAATGCTTTGATGGTTGTGCCGGATACACTTTGGCACACCCGTACTTCCTGAGGACAGCAGCTGAAGCACAGGCTCATCCGGCTCTGGCTCATAATGCTGTTCATCTGGATCACAGGCAAGTAATGTTTCGATTGTTAAAATCGGAATCGCTTTTGATTCAAATGTTTCACGCAGTCCTGCAATGTCCTCAGCACTCGCTTCGTTTGTAATAATGAATGGCTCATTTTGCAGCTGAAACACGCCCTTGAGCTTGTTCACGCCTTGATTCATTTCATCATACACAGGCGGTACAGAGACTGGGGTTGGAATCATTCCACCGAGAATACAGCCCCAGAATACTGTGATAAAATCTTGATGATCTTTCAATTGAAGCAGCACTTGATCGCCGTTTGAAAGTCCGGCTGCCCTTAATCCTGATAGGACACGTTCCGCTCCTGTGAGCAATTCCGGGTAAGTCTGGATCACCTCATGACCGCCTTCTTTGAGATACGTGACTCCGCGATTTGGTGACATAAAGGCGGCTCGGATCAGTACCTCTGTCAATGTGACTGGTGTACCTGGTTTTCTAATCAAATCACCGCCATAAACAAGAGCTGGTGGTTTTTCTTGTACGGAGGATTGTATGGTTTGGCTGACTTCATCTTTTGAAAACGATTCGTTTCCATTTGTACGCTGTCTATCTGGGAAGAGGTCATCTAAATGATAGGGAGTTTGTTTTTCTGTCTGACTCTCTATCAAAACGGCTGCTTCCTCTACTCCATCTATGGCTTTCGTGCGCTCTTCTATCTTTTTCCGTTCCTCTTCATCTAGTACGTCAATGGCAAGCAGCGCCTCGGTATCGACCGCTCCACTTTCTTTTCGCGGCAAGGAAGGGACGAGGACGAGCGCGGCTGGCACTTCATCAGGATGAAGCGGGCCTCTCATCAAATCCTCTCTTGTCAACGAAGGGTCCTTCGCCTGTGCAAACAGCACAAGCGATAGGCCCCCTTCTCGATTTTTCTTCGGGATGAGCGCACATTCCTTTAGTGGAAAGTGAAGCATGAAGACTTTCTCTAATGCTTTGAGATCGATTCGTTTTCCATTGATCCTGACAATATGATTTGCTGCATTTCCTTTTCGTCTACTAACTAGCATTCTTCTTCTCCTCCTACATCCAATCCAAAATCTGAATCTTGCTTTCTTCCGTCCAAACGCCGACATCCCCTGTCGGATAAAGATATTCGCCTGTTTGATGTTTGAATGGATGCGGAATTTTATGCGCCTCCATCCAATCGGCTAGCTCTCCAAAAAGTGCTTTGATCTCTTTTGCGCCGATAAAAACATCTCCAGGAAATCCAACCGGCATGAGCTGATGTTCTTCATTCAGGACATATATTTCCGTTTCATAGGCAGGATCATGTACGCCTGCATATATTTCTTCTTGGTCTGGGTATAGCACGCTGACATGTGCGTTTTTCGCCCAATCACTGATCATCCGCTCTTTTTCCTCACTTGTCACAATGGTGAAGGAAGATAGCGGCGTATCCACTTGTTCTGTCATGGCTTCAAGGGTGTGAATCAGCTGCTCCATCAGCGTTTGTATTTGCTTTTCTGTATATTGATGTAAGTTGTATGTGATCCGAAGCTCCAGCGTATCTCCCGGCACTGCGACAAGGGTTAAGTCATAATTTGTTTCTTCATGACTGGCGATGTCCAAAATGCGTACGCCATACGGTTCAATGGATTCAATCGGATAGTTTTCAAACACGACAATGCTGTGAAACAATGCCTCACCATTTGGAATTTCCGTCATCTGCTGAATATCTGGCAGTACGGTATACTCGTATTCTCTCATCTGAAAAACGGTTTCCTGTGTATAGGCGAGCAATCGCGCAATCGTCCAGTCCGAATGGATCGAAAGACGAAGCGGCAATGTGTTAATAAAGAGCCCTGTCATGCTTTCCACTTCTGGTAAGTCGGCTGGCCGGCCAGATACGGTCACCCCAAATATGACATCCTCTGCGCCTGAATGAAGGTGCAAAAGCAGTCCCCACGCTGATTGAATCAGTGTGCTCAACGTGACCTTCTGCTTGCCTGTCATCTTCTCCAGCTTCTGCTGCATCTCTGGCGTCAATTTGACGCTGGACTGCGCCATGCTTACTTCTTGGTCTAAAGCATGTTCTTCGCCGTCTCCTGGAAGCGGTGTCGCTTCCTCTACGCCTGACATATAACGCTGCCAGAATTCTTGCGCCTTCTCTTGATCCTGCTTTTGCAGCCATTCGATAAAATCTTTATATGGACGGACTGTAGAAAGACTGATCTCTCGTTCGTCCACAAGAGAGCGATACAGCGCAAAGGATTCCTGAATAAAGCTGAACAAACTCCAGCCATCGATTAAAATGTGATGAAAACTAAAGACAAACGTGCATCTTTCCTCATCACAACGGAATAAAGCAATCCGAATCAGCGGTTCATCTATATGGTCTAAATGGAAATCCTTTGAACGATCAGATACTAAAAAGTGTTCGATTGTCTCTTCTTGCTCCTTGTCACTCAGGTGGCGCACATCGTGCTGAGTGAGATGGATGCTTCCTTCTGATTGAATGAACTGAACAGGCTCCTTCAGCCCTTCCCAAGCGAATTTTGTTCTCAAAATCGAATGACGTTCTACAAGAAGATTCCAAGCTTGTTCATAGGCATCGCCGTTTGTTAAGCCTTGGAGCGTCATATGCACCTGACCAAAATAAGCTTGTGAGGCTTGATCTAGCAGTGCATGAAACAGCATTCCTTGCTGCATTGGAGACAGCGGATACACATCGACTACATTGTCTGGAAGTTCATCTATTTGCTTTTGCGTGAGCTGAACCATCGGAAAATCAGATGGTGTAAAGCCGCCGCTCGCTTCAACACAATGCGTCAAGATGATCTCCATCTTTTCTTTAAAACGCTCAGGTAACAACCGCACCTCTTGATCTTGCAGCAGTTCACGATTGATCATAAAGTTCATCTGCAACTGGCCATCTGTCACATATCCATACACATCGATCAAATGCTGTCTTTCTGCTTTCGGATCGTGAACATGTCCATTTCGTTCGTCTGCTATATACAGCTTGGCTTCGCCATCTGCCTGATCTAACTGACCGAGGTAATTAAAGCTCATCTGCGGCGTTACCGTTTTGAGTAAACGAGGTTCTGTCATGTATTGAAGCAAACCATAGCCGATTCCCTTTTGCGGCACAGCTCGTAAGGTTTCTTTGACGTCTTTGATTTGTCTTGCAACATCGGTTTGTATAAAAGGAATAAAAATAGGATAAGAGCTTGTAAACCAGCCGACTGTCCGTGACAAATCCATCTGTTCAAATAAATCCTCGCGTCCATGCCCTTCTAACGTGATGAGCATTGGCTTTCCAATGGCTTGCGTGAGTCCTGCTAACAGTAAATCGTTAATCTCTGTTCGGTATGCTTGTGAGGCCTGTCTAAGTAACATATCTGTTTGTTCCTTTGTGAGCTGAACCGACAGGATCTCTGCATGTTCTTCTATATTAGAAAGCGCAGGCAGTTGGAAAGGAGAACCTTCTTCCTCTTGATCCTTGATTTTTTGCCAAAAAGAGGCCTGCGCTTGTAATTGATCTGTTTGTGCATATTCGTATAAGGCATCTGCCCACTGCTTATAGGAGGCGGTTTTTTTCGCAAATATGATGTCCTGCCCCGTAGCAAGCTGTTTCAATCCATTTAGTACATCTTCTTGTATCATGCGCCATGATATGCCATCCATGACGAGATGGTGTGCAGCAATAAAGAGCTCAGACGTGTCTTCACCTGTATGAAAAAGAATCGCTTTGATCACTTCTCCACGCTCTAATGACAATGTTCCTTGACAGGCATTTGTCTCCAAGCGGATTTGTTTTCGTGCTTCCTCTTGAGACACATCTGTCACATCAAAGAATGTGACACAAGGTGTGACACCAGGCTCACGAATGGTTTGAATCCATGTGCCATCTGCCTCTTTTGTATATATAGCTCTCAGCATATCGTGATGATCGACCAGTTTTGAAAGAACCTGTGTTAACTGTTCATGTGGAACAGATCGCTTCATTTCAATATGCGCCGAGAGATTCCAATAATCTTGATTGGTCATCGATTGCTCAAAGAACCAAGATTGAATCGGGAGAAGACGAACCTCTCCTGTCACAGGTGATTGATCATAGACCGTAGAGACCTCTGACTTTCTCATCGCTTGTGCGAGTTGTGAGATGGTCTGTTTTTCAAATACATCTCTCGGCTGGATGACGTAGCCTTCCTGTGCTAAGCGTGCCACCATTTGTATGACAATAATGGAATCTCCGCCAAGCTCAAAGTAGTTATCATGGACGCCAATAGAAGGAACGCCTAGCAGCTGAGACCACACTTTTTCTAACACACGTTCTTCCTCAGTAGCTGCTTTGTCAATGGCTGTCTCTACTTCTTCTTGTCTCCACTCTGGCGGTGGAAGACGCTTTTGGTCTACCTTGCCATTTGGCGTGAGCGGTAATTCATCCAGCTCTATTAATAGGCTTGGCACCATATAATCTGGCAGGATGTCTTTTAAGTTTTGGCGAATGTCTTGCGTGGTCATGCCCCCTTTTTGGACAAAATAACCGATCAATCGCTTATGACCACTCTCATGCTGATGCGGGATAACGGCACATTCTGTGATGTCATCAAATGTCAGCATAGCGGCTTCAATTTCGCCGCATTCCACGCGGTGTCCACGAATTTTCACTTGATGATCGATTCTTCCAAGACAGTCAATGATGCCATTTGACAGCCAGCGGCCCATATCGCCTGTTTTATATAAACGCGCTCCTTCTTGGAAAGGATGCGGGATAAATGATGATGCTGTTTTTTCTTCATCTCCAAGGTAACCAAGTGCTAGCCCTGTGCCGCCAACGTAAATTTCGCCGATGACGCCTTGCGGAACTGGCTGCATTTGGTCATCTAATACATAAGCTTGTGAATAAGCAATAGGCTGTCCAATCGGGACCGTCGCCTGATCTTCTTCCAGTGCCCGAATGTGATGCACACAGGAGAACGTCGTATTCTCTGTTGGTCCATATCCATTTAAAAGCCCTTCAGGCAAATACGGTAGTGCTTTTCGGATATGAGCGGCTGATAAGGCATCTCCGCCGATCAATAATGCATGAAGTCCAGATAAAGCTTCTGGATGTTCTTCTGTTAAACGGTTGAACAGCGGCACAGTCAGGAACCCTGTTGTAATCTGATAAGTTTTTAGTGCTTCCGCTAATGTATCCATTGATAAAATGGTATTTCGATCCGTCAGTATGAGCCTTCCCCCGTTTAAAAGGGCTCCCCATATTTCATACGTAAATGCATCAAAAGAGAAGCTAGCGATTTGTAAAATGCGCGTTTGTTCATCAAGGGTGACATAGTCTGTTTCACACACAAGCCGGACGACCGCTTGATGCGGGATCAGTACTCCTTTTGGCTGTCCAGTTGACCCCGATGTGTAATTGATATAAGCAAGTCCATCAGGTCTTAGTGCAGCGGGCATGACCTCTGCTTCTGGTAAAAATTCTTCATACCCTTGATCAAGACAAATAAGTTCCGTTTGATGGATGGATACTTTTTTCAGCCATTCATTTTTTGTCAGTAAAAGCTGAATCCCTGTAACTCTCAGCATATAGTCAATGCGGGCATCTGGATATTCAGGATCAATTGGCACATAAGCCCCTCCTGCTTTCACAATGGCCAGCACCCCAAGAATCATTTCAGGCGATCTGTCGATGAGCAGTCCAACTGGTTCATGCGGCGTCACGCCGCGCTGCTGCAAATAGGCTGCTAGTCGATCGACTTTTTCATGTAACTCCTGGTACGTCCACTCATCTCTTTGGAATTCGAGCGCCACTGCATGAGGTGTCTTTTTCACTTGCGCTTCAAATCGTTCCGTCATGAGCAGCGGACCTTTTGGTTGATCAGTCTTGCCGCTCCATTCATAGAGCAATTGATGCTTTTCTTTCTCTGGCAGGAAATTCACTTGTCTGATCGGCTGCCCTGGATTTTCACAAATGCTTTCAAGCAGGTGCTCGTAGTATGCGAGGAATCGCTCCATCGTGTCATCAGAAAATAAATCTGCTTGATACTCAAGTTTTAACTGAAGACCTTCAGCTCCTTCAAACACAAACAGGGAGAGATCAAATTTCGCTGTATCATTATCTTCAATGGTTAAAACCGACGTCGCCTCCCCCATTGGAGATGCTTCCAGCGGTAAGTTTTGCAGAACAAACATGACCTGAAACAGCGGCTGCTTACTGGCATCACGCACAATATTCAATTCATCGACCACCATCTCAAACGGCACATCCTGATGTGCAAAAGCACCGACGGTTGTCTCCTTCACTCGCTCTAATAATTCCGTAAAGGCTGGATTCCCGCTATGGTCGATCCGAAGCGCCAATGTATTCACGAAAAAGCCGATTAAATGCTCCATTTCCGTTCGATTTCTCCCAGCAATGACCGAGCCAATGACAAACTCGTCCTGTGAAGACAATCGATGTAATAGCGTAGAGAAAGCCGACAGCAAGGTCATATACAGTGTGCTGTCTGTTTTCTTAGATAGCTCATCAATCTTTTCAGACAGTGACTTCGACAGCTGATATGTTTTCGTCTTCCCTTTGTAGGATTGAACGGCCGGCCGCGGATGATCATACGGCAATACCAAATCTTCAACAGGTGCCGCAAATTGCTCCTTCCAATAGGCAAGCTGCTTACCTAGTGGTTCTCCTGTCAAATACTCCTTCTGCCACAGTGCGTAATCCGCATATTGAATAGGCAATGCCGGCAAGTGAGGCTCCCGCCCTTCGATCGCCGCTGTATACCACTCGGATAATTCTCTTGCAACAATGCCGATCGACCAGCCATCTGACACGATGTGGTGAATGGACATCAGCAAGATATGCTCTGCGGGTGAAAGTCGAATCAGCTTCACTCGAAAGAGCGCTTCGTGTTCTAATTGAAAAGGTGTGGATGTCTCTTCTTTCGCCCATTCAGCCGCTTTTTGTTCTTTCTCTTCCTGTGACGCTATGCCTGAAAGGTCCATCACCTCAAGCTCTGGAAGGGCCATCTGTTCATGAATGACCTGTACCGGTTCATCCCCGCTCATCGTAAAGGACGTTCTGAGCGATTCATGTCTTTCCACCATATGATGCAGACTTTCCTGAAGCACCTTGATATCTAAAGGCCCATTCATCCGAAACGAAATCGTATTATTGTATAATGGCAAATCCGGCTCTAATTGATAGAGGAACCACTGTCTTTGCTGGGCATAAGACATCGGAATTTCCTGACCCTTTTCCATTTTTCTCATCGGAATCACTTCATCTGCTTTGGCATTTGAATCGATCCAATCCGCTAATTCTCCGAGTCTCGTATGTTCAAACAACACAGCAAGCGGCACGTCAAACCCTGTTTTTTGTCTAACCGCAGACAGCATTTGCGTCGCCTTCAGCGAATGGCCTCCTAGTAAAAAGAAATGATCGCCGCAGTTGACATCTGAGACACCAAGCAGCTCTGACCAAATGTGTGCGAGCAGTTTCTCCGTTTCTGTGTGAGGTGCTCTGTTGTCTGAATCCATTCCGCTTTCCTCTATTAATTCATGAAAATATGCCTCGTCTGGCGTTCCATCTTCTGTTTCTTTCCAATATTCCTCAGGAAACAAATGCACGGCATATTCACCAGATAGACGGGACTGTAAACATGTATGAATCGATTGATAAAGCCGCTCTTCAACCGCCTTTGTTTGATCAGTTTTGAAAAAGACGTAAAAGGTCTGCTCTGTTTGCATCTCCGCATCCGCATGGACCATCTCGTAAATCTCTTTCTTCGATCGATCCAATCCCGTATAAATGAGCGGAGCATCTGTCATCAGACATGCGAGCATCGTTTGGAAGCCTGCTTGCTTTGAAATTGGGAGATAACCTCTTTCTTTTAACATGCCTTTTATCATGGAGCCTTCACTCATTCCAATCTCGTCCCACATGCTGAAACTAAAGCAATATGGCTTCACTGTAGATGTCAGCTTCTGATAATGAGCAAATTGTTCCACGAACTCATTGGCAGCGCAATAGGCGCCGACAGTCATACCGCCCTTTAGCGTTCGGGCTGACGAGCTGGAAAGAAATAAAACATTCCTGCGTTTGGAGGCAGCTTCATGAAGCGCAATCGTTCCATATACCTTCGCTTCGTACATGTCATTCAGAGACACAGATGTCATATCAGCAAGCAGTTCTTCTTGAATGATACCTGCGAAATGAATGATCCCATCCAGCCTTCGATTTCCGGCGACCTCATGTCTAGAGATGATTGCTTCTACCTCTTTTTCAGCCGTGATGTCTGCTTTCTCATAAAGAACCTTGCCGCCATGCACTTTTGCCTGCTTTTCTAGCAAAGACAATGTCTCTTGCTGGTCACTAGAAAGTGCCTCTCTCTCTTTCCTTCCAAGCAACACGAGATGTGCTTGATAAGATGTCAGTAGGTGTTCACTGACTAAACGGCCAATTCCGCCTAGCCCGCCTGTTATGACATAAAGCCCAGATGATTCAAATGGAAGCTCTTTCCTTTTCTGTTCCTTTTCCAAATGAAGAGGTGCTAAAAAGGGAATATAACGAACACCTTGACGATAAGCAGCAACATGACGGTCTTGGTCATGTGTGAGTTCTGCCATCATCGCCATTGCATGAGAATGACTAGATACCGATTCTGCTAGAGAAAAATCAAGACATTGCACCTTGATAAACGGCCATTCATGCTGAATTGCTGTCATCAGTCCTACTGTCGTTGCTTTTTCTACATCGTGGATATGATCCCCCGGCACATTCATCGCATGGGCTGAGACAAAAGTGATGGCCACCTGCTCCTCATAGACGGAAATGGCTTTTGTTAAAAATAATGCACTCATGCTGCCCGTTTTCTGCGCTTGTTTTGCCTTGGACACATAAAGCTTGTCTTCTTGGTTTGTATAGTTCCAAAGGTGAATGATGTGTTTCACCGAAACGCCATACGAACGGAGCGTCTCAAAGAGTTGTTCGTAGTCAGACGGCCGATTCGGGTGGATGATGAAGTGAGTGTGTGTGAGTTGTTTGAACGCTTGACCCGGTTCAACCGTAATGTATGTTTGTTCACTGTTTGCAAAAGATTTCAATTGATCTGCCAGTCCTAATGGATCTGCAAAGATCACAACGTCCCCTATGATCTGCTTGTCAGCTGCATCAAGTGGAGCAGGTATCCATTTCTTTTGATAACTCCAATCAGGCAAGGTATGTTCATTTTCAAGTCTCATGTCCATTTCCATGATCATTTCATCAAATTCGCCTTCTTGCCATCTTGTCTTGAGCTGTGCCCTTTCTATTTTTCCAGAGCTTGTTTTGGGAAATGCATGCTTCTGGACAGGAATGATGCGAGATGCAGACAAGCCCATTTTTGTTGCAATATGGGATTTAATGTGCTGACTTGCCCTCATAATATAAGCCGGCTCATACAGCTTCGGTGTAAAAAAGAGAATCAGTTCATCGGATGCAGAAGCCTCCATTCGGACAGAACAAGCAGCCACAAAGCTCGTTTCTACTCCCGGTACTTCCTCTGCTATGGCTTCAATTTCATAGTTGTGATAGTTTTTCCCGTTGATGATAATCATATCTTTTTCTCTACCGGTTAGTGTCAGCCTTCCTTCGTGCAGGAAACCTAAATCACCCGTGTGAAACCAGCCATCCGCTTGAAATACTTCTTGATTCGCTTCGTCATTCCGGTAATAGCCCTTCATGGTGGTTGGACCTTTTATTTGCACACGGCCAATATGATCTTCTGGAAGAAGCTCATGCTGATGATTGACGATGCGTATCGTGATACCTGGAATCGGTTTGCCCAACTCTGTAAAGCTGACGGTTCCTGTCTCACGTGCTTCTGCTGGTCTTAGCTGCTCTGTCAGCGACGTTTCCTCAAAGGTCAGAACCCCGCTGTTTTCATCTCCACGCTCAATCGCAAAGGAAAACACAACCGCTGATGAGATTTCAGACATGCCGAAAGCCGGTCTGATCACATCTCCCTTTAAGCCGTGCGGAGCAAGCAGGTGTAGAAATCGGTGGATGGTTTTTGGCACGACCGCCTCTGCCCCATTAATCATGCAGGTCATCGCCGACAGATCCCAAGATCCTGATGAAATCTCTTTCTCATAATCATTGATCATCGCAAATGCAAAGTTAGGTGCCCACGTCTTCGTTGCACGGTAGCGGTCCATCCAGTCAAGCCACCGCAGCGGCTGAGCGATAAAGTCATCTGTTCTTGCCCGAATCTGCTCGCAGCCTGTGTACACATTGACAAGGTGGAACATCACGATGCCACCAATATGATCTAAAGGCATCCAGTCTAACGAGACATCCTCTTGTGTAAATTGATTTGCTGCCACTGTTCCTTTGACGTTCGCCAGCACACTTCTATGGGAATGCTCTACACACTTTGGCATCCCTGTACTTCCAGACGTTAAGATAAAGAAGACGGAATCATCTGGCGCGGCAGGGTGAGCGGCTGTATCTCTTTCTAATGTCAGCATCGGCTCAACTGCTGCGACACGTAATTGGTCTGTATGCCACAGTAAGGCTAACCCTTGCACCTCCTCGATCAGTGAGTCATCTGTTAGGATGAGCGGATGCTCGAGCAGCTTCCAAGCGTGATGAAGCTTCTTCACTGCAGCATTCATCTCCCGATAGGTTGGGGCAGCCGACACAAGCGTTGGAACAAATCCGCCTAATACACATGCCCAAAAGGCAGTGACCATGGCATGATTCGATGAGAATTGAAAGAAAACAGGATCTCCTGCCTTCAGCCCCAGTGCCCTTAAACCAGTCAGAACCCTCTCGGCGTCTCCTTGTAACTGCGCATAAGATTGTGTGAGTTCGTTCTTGCTATTCACGATATACGTAAGCCCATTTGTCGTTTTTGCAGCCTCTGTTAAGACGTCCTGTAAGGTCTGTGCGCCTTGTGTGACGTCGAGATCCCCTCCATAGGAAAGAGCGGGCGGCATATCGGCCAAAGCAGGTACAGCCTTTTGCGTCTGTATCGCTTCCGCTGCGGCCTCCTGCTCAATGTGCTTGTCGAGAAATAAATGAGAGAGGTGATACGGCCGCGGTCGAATGGTTTTTTCACGTGAAAAAACAGCGAAGCGTTCGATTTCGTTGGTTTGTAAAATGGTTGTCTTTACATCTTGTAAAATCGCATCCATTGATTCATGTCTACTCGTTTGGTTAATGGTTGATGGTTTCATATGAGTTCCTTTCCTTTTTTGTTAGGCAGGACTGCAAGGCTGCATCCTGCCTAATCTAAAGTTTACAAGACTCGTTCTCTATTTGTTTGATTGACAATATGTTTGATCAGCTTTGCATTTTGAACTGCACATTCTTTCTGTTTGAACATATCAGCATGCCGGCCATAGCCTTGGTATTGGGTAAAAGATCCGGCCGTTGCCTGTGTCCACTCTTCCATCCAGTCCGGGATCGCTATTTGTTCTTCAGATTGGATGAACGTAATATCTGCCTGTATTTTGCCTTGATTCACCCCCTTAACAAACGTTTCATAGTAGGCGCGCGTCTTTTGGGCAAGCGCTTCTTGAACGATCTCCCCTTGAGCAAGTTCGCTTTGTTTCGTTTGATGAACAATCGCTTCAATATCATCATCAATGGATCGTCCTTCTAAATCACTTTCTCCAATTTTCTTATAGGAATCGATCATGATGACCTTCTCGACTGTCCGCCCTCCTTGTTCAAGCGCTTGAACAAGCTCAAAGGCGAGGTAACATCCGCCTGAGTACCCCATCAACGTCAGCGGCCCTTTTGGCTGAAGGTGCTGAATATGCTGAACGTACTGCGCCATTCGGTTATTCGTTTCAATAAAATCAAAAGCGACTAGCCGAACATCATCAAGCGTTTTTGCTGCTTCCTGATAGATAAAGCCGTAGCCTGGTAATGGCGGAAGAGCAAAGACTGTTGATGTTTGAGATTCATTGAATACAAGATAGCCAGCGGTTTCCCCGTCCTGATGCTGAATATAATGACTAAGTGCTTCAATCGTCGGGGTCTCAAACAACAAATGGATCGGCACCTGAACCTCAAACTCTTTTGATACTTTGGACAAAAGAGACATCGCTTTTAAAGAATGTCCGCCAAGCTCAAAGAAATGGTCATCTGTGCTAATATCCTCTCGTTCAAGTACTTCCCGCCACATTACCAGCAGCTTTTGTTCCACTTCATTTGCGGGCAGTTTCACACGGCGGTTTCCTTGCGGTGCCTCTGGTTTTGGTAGCTGGCGTTTATCAACCTTCCCGTTTGGCGTAAGTGGGAGGTTCTCCAGTTCAATCAGCTCATGAGGCAGCATATAAGCTGGAAGACGCTCTTTCAGCCTTGATTTGATGTCATCGAGTTTCCCTTTCCATGCATCATCACACGTGATATAGGCAAGCAGCCTTGTATGATTGGTTTCATCATGATCCGCTAGGAGTACAGCTTGTTTTACACCTTGATGCATGAGAAGGTTGGCTTCAATTTCTGGCAGTTCAATTCGGTGTCCTCGAATTTTTACCTGATCATCAACTCTGCCTGCATACTCAATCAGACCGTCTTCTCGAAAGTAAGCTAAATCCCCCGTGCGATACAGGCGCTCACCCGCAGCGAATGGATGGGCGATAAAGACTTGTTTTGTCAGATCAGGACGATTCAAATACCCTTTTGCCAGTCCTTTGCCGCTCAGACAAAGCTCTCCAACCATTCCAATCGGCTGAAGCTGTCTGTGCTCACTCAATATATAAGCGCCCGTCTGGTTGAGCGGCTTCCCAATTGGAATAGAACGTGCCTCTAAAGGGATCGCTTCATCTATCGGATAATATGTGGCAAAAACCGTTGATTCGGTTGGTCCGTATACATTCAACAATCTGCCTTTTCCCATCACATCAAAGGCTTTTCTCACATGCTGAACCGATGCCCTCTCTCCCCCAAACAGCACCTTACGCACACCGCGCATCCAGTCTGTTCCTTCATCAACGAGAAGATGGAATAAAGCGGTTGGGACAAACATGACAGAAATATGCTCTCCTTTTATCAGCTCAGTGAGCTTCCCCATATCTAAAATGGTTTCTTTTTGCGGCAGGACAAGCTTTGCTCCGTTTAAAAGCGCACCATATACATCAAATGTAAAGCCATCAAATACGCTATTTGATAACGACAGCAATGTATCTGTTTCTAAAATGGTTAAGTAATTCGTATTTTTGACCACCCGGGCAATATTGGAATGGGTCGTCATGATGCCTTTTGGCTGTCCGGTTGTTCCAGATGTATACATGATGTATGCCGTATCATCTAAACCAGCTTCAAGTGGCAGATTCTCTGAGCTCATCAGTAAAATTTCTTGATCATCTGCAAAAAGATACGTGCCATCAAATGCGAGTGACCTCGTCTGACTGATAAAGGATGAATGAGTCAGTAGATGCGTCGCTCCGCTGTCTTTCAGCATATATTGGATACGGCTTTCTGGATAATCTGGATCAATCGGCACATAGGTGGCACCTGCTTTTAAGACAGCAAGTAAGCTGACAATGAGTTCAGGTGTCCGCTCTGCTAAAATGGCGGTCACCGTTTGATGACCCACCCCATTTTTTTGCAAATGCCTTGCCAGTCGATTGGCTTGTTCGTTCAGCTCCGCATATGTCATCGTGTGATCACCTGCTGATAATGCCACTGCATTCGGCTGTTTTCGAACATTATGCTCAAACCACTTTGTCAAATAAAGCTGATCATGCTCCAGCTCAGGTGCATTCCATTCCTCTAACATTCGCTGCTTTTCCTGCTTTGTCACAAGTGTCAGTGTATGAACTGACTGATCTGGATGTTTGATGGCCCCTTTGATCAAAAGGGTCAGCTGATCCTTTAATTTACGGACAAATGCAGGATCAAATGCACGCTGATTAAAGGCCAGCTTCAGCTGCAATTGTTCCCCGGGCGACGCCAGTAAATTGAGATCATAGTTCGATTTTTCATAGACATTCATGTCTTCTACTGTAAAGCCAAGCAGTGACTCCTGCTCGTCTTTCTTTGCAGCAGGGACATTCTCAAACACCACAATATGATCAATGAGCTGCTGCTGACCTGCCTTAGCCTGAATATCATAAATCGGGATATATTGGTGCGGTTCAGCCGCTAAAGACTGCTGCTGCGTTTCTGATAATAGAGAACGGAACGTCATTTGGTCTGTCAGCTGAATTCGTCTTGGAATGACATTGATGAACAACCCCACCATCCGGTCCACACCAGCTAAATCTGCCGGACGTCCTGACACAACCGTTCCAAACAACACATCGTTTGAGCGCTGATACCTGCTTAGTAAAATGGACCAAGCCGATTGAAGCGCACTGCTTAACGTGGCATTCTGCTGCAAGGCTAACTCTGATAAAGCAGCAGTTTCTTCTTTACTCATGGCCCATTCGATTTCGCCTAATTCATGCTCATTTGTTTGCTTTCGCTGTTCTTTAAAAGTCGACTGCCCCTCAAAACCAGCCAAAGATTGCGTCCAATATTCAAGTGAGGCTTGTTTATCTTGTTTTTCCAGCCATTGAATATATTCTTTATATGGCTTGACTGGCTCCAGCCTATAAGGGATGTCATGCAAAAGTGCATGATAAATCGCAAACAATTCCTGCACAACTAGGCCAAAACACCAGCCATCTAGAAGGATATGGTGATAGCTCCATATCCAGCGATAGCTTGAAGGACCCGTTTGAAAAACAGAGGCCCGCATGAGCAGATCCTTCGAGAGATCAAATCCTCTCAGCTGATCCTTTTGTTTAAAACGATCAATACGTTCAAGCTGTTCACTTTCAGAAAGATCCTGTATGTCCACAACATCAAGCTGGAAAGGTCGATTCTTTAATACAACTTGGACAGGACGCTTCACTTTTTCGTGGAGGAACACGGTACGAAAAATATCGTACCGTTCCACAATGATATTCATGCTTTTCTCAAGCAAATCATGCCGAAGTGTGCCCTTCACGTTCATATCCATTTGTTCTACATAAAAGCCTTTTTCTTGATGATGGAGGGTATGAAACAGCATTCCTTCTTGCATCGGTGACAGATAGTACATATCTTGAACTTGATCCCTTTTAAATTGACTCATCTATTTCATTCCTCCTTCCCCTTTTTCATGACTGATCTAGTGGTGTTAGGTCAATTTCTCCTCAAGCATGTCAAAGATATCGTCCATTTCATCCATTTCAAGGTCTGCAGCCGAGAAGTCACTTGGTGTAAATTCTCGCTCTTGATGCGCTAAGCAATGGGTGATGATGGATCTGATCTTCTCCTTCAACAATGCGATGAACTGCTGTATCGTTTGTTCTTCATATTCACTTGCACAATATGAGCACGACAGAATGAATTGATTGTGCTGAACAAGACCGCTGAGGTTCAGCTTATAAACAGCTTCAGATTCAGGGCTTGCTTGACGGCCCATATCATAGGTTGAGGGCCCAAAGAGTTCTGTCGTCACTTCCTGATCAATCTGCCCAAGATAGTTCAAGCTGATTTCAGGCTGCACGTGTTTGACTGACGGTTCGGATGGTGTCATGTATCTTAAAATACCGTAACCAATCCCTTTATTCGGTACACGCCGTAGCATCTCTTTCGTTCCTTTGATAGCGTCTGCAATGGTCTGATTCGGTTTCGCTTCAAGAACGACTGGATACATGCTCGTAAACCAGCCAACTGTGCGGGATATATCTAATCCTGATAAAATGTCCTCTCTTCCATGACCTTCAAGCTGTACATGTACATGAGATTGACCTGTCCATTCCTGAACGGCCAGCCCAAGCGCACATAGAAGAATATCATTCATTTCTGTTGTGTACGGAAGATGGATATTCGTTAACAGATGCTCGGTTTCTGCTTCTGTCAGCTGCATTTTGACCGCTTTCGTATCCGCGACTTTTCTTTCTTTTACTTCATGGTCAACAGGTAAAGTCGTAAACGGTCTATTTTCAATCGCTGCCCAATACTCCTTCTGGTTTTTTAGCAGCTGTGACTGCGCATATCGTTCAATCGCTTCTGCCCATTCTTTGAAAGAGTGCGTTTTTGGCGGCAGAACCATCGTTTCTCCTTTTTCTGCCTGATGATAAAGAGACATAAAGTCTTCTAGTAAAATCCGGCAAGAAACGCCGTCAATCACAAGATGATGTGTGATGATGAGTAAGTGATCACCGTTTTCTGTATGGAAACAAATCACTTTCATCAATGGACCCTTTTCAAGATTCAGTTGACGCTGATACTCATTGGCGTATGTGGAAATCGCCTGTTTCACATCTTGCGCTTTTGAAACATCACAAGAAATAATTGAAAATGGTTCTGTCAACTCCCGCTGATTGTATTGCAGCATGTCATCATGCTCCTGTCTGAACACCATGCGCAGTGCATCATGATGTGAGAGCAGTTTTTGCAGAACTTGTTCTGTGACAGCCAAGTCAAACCCTTTTGGTGCATGAAGCATCATTGAGAGATTCCAGTGGTGCTGGTGATCAAAGTTCCGTTCAAAGAACCAGCGCTGTATCGGTGTTAAAATAACCTCTCCTTCGACAGCTGACTGATCGGCTGTGAGAAGGTCCGCTTCTTCGATATATGGGCGAAGCTCCGCAATCGTTGGGTATTGGAAAAGTAGTTTCATATCGAGCTTCCAGCCTTCTTGCGTGAGTCTGCTTGCCATTTGGATGCCTTTAATCGAATCTCCGCCAAGGAAGAAGAAATGGTCGTGAATACCGACTTGGCTGACGCCAAGCACATCTTCCCAAATGCCGCAAAGCAGTGCTTCCACTTCATCTCTTGGGGCTTCGTATGCTGTTTGATTCGCTTCCACATCAGGTGCTGGCAGTGCTTTGAGATCCACTTTGCCATTTGCCGTCATCGGCAGTTGGTCTAGCTTGATGATCCATGATGGCACCATATATTCTGGCAAGATGCGCTTTAAGTTTTCTTTCAACGTATCCGGTTCTTTATCTGTGATGACGTAAGCGACAAGAGCGTCTTGATCACTTGCGTCTTTGACCGTTGTCACGACGGCTTCTTTCACTTCATTTAGCGCAAGGAGCTGTGCTTCAATTTCTGATAGCTCAATCCGGAATCCGCGGATGTTCACTTGATGGTCTTTTCTACCGAGGTAGATCAGTTCGCCATCCTCTGTCCATTTCACCAAGTCACCTGTACGGTACATACGCTCTCCTGGATAAAATGGATCTGGGACAAACCGTTTGTCCGTTTCCTCTGGGAGATTCCAGTAGCCTCTTGCCAG
>NZ_VSSC01000007.1:0-217592 GCF_008123875.1 Bacillus sp. Y3 | reverse complement strand
TTCCGCAGTAGCTCAGTGGTAGAGCTATCGGCTGTTAACCGATCGGTCGTAGGTTCGAGTCCTACCTGCGGAGCCATGCTTCCATAGCTCAGTAGGTAGAGCACTTCCATGGTAAGGAAGAGGTCAGCGGTTCGAGCCCGCTTGGAAGCTTTCCTCTATATGATAATGGTAAATGTTAAGGTTTCTCGTTGATGAGAAGGCTTTTTTTGTTTGTTTTAAAATATATATTTAACGTTTATTGATCTTGGTTCGGCTTATTAAACTAGAAAATGAATCGAGCGATTTTGATGGAAGCTTTGCCTTAGCTTTCTACATACTCCTTCTATTTGTTCTTGATTCTTCGGCGTATTTCTTTTATCCTTACTAAAGTGATGACTTCCTCTCTTACAAAACACTCTGTACGTTCCTCTTTTTCCCCGAAATTGAATGGTTATTGTTTGTTCCTTTCTGTATCTCCGAGTTTTATTCGCCTTCTTTTTCCTTGTGCGGTATGTATATAAAAAGGAGTAGATGGTTTGAAAGATTTATTTGTAAAGCAAGAATGGTTTGGATATGTGCGTCAGGATGTGCTGGCGGGTATTTTAGTGGCTCTGGCTTTAATTCCTGAGGCGATTGCGTTTTCGATTATTGCGGGCGTTGATCCAAAGATTGGGTTGTATGCTTCGTTTTGTATTGCTATTGTCATTTCGTTTGTTGGTGGACGGCCAGGTATGATTTCGGCTGCTACAGGGGCTATGGCTCTGGTTATGGTTAATTTGATTGCAGATCATGGATTGCAGTATTTGTTTGCGGCTACGATTTTAACAGGCCTGATTCAAATTGTGTTTGGAATGTGTCGTGTTTCTCGTCTGATGAAATTTATTCCGAGGTCTGTGATGGTTGGTTTTGTCAATGCGTTGGCAATTATGATCTTCATGGCACAGCTGCCGCATTTCGTTGGGGAATCCATGGCTATGTATGTCATGACAGGTGGAGCATTGTTGATCATTTATGTATTGCCGATGGTCACAAAAGTTATTCCCTCTCCACTTATTGCAATTATTGTGATGACGATGATTGCTGTATTTGGGCATATTGATGTCAGAACGGTTGGAGACATGGGAGAGCTGCCTAGCTCTTTGCCAACTTTTCTTATTCCCAATGTACCGTTTAGCTGGGAAACACTTGCTATCATTTTTCCTTATTCCTTAGCACTTGCGATGGTTGGTTTACTTGAATCTTTATTAACAGCGCAGATTGTAGATGATATGACGGAAACGTCTAGTCGTAAAAATAAGGAAGCGAGAGGCCAAGGAATTGCCAATGTGGTGGCAGGATTTTTTGGCGGTATGGCTGGCTGTGCGATGATTGGTCAATCTGTGATTAATACAAAGGCAGGGGGACGAGGTAGGCTTTCTACCTTTGTTGCTGGTGCATTTTTAATGGTATTGATTTTTGTTTTGGGTGATGTAGTCGTTCAAATTCCAATGGCTGCTCTTGTGGCTGTCATGATCATGGTTTCTATTGGTACCTTTGATTGGGGTTCATTCCAGCAGCTAAAAAAGAACCCAAAAACAGATTCTATTGTCATGATTGTCACGGTCGTGACGGTGGTGTTCACTCATGATTTATCCAAGGGTGTTTTTGCAGGTGTTCTTCTTAGTGCGGTATTCTTTGTAGCAAAAATATCGAAGCTTCATATTACGTCTACAGAAAGCCAAGCAGGGACTTGGATTTATCGAATAAAAGGCCAAATTTTCTTTGCTTCTGTGACTGATTTCATCCAAGCGTTCGATCAGAAAAAAGATCTCCAAGCTGTTGTCATTGATTTGTCTGAAGCGCGTATATGGGATGAATCAGGTGTGGCCGCGATAGAACGTGTGAAGGAAAAATATTGTACAGCTGGTGTAGAGGTGGACGTAGTTGGAATGGATACGTCGAGTCAAAAACTTATGAAACAAGTGATCGGATCTTAAAAAGACTTTTCTGTTTGTTACAATAGAACAAGGAAGAAAGTGAAGGATGGAGGTGGCCGGCATGCTTGTCCGTTTGAATCAGGTGCTCGGCCGGATGATGCCGCTCATTACGCCTGTCAGTGTGCTACTTGGTGTATTATTGGCGGCGTATTTAAAAGATTTCACCTTTTTGGTGCCTTGGGTGTTTGCTGTGATGACATTTTCAGGGAGCTTGTCATCTACTTTTTCAGCTTTAAAACATACGGTGATGCATCCATTGCCTTTGATTTTATCGTTTATGATTTTGCATGTGCTGATGCCCCTTTATGCATGGTCGGCGGGGCATTTGATATTTGCGGGTGATTCTATGACGATCACCGGTTTGACGCTTGCGATGGTGATTCCGACAGGTGTGTCTAGTTTAATATGGGCAGCAATGTATAAAGGGAATGTGGGGTTAACGTTATCTATCATATTAATTGATACATTGCTTTCGCCAATGATTGTGCCAGTAAGCTTGTCAATTTTCGTTGGTACACAGGTCCATATGGACATGGTGGCGATCATGAAAGGACTATTCGGTATGGTGGTGTTGCCCTCTATTTTAGGGATGCTCGTTCGTCAGTATGCAAAGCCATCGGTGACAAAAGCAATGAGTCAGACCTTGGCTCCTTTTTCAAAATTAGGCTTGTTTGTTGTCGTATCGATTAACAGTTCTGTTGTCGCCCCATATTTGCGTGAACTGGATGCTGCATTTTTTAGCAAAGCAGCGACTGTCTTTTTCATTGCAATGAGTGGGTATGCGTTTTCGTGGTTGATTGGAAAGGCGATGAAATGTACCCAAGGAGAAATTGTGGCGATTGTGTATACGGGCGGTATGCGGAACATTAGCGCGGGTGCTGTGCTTGCCATTAGCTTTTTCCCGCCTGCTGTTGCTGTTCCTGTCGTGATTGGCATGCTGTTTCAGCAAGTGCTTGCAGCCTTGTTTGGCTTTTTACTTCATCGTTTCGAGCTGAAAGTACCTGCTGTGACTAAGTCTTTATCATGAAAAAACCTCCATCCTTTAAGGTGGAGGTTTTTTTGCGATTAATAGATGAGGTATTTTTTTCGTTTCTTTTCGAACGTTTTCAGGTCATGGTGGTATTGTTTCATGATGTGTTTGATGGAAGTGCCTTTATTGATTTCTTCTTTGATCCAGCTATTCCCGATGAGTTTATCAAAGCTGCCTGTTTGTAGGAATTGAAAGTCATTAGGATACAAGTCATGTATTGCTTTGATGATAGATAGACCTGTTTTGACTGCTTCGAATGATTTTCGGTCTGTGACATAAAGCTGTACCCCGTGAGACAAAGTCCCGGCATGTTTTGAAAAGGTAGGGGTAAATGAGACAGGTCTAAATTGAACGCCTTTTAGTTTTAACCCATTTAAATGATCTGCTAGCTCATTGCTATTGATATATGGGGCGCCAATGAGTTCGAACGGTTTTGTTGTTCCTCTGCCTTCAGAAACGTTTGTGCCTTCGATTAATCCTGTTGCTGGGTAGACAAAGGTACTATCAACGGTCGGCATGTTAGGTGAAGGGAGGACGAACGGCAGCTTCGTGTCATCGAACGTCATGGATCGTTTCCAATGTTTCATTTTGATCACTTTTACATCAGCGTTGATATGAAACTCTTTGTTAAACATGTATGCAAGTTCTCCAGTTGTCATCCCATGTCTTAATGGGATGGGATAGAGACCTACAAATGAGGCATGTTCTGGCTCTAATACGGGTCCTTCTACTTTTAGTCCGCCTATTGGGTTTGGACGATCTAAGACAACAAATGGAATGTTGTTTTCCTTAGCCGCTTCCATTGCATACGCCATCGTGTAAATATAGGTGTAATAACGAGCACCAACGTCTTGAATATCAAATAGCAGGACATCTACATTTTTGAGCATTTCAGGAGTTGGCTTTCTTGTTTTTCCATAAAGAGAGTAAACAGGCAGGCCTGTTTTTTCGTCAGTATACGATTCGACGCCTTCTCCTGCTTGTGCATCACCACGGACGCCATGTTCAGGCCCATACAAGGCAGTCAGTTTGATATCGGGGTGTTCAAATAGCAGATCGACACTGCTTTTCATGTTTGCATCAATGCCTGTAGGATTCGTAATAAGCCCTACTTTTTTCCCTTTAAGCCAAGAGAGGTTACTTGAGAGTAATGTTTCGATACCTGTTTTGACTGTTGCTTTTTTTCCTTTTGTATCTGTTCGTTCTGAATCTGCGGGGGAGGCGGCGGTCAATGTGCTGATCATGAGAATGCTAGCGAGTATCAAGCTTGCTGTCTTTTTCAAGAGAATCCCTCCTATTTGATCTGTTTGCCTTTTAAATTGAGTCCATAGCCAAATGGGTAAAGGGTTTGATTAGGATGAGTGACTGATGGGATAGCGACGGGCAATTTTCCTTTAGGTGAGGCCGCTCCAAAAATCACTTCTAGTCCCGCAGGAATATTGGGTTGATTGAATTGTCCATTTGAGTAGCCTTTAAAACCGTACACAGCCAGTAAGGCGTCGGCTTCCTCGAAATTTGCAGCATCATATGGGTTTCTAAGACTCATGATGACCAATTTTTTGTTTTGTGCTGCTGCTTCATTCATGACAGCACGAGGGAAGGCCGTTGCCCATTTTTTCGGATCCTGTACACCGTCATCAATGACGCCATCATTCACAGCCGGGTCATTTTGGACAACGTAAGAGCCGGTAATGACATAGTCAGCATTTTGAATGAGTTTGGCTGTTTCTTTGGAGAAGCTCTTATCTGCAAATGCGTATGATTGGATACGCACAGGTTTGATCTTTTTTTGTTTGATTAGTGATTCAATTGTGACGGACATTGCTTTTGTTTGATCTTCGTATGGTGCCATGAGTACGATTTTGTCATTCTTTTTAGGCTTAAAAGGCAAGGTTTTGTCGTTGTTTTTAAGGAGAGTGATTCCTTCACGTGCCATTTTTTGTTCTGCTTTTCGGTGCGACTTTTGACCAACGAGCTGTGTGGCTTTTTTGATTTTCTTCTCAAGGCTTACTGATTTATTGGCGGAAATGATGCCGCGTTTGATCTTTAATTGAAGGATTTTTTCGACAGATTGATTGATCTGAGATATCGGGATTTCTTTTGTGAGAACTGCTCTTTTTAAAGCATTGAACACATTCTCTAGGTTTTTTTCTGTCTTTAAGGACGTGACAGGTGCTGGCATGAGGGCAATGTCGACGCCTGCTTTAATAGCCATTACCACAGCTTCTTCCTGTCCGAAGTTATCTGCAATCGCTTTCATATTGAGGGCGTCTGTTACAACCACTCCTTGAAAGCCCATGTCTTCTTTTAATAAGTTTGTGATGACTTTTTTTGATAAGGTTGCTGGAACCATAATGTCCTCGCCATCTTTTTTGCTTTTATACGTTGTGTCATCAATGGCTGGGAATTGAACATGAGCGGTCATGACCATATCTGCCCCTGCGTTGATTGCTTGTTGAAATGGATACAGCTCCACCTTTTTAAGACGATCTAGATCATGTTCGACAAGCGGAAGACCGTAGTGACTATCAACAGCTGTATCACCATGTCCCGGGAAATGCTTTAATGTGGAAATGGTCTTTTCCTTTTGAAGTCCTTTCATGGTTTGCAGACCAAGTCTCGTGACAAGTTCAGGGTCAGAGCTAAAGGAACGGACACCGATGACTGGGTTATTCGGGTTATTATTTACATCAAGAACAGGAGAGAAATTTGTATTGATACCTAGAGCGTTTAATTCTTTACCGATGATTTTACCAGTGTCATAAGCATTTTTCTCACTTCGAGAGGCACCAATCGACATATTTCCTGGGAAATGTGTTCCCTTTTGTAGTCTTGTGACGATTCCGCCTTCTTGATCAATGGAAATGAGTAAAGGAATGTTGGGTGATGCTTGTTGAAATTCATGTGTGAGTTTGACGGTTTGTTTCGTATCAACGACATTTTCTGCAAATAAGATGACACCGCCTAAATGATATTTCTCTACAAGGTGAGAAACTTCTTTATTCATTTTTGTGAAGCCTGTAGGAGCGGATTCACCTTCTGCTTGCCAATTGCGAAAGTCTGGCATGAGCATTTGGCCAATTTTTTCATCCAAGGACATGTCCTGAACCATTTGTTTGGCAGTTGGGAGAGGGGCGGAGCTCACCTTTTCCGTTGGAATGGAAGAGGTGAGCAGGGCCAAAACGAGTGCAGCGGGGAACAGAGCTTTTAACATCAAATTCCTCCTTTTACTTAAAAGATTCGTAGATTGCGGTCATGATGCTTCCATAAGTACCAGTTGGGAAAAGGTCACCTTCAAATTGATTTGGGTTGACTTCAGGTGAAACGACGGGTGAATGTTTTTTATTTGTTAGCAAGACGACGCCTAGATTGTGTTTTGGATCAATCAGTGTCATCGTTCCTGTCCAGCCTGTGTGTCCATACGCTTCTTTACTTGCGTATTTCCCAAACATCCATTCCATGTCAGTATTGCCGTTTTTCCGCCAGCCTAGCCCGTAAGTTGGGTTCGTGTCTGATGATTCCGTAAAGAGATCGATAGAAGCTTGGTCAAAGATGGTTGTTTTCCCATAGCCTCCTTTATTGAGCATCAGCTGAAGCAGTACGGCCATATCTGATGTATTAGAGAAAAGTCCAGCATGTCCGGAGACACCTGCCATTGAGTAATAGGCTTTCTCATCGTGGACTTCACCTAGCAAGGTATACCTGCGAATGTTTTCAAAATCAATGACACCATCTCTTGTATTGCCTAGACGCTCGGTTGCTGCAAAATGCTTTGGCTTGAATCCCTTTTTCAGCGGATTGAACATGGTATGTTTTAGACCAAGCGGTCGATAAATCGTTGACTCTACATATTGATCAAGTGGCATACCGGTTTTTTTCTCAATGATCATGCCTAACAGCATGTAATCAATATCACTATAAATATGCTGAGTGCCTGGCTTGTATTGCAGAGGCACCTTTGGCAGCCATTTCATGGTTGTTTGTCTATCTTGAGAGAAAAAAGCGCCCGCTTGCTCTTTGCTATAAAATAAAACACTGGTAGGCAGTCCGGCAGAATGGGTGAGAAGATCCTTGACTCGAAGCTGATCTTTGCCGGTTACCTTTGCATCTGGTTTATCTTGAAAGTCTGGCAGGATGGTTTGTATTTTTTCATTTACATCTAGTTTTTGTTCATATACTAGCTTTTGCAGGGCATAGTTGGTGGCATACATTTTTGTATTGGATGCCAAATCGAACAGTGTGTTCTTTTTCATTTTCTTATAGAATTTGAGTTCTGTTGTCCCTTTATATTTTTGTCTGTAGCCATAAGCTTTTTGATGGACGATCTGACCATCCTTGATAATGATGAGTGCTGCCCCTGGAAACCCTGCTTTGATATCGTTTTGAATCATGTGATCAACCTTCCTAAGCTGCCTAGAAGAAAAACCTACTTGTTCCGGTCGTTTTGCTTTTTTTAAGACGGGATATTCTTCAGGTGCTGTTTTAGACAAAGACGATACAGGATGGGAGCTAGTTGCAAATGTTTGTACTGGTAACCCAAGGAGCATGAACAGACTTGTGATGATGAGAAAATATTTCTTCAAGAGCTAGACCTCCTATTGCTTATTTTCCTCGAATTCAACAGCCATATCATCATGAAATCCAAATAAGTATGTGAAGATAAATCCAGCGACATATGCAATGAAGAGTCCTATTAAGTAAAGTAGCATTTGATGTGTGTGAACGATAAAGGTTAATGGGAGACCTGATACCCCGATTGCTTTAGTGGCGATTTGGAAATAGGCTTGAAATGCTCCGCCGATTCCAGCACCTAGACAAGCAGTGAGGAAGGGTCTTCCGAGCGGGAGTGTGACACCGAAAATGAGCGGTTCTCCAATTCCAAGCATTCCTGAAGGAAGTCCGCCTGCAATGGCTCTTTTCAGCTTTTTCTTTTTTGTTTTCATATAAATGGCAAAGGCAGCACCGACCTGTCCTGCGCCTCCCATAGCGAGGATTGGCAGAAGCGGGTCATCTCCAATTGAATTAATCAGTTCCATATGAATAGGTGTTAGACCTTGGTGAAGTCCAGTGACAACAAGAGGAAGGAAGGTCGCACCAAGAACAAATCCGGCAAAAATACCGCCAATGTTTAATAGATAAGTAAGTCCAGAGGTGATGGCATCAGATATAAATCCGCCGACTGGCATGAAGATAACGTACGTGAAAATGCCTGTAATGAGTAGTGTGATGGTTGGTGTGACGATGATATCGAGTGATTGCGGGACGAAGCGTCTGATCCGGGTTTCAACAAGTGCCATAAAAATAGCTGCAAGAAGAACACCGATGAGTCCGCCTCTACCTGGTAGAATATTAGTGCCAAATAACATAATATCAGCAGCAGCTGGGTTAATGATGAGAATACCTGCTAATGCGCCCAATGCAGGAGAGCCACCAAATTCTTTTGCGGCGTTTGTTCCTACTAATATACCGAGATAAGCAAACAAACCTGAGCCTATAACGGTTAGGATAATCGCAGCTTGAGATTTTTCATCGAGCCAGCCTGCTTGCACGACCGCTTTTGTAATACCCGTAATAAGACCCGATGCAACGAGTGCTGGAATAATGGGAATGAAAATGCTGGCGATCCGCCGTAAGAACAGCTTGAATGGTGTGCGGTTCTTTTGTGAAATGGCTTGTTTGTTTTTCTGTGCTTCGTTGTTTAAGTCATATGAACCTGAGGCATTGAGCAGCTGTTCAAATGCACTTGATACTTGGTTGACAACACCTGTGCCTAAAATGATTTGCAGTGTTTCCGCTTCGACGACGCCAATGACGCCATCGAGTTCTTTGATCGCGGTGGTTTGCACTTTTTCACGATCAATGGGTGTAATTCGGAGACGTGTCATACAATGTGTGTGGGAAGAGATGTTTTCAGAACCACCACAGAGTGAAAGGATTTCTTTCGCCAACTGCTGATATTTTTTTTGATGACTCATGTTGAATCCCCCTTTGTTTTTCGTTTCATGGAGCGGATGGCATGCCTTGTTTTGTCAATATATTGTGCTGTCTGTTCATATTGACGGGAGGCTAAACTGAGGAACAAGACATCGATTAAATAGAGCTGTGCCATTCTAGAGGAAGTGGCAGCACTGCGAAAAGGTGCTTCATTGGAACCGGACGTTGATAGATGGACATCACACAATGCAGAAACGCTTGTATGCCCTGGATGCGTTAAAGCAATGGTTTTCACTTCATTTTCTTTTGCGAGCTGAAGGGCTTGGATGATGTCTAATGTTTCTCCTGAGAAGGATATACCGAACACAATGTCATTCTTTCCAGCATTTGCGATGACCGTAGATGCGATGTGCATGTCAGTGAAGGCTGTGGCTGCATAATTGATTCTGAGAAATTTCTGCTGGGCATCAGCTGCGACGATGCCAGATGCACCCACACCGATAAAATGGATTTGGTTTGCATTCAGCAGCAGTTGAACAGCTTTTTCTAAAGCTTCTACATTTAAAATAGAGGCTGTATCTTTGATCGATTGAATGGTGTTTCCTGCTGTCTTTTGAATAATGGATTGAAGTGGTTCATCTTGTTCGATATCCCGGTAGCCTTGTTTATCAGTGTGCATTAAGTCTCCAGCGATCCGCATTTTCAAATCGTGATAGCCATCCAGCCCGAGAGACTTACAGAGGCGGATGACGGCAGAGCTGCTTGCACCGGCAGCCTGACTGATTTCATGCACTGTGCTTTTAATGACTTTGTCAGGATGGGCAAGGATATAGTCTGCAATGATTTTTTCAGATTGGGGAAGCTTTGATTTCATTGTGTGTAGTAGGGTGAGTCCGCCTGCTGACATGAGTTTCCTCCTTTAAGATTGATGACGTAAGATGGCTTTGTCGATGTGACCATCTGCTTTGTTGAGCAGGTCTTTGGCTGTCTTTTTATCTGTTTTGGTTTGGAGCATGACGATGGCTGTTTTAACTTCTAAATCGGCTGCTTCAAGTGCTTTTACGGCTTGTTCGTAGGAAGCATTGGTCACATGCTGAATGATGGTGATGGCGCGTTCTTTTAGTTTATGATTGCTTACTTTTACATCTACCATCAGGTTTTCATATACTTTGCCTTGTCTGATCATGACAGAGGTGGAAAGCATATTTAAAATCATTTTATGAGCGGATGCGGCTTTCATTCGTGTTGACCCAGTGATGACTTCTGGTCCTACGACGACTTCAATGGCGCAGTCTGCTAGTTCGCTAATCTCTGCTTGTTCATTGCAGCTGAGGGCTACTGTTTTTGCTCCAATGGTTCTAGCATAGTTTAAAGCGCCAATGATATAGGGTGTTCTACCGCTAGCCGCGATGCCGACAACCGTATCTTTTGATGTCAGGTGGATGTGTTCTAAATCTTTTTGACCAGCTTCTTCACTGTCTTCCACATCTTCTGCTGCATGTGAAAAGGCAGAGTCTCCACCGGCCATGATGCCTACGATGACATCAGGTGAAATGCTATAGGTAGGTGGACATTCGACCGCATCCATTACCCCAATTCTGCCGCTTGTTCCAGCGCCTAGATAAATGAGTCTGCCTCCATTCGAGATGGATTCAAAGGCAAAGTCACTTGCTGTCTTTACGCCTGGAAGGACACGGTTGACGGCTTGAGCGACCTTCATATCTTCCTCATTTATCATTTGGAGCATTTCTAGCGGGCTTGCTTGTGAAATTCCCATGGTGTTAGGGTTTCTTGATTCTGTTGTCAAAGAACGCAGTTGAGATGGCTGCATGTGACATACCTCCTTATTTCTTCATTTTCAGTATATTGAGTATGACATGAAATTTCAATATTATATTTAAATACTGAAATTATATTTCAGTCAAAATGTTGTGCTGATGAGGGTTGAATAGTTAGAAAATAAAAAAAATAAAAATCCCCTTTACAAAAGGGGGACAACCTGTATATAATAACTTTTGTCAGCTTCACGGAAACAGTAAACTTGACAAACTGGCCCGTTGGTCAAGCGGTTAAGACACCGCCCTTTCACGGCGGTAACACGGGTTCGAATCCCGTACGGGTCACCATGATGTGGAGGATTAGCTCAGCTGGGAGAGCATCTGCCTTACAAGCAGAGGGTCGGCGGTTCGAGCCCGTCATCCTCCACCATATGCCGGTGTAGCTCAACTGGTAGAGCAACTGACTTGTAATCAGTAGGTTGGGGGTTCAAGTCCTCTTGCCGGCACTGTTTTTCTTTTATCAATTCCATATGTGGAGGGGTAGCGAAGTGGCTAAACGCGGCGGACTGTAAATCCGCTCCCTCCGGGTTCGGCGGTTCGAATCCGCCCCCCTCCACCATTTTTGGGCTATAGCCAAGCGGTAAGGCAACGGACTTTGACTCCGTCATGCGTTGGTTCGAATCCAGCTAGCCCAGTTAAGACACCTTTTTTAAAAAGGTGTCTTTTTTTATTTTGACGATTGGAATGTATAACTATTCAAAATATTGTTGAGTTGAGTCAGAAGGCACCGAGAAAGTAAAATATAAGCATGAACGGAAAGGGGATGTACATATGGGAGATCAAAAGAAGGTCACGATTGTTGGGGTGCCGATGGATCTCGGTCAAATGAGAAGAGGCGTTGATATGGGGCCGAGTGCCATTCGCTGTGCTGGCGTAAAAGAAAAATTGGAATCGCTTTCATTTAGTGTCGAGGATTTAGGGGATATTCCTGTTGAGCAAAGGGATGATGAGAAAGGTCTCTATACAAGTGAAAAACTGAAAAACTTAACGGAGAATGCTGGCGCAAACCAGCTTCTTGCTGAAAAGGTTAGCAGTATTGTGCAGTCAGGTTCGTTTCCGCTGATTTTAGGCGGGGATCATAGCATTGCAATTGGTACACTAGCCGGTGTAGCCGAGCATTATGAAAATTTGGGTGTCATTTGGTATGATGCACACGGTGATTTAAATACAGAGGAAACCTCTCCTTCTGGAAATATTCATGGGATGCCACTTGCTGTAAGTCTCGGCTTTGGGCATGCTGATCTAATCAATATTGGCGGTTATACACCTAAAGTAAAGCCTGAGAATGTGATCTTGATCGGTGCTCGTTCTTTAGATGAAGGAGAGCGGGCATTGATTAGAGAAAAAGGCATTAAAGTGTATACGATGCATGAAATAGATCGATTAGGGATGACGAGAGTAATGGAGGAAGCCATTGCGTATTTAAAAGAAAGAACAGATGGTGTTCATTTGTCGCTTGATTTAGATGGGCTAGATCCTGCGGAGTGCCCTGGCGTGGGAACGCCGGTTGCTGGCGGCATCAGTTATAGGGAGAGTCATCTAGCAATGGAGCTTTTAGAGGAAGCAGGTATTTTGACTTCTGCTGAGTTTGTTGAGGTGAATCCGGTATTAGATGAGAAAAATAAAACAGCAGAAGCGGCAGTTGCATTAATTGGTTCTTTAATGGGTGAAAAGCTATTATAGAGCGGGACTTGTTCCCGCTTTTTTTTAATTTTGGGGAAATTTAAGGATATGTTAAGGTTTTTACCGGCTGATAAGCGTAACATGCTGTCAAAAATTTGTTACACTATTTTTTAGAGGAGAATGAAACCTTTTGGAACGAGGTTCGTATACATAAAGACCGGTGAAGGCAGAGGTTGAATATACTATGGAAACAATGATTAAAAAGAGAATTAAGCAAGTGAAAAAAGGCGACCAGAACGCATTTGCAGACATCGTAGACCTGTATAAAGACAAAATTTATCAGCTGTGCTATCGTATGCTTGGGAATGCACATGAAGCAGAAGATATTGCGCAGGAGGCGTTTATTCGTGCCTATGTGAATATTGAGAGCTTTGATGTGAATCGTAAGTTTTCCACGTGGCTGTACCGCATTGCAACCAACCTGACCATCGACCGTATTCGTAAAAAAAAGCCGGATTATTATTTAGATGCAGAGGTGGCAGGGACAGAAGGACTGAATATGTATTCTCAAATTGCGGCTGACGGCATTTTGCCAGAGGACGAGGTGGTGTCGCTTGAATTATCGAGCACCATTCAGCAAAAAATTTTAAGATTACCCGATAAATATCGCTCGGTCATCGTATTAAAGTATATTGATGAACTCTCGTTAAAAGAAATTAGTGAGATTCTGAATATACCAGTTGGTACGGTGAAAACGAGAATACACAGGGGTAGAGAGGCTCTCCGGAAACAGTTGAGAGACCTTTGAGTGAGGTGATTTTGATGAGCTGTCAGGAAAAAATCGTCCTGCTTATGCATCAGTATTTAGACGGGGACATAGAGCCCGAAGATGAAAAAGAATTAAAGAGCCATCTGCAATCGTGTGAGGAATGCCGTACTCATTTTCAACAAATTGAGAAATCCATCGCGCTCGTGCAGAGTACATCTCATATAGAAGCACCATCTGATTTCACTGCAAAGGTGATGGCAGGTCTTCCAAAGGAGAAAAAGCGTGTGTCGATTCAAAGATGGATCAAAGCTCATCCGCTAATGGTCGCCGCTGCCCTCTTTGTCATATTGATGGGAGGCAGTCTGTTTACAAGCTGGAATACGGATCATAATTTCAGTGTGTCAAAGCAGCCGAATCTCGTGGTTGAAAATGATACAGTGACGGTACCTAAAGGGGAAACCGTCAAAGGTGATGTCACTGTGAAAAATGGCAAGCTGATTGTAGAAGGCAAGGTTGATGGAAACGTAACAGTCGTCAATGGAGAACAGCTGACTGCTTCTGCCGGACAAGTCACTGGTCAAATCAATGAAATTAATGAAGTGTTTGATTGGGTTTGGTACAAAATGAAATCTACAGCACAAGATGTGATGCGGGTCATTGGTCCAGAGGAGCAAAAGTAAATCAAACAGTTTGAGAGCAGTCTCTAAGGGGACTGCTCTTTTTCTATTGATGGACAGACTTGAATGCCAGCCAGATATGGCAACTATTTTCCTTGCTGAAACAAAATGTGGTATAATAGCCACGCTATGTACTTACACATAGGCTCTTTTTTTATAAAAATGAATCGAACGAAGAATAACTGAAAATTCTGGAGGACGAGGAAATGGCTTTAGGGGATATTCCTTTTTTGCAGTACCTCGGTAATGCTGTTGATATTCTCGTTGTTTGGTATGTGATATATAAATTAATGATGGTCATCCGCGGAACAAAAGCGGTTCAGCTTTTAAAGGGAATTGTCGTCATTGTTCTCGTCAGGATGGGAAGTGCGTATCTCGGTCTTAACACACTTCAATGGCTGATGGATCAAGCGATTACGTGGGGGTTCCTTGCGATCATTATTATTTTTCAGCCAGAGCTAAGGAGAGCGCTTGAGCAGCTTGGGCGCGGCCGTTTCTTCTCTAGAAGCGGAACACCTGTAGAGGAACAGCAGCAGAAAACGATCGAGGCAATTACAAAAGCAATTAACTATATGGCAAAACGAAGAATAGGCGCGCTATTAACGATTGAGCGCGATACTGGAATGAATGATTACATAGAGACCGGAATTCCTTTAAATGCAAAGGTCAGTTCTGAGCTGCTGATTAATATCTTCATTCCGAATACACCGCTTCATGACGGCGCTGTGATTATGAAGCGTGATGAGATTGCAGCTGCAGCGTGTTATTTACCGCTGTCTGAAAGTCCTTTTATCTCTAAGGAGCTCGGTACACGTCACCGCGCGGCAGTTGGTATTAGTGAAGTAACGGACAGTTTAACCGTCATCGTCTCCGAGGAGACAGGCGGCATTAGTGTCGCAAGAAATGGTGATCTCCATCGAGAATTGACAGAAGAAGCGCTTGAAGAAATGCTGATTGCTGAGTTTAGTAAGAACAGCAAAGATGCTTCCTCGACCAAATGGTATTGGAGGGGCAAGAAAAATGGATAAGATTTTGAATAATCGCTGGGCCGTTAAGTTTCTTGCATTGGTCTTCGCTTTATTGCTGTATGGTGCAGTCAATTCAGCGCAAGCGCCCACGCCGAAAAAAATCGGTGAATCCTTTTTCCCAACATCGACAACAGACGAAGCAACCTTAACGGACATTCCTGTTAAAGCGTATTATGATGACGAAAAGTATGTAGTCACTGGTGTGCCGCAGACAGTCAATGTCACGATTAAAGGATCAACTAGTGCTGTGAAAACAGCAAGACAAACGAAAAATTTTGAAATTTACGCAGATATGCAAAACCTTACGACAGGTACACATAAAGTCGAATTGAAGGCAAGAGATGTATCGAAAGGAATCACATTAACGATTAATCCGTCTGTGACGACTGTGACGATACAGGAAAAAACGACAGCTGAATTCCCTGTTGAAACGGAATTTTATAATCAAAATAAAATCAAAGACGGCTATTCACCGGAACAGCCTATTGTGAATCCGAAAAAGGTCACGGTCACTGGCTCAAAAGACGTGATCGACAAAATTTCTGTCATTAAAGCATTTGTGAATTTAGAGGATGTCGATCAGCAAATCGAGAAAGAAGCGAAGCTCACTGTGTATGATAGCAGTGGGAATGAGCTGCCAGTCGAAGTGAGTCCGTCTGTAGTAGATATTACGGTCCCGATTACGAGTCCAAGCAAGAAGGTCCCATTTAAGATTGAGCGGACGGGCAGCTTGCCAGATGGGATCAGTATCTCAAGCATCGAGACAAGCCCAAGTGAGGTGACGGTCTACGGTTCTCAAAAGGTGCTGGATGCACTTGATTTTATTGACGGCGTTAAGCTCGACCTAAGCAAGATTAAAGATGATACAGAGATTGATGCTGACATTCCACTGCCAGATGGTGTGAAAAAGGTATCGCCTGAAACCGTTAAGATCAAAGTGAAGGTTGCAACAGCTGAAGAAAAAAAGATCGATAATATACCAATTTCTGTCGTGGGTCTGAGCAAGGATCTTAGCTCTGCTTTTGTGAGTCCGTCTTCTGGGCGTCTCACACTAACAGCAAAAGGTTCAAAGAGTGCAATTGATAAACTAAAGGCTTCAGATATTGAAGCCTATATCAATGTGGGGGACTTAAACGAAGGAACACATGAGGTCAAAGTACAAGTGAATGGCCCTCAAAATGTGACATGGACATTATCTAGATCGAAGGTCAAAGTGAAACTGACTTCTACTGATACAGAAGATCAGCCGGCTTCTACGAATGATCGGAAAGATCAATCATCCGATGATGATCAGGAAGAGAAGAGTCAAAAGGAATCTACACAAGATAAAGCAAAAAAAGAATCAAGTCAAAGACAGCGGGTCAAAGAAGATAACAAAGAGGACGCAGCGTCCTCTTGAATGGTAAAAAAGGAGCGATTGAAACATGGGCAAGTACTTTGGAACTGATGGTGTAAGGGGTGTGGCTAATAGCGAATTAACGCCAGAGCTCGCATTTAAAATTGGGAGATTTGGCGGCTATGTGCTCACGAAGGATAAAGAACGTCCAAAGGTACTCGTTGGACGAGACACGCGTGTATCTGGTCATATGTTAGAAGGAGCACTCGTAGCAGGCTTACTTTCAATTGGGGCTGAAGTCATGCGTTTAGGTGTGATCTCAACACCTGGTGTGTCTTATTTAACGAAGGCAATGGATGCAGAAGCAGGTGTCATGATTTCAGCTTCGCATAACCCAGTTCAAGACAACGGAATTAAATTTTTCGGCGGTGACGGTTTTAAACTGTCAGATGAACAGGAAAATGAAATTGAGCAGCTAATGGATCAGCCAGTTGATCAACTGCCACGTCCGGTTGGCGCCGATCTTGGAACAGTGAATGACTACTTTGAAGGCGGACAGAAGTACTTGCAATTCTTGAAGCAGACAGCGGACGAGGATTTCACAGGCATTCACGTGGCGCTTGACTGTGCACACGGCGCAACATCTTCTCTTGCGACACATTTATTTGCGGATTTAGATGCAGATGTGTCAACAATGGGAACATCACCAAACGGATTGAATATCAACGATGGCGTAGGTTCTACTCATCCAGAGGCACTTTCTGCTTTTGTGAAAGAAAAAGGAGCCGATATTGGTCTTGCGTTTGATGGCGACGGCGACCGCTTAATTGCAGTCGATGAAAAAGGTGATATTGTAGACGGCGATCAAATTATGTACATATGTGCACGTTATCTAAAGGGTGAAGGCCGATTAAAGGATGACACGGTCGTGTCAACGGTCATGAGTAACCTTGGTTTCTATAAAGCGCTTGAGAAGCAAGGCATTAAGAGCATTCAAACCGCTGTTGGTGACCGCTATGTGGTCGAGGCGATGAAAAAGGATGGCTATAATGTCGGAGGCGAGCAGTCAGGCCACTTGATTTTCCTTGATTATAATACGACAGGTGACGGCATGCTTTCAGCGATCATGTTGGTGAATACACTAAAAGCAACAGGAAAAACATTGTCAGAGCTTGCAGCTGAAATGGAGAAATTCCCGCAGCTTCTAGTGAATGTGAAGGTATCTGATAAGTATAAAGTGGAAGAAAATGAAAAAGTAAAAGCTGTGATCCAAGAGGTTGAAAAAGAGATGAACGGTGACGGACGCATCCTTGTTCGTCCATCAGGAACAGAACCGCTTGTACGTGTCATGGCAGAGGCGAAAACAAAAGAGCTGTGTGATGAATACGTGGCTCGCATTACGGCTGTTGTCAAAGAAGAAATGGGTATTGAGTAATCGATCAAAGCAAATCGCAAAGTAGCGGTTTGCTTTTTTTCGAATAAACGTCATAAGAGGCTGGTCTAGTACGAATGATATAAGCGAGGGCAATTTGCTGCTTGCTTTCATACATAAGAGAGCACATCGAAGGTAGAACGTGACAAGCCTCATCGCATATAGTGTAGGGAGGTCTCACTTTCTAACATGAAAGGGATCACCCGCTAAATTGTGATTGACGGAGGTCAGACCTTATAGTACAATCATCCTTGTGTTACTGGATTTTTATTCTAGCAGGAAAGGCAGGGTAGATGTTCAGCCACTCTTATAATTATAGCGCCCGAACTAAGCGATCGAACGACAGATGCTTAGTTGACGAGGATGGAGGTTATCGAATTTTTCGGCGGATGCCTCCCGGCTGATCAAATATAGAGATCACAGCCGTAAGTGTTTCTTTAAAGCAAAGAGGTGACTCTTTGTACAAAGGGAATACACATGATCTCCCAAAATAAACATGTAGAGAGGGACGAAGAAATGTCCCTTCTATTTTAGTAGGCTTTCTTTGTCCCTTTCACATGATCGGGAGGAAGAATATTTATGTGTGGAATCGTAGGTTATATTGGTCAGAATGATGCGAAGGAAATCTTATTAAAAGGTTTAGAGAAGCTTGAGTACCGTGGGTATGACTCAGCAGGTATCGCTGTGGCAAACGAAGATGGCGTGCATGTGTTCAAAGAAAAAGGACGTATCGCTGAGCTTCGTGAAGTCGTTGATGCAAACGTGGCATCTTCAGCAGGAATTGGACATACACGCTGGGCAACACACGGTGTACCAAGCCATCTAAATGCGCATCCGCATCAAAGTGCTTCTGGCCGTTTTACGCTTGTTCATAACGGTGTCATCGAGAACTATGTACAATTGACACGCGAATATTTACAAGACGTCACACTAAAAAGCGACACAGATACAGAGGTTGTTGTTCAAGTCATCGAACAATTTGTGAACAGAGGTCTTGATACAGAGGAAGCTTTCCGTCAAACGCTTCTTCAACTAAAAGGCTCTTACGCAATTGCCCTTTTCGATAACGAAAACAAAGAAACAATCTATGTGGCGAAAAACAAAAGCCCATTATTGGTTGGTTTCGGCGAAGATTTCAACGTTGTGGCTTCTGACGCAATGGCGATGCTTCAAGTAACAAACGAATATGCGGAATTAATGGATAAAGAAATGGTCATTGTTACTAAAGACGAGGTTATTATTAAAAACCTTGACGGTGATATTATGACACGTCCTTCTTATATCGCTGAGCTGGATGCAAGCGACATTGAGAAAGGCACATATCCTCACTACATGTTAAAAGAAACGGATGAACAGCCGCTTGTTATGCGCAAAATCATCCAAGAATATCAAGACGAAAACGGCAAGTTGTCAGTCGCTGGCGATATCGCAAGCGCAGTAGCAGAAGCAGACCGCATCTATATTGTGGCTTGCGGAACGAGCTACCATGCTGGACTTGTTGGTAAACAATACATTGAAGACTGGGCGAAAGTACCTGTAGAAGTCCATGTAGCAAGTGAATTCTCTTACAACATGCCGCTTCTATCGAAAAAACCGTTGTTCATCTTCCTTTCTCAATCTGGGGAGACTGCGGACAGCCGTGCTGTACTTGTTCAAGTCAAAGAACTTGGTCATAAAGCATTAACGATCACAAACGTACCAGGATCTACGCTTTCTCGTGAAGCAGACTTCACATTGCTTCTTCATGCAGGACCAGAAATCGCAGTGGCTTCAACAAAAGCCTACACAGCACAAATCGCTGTTCTTGCGATCCTTGCATCTGTTGCAGCTGAATTAAATGGTCAATCTCTTGACTTTGATCTTGTGAAAGAGCTTGGGATTGTAGCAAACGCAATGGAAGCCCTTGTCGATCAAAAGGATGAAATGGAACAAATCGCTCGTGATTTCTTCACAGTGACACGTAACGCATTCTTTATCGGAAGAGGACTTGACTACTATGTGTGCCTTGAAGGTTCACTAAAATTAAAAGAGATCTCTTACATCCAAGCAGAAGGATTTGCTGGCGGAGAACTCAAACACGGCACGATTGCTTTAATTGAAGAAGGCACACCGGTCATTGCCCTTGCCACGCAAGAGCATGTGAACCTCAGCATTCGCGGTAACGTCAAAGAAGTCGTTGCACGCGGCGCAAACCCATGTGTCATCTCACTAAAAGGCCTAGAAGACGAAGGCGATCGTTTCGTCCTTCCAGCTGTACACCCAGCACTTGCACCACTTGCATCTGTTGTTCCATTACAGCTAATCGCTTACTACGCAGCCCTTCACCGCGGGTGTGATGTGGATAAACCACGTAACCTTGCGAAGAGTGTGACGGTGGAGTAGGTTTTAAATAAAATCGGTTTTTTGATACCCCTTTTAGATATAATTGTCTAAAGGGGTATTTTTGTGTCAATAGAACTAGCAGTTGAAAGATTTAAGCTGAACTTTGATTGATAGATACTATTTCCATGTTGCTATTATGATAAATATTCTTAGGGGGAAATATTATTTTTATTCGATACGTAAAAAAAGAAAAATGGGGAATTGTTTTTTTCTTCATTGGTTATATTGCATTGTTTATCATTTCTTATTGTTTAATTGGTGGTCCTGTCTCAAGTGGAGGACCAATAGGTGTATTCCTTGGATTTTGTATTGTTCAATTTCTTAAATATAGAGCTTTCAAAAAAGATGAAAGAAATAATAAAGGCATATATCATCGTTTATAAGTTATATTTTTAACACATTATACTAAGTGCATAATGAGAGAGCGTCCCCTTGAGAAAGCGTGACAGTTTAAATATTTAACGAAGAAAGAGAGCAGACACATGACCAAACATAAAATTTACACAATGAGCTTTGCAAAGGTCTATCCTCTCTACATCGCAAAGGCAGAGAGAAAAGGACGAACGAAGGCTGAGGTTGATACGATTATTTGTTGGTTGACGGGGTACAGTCCAGCAGAGTTACAGCAACAGTTGGACAAGCAGATAGACGTTGAAGCCTTTTTTGCTGAGGCTCCTGAGCTTCATCCTTCCCGAAGTTTAATCAAAGGAGTCATCTGTGGTGTACGGGTAGAGGACATTGAGGAAGAAACCATGAAAAATATTCGGTATCTAGATAAGCTGATTGATGAGTTAGCGAAGGGAAAGAAAATGGAAAAGATTTTGCGAGATTCGTCATGAACATCACAAGCGAGCCCAGTGAATAAACTTCACTGGGCTTTTTTATATTTATAGACCATTCGACCAATAAAAATAAAATCCATTTGAACGAATTCTCTCTTCATGTCGTCAAAAGAAGTAATATCAAAACAAATTGACGTTTGAAAAGGGAGTGGCGTGTATGGATATGAAGATGATTTTACCTCTTATTTTGCTGCAAGCGATTTTAATGGTGATTGGTTTGTTTGATTTGTTGAAAAGAGATCCGTCGAGAATCAGGGGAGAGGTGAAGTGGGTTTGGGCTTTGGTGATTGTGTTTGTGGCGAGTGCCGGTCCTATTGCGTATTTCATTTTTGGTCGTAAACAATCTTAGTAGGGGGGATTCGCTTGAATATGTTGGAGTGTCAAGGCCTGACGAAATCGTATGGACGGCATGAAGTGTTAAAAGATGTCTCGTTTTCTGTTGGGGAGGTTGGATGTGCTGGCTTTTTAGGAGCCAATGGAGCGGGGAAGACAACGACGATCCGGATTTTGACGGGGCTTGCTCGTCCTACGTCTGGCGTTGTGAAGGTGGCAGGTTTTGATGTCACAAAGGACATGGATCAAATCAGTCAGGTGATTGGGTACTGTCCGCAGCATCCTGCATTTTATCAGGATATGACGGGGCAGGAATGGATGCATTGGGTTGGCGGATTATTTCATTTAGAGAAAAACATCATTCGTTCCAAAACAGAGGAGCTGTTGAAGCTTTGCCGTGTGTATGAGGCGAAGGATCGTGCCATTGGTAGCTATAGTGGAGGCATGAAGCAGAGGCTTGCTATTGCGCAGGCACTCATCAACAGCCCGAAGGTTCTTATTCTAGATGAACCTGTGTCGGCACTTGATCCTATGGGGAGAAAAGACGTCCTGACTTTGATTGAGCGTCTAAAGCATGAGATGCTGATCTTTATGTCGACCCATATTTTAGATGACATTGAAAGGGTGGCCGATCATATTATCATGATCAACAGCGGCAAAATTGAGATGTCCTCTTCGATGAAACAGCTCAAAGAAGACTATATCCAGCCCGTGATTGAATTTCAGTTAGAACAACAGAATACGAAACTAATGGCTTTGTTAAAGGAGCGGGATTGGGTGGAGGAATGCATGGAGACAGGAGGCACTTATCAGGTGCGAGTCAACAATCAACAAACGGCATTGAAGGAGCTGCCGGGTCTCATCACTGCAACTGGTGGTGTTCTTCTCCAATATCAACTATCTAAGCTGACGCTTGAAGATATTTTCATGAAGGTTGTGACGGCATGATGATGTTGAAAAAGGAATTTAGGGAGTTATTCACTAGTTATAAAATCTTATTTGTGCCGGTCATTTTTACGATTTTAATGATTACGCAGCCTATTACGCTCAAAATGCTACCAGATCTTTTGTCGAAATCAGCGAATTTACCTGAAGGGTCTACATTTTATATACCAGAGCCTAGCGCTGGAGAGGCTTTAGCTAGTGCATTGAGTAAATTTGATTCACTCGGCGTGTTTATCCTGATTATGATTGTGATGGGGACGATTGCTGGAGAGCGTGCCTCTGGGGTGACGGCGATGATTATGGTGAAACCGATCAGTCGAATGAGTTATTATGTCTCAAAAATATGTGCCTATGCCTGTTTAACGTTGTTTAGTTTGATAGTGGCGGTGCTTGCTTCCGTTTATTATGTGGACATCCAATTTGGGCATGTGGATTGGGGCGATGTGTTAAAAGGAACGCTTTTGTATTATCCGAACCTACTGCTCATTGTAGTATCGACCATTTGTGCATCGGCGTTCTTTAAGCGTTCAGTGACTGCGGGCGGCGTTTCCCTTTTGATCAACCTCATCCTGTTTACCGTTCCTTCGTTTTATGAGGATACATTAGGGGAGTTTGCACCTAAAGGCGTCACAAGTGCGGCTGAGGAGATGATTCATAGAGGGACTTATTCAGATCAGGCACTTACTAGCTTTCTAGGTGTATCGGTATTGATTGGTTTCTTTTTTCTCATCGGATGGTTTCTTTTTAGAAAACAAGAATTATAGCACGGTGTACCCTTTGGATATGAAAATCTAAAGGGTTTTTTATGTATTTAGTAAGTAAAAAATAAGACATAAATACATATTATCATGATTTAAATGTTGAAATAATATATACTTAGTATATAATTACTCCGTAAAGGAATGGGAGGAGTTTGCAGATGATTCAGATCAAGCATGTGAAGAAGGAATTCTTTCAAGGCCAGGAGCGGACTGAGGTGTTGAGGGGCGTTGATTTGACGGTAGAAGAAGGGGAGTTTGTAGCGGTGATGGGACCGAGTGGTTCTGGAAAAAGTACATTACTTCAGCTGTTAGGCGGGCTTGATCTGCCTACTGATGGAGAGATTTTGATAGATGAGCATCAGTTGAGTGAGATGAATGAGAAAGAGAGAACGATTTTTCGCCGAAAACAGATTGGGTTTGTGTTTCAAAATTATCAGCTGCTGCCTACATTAACTGTCGAAGAAAATGTGGCGTTTCCGCTGCATGCAGATGGACGTTTAACAAAGGAGAATCAACAGACGGTTGTAGAACTGTTAGAGGCTGTTGGCTTGAATGGACTTGGGCGGAAACGGGCTAGTTTGCTGAGCGGCGGGCAGCAGCAGCGTGTAGCGATTGCAAGAGCTCTAGTCAATCAGCCGTCAGTGTTGTTAGCAGATGAGCCGACGGGGAACTTGGACCGGCATAGAGCGGAGGATATTTTGGCGTTAATGTGCAAGTTCAATCGAGAAAGCAAGCAGACGATTATCATGGTGACGCATGATATTTTCGCAGCAGGATTTGCGGATCGAATCATCCTTTTTAAAGACGGTGTTATTGATCAAGTGATCTCTAGAAAGGATGATGATTATGCTCAGTATGTGGCGAATTTCATGGCGTAACATGATTCAGCATAAAAAGCGGTTCGCCATTTCTGTCTTAGGCATCATGGTGGGAATTGCTTTTGTCACGTCGATGCTCATTGCCGATCGAACGACAAATGATGTGTTTCATTATTATGAGCAAATGTATGTCGCTGATGCAGATTATTGGGTGTTGAGTGATGATCATACGTATGATGAGGAACAGATCTCCTCCATTTTAAAGCATCCTGATGTGACAGGATCATTATTAGCGCTGGATAAACAGACGTTTTTTGATGTAGAAGGTGATCACTCTCTTAACCAACGGGCGGTGCGAATTACCGGAGTACAAGATCAAACGAGCTCTTTACTGAAGCTGCCTGTGATTGAAGGGCGTTTGGATAATCAGGGGTTGGTCATACCAGATGTTGTGGCGAAGCTGCTGAATAAAAAAGTGGGAGATACCATTCGTTTTTCTGATTTGGGCGAAGCGAAGGTATCTGCCATTGTGGAATATACACAGCTGCTTTCAAGTCCGAGTGACTGGAAGAGTGCAGAATCATCGAGCTTTCGTGTGATGGCGCCGCTTGATATATTGAGAGACTGGACGGGAATGGATGATCAGCTTTCTTATATGAGATTTCAGACAAATGAAGGCGGGGAACAGCTCTTTCAATCTTTACAGAAAGAGTTCAAGGATGCCGATGTTTTTGTCCAGCCTGTGGTGGCGGATGACCGGCAAAGTAATGACATTGGCGGGTTGTACACGTTCTTTTACCTCATCGCAGGGCTGTCGATGTTTATGAGCGGTTTTATCGTGTTTAATATGATTTATACGAGTGTGATGGAACGGAAAAAGGAATTTGCGATTATGAAGAGCTTTGGTTATACGCAGGGCTCTGTTTCTAAGCTGATGTTGATTGAGGTTTTGATCTTGGCATGTATTGGAACAGCCATTGGGGTGCCGATTGGTGTTTGGCTTGGAGATGTGTTCATGCAAACACTGCTTGGTGTGTTCGCTTTTGATATGGTGTATTCGTTAGATTGGCAAGTGCCTGTTGTAATTTCAGTGATCATTGGTATTGTGTTCCCTGTGCTGTTTTCGTTATTTCCGATCTATCATGCAGGGAAAACGTCTGTGCTACTGACTTTAAAATCCACTACCCAAACTTCTACACTGAAAAAACAATCGGTCATTAGAGCGGTGATAGGGATAGGCTTGCTTTCATTTGTATGGGTGGATCATCCGGCTGCTTATCTTGGCATTTTAGCCAGCATGGTTCTGTTATTCCCATTTTTTCTGCTCTTTTTGAACCGGTTGTTGGCGCCTCTTTTGAAGTTTGTCTTTGGTTACCCGGGCCATCTATCCTCGCAGCATGTCACGCAGCAACTGAATCGAAATGCCAATACGGCGGCGATTCTAGCTGTTGGGATTGCTGTGATCTTGCTTTTAAGTGCGGTCATTGAATCGGCTCCAGATGGCTATGAAAAAGAGATCCGTCAAACGTACGGCGGTGATCTCAGGGTTACCTCTGAAGCGCCATGGACGAAAGCGGATCAAGAAAAGCTGTCATCCTATGAGTCTGTTGAGCGGGTGGAACCGATGATGGAAGCGGCTCCTTTGACATGGGAAACGGCCCATGGAGAGAAAAGACAATTTTCTATCATCGGTGTGGATGAGAAAGGACCTTCTTTTATAGAAGGTGACAATAAAGGCGATTTGTATCAACGATTATCAGAAACGCCTTCTATCGTGTTAGGAGAGCGTGCGTTTGATGAATGGGGTGGGCGTATTGGAGAGAGTGTGTATCTCAATGCACCTTCTGGCCGGCAGCAGTTACAAGTCATTGATGTGGTCAAGACTTCTCATCATTCGGGTTATGTGGCATTTGTCGATCAGACATTTTTACAAGAGGATTTAGGGTGGACGCAGCCCCTTGATATCCTGCTTACGTTAAAAGACAAAGGTGCCGGTGAGTCTTTACGAGATCAGCTATGGGAAGACTTTGGGCAGCGGCTTTCAAAGGTGAAAACAGTAGAGGATGAGATTGAATCAACGACATCGGCTTTAACTGGTATGAACGAGTTAATTTCTATGATGCTCATTTTCATTATTGGGCTCGCGAGCATTGGAACAGCCAATACACTGCTGATGAATACGCTTGAACGTACATCTGAGATTGGCACCATACGGGCGCTTGGGCTGACAAAGCAGCAGGTGAGAAAAATGATCGTCGGAGAAGGTGTGCTCATTGGGTTATCAGGTGTGATTGGCGGCATTTTATTTGGTGTGATTCTTCTATATGTCTCAAGCCAATCTGATTGGCTGGGTGGATTTGTTTCATTCCAATTGCCGCCTGTGCATCTACTGCTGGCAGTGATCGCAGGAATTGCACTTAGTTTAGCGGCTTCGTGGATTTCTAGTGCGACAGCGAGTAAAATAGAGATGATATCATTTCTCAAAGAAGGTTAAATCATATGTCAGTGAAATACGGAATTTTAACATCGCTCTGTCAGCAGCAACATCATGGATATGAATTAAAGCTAGAGCTGGAGTCATTGCTCGGAATAAAAGGAAAAATCAACCCGGGTCAAATCTACACGACGCTTGATCGGTTAATTCGTGATCAATTGGTGACAGCAGTGGGAATAGATGACCAAGATCGAAAGTTGTACGACGTGACGGAAGAAGGCAGACAAGAGCTGGAATCATGGCTGTTGGCACCTGTTCCATATCATGCTGCAAAGGATGATTTTCACTTTAAATGGGGCTGTGCACGGAAAATCAGATTTCATCAAGAAAAAGAAATGCTTCAGCAGCAGAAAGCCGTCATCATGAAAGATGTGATGGAACTCACGAAGCTAAAAACGGAATGTCTTGTGCAAGGTGATGAGAGTCGGTACTTATTGATTTCTGGCACGCTGCTTCATTTAGAGGCTGATTTGAATTGGATTCATCAAATTGAGCATCGGAGCGGGTCATCATTTTAGAGAGGTCTTTCTTTTGAAGAAAGGTCTTTTTTTTGGCTTCGTTCGGAGCATATGCAGATAGGATGGGAAGAAAGTTTGGTATGATAGGTGGAAATTGATTGTATTTTCAGAAAAGGGGTTTGATCAATGAAAACATCACGTAATCCTGAGACCATTCATGCGCCAGTTGCACCGTACATCCATCAAATAGAGACAACAGGGCCGCAGCGGTGGTTAACCTTATCAGGGCAAGTGGGGATGGAAGTCGATGGGACCATCCCAGCGAGCCCGATGGAACAGCTCGAGCTAGCGTTAGAGAATGTAAAACGCAATGTAGAAGCGGCAGATATGAAAGTGGAAGATATAACGAAGCTTGTGTTCTATTTAGTAGGGGAGTTTGATGCCGAGAGTAGAAAACGAATCATGGGTCAGTTTTTAGGGGATCACCTGCCTTGTATGACGATGATTTATGTGGTGGCTTTGGCTTCACCTGCTTTAAAGGTCGAGGTGGATGCATGGGCTTGTCGGGATATGGACTTGATTTAATGATTATCTTGATGAGATAGATAATGAAAAATTTTTGCATAAGGGAAGTATGGGCTAAAAGATTGGGTTTTCATATCCAATCTTTTTTATATTTAGTTCTCTCTAATTTATTGATATAAAAACCTTTTAAGTATATTTTTAGAATATTTTACACAATTCCCCTTACTTCGACATTTTTCATATGGTAATATCAGGGTGCATGGAGATTGGGTCTATTGACACTATGCAAATTTTAAGAGGAGGTTTTACTTATGACAAGAAACCAAAAAGAGTGGGAATCTGTGAGTAAAAAAAGCCTTAAGCGTCCAGGTGGTACTTCAATTGTTAAGGCGGCTGGATGTATGGGGTGCTGGGCCTCAAAAAGTATTGCAATGACACGAGTTTGTGCACTGCCACATCCTGCAATGAGAGCTATTTAATGAATAACATAGGGAGTTAAGCATATATTGCTAGCTCCTTATTCTATAAAAGGGGTGTCTATTTATGTCAAGTAATCAACTAGCAGAATATGATTTACCTGAACTAGCGATTCATTTGCAGCCTCATGGCGCAGTCATGATAGATAGAAAATCAATGTATTATTTTAGATTGAGTGGAAGAGGGGCTCAGCTTGCATTTTTATTATCTAAGAATAAAGACGTGAGCAAAACTGCTCGTATCTGGGAAATCGTTAAAAAGGAAGAGCTAACAGCTGATCAGTTGCGTGAAGAATTGAGTGCCCATCCTTTTACAGAAGCTTGGACACAAGGGTTATTGAATCAACCTATTCAATTTACAGGATCTTTACAGTCCTATTTGCCAATTAGCTGTACTCTCCAATTAACAAACGCTTGTAACTTAGGTTGTTCCTTTTGTTATGCTAGTTCCGGTAAGCCCTATCCTGAAGAATTAACATGTTCCCAGTGGATTAATGTGATGCAAAAACTAGCTGCGCAAGGTGTGGCTGATGTCACTTTAACAGGGGGCGAAGCCAAACTCATAAAAGGTTTCAAAGAAATTGTGATGGTTGCGAGTTCATTATTTACGAACGTAAACGTTTTTAGCAATGGCTTAAACTGGAGACAAGAAGAAGTGGAATTACTCAGTCATCTAGGAAATGTATCTGTACAAATTAGTATTGACGGTACGAGCGACACTCACAATTCCTTAAGGGGAAGGAAAGGTGCTTTTCAGGAAAGTATGGAAACCATCCAGCGGTTAACAGAAGTGAATGTTCCTGTAATTGTTGCAATGACCATCAATGAAATGAACGCTGATCAAGTAGCAGAGGTTGTTGATCATTGTGCAAAAGCAAATGCCTCCATTTTCCGTGCTGGTAAGACATTATCCGTAGGACGTGCTACAAAGAATTTTAAAGCGCTAGAAACTTCGTTTGAGCAGCGTGTTCAAAGCCAGTTACAGCAGGCACGTTCTAAGTGGGGACACCATTTGAATATAATTGATTGGGAGCATGAAGAGAGTTCTTTTACAACTGATTTTTGTACACCGGGTTATTTGGCTTGGTATATAAGGGCAGACGGTTATGTGACACCTTGTCAATTAGAGGATATTCCTTTAGGTCACATTCTAACGGATTCTTTTTCTGATATTGGTTCACCAACACGTCTATTGAAATTGAAATGTGAAGCGAAAAACTGTAAATGTATAGGGAAAGTTGAACTATCTGAGCCAGATCTCCCCTTTGAAAATGAAATGAGAGCAGGCATCGCTCATGAATAGTATGACTTTTATTTTGTGGTCAGGTCTTGGAGTGATAGGGCTCTTCCTGTTTGCGAAGTATAGAGTTTCAACAATAGAATCAAACCTTTTAGATAAAATTGAGGCAAGAAAAGTTGGTATCGATTTTATTAGAGAGTTTGTGGGCATAGACGTGGAAGCTTGGGAGGTATATTCAGTCTATTGGTATGATCATGAAACAGTGAATAAGTTACATCATTTAGGTTTACTTAAAAAAAATCGACATATACTTCATGAAATGGGATTGGTTGAGTCTTGGCGTGTTCGTTTTGTTCACCAAAACCAATCATTCGTGATAGGAGTAAACGCTAAACGGGAAGTGACCTTTTTTTATGCAGATGTAAGGCAAACTTCATTATCTAAAAAAGACGGTCAGATTTCACTAGAAGGTTTAAAAGATCAATTGACTTGTTCTTCAAAGGGGTTATGGGCTAAGACAAAACCAACTGGTTCTGGTTCAAAAGAAGAGGATTTTCGTGAAATTAAAACATATTGGTATCTTGCTGAAAAGGAAGATATCCGACTTAAGGTAACAGTTGAAATGCAATCTGGTGTGATCACTTATATAGGCACAGATACAGAGATTTTAACGGATCAGATGAATAAAGTAATAAGAGATGAACAAGTTGAGTCTACTTTTGGTCTCTCAGGTATGTTAGGATCAGCTGCTGCGATGATCATGGCTATATTAGTTTTAGTTTTAATGAATGTTCAAATTCACCTCACATTAAGTCTTATGCTGGGTTTCATGATTGTACTAGTGCAATCTCTGACAATTAAGGAGGATATACAGTTAACGATAGTAAATGCTTACGATGCTAGGATGAGTGTTCAAACTGTTAAATTACTTGGTATACTCTCTACTTTGTTTGCAGGATTATTGACAGGATTTGTAGTATTTATATGTTCATTGGCAGGAGGCGCTCTTGCGAATGAATTAGAAATGAAATTTTTAGATGAAATCGTTGGACAAACTTTTATTGGTCTTAGCGCTGGGTTAATTAGTCTAGGCATCACATCACTGGTCTTTTACCTGTTAGAGAGAATGAATAAATTACGTATTTCTCCGGAACTATCAAATAGAAGTATGTTTTTATCTGGATTTACTTTAAGACAAGGGCTTAATATGAGTCTGCAAAGTTCTATAGGGGAAGAAGTAATATACCGACTCTTAATGATTTCTCTTATATTTTGGTTTAGTGGGAATGCGATATTGTCCATTTTAATATCATCTTTTTTATGGGCAATTATGCATCAGGTCACTGGGTATGATCCAAGATGGATTCGCTGGGCGCATCTTTTTGTTTTTGGATGTTTTCTTGGTTTTCTTTTTATGCATTATGGATTTATTTGTGTACTGGCGGCACATTTTATTCACAATTTTGTGCTCGTTTGTATGCCCTTATGGCAATTTAAACTTCAAAGATATCTACATACCAAAAAGCCTCAGCATACATCACTCTAATAAAAGGGAGAGATTTGATGCCATTCATGGAGGTTCAGAATGTAAGCAAACGATATAGCAATGGTGATGGGATAGAGGGCCTTTCATTTTCCATTGAAGCAGGGGAGGTTGTGGCGCTGCTTGGGCCTAATGGTGCGGGGAAGACGACAACCATTCGATGTTTAACAGGTCTCTATCAACCTGATCAAGGGGAAATACTCATAGAGGGATTTCCTCCTGGTCATTCCCATGTCCAAAAACAAGTAGCTCTTATTCCAGATCAGCCATATTTGTACCCAGATTTAACGGTTGCTGAACATGTTCAATTCCGTGCGAGGGGCTATCATAAAGGTTTAAAACAGATCAAAGAAAAGGTATTTGAGGCGTTGAAAGAAGTACATATCGAAATGAAGATGAACGAATTGTGCGGAAGGCTTTCAAGAGGTCAAAAACAACGTGTCGTCTTAGCAGGGGCCATTGTGCAAGATGCTTCCCTTTTTATTTTAGATGAGCCGACTGTAGGGTTAGACATCCCTTCGAAACAATGGCTGTCAGATTGGCTGATACAGAAGAGTCTTCAAGGTGGTTCGGTTCTTGTGTCCACTCATAGTCTGGAGTTTGTGCTAGATACGGCAAGCAGGGTGATATTGATTCGAGACGGTGCCATCATGAAAAGTATCGCTGTTCCTAAGCGGCAGGAAGAACAAATGAAGTGGCGGGCAGAAGTCATTCAACTTCTAGGGGAGTGGTCTAGTGAATAACACGCTTTCCCTTTTATGGATGAAATCCCAAAGGCGCTTGATCAGTAAAAATCAAGAAAAGAAAATGCCCTTTCTGATCTTGCTGCTTATGATTGGTGCCATTGGTTTTCAGCTGAGCGCAGTCTCAAGTATGGGCGATTGGAATGCGAGTACAGCTGGATGGTTCATTGTCGTTTTATTTGTTCTTTATACTGGCTTTGGTTTGTTTTCGAATCGATTGCCTAGTCAGATGAACGATATCATGTGGTTGTATGGAAGTGGTGCTTCCTTATGGACGGTTGTGATGAGTGTATGGGTATATCACATTTTTTGGCGATGTGCTCTTCTTATTGTTTCTGCTGTGATGGCTGATATCCTCCTTCTTTGTTTAACGCAGCAGTACTTTTTTCTACTTGGTAAATCACTCCTGTTAACAGCGCTGTTATGTATGATCGAAACATGGATGATTGCGGTATCTTGTGCAAGAACCATTCAAGTATATAAGCGAGTGCTCTTCATTGGTTTTATACTGATGTTTGGTTGTCTTTCATTGCTTATTATGAATCAATTGATATTGAAACAGTCGTCAATGATGGAGATATCTGCTTCTTTGATGTATCAAGTCGGACGCATGATAGAGGAGTTTTCATTCATTTCTGTATTGATATTACTTGGAGTGATGATTTTATCTTTCATGATGATGTACAGGTCGAGTCATCGTATAGAGATGATGGAGTCGTTAGTCAAAGAGGCGGCATTTTGGGAGGAATTTGAGGGGAAACAGGTTCATGTAAATCCAATAAGTCCAAAGAAAAGCAAGACGTGGTGGGGGCTTTCATCATTAACGGGCATCTGGGCTTTCCTTTGGCTAGAAATATTGATGATCAAAAAGTATGCTACCTTCCACCTGTTATCTACCATGCTGTTGATCGGTACTTACTATGTCGTCAGTTCTTATTTTTCAGATTGGTTGACTCTATTCTTTCTGGTCATTGGTGTATCTGTCCTGCTCAGTTCATATTACGCTGGGATTGTAAGACACGGGCAAACGGGAGTACTGTATCTTTTTCCGGGTGCTTTATATCAAAAGATTCTTCTATTGGAAGTGTTTCAAACCTTTTGGTTGTATGGTGTCTACTTGATTTCTCTTATCTTGTTAGAGATTCATGATGTATTGTATTGGGCCATTTATGGGGTAGGGGTTTATATTTGGTTTTTGACCATACGGCTCTTTGCCTTTACGCAACCTTTGAGACGAGAAGCGAGTCTTTCTTTGGGCATCTATTATCGATCATTGCTCATCGGATCTGTCATAAGTGCTACAGTCATCATTGGGATTCATCTGTTCACTAATGGCTGGTTTACAACGATGACATGTGTATTTGCTGGATGTGTATGTTATGTGATGTGTTATCGATGCCGTGGGACTCATTAAAAAGAGGAGTTGATTGTCATGAAACCAGAAGATAAGCTATCCCAATCGGTTCAACGTTTAGTCAATACCAATGAAGTAACGATCGTTCAAGCCATGGGGGAGTTAAGGAAATCAGGAAAAGAGGCAGTGCCAGTGCTTGTTGAAGCCTTAAAAGAAGAGGGTTCTTTGCGGAATATTGCAGCAGCGGTTCTTGGTGAATTTGGAGCAGATGCAGGGGACGCAGCAGAAGCTCTTGCCAAACTGTTAGAAAGTGAAGAAGAGGAGACAAGAATGGCGGCTGCGATCTCACTCATGAGAATTGGTCAGCCTAGTTTGCCATTTCTTCTGTCTTTGGCAAAGCGTTATGAGGGTCCTACTTGTTTTTGGGCATCGTGGTGTATCTCTTGGATTGACCCATCAAAAATCGAAAAAAATATGTACGAGTGCCTAAAACAGGAACAAGAGAATCCATCAGGAAATGTGGCCCCTTTTGCCGCAGAAGAGGCACTAGGAAAAATCATCGCTTTTCAATTAAAAGAAAAGGGGGATGAGTAGTGGAAACGCAAATACTTAAATGGCCTGAGCACCTTCCTTGGATTCATTCTTCACATCAGCGGTGTTTACCTGAAGAGCATACTCATCTTCTTTATTTTTGGTCAGTTAACTGTCCGCATTGTGAAGAATTAACCGACCACATTCTACATAGTGTGGATCAGTTGAGTATCCATTTAATCTGTGTCCATGTTCCATATACGGAAGAAGAAAAATCGATAGAGGTTGTTTCGAAATATGCGGAGGAAAAGAATCTCATTGCTCCCATTGTGTTGGATCAAGATTATGAGATTGTCACAAAATATAAAATTCAAGGATTGCCAAGTTTTTGCCTCATAGATAAAGAGGGACAATTAATTGATCGGAAAATGGGAGATACCGGCTGGGAAAAGATATTAAAAAAACTAGAAAAACGATCATAATTAGGGTTATGGAGGAGAGCGTTTTGTTTCAATCAAACCAAGAATTGAAAAAAACGGTGGTCTTTTATGCAGGTGTGGGAGCTGTTTTGCTGATTCTCATGATGTTGAAATGGCTGCCGGTTTCTGCGGACTGGGAGTTACCGTTGATTTTGTTTGGATTGGGGATTTTGTTTTATGTGAAGCGTGTGCTTTTTAAAGAAGAAAAAGATCATAAGGCATAAGTTTTCTACCGAGGTGATTTAGAAAGGTACAGTTGATGAAAGGTAAGTAATAAAAGGTTGGTTGCTGCATCCAACCTTTTATTACTTCCTGTATTGAGTTTAAAAACAAGGGAATGCTTTTATAGTCTCAGAGCAGTGTTTGAATCAAATTTTAAAAATCCAATGTCCTCCATGTATTTGAAATAGCGTTTGATTAAATGATCTTCCATAGGGGGATAGGTCATTCCATGTGCTTGGAGAACCGTTTGAGTATTTGTTGAGTCAAAGTGCGCCATGTTTTCGTATAGTTCCCAGACTGTTTTGTCTCGTTCTACCTTTTCAGTGAGCATTGGAAGAAATGGCGTAAGGGCGTTGTCTGCGTGTTGGTCGCTTGCTTGAATGAGAGCTTCTACCCAATCGTTATATGTTTTCTTTTCTAATGGATAGCCTATTTCTTCTGTGATTTTTTGAAAAAATTCACTTAATTCCATGCTTTCTTCTTGAGGTGGAACGAGGTGATAGGCTTTGCCGAAGTTGGCTGGATCCTTGCATATGGTTGTGATGGCTTTTGAAACAAAGTCGACGGGTACGAATTCTTTTCGTTGATTCGGTAGCTCACCGTAAGCCTTTAATTGGATGCATCCTTTGATTAGTCTCGCCATGTAATCCTCGGTATTATGAACGCCTGTTTGACTGTCGCCCATGATGAAGCCGGGGCGAAGGACTGTGATCGGCACGCCACGTTTTTTTGCTTCCCACATGATTTTTTCTGCCACCCATTTACTTTGAGAGTACCCAATGTCCTTTTCTACAATAGAAAGATAAGCATCGATGGATGTATCTTCAAAAAGAACGGTCGTGCCATCTAGATACCCGGCAGGTCCGAATATGGCAATGGTCGATAAGAAATGAACAGGCTTTACCTGTTCTGTGCAGGCGAGTTTGATGATATTTTCTGTGCCGGTGACATTTGTATCCTTGTGCATGTGATAGGGCTGAACGTAATTGACTTTTGCTCCATTATGATAGATGGCATCAATGTTTTGGGCGAGTTGTTGAAATTCCTCTGTTGAGAGCCCTAGTTGAGGCTTGTCCAAGTAACCTACAATCGGTTTTAGTTGTTTCAGATAATGTTCGTCCCATAGGTGATATTTCTCCATATTTACTTGTATTCTCTGTCTTGCGTGCTGTTTGTCTCGTGCTCTGATCACACAATAGATTTGGATGGAGGGATTCATTCGAACAAGCTCTTTAATGAGATAAGCGCCTAGAAAGCCGGTTGCTCCTGTTAATAACACGGCATTCTGCTTAAAGGATTTAGAATCGAATAGGTGCTTTGGTTGAATCTCTTCATCTAAAAATTCCTCTGATGTGAGCTGTTGTTTCGGCTCAGGTGTTTGATTTTGTAGCATAAGATGAACTTGTTGAATCGTAGGATGTTCATAAAGGGTGCTGGCAGGTAGTTCAACGTGTAATGTTTCCTGCATACGCATTAAGGTTTTGGCGGCAAGGATGGAGTTTCCTCCTAAGTCGAAGAAGTGATCGTTTGTGCCAATGGGCTCTACCTTTAATAGGTCTGTCCATATTTCACAGAGTGCTTCTTCGGTTTGATTGGTTGGTGCGACATATTTAGTTTGCAGGTTGGGTCTGTCGAAATGATGTCTTGGTAGTGCTTTTCGATCGACTTTTCCATTTGTGGTCGTAGGGAAGTTTGTTAATAGAACATAATGTGCAGGGCGCATGAAATCAGGGAATGTTTTCTTTGCATAAGTTTGAATGGTATATAGATCCCATGTCTTTTTGTTGGACGGAATGATGTATGCAATGATGCGTTTATCCCCAGGTATCACTTCTGTGGCTGTCACCAAACAGGATTTAACACTTGGATGCTGGATCAACACATGCTCAATCTCGCTAAGCTCAATACGAAAGCCTCTAATTTTGACTTGGTCATCCTTTCTACCAATATATTCAATCAGCCCATCAGGTTGTTGTCGAACAAGATCCCCTGTTTTGTAATAGGTTCTTCCATTCCGTTCGATGAAACGTTCCTTTGTTAGGTTTTCTCTTCGCCAGTAGCCTAATGCTAGTCCATCTCCTGAAGTGATGAGTTCCCCTATTTGTCCTTGAGAGACAGATTCACCTTGTTCATTTGTGATGTCAATGATGGTTCCTGCTACAGGTTTGCCAATTGGTATACTGACGAGATCATCCCAGGTGTCTGGCAGTTGAAAAGTTGTTGTGAAGATTGTATTTTCTGTCGGGCCATAGCCATTTATGATGGTCGTATGTGGGAGCTCCTTTAATGCTTGATGAACGGTTTGAGGAGACATGACATCTCCACCAGATACGATATATTTAACCGATTTGACATCGTTTAGGTGTGACTCGATCATCAAGTTGAACAATCCAGTAGTTAAAAAAAGAATCGATACATCATAGTCTTTAATGGTTTGACTGACGAGTTCAGGAGTCAGTTTTCCAGAAGGAGGAATAGCGAGTGTCGCTCCATTTAATAAAGCGGACCATATTTCAAATGTAGAGGAATCAAAAGAGATGGTAGATAATAATGCTAAGGTATCAGAAGAATTAACGGGCAGAAAGGAAGGGTTATGCGTTAGGTGCATGATACATCTATGTGTAATGATAACACCTTTTGGTTTTCCTGTTGTGCCAGAGGTATACATGATATAAGCGGCATCAGAAGGTTTGACATCAAAAGACGGGTTTGACATTGATTGTGTAAGGATGAGATGTTTTTCTTTATCTAAGTAGATAGTTGGAATAGGCAAGGAGGTTCGGCTTTGAGTGACATGTGATGTTGTGAGTAAAAACGATAGTTCGGCATCTTCAATCATAAATTGAATACGTTCACTAGGGTAATTTATATCTATAGGCACATATACGGCTCCTATTTTGGTGATAGCGAGAATAGAGATAATCAATTGTGGTGATCTTTCTAAGGCTAGGCCAATATGAGAAGCTTTCGTTACGCCCATTTTGATAAGGTAATTGGCGAACTGGTTACTTTGTTTCTCAAGTTCAGCATATGTGATATTCTGATGGTTGCACGCTAAAGCTGGATGATGCGGCGTGTGAGTGGCGTGGTGTCTCATGATATCACATAAATTTTGATCATTCATGATGATATTCCCCCTCTAGAATTTGATAGATTAGGAATGTTATTCCTAAATCCACCCAAAGTGTATATGAAGAAATATTCATTGTCAATGAAGGTCATATCAACAATAAAATGTAAAATTTATATAATAATTGAAATAATATGCAGATATATTGTCCTATTTAGAGATAAAATGTAAGGGACCCTCGGCTTTTTCCTTGATTGAGCGTTTTGATGATCAAGAGGAGGTGAAAATAGGGGGAAATTGAATCATAAGATAGGCTGGATTCACTGATAGGATGAAAGATCACTTTTTTATTAGAAATATATATACTATTTCGAAAAAATATTTGGTAAAATATACAGGTATATCTTAAATTTGTTATATATTGTTTGAGGAGCTGTCGTGTTGAAGGGATCTAGGGTTGAGTTTATTGATAGTTTACGTGGTTTTAGTTTATTAGGTATTTTGATAGTGAATATGCTTAATTTTCAATATGATTATGATTTTGAGAAGATGTTTGATCCGAGCATATGGGGACAGGAGTTTGGGGTATATGTGACGGAGATCTTGTTCCAGGGGTCATTTTATCCGATTTTCTCCTTTTTGTTTGGGTATTCTTTTATCAAACTGATTGAATCTACAAAGGCCAAGGGGCTGAATACGAATGCCATCGTCGTTCGCCGCGGCTTTAGTCTTATTGTGCTTGGGATGCTGCATTACATATTCATTTGGAATGGTGATATTCTCTTATATTATGGAGCATGTACGTTTTTCTTGATGATGTTTTTGAGCAGCCGGATCAAAACAATGCTGATTTGGTCAGGTGTGTTAGGTGCTTTGTCATTAGTGGTTTTACCATATCTGATGACCTTTGTTTATGGAAATGATGATTTGTTAACGGATGTGTATGCGAAGGGTGCATACGGTGATATTTTATTGAGCCGGGTGACGATTGAAGACGATATGATGATTGTGACCATTATTATGGCGATCGTGACCATTACGTTGATGCCGATCTTAGGTTTTCTATTCGGTACGATCATGGTGGGGCCATTTGCACTGCTTGGCATGGCCATTGGGAAAAAAGGTCATCTGACAGAAGAAGATCGAGGAATGGCGTATCGTAAAGGCTGGGTCTGGATGATTTTGATCGGGCTCGCTTTAAAATGTGCGACGTTTATTGATGCCCCTTGGAGTGAAATGGTGATGACGTTAGGAGCCTATGTCCTGACGATCGGTTATATTCAAGCTTTTATTGTCTTTTACTATTCAAAGGTTGCACAAGGATTGAAACGTCTGCTTGCAGGACTGGGCCGATTGTCTTTATCAAACTATTTGGCTCAATCTATTATTTGTACAACGATTTTCTATTCTTACGGACTTGGTTTATTTGGACAAATGGGCTCAATGTTTGGATTGCTGCTTGCTGTCGGACTTTACACAGCACAGCTCTTCATCAGCTATCTCTATTTGAAAAAATGGAGAAGAGGGCCTGTAGAATGGCTTATGGGAAAATGGGTATATTGGAGATAAATTGATTTGTTGAGGAACCGCATGGCTGAAGAGCTGTGCGGTTTTTTAGTTGGATCGCATTCAAAAAAGTTCATAAAAGGAGTTGAATATTTTTTCAGTGTGTATATAATGTATATATAGTGTATATACAATATTTCATTGCGAATACCAGTACAGAAAAAAGAGGTTTTTATATGCAAATTACGATTTCTAACCATTCTAAGGAGCCTATCTATGAGCAAATTACGACGCAAATCAAATCGTTGATCTTAACGGGTGAGCTGGCAGAAGGTGCAGCCCTGCCGTCTATCCGAAAGCTGGCGAAGGATTTACAAATCAGCGTCATCACAACAAAACGTGCATATGAAGAGTTAGAGAAGGCAGGATTTATTTATTCGATTGTCGGTAAGGGATCATTTGTTGCCGAGCAAAACCTAGAGGTCATGAGAGAGAAAAAATTGAAGGTGATTGAGGAACAGCTTGGAGCGGTTGTTACAAACGGCAAGGAATTAGGCTTATCTTTTGATGAATTGCAGCAGTTATTAAAGTTCTTGTATGAGGAGTGAGATGAGTGGAGCACGTGATTGAATTCAAAGGAGTATCAAAACGGTTCAAAGACTTTTCTGTGCAGAATCTTGATTTACAGGTCAAAAAGGGCTTTGTTACTGGGTTTATTGGAGAAAATGGAGCCGGTAAGTCGACCACGATTAAAATGATCATGAATTTGTTAAAACCAGATTCTGGTGAGATTAAAATTTTTGGATTAGATTATCGCACGCATGAAAAAGAGATTAAGGAACGAATTGGCTTTGTTTACGATGCTAACGTTTTTTTCCCAGGATTGAATTTAAAAGACATCAAACGTATTGTGGCACCTGCCTATAAACGCTGGGATGATAGGCTATTTTATCAATATATTGAACAGTTTGGCTTGCCGCTTCATAAAGCGATTAAAACATTTTCAAAAGGGATGCAGATGAAGGCATCGCTTGCGATTGCGCTGTCGCATCATGCAGAGCTGATTATCATGGATGAACCAACTGCTGGTTTAGATCCGGTATTTAGAAGAGAGCTGCTAAGTACGTTACAAGAATTGATGATTGATGGGAATCGGACGATCTTTTTCTCGACACATATGACAACAGATTTAGACCGGATTGCGGATTATATTGCGTTTATACAAAATGGAAGATTGGTCTTTCAACAGTCGATTCATGAGGTGGCGGAGAATTATGCGCTGGTGAAGGGGAGCCTGGATTTGCTGGATCGAGACACAGAAAAGGCGTTTATCCATATTCAGCGTACGGCAGCCGGATTTGAAGCATTAACAGATCGGATTGATGAGGTGAAACTTATTTTTGGGGATGCTGTTGTGATTGAACCGGCGTCGCTTGAGGATATCATGTTTTATTTGAAAGGCGGGGTTGCGCATGTTTCATTTAATTAAGCGTGATGTGATTTTGCAAAAGAAGCAGTTACTTATTTTTATTCCGTTTATCTTATTTTTTATTTTCATGGATGTCCATCCAGTATTAACGTTTCTAGTCGCTAGTGTCTTCATTCCATTTAACACATATGCTTATGATGAGAAGGCAGAAACGAATATTCTATTAAATTCCTTGCCCTATACACGTAAAGAAATTATCGCATCACGTTATCTTGGCGCCATTTTCTATATGAGTATTGCGATCGTGCTGACAAGTGCTGCATTATTTGTGTTTGGGAAGCTGTTTTCGCTGTCAGATATTGCGATTGGCAGTGGGTTGTTTTTATTGTTCGCAGCATGTACGTTTCCATTGTTTTATATCTTAAAGCCTGGTTATATCACAACGGCAGTGATCATTGGCTTTATCGTATTATCTGCTATGGGACCGCCTGTTGTTCTCTATTTAGCAGAGCAATTCAGTGGGATCACTGATTTTATCATGAATTTATCGATCCCTATTGTATATACGGGGTCAACTGTACTGATTATGCTCATCTACTTGCTATCTTGGGGACTTTCTACTGCGATTTACCAGAGGAAAGTGTTTTAAATCAGATGATCACATCATTTATAGAGAATCATTCATTTTGAGGTAGGTCTTTCAAAATGGATGATTCTTTTTTGTATCCGGTGAAATTGACATCCAGCAGAAAACAGGTTATTGTTATTTAACATAATGTTAATTATTTTTAACATTATGTTAAATAAAACATCCTTTAAGAAAGGAATCTGAAATGGAAATTAAAAATAGAATGAAAGTATTACGGGCAGAAAAAGACTGGACACAAAAGGATTTGGCAGAGAAGTTAGGTGTGACTCGTCAAACTGTGGCAGCGATTGAAAATGGTAAATATTCTTTGTCTTTAAAACTAGCATTTCAAATTGCGAGAACATTTGAAGTTGATTTATATGACGTTTTTCAAGAGGTCGACAAGGAGGAACAACAGCGATGATGACAACAATCATACTTTATTCTCTGATTATCCTTTCTATCTTAAGTACGGTCTTTCAATTTAAGAAAAGCCGTGAATATAAACAGGATGAACGAGGTCAATTTATTTTAGCGAAAGCCGGAAGTTTTTCAATTGTAGGTGTGGCATTAGCCTATATATTGGTTGCTGTCATTCAAGCTTTTGTTCATGAATTATCATCTCCAACGGAATGGTTTTATATAGCGATTACGTTTATGTATGTATCAAGTGTTTGCGCAAATACAATTGGCATTATCTATTGTGAAAGAAAATACTAATCTTTCATCTGCGGATGCAAGCTAGGGTACTTCATCATGAAGGGAAGAAAAAATATTGAAAAAATTACTGAAAATAATGCTGATTGCTCTATGTACCATTCTGACTTTCTTGGTTGTATTTGTAGCCAGTGTTTATGTTGTGAATCTAATTAGTAATGAAAGAGAACAGGGGAAAATAGAATATTATGGGCAAAAGGTCTTGGTAGATGGGAAGCAGATGAATGTGCTCATTCAAGGCGATGGGAAAGAAACGATTGTCCTTCTCCCAGGCTATGGAACTGCTTCACCAGTGCTGGATTTTGAACCGTTAGTCAAGGAGTTATCGCCAGATTATAGAGTCGTTGTGATTGAACCGTTTGGTTATGGTTTAAGTGACGACACAGATAAAGTAAGGACAAGTCAAAACATTGTGGATGAGATTCATGAATGTTTGCAAAAACTCAACATTAAAAAATATACGCTGATGGGTCATTCGATTGCTGGCATTTATGGATTAGAATATGTGAATCAATATGAAAAAGAAGTCCAAGCCTTTGTTGGAATTGATACGAGTGTTCCTAAACAGGAAACGGATGAATTGCCAGTCTCCAGCTTACAGCTGCTTCATCAATCCGGCTTTTACAGATTGATAGTGAAAATGAATCCAGATCAACTGGTGATGCCTAAAGTAGATGATCAAACGAAAGCTCAGATTAAAATGCTGACTTTCCGAAATTTCTTGGATGAAAGCCAAGCGAGTGAGGCAGAAAACTTTAGAAACAATTTTAAAAACGCTCAACGCCTACATTTCCCTAAGAAGCTCCCTGTTGCTTTCTATCTAGCGGATCAAACGGAGGAAGAAACACCAAACTGGAAACCAATGCATGAAGAGCTGCTGAAACATGTAGACCACGGAAAAGTCGTTACTTTCAAAGGCGGCCATTATTTGCATCATACGAAATCAAAAGAAATCGCAGATGATGTGAGGGAGTTTCTATCGAACAACGAGCGCTCACGTTAGCGGTTTTCCTCCTCAGCTGGACAGATGAAACATCGCAATTTTGATCAAAACGAGTGAACTGATTTGTTTTATGATCAAGAAGAGGTGAGGGAGATGATGTATAGTCGGGTGACGCAAGAGGTGATTTCTTATTTGGAGTCGCATTTGATGGATGAGCTGTCGCTGAGACAGGTGCCTGAGAAAGTAGGATATTCACATTTTCATTTGCTGCGTGTGTTTAAACGAGAAACCGGGCTGTCGATGGGGGAATATGTGCGGAAACGAAGATTAGCTACGGCTGCACAGCTTCTTTTGTATACGGATCAGGGGATTTTAGACATCGCTTTTTCGTTACAATTCCAATCGCAGGAAGCCTTTACGCGTGCTTTTAAGCATCTGTATTCCTTACCTCCCGGAATGTACAGGTCCATGATGAGAGACATGCGAATGAAAAAGGAGGAAGATTCGATGACATTACATGAAGCAGTACCTGGCTGGGGTTTGAGTGGTTCACATCCGCATATGTATGAGATGGGTGTTGATACAGCAGAATTTCATACTGGAAAGCAATCAGGTGTTTTATCATCTAAAGAAGGCGTACAAGAAGGACAGTTTGCGACGATGATGCAAGGGTTTCAAGCAAAAGAGTATGTAGGCAAGCGATTGAAGCTCTCTGCTTTCTTGAAAACAGAGAATGTATCTTCAGCAGGAATTTGGATGCGGGTAGATGACGGAAAGGGTGATACGGTGCAGTTTGATAATATGCAGAATCGACCTGTGACAGATTCTACGGAATGGAATCAATATGCGATCGTATTAGATGTTCCTACGCGCAGTGAATCCATTCATTTTGGAGTGCTACTCAGCGGACATGGAACAGTCTGGGCTGACGGTTTTCGATTTGAGGAAGTGGATGAGAAAACACCTACGACGAATATGGAGGAGGCCTCGGCTTTGCCAGATGTGCCGATGAATTTGCATTTTGAGCTTGAGAAGACCGTGTGAGCGGTCTCAGCTCGTAGAGAAACAAAGATTCTCTACGAGTTTTTTTTGATATGATCTACCTTATGGAACTGATTGAAATTAACTAATCCGTGTTACAACTTTTTTAGGTATTATAAAAGGCTACTGTGAGCTGGACCTAGTAGTAAATACTAGAATTATAGTGTGTAGACAATCTTTTTGATGAAATGATTTCGGGGTCTTTAGGTTTATTTTTTACAATGTCTCCTATTTCAAGAACAGTCTTTATTCTTATTTCCATTTTAATTGATAGATCTAGTGTAATAGTATTAATTTACTAATTATAATATAATTTGTATTTAATGTTGAAATTATACAATTTAAATGACAAGATATAAATAAGGGGGAGAAAATAATCAAAGAAAAGGGGAATACTTATGAGCTTAACAACACGTAAAAAATTATTTGGATTAGGTTTTATGTCATTAATCGCAACGGTCGCTGTAACTTCTGTTGCTTTTATGAGTATTAATCAGAACTTTTTAGTAGCCAAGCTTGGCATTGAACTAAGTACAGCTGAAAAAATTGCAGACCTTATTATGGCAGGCGGAACAATTGCATCTATTATTGGCATTGTTGGCGCAGCCACAGGTGTAGGACTTGCTCTAGCTGGAGCAATCGGTGCTTTAAAAGCAATAGCAAAGGCACAGGGAAGAAAAGCAGTTATTAACTACTAAGCTTTGTCTTCTCCCCCAATACACTATATTAGGTGATATATATGAGATTAGCTTTACTATTTGAAAAAATGTATCTTAGGAAGAAAATAGATGAAGCATCATTACCACAATGGTTAGGTCATGCTACATATTTATTTCTATCTTTAAGATTTTTCATCATTTATCCTGCAATAGGCATAGGTTTATTTTTTGTTTTAAAAGCTCGTATATTAGACATGACCCTTATAAGTACGTTATGTTGCATCTTAGCAATTATAGATGCGAGAGATTTCCCTATAAAGAATTATTTGATTTACACGTTACATCAAAATGTAATTGTGGATAGAACAGAATCATTTAGAAAAATTTATCGGCATATTTATTTTTATTTTTTCGGTAAAACTGTCTTTAAATTCTCCTTGATTTTTTTTGTGCCTATGTTTATGGTTGAGAATCAATTAAACATCATTTATTTTGTGTTATTAGTGATAATCATCATTATAACAGTGATGAACTTTTCTTCTTATCATTTTTATAGAAGCTACTTTCAAAAAGGTATTGGCCAAAATATACGGTTAGTCAAGCTCATTTTAGTATGTTTTACTGCGTATATCGTACTGTTAGCCATTTTCCATTATTTCGAATCGGAGATTATACAAGTCTATAATCATTTTCAATTTGATCTATTCAACATCTTGACTGAACTATTAATTACCTGTTTAGTTCTATTTATTTTGTCTATGGTGTTTCACCATCATAAGGTGTTTCGAAAAATTGGTAAAGAAGAATTAAATGCAAAGGAAACTGTTGTTCAGCATAAGGTGGGGTTTAAAAAGAGAGTATTCTTTAACAAAGATATCTTACTTATAAAAAGAACTTACTACAATAAACTCAGGTTTTTGAAATATTTATATGTCCTACAAGTATGTGCCTTAGCGATAGTTCCGGTATTGGTTAGTTTATTATTAAAAGGGAATGATTCCTATATTCTGTTATCCATCATATTTATCGCTGTGGCTTTCTCAAATTTTATAACAGATTATTTAAAAAAGGTGATTAGCCCTGATATTGAATTTTTTGCATTGCCACCAAATACTGCATGGAATATTTCTTTAAATGAAATCTTGGTTCAGAAAGTATATATCTATTTGATTTTATCTGGAATTCCAGTAATCTTTAGTGTCATAACTATGGTCATCTTACATATTCCTTATTCATTCATTACTGGCGTTGCTCTTTTAATTGTTTTTGTATTTATCAACATGGGGCTAGCTGCTACGATTGGTGCCATACTCTTTCCGAAAATAAATCCAGAAAGTGATTATGAAATAGGAAACTCAAGTAAGGCAGTCGTATTTGAAAATGTTTATTTGTACATAATCTCTATTTTGCTTTCCTTTATATTCATCATGGAAATTTTTAGTCTGGAGATGCCATTTCAATTAGGAAAGTACATAGTGACGTTAATCGTGATCCAAATTTCAATTCTCGTCGTCGCGATCTTGTATTTGAGAAATACCAAGGTGAAGGATGTAATGAAAAATGCAAATTAAGAAAGCATCTTTTAGTTATGGAAACAGTTTGATCTTTGAAAAGATCAATTTAGAGTTAATACCAGGCGAAATTGTTGCTGTAGTTGGTTCTAATGGCTCGGGTAAATCGACATTATTAAAATGTTTAGCTGGTATTTATGAGTTACATAGTGGTGATATCGTGAAAGAGGCCGAGGAAAATGTAGTGTTTGTGCCTGACGTACCTAGATCATATGAATATTTAACAGGATATGAATACCTTGTATTTATACAATCTGTTTCTAAGAAAAAAGATGTTGCAAAGATTCATAGTATTTTAAAGGACTATACTCTATATCCGAATAAGGATAAATTGATCAAACATTATTCTCACGGAATGAAACAAAAATTGGCGCTTTGTGCCGCACTCATCAATGAAGATATTCATTATTTATTATTAGATGAACCACTTACAGGTATTGATGAGAAAAGTCAAAAAGTGATCATTGAAAAATTTAAAGAACTTGCGAGCAAACAATGTTCGATTATATTCTCAACACATCAAATTGAAACATTAAGAGGGATATGTGATAAGGTTTTTTATTTAGAGGAGCAGTATGAAGAAATTGTTCATAAATAAAATTAAAGTTAGACTTTCAGCAGTCTCTACTCTATCATTTATACTCCTTCATGTAGTATTCGGTGTTATTGGTTTTATAATAACTAAAAAAGCACCCTCGGATGTCATGTATGTAGAGGATAGTGTGTTCCTTTATTTTACTAACAATTTTTTATACTGTATGGTTCTTGTCGTTGGTGTCGTTACAGCAGGCCTGCTCACCACCTTTCTCATCGCTTCAAATGCATATCTGCTTGGAGTGACAATGAAGGGAGCTCTATTGTTAGGGCATGATATAGGATACGTTCTTTATCATATTTTGCATGGAGTGATTGAACTTCCTGCAATTTATTTTTTCTTTAAAATCGGTATTTATCCAGTCAGTTTGTTTTTGAAATATTTCGTTTTTGATCACAGATTTGATTTTTGGAGAGATATTTATACAGTCATCCGATACTTTATTTATGGGACAGCTTTATTGTTATTAGCTGCAGTGGTTGAATTCTTATTATAGTGAACTTCTTTTGTTTATAGGGAGATGGACATGTTAAAAAAAGAAAAGCTTAATTTACTATTCATTTGGAGCGTCATTATATTCATTCATTTCATTGTATCGCTTTACATTACAGATGCTATTTCTGCCCCCTTATTAAAAAAATCATCTATCAATGTAGGGGAAAATACGGTGATTTTAATGACAATTATACTATTAATTTTAGCGTCATTAATAGATGTTGTGATTGTTTCTTTACTCATTCATATTAGCTCTGTCATGATGAACATTAGAGTAAATATGATGAAAAGCTTTTTCATTGCTAGTTTATTTAATCTCATTTTAAATGTAAACCAAGTGTTAGACACTATTGTGTTATCAAACGCAAATAATTTGACAGCAGAAAATTTCTCAACGAATATCTTCTTCAATCCGTTCTTTTATCTAGGTTTAGTTGTTGTTAGTCTGTGGTTAAGATATGTTGAGAAGAAACCAAATGTACAAATAATTGTGATTGCGGCTGTTATTTGTATATATAAATCTTTAACTGTATTTATTTAAATATACAAAAAAGGAGATTTAGTATATGTCGAATTCATCAAAAAAAAATAATAATTTAATCTTTTATATAGGTGTTGGAATGGTTATTCTACTTATAGCCTTTTTGAAGTTTAGTCATATTTCCGGTACGATGGAGGTCGTGTTGATATTAATCGGCTTAGTCTCCTTATTTACAATAAAGATTCTTACTAGAGAAAAAAAAGATAAAAAGCAGTAGAGTCTTTATTAAGCGTACGGTGTTTTAGAAATATTATGAGAATATAATTGAAGGGCATAGTCATTTGATTATGTCTTTTTGATTATCGTTGTTCGGTCTTTATTTAGTAGAAGAAGGTCGTGTTTTAAAAATATGTTTAGTTATAAAAGGTTCCTAACTTTTTATATGCAAATAACAAAATTTAAGGAATTTAAATATCTGAATATTATAATAACAGTGTTTTCCTCAAAAAAACAATTGTTTTTTAAGGGTAGATTTATTATGATAATATACATCGAAAGATTGAAGATTTTGAATCAGAATGAAAATTCTGATTTTTTATTTTTTATGTTGTTTGTTGATGAGGGGGAATAGAAGTGGCTCAAAAGGAATTAAAGAGAGGGTTAAGTGCTCGTCATATTCAAATGATTGCGCTTGGCGGCACAATTGGTGTTGGCTTATTCATGGGATCAGCTAAAGCCATTCAATGGACAGGTCCATCGGTTCTTCTCGCGTACGCAGTGTGTGGTATTTTTATCTTTTTTATTATGCGTGCGATGGGAGAAATGTTGTATCTTGAACCGAGTACGGGATCGTTTGCTACATTTGGGCATCAATATATTCATCCGCTTGCGGGGTATATGACAGCTTGGAGTAACTGGTTCCAGTGGGTCATTGTTGGGATGTCTGAGATTATCGCCGTAGGTGCTTATATGAAATATTGGTTCCCTGATTTACCAGCGTGGATTCCGGGATTAATCGCCATGATCATTTTAGGTGCGGCCAACTTGATTTCGGTTAAGTCATTCGGTGAGTTTGAATTCTGGTTTGCGATGATCAAGATTGTGACGATTATTTTAATGATCATTGCAGGTTTAGGCATTATTTTCTTTGGGTTTGGCAATGGTGGAACAGCGATTGGTTTGTCTAACCTTTGGGCGCACGGCGGATTCTTTACAGGTGGATTTAGCGGTTTCTTGTTTGCATTGTCCCTAGTGATTGCTGCCTATCAAGGGGTAGAGCTCATTGGGATTACTGCAGGTGAGGCGCAAAATCCGCAAAAGACGCTGACAAATGCCATCAAAAGCATCATCTGGCGTATTTTGATTTTCTATATCGGTGCGATCTTTGTCATCGTAACGGTGTATCCGTGGGATCAGCTGAATACGCTAGGCAGTCCATTTGTGGCGACGTTTGCGAAAATTGGAATTACGGCAGCAGCAGGTATTATTAACTTTGTTGTCATTACAGCAGCGATGTCCGGCTGTAATAGTGGAATCTTCAGTGCAGGACGTATGCTTTATACATTAGGTGTGAATGGACAGGCACCTGCTTTCTTTACAAAAATTTCGAAGAATGGTGTACCGTATTTTGGGACATTTGCTGTGCTGATTGGTTTAGCGGTTGGGGTGGTCTTAAATTACGTTTCTCCGCCAAACATTTTCGTTTATGTGTATAGTGCGAGTGTCCTTCCTGGTATGGTGCCTTGGTTTGTCATTTTGATTAGTCATATTGGCTTCAGAAAAGCGAAGGGGGCAGCGCTTGATCAGCATCCATTCAAGATGCCGCTAGCACCAGTTTCTAATTATCTTACGATTGGCTTTTTATTGATGGTTCTTGTGTTTATGCTCATTAATCAGGATACGCGTATTTCTCTTATTGTGGGGATTGTTTTCTTGATTGTTGTAGCGCTTAGCTTCTTCATCTTTGGAATTGGTAAACGAAAACCGATTGAAACAGCTTCTTCTGATCAAACGGTGGAATAATCAAAAGCCTTGCGGAGTGGACCCGCAAGGCTTTTGTCGTTTACAGAGAAGCTTTGACACGCTGAAAGACATCTGGAAAGTTGGTGAAAAGACCGGTGACGCCGTATTGCAGAAGACGTGTCATGTCTGCTTCGCTGTTTACTGTATATGGGTGAAGGAGGAGTCCGTGGCTTCTGACCTGCTGTACATTTTCAAGTGTCAAAGCTCTAAAATTCGGTCCGACCCCCACTGCATACGATTTGATGAAGTCGAGCTGATCATCTGTAATAGATGTCATTTGCGCCCTGTCTAAAAGCTGTACTTTTGGAAGCCGAGGGGCGAGTTTCTGCAATTTTAATAGACTTTCTTGGCTGAAAGATTGGATGATGACCTGCCCTTTTCTCGTATGTTTTCCAAGAAGATGATGTTTCTTTAAGACGGCCAATAGTTTTTCTTCCATTTGCGGATAGATGTCTGGTCTTTTGGTTTCAATATAATAATTTTCTCGTTTACCGAAGTAGCGTAATACCTCATCTAATGTGAGGACTTGCTGTCCAATAAAGTGGGCATTTTGTTTGTCGGGGTTGGCTTCGTTAAACCATGCACCGGCATCGAGCTGTTTGATTTCGGCGAGTGTGAGGTCTTTGACCCAGCCGGTTCCGTTTGTCGTCCGGTCAACCGTTTCATCGTGCATGACGATGAGGTGTCCATCCTTTGTCATTTGAAGGTCGAGTTCGAGGTAATCTGCATTCATCTTTGTGGCGAGCTTGTAGGAAGCTAGGGTATGCTCTGGGGCATACCCTGATGCTCCGCGGTGTGCAACGGTTAAAATGCGATCTGGAGATAAAAGATGTTCATGTGCCGACATGGTGGTCGGCACCCAACCAAAAGACAGTAAAGCAAAAGAGAGTAACACGAAAGCAAGTAATCTACTTTTCTTCATATTTTATCCTCCTTTTACGGTAACTGCCTCCATCATAAGAAATAGATGTAAAGGGCATGTTGGGCGGAGATGAATCTTTTATGTGATTTTCATTAAGCTTGCTCTACGCGCTTTCCTGTATTCCATGTCATGGCGAGGAACACAATCGCAAGGATACAAGAACCAACTAGTAAAATGAAACCTCCTGTCCAGTCATAGTGATCGACGACGACGCCCATCATGGCATTAGCAAAAGCAGAGCCACCAATATATCCAAAGAATCCTGTCAACCCGGCAGCAGTGCCAGCGGCTTTTTTCGGAGCGAGATCAATGGCTTGCAGTCCAATGAGCATGACGGGTCCGTAAATTAAAAACCCGATGCTGATGAGGGCAATGTTATCAACCATTGGATTGCCAGCAGGGTTTAACCAGTACACAAGAACCGCAATTAATACGCCAATCATAAAGAGGACGCCAGCAGGTGCGCGGCGGCTTCTAAAGAAGCGGTCACTAATCCACCCGCACAATAATGTACCAGGGATGCCTGCATATTCATAAAGGAAATAAGACCAGCGTGAATGCTCTGGTGAGAATCCTTTTGCTTCTGTTAAATAGGTAGGTGCCCAGTCTACGACCCCGTAACGGACAAAGTACACAAAGACGTTGGCAATGGCGATATACCAAAGGAATTTATTGTTGAGTACATATTTAAACAAAATCTCTTTTACGGTTAATTCTTTTTCTTGATCTTCATATTGTTGTGCCGGATAGTCATTTCGGTATTCTTCGATTGGCGGAAGACCAGCGGATTGCGGGGTGTCCCGAACGAGAAGAATGATGACGAAGGAGACGATAATGGCGATGATGGCAGGGAAGAAAAAGATACTTTTCCACGTCGCAAACAAAACAATTCCTAATGTGATAAGCGGTGCAAGAATCCCCCCGCCGATATTGTGAGCGACGTTCCAAATGGACATTTTCGTTCCACGTTCACTCACCGAAAACCAATGTGCCATCGTTCGTCCGCATGGCGGCCACCCCATTCCTTGAAACCAGCCGTTTAAGAACATGAATAAAAACATGATCCATACACTGGATGTTACCCATGGAAATGAGACAAATAGAATATTGATAAGAGCTGATAGAAAGAGTCCAGCGGCTAAAAAGTATCTTGGGTTACACCGGTCTGAGATCATTCCCATAATGAATTTACTAAAGCCATAAGCGATTGAAACGGCCGCTAGTACAAAGCCTAATTCACTTTTTGTGAACCCCTCTTCCTGTAAATAAGGGATGGCAAATGCGAAATTTTTGCGCAGCAAATAGTAGCCCGCATATCCGATAAAGATTCCCAAAAAGACTTGCAGCCGCAGCCGTTTATAGGTTTCGTCTGTTTTGGCATCATCGAGCCTGTCGATATGCGGAGCGGGTTTAAACCATTTGAACATAAACATCCTCCTCTTGTAGATATGACTGAAACAAAAGTACGAGGTCTGTCTTTGATCTTGTACTTTTTCAGAGACAAAAGAATTGATAACGCTTTCTTTTGTACTCCCATCATATCGGATGGAGTAGATGTTTATGATGAGGCTTTTGTCATTATTTTGGAAAAACAGTTCATGAAGTGATGAAAAAAATCCGCACAATGGCGGATTTTTAATAGTGGTTAAATCGATACATCAATTTTTGCAGATTTCTTTAGTTGATCAATTTCTTTTTGTACTTCTTTTTGCTTTTCTTGAGATTCTAACTGCTTCTTGATTTGTGATTTGACGTCTTTGAAATCAGGTGCTTTTTGTTTTTGTTTTTTCATTTGATCGGCGTATTGGTCATAGTACGCTTTGACGTCTTTTTCAGACACAGAGGCTGATTTAATTTCTTTGTCGACATATTGGCTGTATTTGATGCTGTCGGCAATATCACTTTTCAGCTGATCCATTGTCAGTCCGCTCTTTTTGAGTGCTTCTTCAAATTGAGCATTGTCTTTAAATTGTTTCTTTTCTTCTTTTAGCTGCTTATCGACTTGCTTGTCAGAGGCTTTATAGCCCTTCTTCTCAGCATCTTGCAGGATGAGCTCTTGACCTACTAGCGCATCAATGGTTTGCTTCTTGACAGCTTTTGCGCCTTCTTTAGATGTTGGGTCTTGTCCTGACTGCTGAAGTTGACCTTGAATGGTCGATAAGGCGCTATTGTATTCACTGCCTGTGATTTTATCTTTGTTGACGGTCGCAACGACCTTTTGATCATCAATTTTTTGTGCGTCTAATTTCTTTTGCATCTCTTCCATTTGCTTTTGCTGCTCTTTTTGGTCAGCCTGTGTTGTTTCCTTGCTTTTGGCTGAATCGTTTTGCTTATCCTGTTTCGCATCGTTTGATGAGCAGGCTGCAAGCCCCACTGATAACAGACAAGCAATGAGTGTATATGATACTTTTTTCAATTATTTTCTCTCCCTTCGGTATGAGAACATCTAGTGCGCATTCTAACCGTTTTAGAGGAAAAATAAAACCGTATAGACGAATTGTTAGCGGATTGACATTTTTTTTATCTGTTTGTCCTCATTTTGTCTTCTCATAGTCATCATATGACAGCTCAAGTTTGGAATAATTGTTCCATCGCTTCGTCGAGATTGGTGATCGGCTGGCGGCAGCTGTAGTTTTCACAAATATAGACCGTCGTGCTGTCGTTGATCGTTTTGTAATCTTTTGCAAAAGGTGCGAGCCTTGCTAATTCTTGCCCTGTTTCGGCAGTTAAAATGAGATCAAATGGCATGAATCGTTTTTGCAATGCTTGTAGAAGCTGTTCTTTTTGCGGATCGCCCTTTTTCCCGAGAATAATGATTTCTCGTTTTACGGCATATTGGCTTAATAGTCCTTGTAAAAAGGCGGTATGTCCGCTTGGATAGGAAGAGACATCGACGTAAAAGGCGTTGAACATCTTCTCTAGTGTTTCGATCCAGTCTTGACGTCCGATCATTCTGCTTAGTTTCAGAAGCTGTTGGAGTCCAGTACTGTTACCAGACGGCATGGCCCCGTCGTATACTTCTTTTTCACGAACGACAAGCGCTTCTGCATCTGAGCCTGAGAAGAAAAAGCCCCCGATTTGCTCATCCCAAAACAGTTCAAACATATTTTCAGCAACGGCTCTGGCTTTTGTCAGCCAATCTAGGTCAAAGGTCGCTTCGTATAAAGACATATACGCTGTGAGCATGTGCGCATAATCCTCGATAAAGCCTAGATGCTTTACGTCCCCTTCTCTGAAGCGGACCATGAGGCGTCCCTGTTGGATGAGGTGTGTTTCGAGAAAAGACATCGCCTGTTTTGCCATGCGGATGGCCTCTTTTTCATGAAAGACACTCCCTGCTTTGGCAAGTGCGGAGATCATCAGCGCATTCCACGAGGTGAGTACCTTGTCATCGATTAGCGGTGTAGGTCGCTGCTGTCTTACAGTGAGTAAAATGCGTCGAGCGGATTGCAGTTTGGAATGAAGGGTTTTGTCGTCGATTGAATATGCTGCTTTGATGTCATCAAATGAGGTGGAAATGGTATGAGGGATGTTCTGTCCTTCAAAATTTCCTTCCTCTGTGATGTGGTAGACCGCACAAAATAAAGTGCCGAGGTCATCACCTAAATGGGTCATGATCTCCTCTTTTGTCCAAACGTAATATTGCCCTTCTTTTCCTTCTGAATCGGCATCGATTGCGGAATAAAAAGAGCCGTCACGATTCATCATGTCTCGTTTAATAAATTGAATGAGGTCTTGGACAAGCTTTTCGTACTCATGGTGTTGAGTGATTTGATAGGCTTCGGTGTAGGCATCTATCAGCAAGGCGTTATCGTACAGCATCTTTTCGAAATGCGGCACAAGCCATTTTTCATCGGTTGAATACCGAGTAAATCCAGAACCAATATGATCATAAATACCGCCGTTTGCCATACCGTTTAACGTTTTTGTGACAGCATATAACGCATTTTCTTGCCCTGTCCATTCAAAATAACGCATGAGAAACGTGAGCATATGAGGTGCAGGAAATTTAGGCGCAGAACCGAAGCCGCCATACAGCGTATCAAAGCTGCTCATGAGCTGATAATAGGCTTTGTGAATCGACTCCTGAGTGAGCGTATTTTCTGTCTGCCCTGCTGCCTTGATCCGCAAATTATTTGTTGCCTTTTCTGCCAATGATTCAATATGATCTCGGTCGTTGTGATACGCATCCATCAATTGCGTCAGTGCTTCAATGAAGCCAGGACGGCCGTAAGCACTTCTTTTTGGAAAATAAGTCCCCGCATAAAACGGCTTTTGATCAGGCGTGACAAACACGTTGAGCGGCCAGCCGCCTTGTCCAGTCATCATCTGACAAACGGACATATACATCGAGTCAATGTCCGGACGCTCCTCACGATCGACTTTGATTGAAATGAAATGCTCGTTTAGGATGTCAGCGACTTGTTGATCTTCAAAGCTTTCGTGTGCCATGACGTGGCACCAGTGGCAAGTGGCATAGCCGATGCTTACCAGCAAAGGCTTGTTTTCTTTTTTTGCTTTATCAAATGCTTCTTTTCCCCATGGATACCAGTTAACTGGGTTATGGGAGTGTTGGAGAAGGTATGGAGATTTTTCAGTGATTAATCTGTTGGGTTTATTGTTAGTAGACATGGAATCTCCTCCCTTCATATTTATTTATCAAATCTTTTTGAGTGTAAAGGGTGATGAGCTTAAGGAATTTCATTTGAATTTAGATAGTACTACTTCAAAAAAGTTACGTAGGATAATAACCGATAGTTCTTTATTTTGAAACTGAGCAAAAATCAAAAAACTATAATTAGGTCAAAGATTTATAGGGACTGCTGTGGAAATTTTAACTTTCAATAGATTTGTTTTCAATTCTTTTATTCGCTTCATTAATTATGAAAACCTATATTAACGCCTTATAAATGGAATTTATTACTATATTCGTCTTGTGTGTATTTAATCATTAATAAAAAGCTGTTATAATAGCTTTGTGTTTTTATGAAAATATGTGTTAAAAATGGTGTTGGAAATAAATATATACTATTCATTCTAGTAATCTCTTCGTTTGGTGGAGAAGCACTTTTAGCACATTTAATTTCAATAGGTCTAGCGGTGACTATTACAGGAGTTACTTATGTTGCATAATTTTAGTTTAAGAAGCATAAAAGAACATACATTCAAAAAATCTAAAAAATGGGTATATGAGAAGGTGTTAATATGTTAGTTATTGATCAAAATCCAAAAGGTGAGCAGTACTCCAAATTAATTGATTTGGCTTTCGAAATTTGTGATGAGTTTCATTTAGTTTTAAGAAAAGATATGGGATCTTTAAAATCTTTTGATCCCTTCCTAAAAAGACTTGAAAGTTCATTGAAAGAGATGAAAGAACAATCAGAATGGGCTAGCACAATGATATTTAACAATACAGCAAAAGTTTATTACTATTATACAGATGAAAATGCGAAGAGTATTCTAAAAGAATTCGCAAATTCTTTATATGATTGGGAGCAACCAAATTTACCAGAAGACTTGTCCTTCTTCAAAAATGGAGAAGAATGGCTGGTTACATCTTCTCATGAAGAAGAAAGTTATATAGATACGGAAAATGATACAGAGATACAAAGGATATTAAGTATACCAGAATTAAAAGTACATATGGAAAAATGGGATTAATGCTATTTAGTATTCAATAATAGTGTATTGATATAAAAGTAAGGAGGTTAATAAGATAGTTTCCTTACTTTTAAAATGTTATGGGCGTTCTCATTTATTTCTTAATTAAGATGTATTGTTTGTGTTCCAATAGAAGATTTGAACTTTAAATGTTTCCAAAATTGTTGAGTCTTGAAATTAATAACTAAATCCAAACTCTCATCCTTATCTTCATCCTCAAAACCGTCTAAACAGGAATATAATTATTATATCAGATAGCTGAGGTCCGTGATCAATTGTCTGTGAGGTATTCCCATCATGAAAAATCAAGGGCTATAAACCCTTGATCAATTCATTGTATTCTTTTCACTACTTCAATCGTAATGTTTTAACAAGATGGCTGAATTATGTCCTCCAAAACCAAAAGAATTGGATAGCCCATATTTCAATGGAAGCTGTCTCGCTTCTAATACAACATCTAAATTGCAATCTGGATCTTGTTTCTCTACATTAATAGTTGGTGGAATCATTCCTCGTCTCAAACTTTCCACTAAAGCAATCGCTTCTACTCCGCCAGCAGCACCAAACATGTGCCCAGTCATTGACTTGTTCGCCGTTGTTGGAATTTCGCCTGAACGATCACCAAATAATTTCTTAATGGCTAGAACTTCTGAACGATCACCTACTTGTGTACTTGTTGCATGAGCACTAATAACATCGATTTCACTTGTTGATATATCTGCACTTCTCAATGCTTTCTTCATGGCTAAGTAGGCACCCCTACCTTCTGGGTGTGAAGCGACCATATGATGTGCATCTGAACTAGCCCCGTATCCCACTACTTCACATAATATCGGTGCATCTCTATGAATTGCGTTGTCTAATGATTCTAATACTAAGATACCGGCGCCTTCACTCATCACAAAGCCATCTCTATCTGTATCGAATGGGCGGCTGGCTCGACTTGGGTCTTGGTTTCTAGTAGATAGTGCATGTGCGTTTCCAAAGCTAGCCAAAGATATCTGATTGACGGCAGCTTCTGCTCCACCGGCAAATATAATATCTGCTTCATCGTTTCGGAGCGCATTGAAAGCTTCACCAATAGAGGTGTTCCCGATAGAACAAGCTGTGACCGGTGACAATGATGGCCCTTGTGCGCCTAATTTGATGCTGATTTGGGCCGCAGCTGCATTTGAAATCATCATGGGGACAAGGCTAGGGCTTACTCTCGATGGACCTCGTTTATCTAATACATTCACCTGATCAACAAGCGATTGTATGCCCCCGATTCCTGAACCAACATATACGCCTAAACGTTCAAGATCTACTTGATCTAACTGTAATTGTGAATGTTCTAATGCTTGTTCGGCGGCTGCTAAGGCAAACTGACTAAAACGATCTAATCGCTTTGCTTCTTTTCTCCCTAATATTTCATCTGCATCGAAATCACGAACGATTCCAGCTATTTTTGTTTTATAATCAGTCGTATCAAAAGAATCAATGTGAGATATTCCCGATTGTCCTTTAACGAGTTGATTCCAAAAGCTATCTATATCATTTCCTAGCGGGGAAATAACTCCCATTCCAGTAATGACAACTCTTTTCATGATCATTCCCTCCTTGTTTTTATTAACTTTAGCCATTGTGTTATCCTATTACAAGTTGTTGTTTATCCTAGTATAATGAATAATATTTTAAAGGGTGATCTTATTGAAACCTGAAACAAGACTTCAAGCATTATCAGAATTTCTAAAAAACCAACGTTCAAAAATTACGCCTCAAATGGTTGGTTTACCAGTAGGAACCCGCCGAAGAACACCAGGACTCAGAAGAGAAGAAGTGGCTCAACTAGCCGGTGTGAGTCTTACTTGGTATACATGGTTAGAGCAAGGCAGAGATATCAAAGTATCTACTTCGGTATTAGATGCGATTTCTAGTGCATTACAATTAAATAACGATGAAAGGAGATATTTGTACGCTTTAGCGTTAGAGGAAGGTGTGAAACAATCCTATATCATTGAGAATGAGAAGGAAATCAGTCCGGCTTTAGTGAAAATTCTGCAGGAACTTCGTTATTGTCCAACGATTATATCTGATAGAAGAAGTCAGATTGTTGGGTGGAATCAAGCAGCAGCTAATGTATTTTTGGACTTTGAACAAATCATCCCGGCAGAAAGAAATATCATCCGCTTACTATTCGCAAGAAAGGAATTTAAAAGTTTAGCCGTGAATTGGGAGCATTTTGTAAGAGGATATATCGCCATATTTAGAACGTATTATGGACAGTATGTGGCGGACGACTGGTATGAACAATTTATAGAAGAGATGGAGCAGGCATATCCTGAGTTTCGTAAAATATGGAATGAAAATGAGATCAGCTATGCACCTGAAGTATTAATTGAATTTCGTCATGCTAAGGTAGGGAAAATGTTGTTTAATCTCACTTCATTACAAGTGTATGGGGATACTGATTTAAGATGCAGTGTCTATACTCCAGTTGAGGATACTGAAACTGAGCTTAAGTTGAAACGTTTAATTGAAGGGTAGCTGTTGTTTGGAGAGAAGAATAGGGCTGATTCAAAGAATACTTCTTTAACTTTGTGTAGATTTTAAAAAACAACTAGTATAGTAGCAATTGGTTATTTGTATTTGGATGAAGGCATTGTGTGTGTGCTGTGCTGAAGGAGGTATGGTGATTTTTCAGTGGAGTGGGGTGGATTTTTGATTGTTTGGCATGAATTCATCTGCTTTCATATATTAATTTCCTTCGTACTTTAACTTTAGTAAAACTTCGCCTTTTTATATAAAAAATCCTCTTAAAGTAGAAGAGGACAAAAGGACGTATTTCTTTTGATTTGAATAGTATATGCTACTTGAAGTAATCAATTTTCACAATGAATTTCTCAACTGATATTCCATCACTCCCGATCATATGGAGTTTAGGCGTTTTTAAATTTCCCTCACCATTATTTGCAAATGTAAAGGTGACGGTACCGCTTATATATTGATGAGGCTTAATATCTTTAACTCTTTTGCCTGTTTTATTATTAATAAAGTCTATGGTCTGGGTTTCTTCCTCTCCCCTCATCATTCTATAAAATTCAGGATGTAGGGGAAGTTTATCGTTTGTTTTATTTTTTAATGTAAATGGTATGCTGTATTCAGTTATTTTATTTCTCATTTCATCAATGGTATTAATTTTCTTAGCTTTTTTAAACGTATGACTTATTTTTAGAAATTCAAACGTTTCATTTGTCGTAAGGTTTTTTTCTGTTACTTTATAGTTGGAGTATTCACTATTCACTTGTTGATAGCGGAACATGCTGATTAAGATAAAAATTATAGTCATCACTGAAATTACTATTACTTTTTTTCTCATTTTTCTTTATCCCTATCAACAATCGTTTCTTTTATAATTTCACCAGATTCAATATCATAAATCGTATCTGAAACCTTTTGAAGAGTTTCTTTATCATGGCTAGCGATCAAAATTGTTTTACCTTCATTTTTTAATGTTACGAGTAATTGATGTACTATTTCGACTGCTTTCTCATCTAAAGCATTAGTAGGTTCGTCTAAAATGAGCAAATCCGGTTTTTCCATAATTGCTTGAGCTATTCCCAAACGTTGTTTCATCCCAAGAGAATACTTTTTAAACTTTCTTTTGTCATTTGGATCAAGCCCTACACGAGAAATCACAGCAGAAATTTCGTTATCGTTAATTTTATTCTGAATCATAGAGAGTAATTTTAGGTTAGCAAAACCAGTATATTCTGGGATAAAACCAGGATACTCTATTAATATTCCAACATTTTCGGGAAATGAGATGTCTCTGAGTAATTGTTTCCCACCTACAGTTACTTTTCCATCACTTGGTTTTACTAATCCGGATAATACACGAAACAACATTGTTTTTCCGGATCCATTAGGTCCACGAAAACCATAAATATTCCCCTTTTGTAATGATAAGTTAATATTCTTAAGGACTTGGTTTTTTTTAATAAATTTGTTTAATGCCTCAATTTTAATATATTCTTCTGACATGAGTTTCACCTCGATTAATATTCTTTTTCATGATCATTGCCGTATTCAGTTAAAAAATCTTGTTTGATAAAAATTTTATATGCTAGAAAAGTAAAAAGTAATCCAAAACCACTAAATAAATAAATCATTCTAGAAAATAAACCTGGTATAAGCCAAGATGTCATTTCTAATGACAGTGAGTCATTAATGAAAGAAAAACCAAAATAAATATTAAGCATTTTATCAAGAATCACAGCAGATGAAATGATAATAAAGCTGTATATATAATTTTTACTTAACAAATAGCAAACCACAACAAATAGTCCGATCAGATGGAATACCAATAAACTTGTAATCAGATATCTAATTAACATGATATTAGATGAAAAGTATTCATCTAAAGGTAGTTGATCGCCATATATTAAGTATGGAGCTCCTTTTGTAGACAGCCAAACGTTGTTCCACCTTCCTGACAGGAAGCCACCCAGAAGGAAACCACCGATTAGGTATATGAGAGTGAATATTAGACAGATCCAAAAGACACGTAATAATAACGATAAAAATACTTTTTCTCTTTTTTGATAACGAACAAAACGAGAAGAGTCGAAAAAAGGTACGATTCCAAATGAAAAAAACATTAGAAAAAGGGGTAATACGGGAAAAATAAATGTATAGGAAGAGAAAAATAAATTTAAAGATTGTGGTATTCCCATTATTCCATGTTGCGGTATACTTTCTTTGACTAAATATAAAATACAGAGCAAATAACAAAAAAACCAGATGAATAATCGCACTTTATAACGGCATATGTCGAGTAAAACGATATGTAGTTCTTTAACGAATAACATTCTTTTTAACCCCTAGAATGTATAATGAAAAACTTAACATAAATCCGATAAACAAGTGTAAAACAAGACTTGCTAGACTCACACCATCTGTAGCCTGTTGTTGCAAGAAGCTTGTTGATATCATTTCCTGATGCCCTAGTGTTGAAAGTACCATGTTTATGACATATAAACTTGCAAAAGGTGTAATTAGAACAACAAATGATTTTTTAATAAACATTCCAAATCCCAAAGCTATACTTGCGAACATACCAGAGAAAATACCAATCAATATGACATATAAAAGCATATGAACAAAGGGATGTGTATAATATAGATCTGGTAAGAAAGTATTATCAGAGTCTAAAGGCATCTCATTGTTAATCGCTCTATCAGGTTTTATATTTGGAAGTCTCATGAAAGACAAATAAATATTTAATAATAGGGGAAAGACAGCTGTGAGCATACCTGCTAAAAAGTTTATAAGAAACAAACTAAAGAAATATTGTTTTTGTTTTCCTCTAATAATTAAAAAGCGAAAAAAACCAGTTGACCGATCTCTTGAGTACAGATCTGAAAATGGGAGTGTTGCCAAAATTGGTAATAAGAACATGTAAAGTGCTGGATAATCTGATATTCCACCGATCCCCATCCATTTTGTATAAGGGGTAAAAGAAATTCCTCCTGTAAGTTCTAAATGTTCTTTGAGTGGCATTTCTTCTGTCCAAAAATAAGCAATCGCTAAAATTGCACCAATGGCTAATGATATGTAAAAAGAAGGGCGCTTTATTAATCGTAATATAAGCAAATAAAACATGTTTCTCTCCATTTCGTTTATTTAAAACTAAATATAGAAGCGACTCAGTTAATTCTGAGTCGCTGTGTCACATAGTTCTCTTTTGAATTTAAAGAGCCTAATAGAATCAAGGGCTTTTTGGATCGTAATCGGGACTCCATTTGCCATTAGCATGACCAGCTGCATTCTTCTTAGCACCTATCGAAACAGGCGGATATCCTATTCCCAAGAATGTTTTTTCAACTGCCAAATTGTATAGGAGTTGTACTCCTTTATAATTTTTCTTAATTGTATAATAGTGGCCATCTGAAACATCTTTTCCTTTAGATCTGGCCCAGGCTACATAAGAAGTATTATTCTTTTCACTGTTCATATAATACCAAGATTTAGTAAATTTTGTTCTAGATGTTGTCTCATCATATGGATTTCCTTTTAGAAATCTAAAATTATAATTAGTATCTTTATAGTTGCCACTTGGTTCTCCTGCATAGACATGCACAATTCCTATAGTAGAAAAGGTTACTCCTAGAATTAAAGTTAGGCTAATGATTATTTTGTTTTTCAACTGTCTTCACCTCATTGTTTACTTACAATTAAGTATTTATCTGCGACACCTATGCAATTATTATCTTTATTTAGCCAAATCATTCTTAATGCTATTTCTGCTTTCTGACCTTTGAATGTTGGTAAATTAATTAAATAATCGTGATCTACATCTGATCTATCATAAGGTTGTTCCCATTGATGAGTAACTCCTCTATCATCTTTCAATTTTCCCAAGATTTTTGATGGGGGAGGTTCTTTTTGACTAAAGGTCATCGCTAATTCATAATTTTTAGGAAGTGGTCCAACTTCAATGTCCTCTCCTTTGAAAACATTTTCAATTGCCACATCATTATTCTTTATCTGACCTTGATAATAATGATCCTCTTTCAACTTTTCCCAAAATATAACTTTAAAAAGACTTTGCTTTTGTTCGGTATCAAAATAGAATATTTTAGAATCATCCTTTGTGCTATTATCCAAATCTTCTATACTTACAGAAGGATCTGGAGCTTTGTCTTTTATGGTGTTATTGAAATTATTTGATTGACAAGCACTAATCAAAGATATCATTATTAAAATTAAAAAAAATGTAAATAACTTTTTCACTATTTTCCCCACTAAAACCATAATTTGTACCGGTACGTGAGAATTATACAATAAAATAAAGAAAAATACACCTTTTTTTGTATTTTTTTATTTAAAATGCTATGTTATGCTATGTTCTAGTTAGTTGATAAGAGAGGGCTTTTTTACATGATTGGTTTATTATTACTTTTTAAAAGAGATATGATTCTTGGGTTTCATAGAACTACAAAAACTTTTATCATTATATCTATTCTAGGGTTGTTTAATTTCCTATACTACCTTTATTTTCTGCATATTAGTTTAACTAAAAGTAATGTTGCATTTTGGGATGTTATTGGTAAAACCTTTGCAGGTGTTCCCTTTGAACTTGTCGAACAACAAACAATTGAATTTCCTTTTGGATGGATTATATTTCAATTAAGTGGTGCAATATTGGTCAATACTTTTATAAAAGAAGATCTATTTGCCCATAGTGCCTTTATTAGAGTTAGAACAAAGTCAATATTTAAAATGTGGGTAAGCAAACTATTATTTTGTTGTGCCGCAATATTTATCTTCTACATATTAATATTGTCCCTTACCTGGTTTGTTTGGAAATTGAGTGGGGGGACAGTAAATAACTTGACAGATTACGGCGAAAGTATTTTAAGATATTCGTCCTTTCAATTCTCTTATAGTCAAATTATTGTTTATTCAATTCTCTTAAATATAGCTGGCACATTTCTTTTTACTTTTATCTTTGCTTTTTTAACATTAATTTTTAAAACAATTTATAGTTTCATAATTTGTATCTGTATTTTATTTCTTTCCATTTTCTCAGATAATCCAATGCTACTTGGGAATGAATTTATGCTGATTAGGCATCCTATGTTTGGTTTACCTCCAGTTGTCTCAATTATTATGACACTAATTATAGTTCCTATTCTCTGTATTGTTTTTTCGATAGGTGGGGGAATTTATCTATCTAAGTATGATTTAATAAGTGATATGGAAAAGGAATGAGATTTTATAACCCTATAGTATCCTGTAGATTTTGAAATCTAAATTTACCCGATCTTTGGAAGAATAAAGTACTTAAAATTGAGGAACTGTTGTGATATTTATATCAATAGTTCTTCTTTTTAATACCATCATCATGTTTGACTAAATACCTATCAGGGTATACTATCTGATCATAGGGAAAAGAGAAAGGAGTGTTAAACGTGGAGTATAATCAGCAGATGAAGAATCGTCTTCGCCGGATTGAAGGGCAGATTAAAGGGGTTCTTGCGATGATGGAGCAGGGAAAGGATTGCCGCGAGGTGGTGACGCAGCTGTCTGCATCACGCAATGCCATTGATCGGGCAATGGGTGTGATTGTGAGTACAAACCTTGAACAGTGTGTCCGTGAAAGTCTTGAGCAGGGCAAGGATACAGAGGGGCTTGTCAAAGAAGCGGTTGAGCTCTTGGTGAAAAGCCGGTAAGAAATTCCTCAGCCTTTGAAGGTTGACGAATTTTTTTACTTGTTATAATATACCCTTACCGGTATGTGTATATATTTTTTGCTTTTTGTATACCCCAACGGGTAATTGAGATAAGGAGGATCATAATGGAGGAACAGAAAAAACGAACAACAATTGTTTTATTTAGTGGAGATTATGATAAAGCGATGGCCGCTTATATTATTGCAAATGGCGCAGCAGCTTATGATCACGAGGTGACTATTTTTCATACCTTTTGGGGGCTGAATGCCTTGCGTAAGGAAGAGATGGTGCCTCTGAAGAAGGGATTTTTAGAAAAAATGTTTGGCAAAATGATGCCGCGCGGCGCTGATCGAATGGGGCTGTCAAAGATGAATTTTGCAGGAATGGGACCGAAGATGATTAAGCATGTGATCAACAAACACAATGCCATGACCCTGCCGCAGCTCATTGATATGGCGAAGGAACAAGACATCAACCTCGTGGCATGTACGATGACGATGGATCTTTTAGGGCTACAGGAGAACGAGTTACTAGCAGACATTCAATATGCAGGTGTGGCAGCGTATTTAGCAGAGGCAGAAATCGGGAATGTGAACTTATTTATCTAGGGAGGTGTTCATACATGATTCAAACGCTTTTGCTCATCATTGTGATCGCTTTGATTGTGAGCCGTTTTCTTCCTGTACGGGGTGTGAAACAAATGGACGCAGCTCATCTGAAACCTAAATTGCATAGTCGGCATCAACAGCTGATAGACGTGCGATCACCTTTAGAGTTTCAAACAAATCATATAAAAGGATTTCAAAATATCCCCTTACCACAGTTAAGGAATCGAGCGCATGAGCTTGAGAAAGACAAAGAAATTTATGTGATCTGCCAAAGCGGGATGAGAAGTATGCAGGCGGCTAAATTGTTAAAAAAACAGGGATTTACCCACATTACGAATATCAAGGGTGGCATGAATGCTTGGCGATTATAGGTATCAATAGGCTTTGTAATATACCCCCACCCCTATAAAAGGAGGAAAAACAATGCAGCAACCAACAGCAATTCTAGATGCAAAAGGATTGGCATGCCCAATGCCCATTGTCAAAACGAAAAAACAAATGAATGAGCTCTTGCCAGGAGATGTGCTTGAAGTGCAAGCAACTGACAAAGGGTCTACGGCGGATTTAGCAGCTTGGTCAAAAAGCGCCGGTCATGAATTTTTAGGAACAAAAGTAGAAGGACAGGTGCTTCATCATTTGATTCGTAAAGGCGGAGCGAAACAGGAGGAGCAGTCAATGATTTCGGAAATGTCGTTGCACATGTTTCAACAGAAGGTAAAAGAAGATCAGTCATTGTTTATTTTAGATGTACGAGAGCCAGATGAATACGAAGCGGGTCATATTCCAGGAGCTGTTCACATTCCTCTCGGTGAGGTGGAACAACGTGCAGAAGAATTGAACCGAGAGACGCTCATTTACCTCATCTGTCATTCAGGCAGAAGAAGTGAATTAGCCGCACAAAAGTTAAAAGAAAAAGGATTCCATCAATTGATCAATGTAGTGCCAGGCATGAACAGCTGGACAGGAGAGATTGAAAAATAGGAGCTGAATGAAACGATGACTGTAAAAGCAATGACAGCAGAACAGTTAACAAAAAAGATCATCAACAAAGAGCCGATCTTTTTGTTGGATGTACGAAACGAATCAGATGTGCAGGACTGGAAAATTGAAGGGAAAGCCGTTGAATATTTAAATGTGCCTTACTTTGAGCTTCTTGATGGCGTAGAGGATATGGTGGAGAACATACCGGATGACCTAGATGTACTGGTCGTTTGTGCGAAAGAAGGCTCCTCTATTATGGTGGCAGAGATGCTGTCAGAGGCAGGCAGAACGGTCCATTATTTGCAAGGCGGCATGAAGGCATGGAGTGAGCATTTAGAGCCAGTGAAGATCGGTGATTTAACTGGCGGTGGAGAGTTGTACCAATTTGTGCGAATGGGCAAGGGGTGCTTGTCCTATATGATCATGTCGAATGGGGAAACTGCGATTATTGATGCGGCTAGAATGACGGAGTTTTATACGCAATTTGCTAAAAAGCATCATGTCACAGTGACGCATGTGTTTGATACGCACCTTCATGCGGACCATATATCTGGCGGGAAAAAGCTGGCTGAACAGACTGGCGCTATCTACTGGCTGCCGCCAAAAGACGCCGAAGAGGTGACATTTGCGTACAATCACCTTGAAGAAGGGCAGCGTGTGACGATTGGAGCGACGGAGATTGATATTCATGCCCTTTATTCACCGGGCCATACGATTGGTTCAACCTCTTTTATCGTAGACGGCCGTTACCTCCTTTCAGGTGATATTTTGTTCATTGATTCGATTGGAAGACCTGATCTAGCCGGTATGGCGGAGGACTGGGTAGGTGATTTGAGAGAAACCCTTTATACACGATATAAGGCGCTTTCGGCAGAATTGATTGTGCTGCCTGCACATTTTATGATCGTGGATGAGCTTAATGAAAACGGGAGCGTTTGGAAGGAGCTAGGCGCTTTGTTTGAAGAAAATCACGGGCTGAACATTGAAGATGAAGACGTATTTAGACAAATGGTCACGCAGGATCTCCCTGCACAGCCAAACGCTTATCAAGACATTCGGTCTACCAATATGGGGAAGCTGCATCCAGACGAGGAAGCGCAGCGAGACATGGAAATTGGTCCAAACCGTTGTGCGATTCGATAATGTTCAATAAAATAAAGAAGCGAGGGATGATCAGATGACATCAGATCACATTTTAGACGTAACCGGGCTTGCATGCCCAATGCCAATTATTCGGACGAAGAAAAAAATGAACGACTTGGCAGAAGGTCAAGTATTAGAAATACATGCAACAGATAAAGGGGCCAAAGCTGATTTGGCTGCATGGGCTAAGTCAAGCGGACATGAATTGATCACACAGACAGATGAAGGGCATGTGCTGAAGTTCTGGGTGAGAAAAGGGTCCTAAAGGGGAGAGGGGTATCTATGAGGGAGCCCCTTTTCCTTTTGCAAAGGAGGAGACCAGCGTGGATTTTGCATTTTTCATTACTTTATTTATCATCGGATTTATTGGTTCCTTCTTATCAGGAATGGTCGGAATAGGAGGATCGGTGATCAACTATCCCATGCTGCTTTATATCCCGCCTCTTGTCGGAGTGATGGCATTATCGGCACACGAGGTTTCAGGGATTGGTGCCATTCAAGTACTATTTTCGACACTCGGCGGTGTGCTGGCGTATCGAAAAAGCGGATTTTTACATCGACCATTGATTTTATATATGGGGAGCAGTATATTGGCAGGGAGTTTATTAGGGAGCTATTTATCACATTTCCTTCCAGAGAAAGGCATCAATGTAGTCTATGGTCTTCTTGCCATTGTCGCTGTCATTTTAATGCTTGTTCCAAAAAAAGGACAGCGGGCAGAGGCGGATGAAGAAGTGACCTTTCATAAAGGACTGGCGGCTGGAATTGCTTTTGTGATCGGAAGTGTATCGGGCGTATTAGGTGCAGGCGGTGCCTTTATTTTAGTACCGGTGATGCTATCGATTCTCAAAATCCCTGTGCGGATGACGATTGCCTCGTCTCTGGCGATTACGTTTCTCTCTGCGATCGGCGCATCGGCTGGGAAAGTGCTGACGGGTCAAGTCATGTTCATGCCTGCGCTTGTCTTAATGGCGGCCAGTTTGATTGCTGCGCCGATTGGGGCGAAGATTGGTCAGAAGATCAATGCCGTTTATTTGCAATGGGCACTTGCCGTGATGATTACAGCTACAGCAATTAAAATCTGGCTGGATTTATTATAAGAAAAAGACCAACAACTGAGAGCAAGGGCTCTTTTACATGTGTTGGTCTTTTTTATTTCATGTCATCGTGCTCGATATACGTTTCAAGTGCAGGGTGGTACTCTTTTTGATAATGAAGATTGGGGCATGTTTTCACGACTTTGCCTTGCAAGGCATTGGACTTCGAGACATCTAATGCTGTTTTACATTTTGGACAGCGTTCGTTAAAAATTGAGAGCCAGCGCTTCATAGATCACCACTCCAGTTAAAGTCTTAAAAACCGATTATATTAATATGAATTATAGAGGAATGTGTGAAGGAGGTCAATGGATATTTGGCTCTTTTTAACAAAAAAGAAGCATCGTATAAGATGCTTCAGTGTATAGACAAACCCCTGCATTATTTGTAAAAAATTTGAAATATGATTAGTAGGCTTTTGCCCAGAACACCATATCAGAAGCAGGTTTCCCGCAGCAGACACATGTGTCAGAAACGGATTCTTGTTCAAACGGGATACAGCGTGATGTCGCCCCTGTTCTCTCTTTGATGTCGTTTTCACAGTCTTCATCGCCGCACCACATGGCTTTGATCAACCTGTTTTCTTCGGCAAGAAGCTGCTCGATGTCTTCGATTGTGTGGGCGTTTGATGTTTTTTCATGTAATCGTTCTTTTGCTTTTTCGTACATCGTCTGCTGAATGTCTTCAAGCGTGGCCGTGATGGTTTGTTCGAGTGCATCTAACGTGACGGCTTGCTTTTCACCTGTGTCTCGTCTTGCAAGTATCACCTGGCCTTTTTCCATATCCTTTGGTCCTACTTCTACGCGTAATGGGATGCCCTGCATTTCGCATTCGTTGAATTTCCAGCCTGGCTGTTTATCACTTGCATCGATGTCAGCGCGTGCGATGCGTGCGAGTCGATCCTTTAATTCATAGGCATGATCGAGGACACCTTCTTTATGGGAAGCAATTGGCACAACACGTACTTGGGTTGGCGCAATGTTTGGCGGCAGGACTAGTCCTCTGTCATCGCCATGCACCATGATCATAGCGCCAATAATTCTTGTGGTGAAGCCCCATGATGTTTGCTGGACATGCTCTAATTTTCCTTCGCGATTTAAAAATTCAATGCCAAACGCCTTGGCAAATCCGTTGCCGAAGAAGTGAGAAGTGGCGGTTTGCAGGGCTTTTCCGTCATGCATCAAGCTTTCAACCGTATAGGTGAAGCGGGCGCCAGCGAATTTTTCTTTCTCTGTTTTTCTTCCTTTAATGACAGGGATCGCTAGAAGCTCTTCACAAATAGACGCATAGACATGGAGCATTCTTTCTGTTTCTTCAATCGCTTCTTGCTCTGTCTCATGACAAGTGTGCCCTTCCTGCCAGAGGAATTCAAGGGTTCTAAGGAATGGACGTGTTGTCTTTTCCCAGCGGACGACATTGGCCCATTGGTTATATAGCTTCGGTAAATCACGATAGGAATGAATGATGTTTTTATAATGCTCGGCGAACAGCACCTCGGATGTTGGTCTGACGCAGAGTCTTTCCTGTAATTCCGAATCACCGCCATGTGTCACCCACGCCACTTCAGGAGCAAAGCCTTCGATATGATCTTTTTCCTGCTGGAGAAGGCTTTCTGGGATAAAGAGCGGCATATAGACATTCTCGTGACCCGTTTCTTTGATTTGACGATCAAGTTCGTCGCGAATATTCTCCCAAATTTTAAAACCGTATGGCTGAATGATCATACTGCCTCTAACGCTTGAATAATCGACGAGACGCGCCTTTGTGACAACATCTGTATACCACTGGGCAAAGTCGTCTTCCATGCTTGTAATTTTCTCAACAAATTGTTTCTTTGACATCGTCTTTTTCCTCCTTTTAAAAAACAAAAAAGCTGTGCTTTAAGTTAGGGACCATTCCTGGTGGTACCACCCTAATTTAAAGCACAGCTTTACACTCGATCATGATAACGGTATGAACCGCTGTATGAAACAGAACTAAATCGGCAGGTTCACTTGAAGATGTCAGTAGGAACTTCTCAGCACCGTTCCCTCTCTGGTAAAGATCGATTCAAGCTACTATTCCAGATCTACGTTGATCCTTGTTCGTTGATTTTTCATCAGTTTACCTGTAAATGGGGGAGAAAGCAAGTTGGTCCGCAAGTTCATTTCATACCCTTCTGAGGTCGTTTATGTTGCTGAGCCATTGGCAAACACTTTCTGTTTTTGCAGCTTGCACGTTATGGAAGGCTATGCTAATATATTTGAAGAAAAAAATAGACTTGTATAACCTCAATAATATGGTTTGAGGGTTTCTACCAGGATCCGATAAATCCTGATTACAAAAGCGCGCTTTCCTTTTTTGTAATCAGGGTTTTTTTGTTTGTCTGCACCCTGTATCAAAAGTGAAAGCCATGATATAGAGAAGGGATGTTAGACATGAACTGGAGAGTTTATTTATTAGCTGTTTCTACTTTTGCGGTTGGATTAGTTGAGCTTGTGGTCGGGGGCATTTTGCCAAGTTTAGCAGAGGATCTCAATGTGTCTCTTGCGACAGCTGGGCAGCTGATCACGGTATTTGCGATTGTGTATGCTATTTCAGCACCGGTGCTACTGACCGTCACAGCCAAAATTGAACGAAAGCGTCTTTATTTAATCGCATTATTGGTCTTTACATTAGGCAATGTATTCACATATTTTAGTTCCACCTTTGCCCTTGTCATGATCTCTAGGGTCTTGATTGCCATGAGTACAGCGCTTGTTGTGGTGTTATCATTGACGATTACCGCCAAGCTGGTGGAACCAGCTCATCGAGCGAAAGCATTAGGTCTGATTTTTATTGGGATTAGCTCATCACTTGTTCTCGGTGTACCGATCGGTATTTTTATTACAGAGAGCTTTGGCTGGAGAGTGATGTTTTTAGGAATCAGTATTCTGTCAGCCATATCCATGGTACTCATTTATTTTCTATTGGAGAAAATGCCTGTTGAAAAAGTCACACCGCTTAAAGAACAAATTCGTTCTTTAGGGCATCCGAAAATTTTCAGTGCGCATTTGATTAGTTTGTTCATGCTTGCTGGTCATTATATGCTGTATTCTTATTTCACGCCATTTCTGATGGAAGTTCTCCATATGACTCCGTTTTGGATTAGTATTTGTTATTTGGTCTTCGGGCTTGCGTCGATTGGCGGGAATGGGTTTGGCGGCTGGCTGAGTGACAAACTAGGATCAGGAAAAGCCATTTTGCTTGTGACCATGGCGTTTGCCATTGTGATGTTTATCCTTCCTTATACAGCGGGAGTGTTTATGCTCTTTATGGTGATGGTTGTCCTATGGGGTGCTCTTAGCTGGGCACTGACACCTGCTTTGCAGAGCTATTTGATTCAAACAGACCCTGTGACGTCTGATATTCAGCAGAGTCTGAATACATCCGCTTTGCAAATTGGGATTTCCATTGGATCAGCAGTGGGCGGCGTCATGTTTACAATGACCGGTTCATCTGTTGATTTGGCTAAATTCGGCGCTGTTTTTGTGCTGATTGCCTTTAGCTGTGCAGTGATTTCATTAAAGAGACCGCCGCTTTATATGGATCGTCAGCATCAGGCTGAATAGAAGAGAATAAGATCGTTTTCGTGTTAGTTAGCTGCCTCATCATAGGCAGCTTTTTATTTTTTGAAAACCACACCTTCGCTTTTACCAGTAATGACTTCTTCTCCATGCTGATTGATATAACGGGAAAAAAGGTGGACACGATGGTATTTTTCAAGGGGTTCTACCTTGGTGACGGCCATCTGACAGGTAATGGTGTCACCTGTATAAACAGGGCGTATGAAGGTACATGTCATCTCTTGACCGATAAAATGAAACTCACCGCCAAGCTTCGTGGCTAGACTTGCTGTGAGAAAACCGTGTACCATGAGCCTGCCTTGATCATCTAGCTCGGTATGATGTTTGCCAAGATCACCTGTCATCTCGCCAAATTGGATCACATCTTCATGCGTATAGGTTTTGCTTGTTTGAAATTGATCGCCTGGTCGAACCATTTGTTCTTCAGCTCCTTTTTTTAAATGTACCAAAGGAATGAATGAATGTACATTCATTTTTATGGTGAGATGTTGGAGGCAAAGAAGAGACAGGATGCCTTTCTTTGCCCTTGATACGTCAGGAAAAATGTCATCTTCTATTCAAAAATAACCATTTCTCCAATTGGATGAAATCCGGCACGCTGATAGATATGTTTGCCGTCATTTGAGGCTTGTAACATCACACACTTTTGTTTGTTATCTGTCTGGGTCAGAAGGTAATGAAACATGTCACTGCCAAGTCCTCTTCCGCGGTGTTCTGCCTTTGTGATGACATCATAAATACCGTAGCTGTCTGCTGTTTCAATCAATAAGCCCGTTGTGACCGGTTTGTTGTGTTCATATCCAACGAACATGCGGGTACTCGGGTGTAATCGTTCAATCGAAAAGCGCTGGAAATAGCTGTTTAAAGAGATTGCCTCAGGTGATCCTTCGAAAAGTTCGATAAATAAATGTTGATAATCGAGAAAGGTTTGATCGTCAGTCACTTCCTTGATCGTAAGCGATTGAGAGGTCCTTTGATCGATGTCGTTTGTATGTTCAAGCATCATGATGGTATTGCGTTCTACTTCTTGAAGCCCATATTTCTGCATGGTATTCGACCAATCGGGGTGGAGCAGGCTTTGAGTGATCCATGTGCTGAATGCTAGCTGCTGTTGCTGCATTTGTTCGATGGCAGCTTCCGCTTTTTGTTGATCTTGTATGTGCGCTGAAATGGGTAATAACAAATTGAACGTGTCAGTTGATATATGCGTGTTTGATAGAACGAAATCTTCTGTTGATAGGAACGATCCGTTGACAACAGAAGAAAACAAATTTATTTTTTCTTCTAACTGGCGAATGGCCATTTGCTGCTCTGTTTTCATTCTCTCACCTTCTTTTCTTAATTGAGGGTTACCTATCATAAATAATAGCAAAGAAAAGGAAATTGTGTCGTCTCTTGCAATCTAGTAAAAAAGTTCTTTTATTTATCAGGTCTGATGACCCATTCTTTTCCTCATCCCCACATTTCTTTTGACTCCTATATTGATTATTAGTACCATTTTATTAACCAGTTAAGAGTGGAGGTTCAGATGGAAACAAACGAGCAGATTGTCTTAAAAGCGATTCAAGATTTGATTATGCATAGGGAAAAGAAACGGAACGATCCAACAGATCCACTGATTACCACGACTGATACACTCAAGCAAGATTGGACACTTACACAGCTTCATATTTTATCTATGATTCAAGCAAACCCTAATGAATCCAATAATACATTTCTTTCACAACAACTAAAACTATCAAAACCAGCCATTACGAAGGCTGTAAAAAAGCTCATCGAAAAAGGTATGGTCGACTATCGCCACCGGCAAGGTGACAAGAAATCCGTCTATTATTCACTCACAGAGGAAGGCACACAGCTTGCGGCACTGCATGATGAACTTCATGAACAGGCAGTCTCCTCCTATTTAGAATTCCTCCATGAATTTAATGAAGACGAACTACAGGTTATTGAGCGCTTCTTAAAGGCTTGGAAGGAAAAGATATAAATAACGGACCGAAAGCTTTCTATAAACTAGATGCTTTCGGTTTTTTTATGGTAAAATTAACATATATTGACGTTATTCGTGATGATGATTGAGGGAGGGAACCGTGTTGGTGGAAGAGATGATGGAAAATTTCAAAAAATATGTATTTATCATGCCGTTCGTCGGATTGTTTGTCAGCTTGCTATTATTTGTTTATTTTTTTGGGATCATAGGAGTTGAAGGGTCCATTTGGGCGGCTGTTTTGTATTGTGCTCTGCCCTTTCTGATGTACACGATACTCTGTTTGCCTTTATGGATTTATTTTAAAGTCAGCAAAAAACGTTCAATACATAGAAATGAGGAACATACATGATCGTTGTCAGCGCTTGTCTTGCGGGATTAAAGGTCCGTTATAATGGCAGCCATCGATTAGATCAACGTATCGAGGAGCTTGTGCAGGAAGGAAAGGCGGTAACAGTTTGCCCTGAGCTGCTTGGCGGCTTCTCTACACCAAGACCTCCCGCAGAAATTATTGGTGGAGATGGTCATGATGTCTTACGGGGGCAGGCTGCTGTTGTTGATGTTGATGGAACAGATGTGACAGAGATGTATGTAAAAGGTGCACAAGACACGCTTAAGCAGGTTCAGACTCTTGGCGCAACATCCGTCGTGTTAAAAGAGAACAGCCCTTCTTGCGGAAGCCGGATGATCTATCGGGGAGAATTTAACGGTAAGACAAAGGCTGGGGACGGTGTGACGTCTGCCTTGCTGAAACAGCATGGGATTCAAGTATTCTCTGAGGAGGATGATTGGACCTCGCTGTTTGTATAGGGAAGGCGTGAATTGAAGGAGGAGTTAGGTTGAAGAAGTGGATCATTGGTTTAGTAGTCGTTATTTTCATCGGAATAGGTCTTTATTTTATGATTAATGCCAAAACATATGCTTTTGATGATGTGGTCTCGATTGATAAAGATAAAGTGACTTCCATTCAAATTGAGCATGATGATGAGCGCGTTGTGGTGGACAAGAAAGAGGATATTCAAAAGTTGCTGAAGAAATTTTCGGGTATTCAATTAAAGAAAATAAACGAGGCTAAAAAAGCCTCAAAAGAATCGTATTGGATCAGAGTGTACGAGAACGAAAAGCAAATGTATGGTCTGACTTTTTATGACCAAAGCTTTTTAGAGACATATGATGGTTCTAAAACAAAAAATCGAATCAGTGAATACCAAATTGTTGATGCAAATCAAGTCGATATGGGACAATACATCAAATAAGATCATTCAGTCTATGAATGGTTTCAGCGTGTAGACAAACCCTCGCATTCTTTGTCAGTCCTGCGTGCCGGTGCTCACGAATGTGAAATTCGCTCCGCGCCAGTACTCGTCCTTCCTAGGGCTGCAAAGGTTTTCTATCACGCTGAAAAGAAGACAAAGGGCTAAAATCAAGTTCATTTTAGCCCTTTGTCAACTATCTGAGATCATTCAGTCTATGAATGGTCTATTTTCATGCATGATCTTTCGCACATTCGGGTATAGTGCATGGTAAGCAAAAATGAAGCGGAGGTTTGTTTGATGAGTGGATTAACAGATACAGTCACATTAGCAAACGGAGTGGAAATGCCGAAGCTTGGCTTTGGTGTATGGCAAGTAAAAGATGGGGATGAGGCTGTAAATGCAGTCAAAGACGCACTTGAAGCGGGCTATCGCAGTATAGATACAGCAGCGGCCTATCAAAATGAAGAAGGTGTAGGCAAAGCCATTCAGCAATCAGGCATCTCTCGCGATGATCTGTTCATTACGACAAAAGTCTGGAATAGTGATCAAGGGTATGAGTCAACGCTTGAAGCCTTTGAAACAAGTATGAACAAACTTGGATTGGATGTTTTGGATCTTTATTTAATCCATTGGCCGGTTGAAGGCAAATATAAAGAAACGTGGAAGGCGCTAGAAAAGCTTTATAAGGATGGCCGCGTGAAAGCCATTGGCGTGTGTAACTTCCATCAGCACCATCTAGAAGATTTATTAGAAGAGGCAGAAGTGGTACCAATGGTCAATCAAATTGAGCTGCATCCGAAGCTGACGCAGGAGCCTTTACGTGACTACTGCAAGGCAAAAGGCATTCATGTAGAAGCATGGTCGCCATTAGGCAGCGGAAAACTTCTTAACCATCCGGTGCTTCAAGATATTGCGAAAAAACATGAGAAGTCAGTGGCGCAAGTCATTCTTCGCTGGGACTTGCAGCATGGCATTATCACCATTCCGAAATCTGTGACGAAGAGCCGAATCATCGAAAACACAAACGTATTTGATTTCGAGTTGTCCGCCCATGAAATGAGTGTCATTGATCAGCTCAATGAAGATGAGCGCACGGGTCCAGACCCAGATAACTTCGATTTTTAATAAAAAGAAAGCACAGGCGGGATGCCTGTGCTTTTTATTTGCCCATATGTTCAAACCGTTTTTTGAGGCTGATAGGTCTCAATGATTTGAATGGCGTCGACAATTTGCTCTTTCGTATAGTCTCCAATCAAACAAAAGGTTTCATCTTTACGTGCAGCATGGTTTGCCACTGTATGTGCTGCTTCCTCTAGCTGAGCTGTGATGCCAAGCTCACGCATCGTTCTAGGTAATCCGAGTGTTTGATAGAGCTCAAGTAATTCTTCTACTTCCGTCATACGGTTTTCTGCGGCAAGCTGGACGAGAATGCCATAGGCCACTTTTTGTCCATGTAACACATGATGTGTTTCATCAATAAATGTTAATCCATTATGAACGGCATGGGCTCCTGCCATTCTGCCATAACGTCCTCCGTAGCCGCCGACTGTTCCGGCTAACGTAATGATCGTATCTGTTACATCTGCAAAGGCTTGAGAAAGCTGGCCTGTTTTTAAGCTGCTAACGGCTTCTTCACTATGAGTCAGAAGAATGTCACGAACGTACACTGCCTGCTTTAATGCAGCATGTACCATGAGCGGCAAGGTGCCTTTTGTGTTACGAATAATGGCTTCCGCTTCATACCATTTTGCCAGTGTATCCCCAATTCCGCTTTGGAGGTAGGAAAGAGGAGATGAAAGCAAAAAAGTATGATCAATTAACGTGAGATAGCTGGACCGCTTATGATAGTCGACCCTCATAAAATTTCCCTTGTCATCATAAATGACGCTGAGCGGTGTAGAAGCCGCACATGTCCCAGGAATCGTCGGCACCATGATCACTTCAATTTGGAGAGCGTCGGCAACAGACTTCGCTGTATCTAAAATCGTGCCGCCACCGATCCCGATGATCACATCTGAACTCTTGAGTTCTTCCGCAATTCGTGTGATCGCATTTGGTGAACTGTAACCTTTATGCTGAACAACAGGCCACTCGGATGGAAGCTTTGTGTACTGTGAAAAGGCTTGATATGAGTCATATCCTGTCACTATAGCTGGTGACTGAAAGGGAGTAACAAGTGACTCGATTTCATGATAAATCCCCTTTTGAGAAATAAACTGGTTAGGACCGCTTCTGACGATCTCTTCTGGCTGGATCATGGACTTATGCTCCTTTACAAAATCATATAGTTCTTAAATCATCTCATTTTACAGAAAGTTCTGTCAAATAATCGAACAATATGAGACCATAGACCCTTCCGTTTTATGGAATTGAACTGCTGACATTGCCTTAAGGTATGTATTTCCTGTATGATATACAATGGTATGTTTTAATTAAATTTAAGAGGTGTTTATATATATGGAAAAACAATATCGTGTATTACTTTACTATCAATATGTCCCCATTGAGGATCCAGAAACGTTTACAGCAGAGCATCTAGCATTCTGTAAGGAACTTGGTTTGTTAGGTCGTATTCTTGTTTCATCTGAAGGCATAAACGGAACCGTTTCTGGTACCATTGAGCAAACGGACAAGTACATGCAAGCATTGAAAGAAGATCCACGCTTTGCGTCAATGCCAATTAAAATTGACGAAGCGGATGGTCATGCGTTTAAGAAAATGCACGTCCGCCACCGTAATGAATTGGTGAATTTAAGTCTTGAAGATGATGTGAATCCGCTAGAATTAACGGGGAAACATCTCAGTCCAGTTGAATTTTATGAGCAAATGCAATCACCTGATACGGTCGTGATTGATGCACGTAATGATTATGAGTTTGATGTCGGTCACTTCAGAGGTGCTGTGCGCCCTGACATTGAGACATTCCGTGAATTACCTGAGTGGATTCGTGACAACAAAGAGATTCTTGAAGGGAAAAAAATTCTGACGTATTGCACAGGCGGCGTACGCTGTGAGAAATTCTCAGGATGGTTAAAGCGTGAAGGCTTTGAAGATGTATCCCAGCTTGACGGTGGAATTGTCACGTACGGAAAAGACCCAGAAGTTCAAGGAAAGCTATGGGATGGTCAATGTTATGTGTTTGATAACCGCCTAACGGTTCCAGTCAATCAAACAGAGCACGTTGTGGTAGGAAAAGATTTCTTCACTGGCGAACCTTGCGAGCGTTATGTGAACTGTGCGAACCCTGCATGTAACCGCAAAATGATTGCAACAGAAGAAAGCGAGCATAAATATATGCGCAGCTGCAGCCATGAATGCCGCACAAGCGAACGTAACCTTTATGTGAAACAGCACAATTTATCTGAAGAAGAAGTTCAAGAAAGACTAGCTGTCATTGAAAAAGAACAAGCAATCTCACAAGGATAAGAGGGTTTCCCTTTTATCCTTTTTTCTTTGGATGATATGTGTTCAGAGGGAAGAGGAAGTCATTTCCTCTTTCTTTTTTGTTTTGTTTTTTTCAAAATAAGGGTAAAGGTAGTTAATCAGTCTAATAGATTGAACAGTTGAAAAAGCGCTTTCTTTTGAAATAAGCATGTTCGACTATTTCAGAAAATGGAGAATTGAGAGATAATATAACAGGCAAAAAAATGAACAAAGATAAAAGTTCAGATCAGAAAGTATTTGCCAATGGAATGAAAGGTGAGCTGCTATAAAAGAAAGGCGCTTGCTCGACACATGCTCTGTATTTTAATCGAAAGGTGTTATGAACATGAATCATTTGCATCGTAGGATGGGAACTTTCGCTTTAATGATGGTAGGTCTTGGCTCAATCATTGGTTCAGGATGGCTCTTTGGTGCTTGGCGGGCTGCTCAAATCGCCGGCCCTGCTGCTATTTTGTCATGGTTGATCGGGATGGTGGTTATTTTATTTATCGCATTGTCTTATAGTGAACTCGGGTCGATGTTTCCAGAGGCAGGCGGAATGGTCAAATATACGCAATATTCACATGGCTCTTTTATTGGATTTATCGCCGCTTGGGCAAACTGGATCGCCATTGTCTCAGTGATTCCTGTTGAGGCAGTTGCCTCCGTTCAATACATGAGCTCATGGCCTTGGGAGTGGGCAAAGTGGACAAGCCATTTGGTCACAAAAGGGGTTTTGACGACTGAGGGGCTCATGGTGGCAAGTGTGCTGCTGGTGATTTATTTTCTGCTCAATTATTGGACAGTTGGGTTGTTTTCAAAGGCGAATACATTCATTACGATTTTTAAAATCGTCATTCCAGGATTAACAATTGGTGCGCTCTTATTCGTAGGTTTTCATAGTGAGAATTTTACTTCTGGAACAAGTATTGCGCCGAACGGCTGGGCGAGTGTGCTCACAGCTGTGGCAACATCGGGGATTGTGTTTGCTTTTAATGGCTTCCAAAGCCCGATTAATATGGCAGGAGAAGCGAAAAATCCAGGGCGTTCGATTCCAATCGCCATTGTTGGATCGATTTTGATTGCAACGGTCATTTATGTGCTGCTGCAAATCGCTTTTATTGGCGCTGTCGATCCATCAATGATTGTGAATGGCTGGGGGCATTTGAATTTCAACTCGCCATTTGCTGACCTTGCCATTGCGCTAGGGATTAACTGGCTTGTCCTTATTTTATATGCAGATGCGTTCGTTTCTCCTTCTGGCACAGGGATTACGTATACGGCGACGACGTCTCGTATGATTTATGGGATGGAAAAAAACAAGTACATGCCGAGTGTACTTGGCCGTCTGCACCCAATTTACGGTGTGCCTCGTCCAGCGATGTTTTTTAATTTGGGTGTATCGTTTATCTTTCTGTTTTTGTTTAGAGGCTGGGGGGTTCTCGCTGAAATTATTTCTGTGGCGACCCTGATTTCCTATTTGACAGGACCTGTGACAGTGATGACGCTGAGAAAGACGGGCACAGATTTATATCGTCCACTGCGAATTAAAGGACTCAGCATCATTGCCCCGCTTGGTTTTGTCTTTGCATCATTGACACTGTACTGGGCGAGATGGCCGCTGACGGGTCAGGTGCTGTTCATTATTCTCATCGGTCTGCCAATCTATTTTTACTATCAAGCAAAAGCGAAGTGGAAGGGCTTTGGCCGTCACTTTAAAGCAGGTGCTTGGATGGTTGTGTATTTGCTTGTGATGATGACGATTTCCTGTCTCGGTAGTGATAAATTTGGCGGGTATAACGTCATTCATTATGGCTGGGATATGGCGCTCATTGCAGTTGTGGCGTTGTTATTTTATATGTGGGCACTCAAAAGTGGATTTGAAACAGAGTTTTTAGAAGATGCGAAAAAAATTAATGATGAACTGCGTGCTTCTCAGAAAGAAGCCGCCTCATCTAAGGAATAACGGAAGGGCTGCCTGAATAATGAGGGCAGCCTTTTTATTTGGATGGATGATGCATGACATGCTGCTTTAGCCAAGTGGTAACGCCGTGTAGAACGGTGGCTGTCACAAGACAGATAAGCGCATATCTCCATAACTGATCTAAGCCTTGTCCACTAAGCCAAAAAACAATACCTAGAATAAAGAGTGTCAGAATGAACATGAATAAAAAAGATGCTGACCAGAAAAAAGCCTTCATCGAAGGTCACCTCCTCGGGGTATTGTATGCAGGCCGAGGGAGGATCAGACCAGCAAGAAAGAAGTAAAAATATCGTGAAATCTATTTCAAAAGTCAGATAAAAACGCCAAGTGATTTGACAGTTGTGTTAAGATGAGAGCATATTTTGAGTGTAGATGGCTGGTTATAGACGGAGGTGTTTGGAGATGCAGATTCAAAAGGTTCTAAACAATAATGTCATTAGTGTGATAGATGAACAAGGAAAAGAAATCGTCGTCATGGGCAGAGGCATCGCTTTTCAAAGACGTCCCGGCGATCCGGTAGACGAGGCGTTAATTGATAAAGTGTTCCGCTTAGAGGATCATTCCGTACATGAGCGGATGAAAATGCTGCTTCAAGAGGTTCCGTATGATGTCGTCAAGGTGACCGAGGAAATGATCCAATACGCACATACAAAGCTGAACCGAAGATTAAACGAAAGTCTGCATGTATCGCTGGCAGACCATATTCATTACGCCATCGAACGATTAAAGAAAAACCACTTGATTGAGAATTCACTGATTTGGGAGATTAAACGTTTATACAAAGATGAGTTTCTCGTGGCGAAGGAATGCCTTGAGATGATTGAAGATCGTCTTCATATTGAACTGCCTGAAGATGAAGCGGGCTTTATTGCCATGCATATTATTAATGCAGAGCTCAATGAAGACATGAATACAACGGTCAATATCACGAAAGAAGTGAATGCCATACTGACCATTGTGAAATATCATCTGAACATGGAATTTGATGAAGACTCGCTCAACTTTTATCGTTTTCTCACACATTTACGCTTTTTCGTACAGCGTCTCATCAACGAAACGTTACTCGTCAGTGAAGATCAAGATTTATATCAGCTGATTAAAGTGAAATATCCGAAGGCGTACGATTGCGCAAAGAAAATCGCAGAATATGTGTATCAAACGTATCATCGCGACCTGACATCAGAGGAGATGCTCTATCTATCAATTCATTTGAATCGACTCATCAAACGAGAAAAATAAAGATAGAATTTTAAAAGAAAGCGTTGACATCATAAAAAGTGAGTGGTACTATTTGCTCATAAACATAAAAGAATACGGTTTCACAATGATCGTCTTAGAGGATTGTGACTGTTCGGCAGGCAAAACCTAAACGTTCACTGAAAAAGCGCAATAGCAAGTTGCGACTATTTTTGGTGCCCGTTTAGGTTTTTATTTTGCCTAAAAACGTATTTTTTTGAAAAAAAGGGGGTTTTTGTATGAGTCATCGTCAATTAGCAGAAGACATTATCAAACATATCGGGACAGAGAAAAATGTTCATTCATTGGTTCACTGTGCCACAAGACTTCGCTTCACATTAAATGACAGATCAAAAGCAGATAAAGCGGCCATTGAAAAATTAAATGGTGTGGTGACTGTCATGGAAAGCGGCGGCCAGTTTCAGGTGGTCATTGGCAACACCGTACCAGAGGTATATCGAGAGATTGGGGAGTTTACGAATCTATTAGAGGATTCCACTTCTTCATCTGCTAGATCAAGTGAAGAAAGTACAAGTCTTTTTGGAAAATTCGTCGACATTGTTTCTGGAATTTTCACACCGCTTCTAGGTGTCATGGCGGGTGCCGGTATTTTAAAAGGACTTCTAGGCATCTGTATCAATGCAAAATGGTTATCTCCTGAAGATACGTCGTATCAAATTTTATTTGCCGCATCAGACAGCTTGTTCTACTTCCTGCCGCTGTTGCTCGCATTCACTTCTGCTAGGAAGTTTAAAGCGAATCCATTTGTCGCTGTGACGATTGCAGGTGCACTGATCTACCCGACTATTCAAGAGCTCACAAAAGGCGGCGGAGATGTGTCGTTCTTCGGCATTCCGGTTGTCTTAATGTCTTATACATCAACGGTTATCCCGATTATTTTGGCAGTGTTTGTGATGGGATATATCGAACGTTTCTTTAACAAAGTCATTCATGAAAGTGTGAAAAACTTTATTACACCACTGATTTTACTGGTCACGGTCGTTCCACTGACACTGATCGTATTTGGACCATTTGGTGTGTATGCAGGGAACGGAATTGCAGCCATCCTGCTGAAAGTATTCTCCTTTAGCCCTACACTTGCCGGTGCTTTAATTGCGATGGCATGGCAGGTTCTTGTGATCTTCGGTATCCATTGGGGGCTTGTGCCAGTCATTTTAAATAATATTGCGGTTCATGGAAAAGATCATATTAAGCCGGCCACTGCGCCAGCTGTATTTTCACAAGCCGGTGCTTCAATCGGTGTTATGCTGAAAACAAAGAACAAAAAGCTGAAATCATTAGCTGGTTCGACAGCGGTTTCTGCTGTATTTGGAATTACAGAGCCAGCTGTATACGGGGTCACACTTCGTTTGAAAAAACCATTTATTGCAGCAGTGATCTCTGCCGGTGTCGGTGGTGCCATTATCGGTTATTCACAAAGTATTGCGATCGCATCAGGTCTTCCGAGTTTACTGACACTTCCGATCTTCTATGGTCAAGGATTTACAGGATTCTTAATCGGAATTTCCGTTTCATTTGTCCTTTCAATCGTCTTAACCTATTTGATTGGATTCAAAGATCCTGTGGATGAAGAAGATGCTCCTGCAGCTAGTTCTGCACCAGCATCTGAAAATGAACATGGTGTCAAAGCAGCTCATGTGAAAAGTCCTTTATCTGGCGAAGTCATCAAGCTAGAAGAGGTGCAAGATAAAGCCTTCTCATCTGGCGCTTTAGGTAAGGGCGCAGCCATTATTCCATCAGAAGGCAAGCTGTTTGCACCAGTAACTGGGGTCGTGACAACGGTATTCCCAACAGGACATGCATACGGTCTCACCTCTGAAAGCGGAGCAGAAGTACTCATTCATATTGGACTGGATACTGTACAACTTGGGGGCCGTCATTTTACGCCGAAGGTTGAGCAGGGCCAAACGATTACAGAAGGTGAACTGCTTGCGGAGTTTGATATTGAGGCCATTCAAGCAGCAGGACTGTCTGTCACAACACCTGTGATTATTACCAATTCCGGTGAATTTAGCGATATCATTGAGACAGAAGAAAAACAAGTGACACCAGGACAATCATTTTTACACTTAGTTTAAGAAAAGGGAGGACATAATCATGAGATATTCAACACTAGCACCATTTCCAAAAGACTTTTTCTGGGGCGGATCGACTTCCGCCTATCAAGTAGAAGGTGCGTGGAACGAGGATGGCAAGGGACCTTCAGTCATTGATATGAGAGAAAGCTATCCTGAGGGAACAACTGATTTTAAGGTAGCCAGCGATCACTATCATCGATATAAAGAAGACGTGAAGATGTTTGCAGAAATGGGCTTGAAGGCTTATCGTTTCTCTATTGCATGGACACGTATCATTCCAGATGGAGATGGGGAGATCAATCAAAAGGGAATTGACTTCTACCATTCTCTCATTGATGAATTGCGACGCTATGACATTGAACCAATTGTGACGATGTATCACTTTGATTTACCTCATGCGCTTCAAGTGAAAGGCGGCTGGTCAAATCGTTCAACAGTCGATGCGTTTGAACGTTATGCGGAGGTTTTGTTCCAAGAGTATGGTGAGAAGGTAAAATATTGGCTGACCATTAATGAACAAAACATGATGATCTTACATGGATCAGCTCTAGGTACACTGGATCCAAATTTAGAAAATCCGAAAAAAGAACTATATCAGCAGAACCACCATATGCTTGTGGCACAGGCGAAAGCCATGACGCTTTGTCATCGTTTGCTGCCTGAGGCGAAAATCGGACCAGCGCCAAACATCGCCCTTATTTACCCGGCATCTCCAAAACCTGAGGATGTCATTGCTGCGGCCAATTACAATGCGATCCGCAACTGGCTGTATCTTGATATGGCGGTATTCGGTCGTTATAACAACCTTGCATGGGCATACATGAAGGAAAAAGACATTCTTCCTGTGATTGAAGAGGGAGATATGGATATTTTGAAAAGTGCAAAACCAGACTTCATTGCCTTTAACTACTACACATCTCAAACGGTTGAAGCGAGTAAAGGAGATGGCAATGATGAATTTGCCCGCGGTGGAGATCAGCATTTAAAATCTGGTGAAGATGGCGTCTACAAAGGCGGGAACAACCCGTTCTTAAGTAAAAATGCATTTGGCTGGGAGATTGACCCTACCGGTTTCCGATCAACGATGCGTGAGATTTACGATCGCTATCAGCTGCCTCTTATTATTACGGAAAACGGGCTAGGCGCTTTTGACAAGTTAGAAGCGGATGGATCGATTCAGGATGATTATCGAATTGATTATTTAGAAAAACATATTGAACAAATCAAATGGGCGATCACTGACGGTGTAGAGGTATTCGGGTACTGCCCGTGGTCAGCCATCGACTTAATCAGTACACACCAAGGCTGCTCAAAACGCTACGGTTTTATCTACGTCAATCGTGACGAATTTGATCTGAAAGACCTGAAGAGAATTCGGAAAAAGAGCTCTTATTGGTATGAAACATTGATCGAGCAAAATGGAGAGAACATCGGGAAGTAACAATTTCACACTAAAAAACCCCTAATTTTTAGGGGTTTTTTTCTCTTCATGACTTGTAACTATATCAACTGGATGTATCAAGTTTTCATCATCATTATCCTCATCAGTGTAAGGCATAATAAGTGAATCCAACTCTTCTTTATCATCAACTAAAGCAACGTAAGTTGTATAATCCTCTAAATCTGATGGAAACAATTCAGCTTGACCAACATTACTTTTCAATGCTTGGTCAATAGCACTCTTTAATTCAATTAAACCCTCACGATTACCAATAATATAAGAATCCATATGCCAACTTTTTTGTGCATATATATGGCAAATCTTATCTCTATCTTTCATTATCTCATTACACCCTTCCTGAAGAATTTAATTGATTATGTGCCAACACGCCAACCACATAAAACGTCAAACGTCTCTTTGGCTTTTATGGCGTCTAACAGCTTTTTATCTCTTTCAAGAAGACTGCTTTGTATGTATGCTTGCTGTTTTTTCAACTTGCTGGAGTTTACCGATCACATCTTACTCTCTACTATCATTATACCCCGAATTTAATCTCATTTATAGACTGTTTTCAGCCCGCATCAGCCCGTATACTGTTATACGCAAGTCAAAAACGATAAGGGATGTGGCTGTATGAATGACAAGAAAGATGTTTTAGATCCTGGGCCGTTTTTTCATGGGACGAAAGCAGAATTGAAGATTGGGGACCTGCTTGAACCGTTGCATTTATCCAATTATCAGGATAAACAATCGAACCACATCTATTTTACTGGAACATTAAACGCAGCCAAATGGGGAGCTGAATTAGCCCGGTCTGATTCCAAAGAGAGAATTTATGTTGTAGAACCGACAGGCGAGTTTGAAGATGATCCGAATTTGACGGATCAAAAGTTTCCAGGGAATCCGACCCGTTCTTATCGATCGACATCCCCTTTGAAAATTGTCGCAGAATTAGGCGCTTGGGAAAGACATTCCGATGAAGAAATCAACCATATGCTGACGTCGTTAAAAAAGTTAAGGGAAGAAGGAAAAAATGTCATATACGATTGATTCGTATGTAAGGAATAGATGAATAAAAGGCCGCCCGATTTCACTTGGGTGGCCTTATGTGCTATTGAAACAGGACATGCATCAGCTCATCAAATGTCTTTGCATGTGTCAAGGAGTGAAGGCGGTCAGGGCTGTCTAACAAATCGACAGCTTGTTCAAAAAATTGATTCATGCAGGCAGCGTCATCTTTCTGAATGGCTAACAAGAAAATCAGAGATACTTGATCTCCCTGCCAATCAATTGGCTGTTTCAATCGTGCAATTGCCACGCAGGAGGTGCCTTCATTTGTGATGAGCGGGTGAGGCATCGCAATCCCCTTGCCAAGATAAGTTGATGACATTTGCTCCCGCTCCAGCACGGAGGAACGAAAAGAAGATGAAACAAGCTGATGCGCCTCCAGCCGGCTGCAAAGCGTATCTAATACCTCTTCTTTGCTTGAAAGGTTCACATCCAACAAGGTCAATCGTTCTTGGAAAAAAGCCATCAGCTCCTGCGAAGGGGAACCGTGTCCGTTTAACAGGTGAATGACCTCACTCACACGCTGGACATCATGATGTTCAAAAAAAGCATTCACTTGAATGATTGGTTTCCCTTTTGGTGCGAGAGGTACGGTTGTAATAATCACATCACATGGCAAAGTCGTGCTAAAAGCGTAATCCTGATAAGAATAAAGCTCAACAATCTCAAGCTCATGTTGAAAGGCCGCCTTCAATTTAATTTCAAGCAGCCGTGCTGTTCCTAGTCCAGATCCGCATACAATAATGGCCCTCTTTTTTTGCGAGGTGTCAAGATGACTTCTTTCAAATGAAGCAGCAATATGTAAGGCAACATATGCCGCTTCATCTTCATTTGGCGTCCGCACCAGCTGTAAGGCATTGAGTCCGCTGACGGCCAAATCAAACGGATATGGATAAGAAGTTTTGATCTCATGCAAAAGCGGATTTTGTAAAGACACGCCGTATTGGATTCGATTTAATAATGGCTTCATATGCAGCATCAAATCTTGACGCAGGATATCGTCATCTACAAAACGATGACCGCTTGTTTTTTCAATGTGCTGGAGAAATCGTGTCACCGCCTGACGCACTTCTTCTGTCGTTTGGTGCTCATCGATTTCTTTCCACGTTTGATTCGCTAAGAGATGCATCACCAAGTAATCTGTTTCATCCTCTGATAAGGTGACATGAAACGTGTCGCTTATTTGATGAGTGATCTTTTGAGCGATTCTTGTTAACACTGGCGGTCTTTGTGTGTGAGTAGTACTGGCGGGTATCCGCTGTTTTTTTTGCGTTTGCTGAATGGCAATCGCTAAGTGAATCACTAAATTCTTTAGGGCAATATCTTTAATGAGCAGTGATTCTTGATATAGATTTGTCAGCACAATGGATCGAATGGTTTCAAGTGAAATGTCAGGGAAATGAAGCTGTTCCCGCTCAGTTATATGAGATAGGGCGGGTTCTTCTTCAAGCAGTAAGTCTGCGTAGCACGTCCTTTTTTGCAATTCGTCTCCGTCTACTTTTAAGCCAAATCCAGGCTTTGAGACAAGGGTCATACCGTAACGGGCTAACAGCTCCCGTCCTTTTTTTAAATCACTGCTGACCGTCATACGGCTGATGAACAATTCTTCTGCTAATTGATCAATTTTTAAGTAGTCTGATTGAAGCAATAGTTTTCTCATCATAAATCGTATGCGCTCTTCTGGCATGACGGGTACGAGAGAGCGGGCAGGAAGCTTTTGCTGATGAAGCCAAAGCAGGAAAGCGTCTTGGTCACTTGTTAAGAGCGTATACCCTTTCCCGCGGATGGTCTTGATCATGGCTCCAGCTTGTGTTAACAGCTCGTTTGCTTCTTTGATTAAATTGCGGATGGAGCGGTCAGATAAGCGAAAAGAGGCAGTGAGCTCCTCCAGCTTCACGAACCCTTTCGTTTCAAATAGCCGCTGAATGAGCTGGTAGGTTCGAGTATCTGCCGTCATCATCATTGCGCCGCTCCTTGTTCCTTTAAGGCATCAGCTCCAAGGGCGATGGCTCCCATTAAACCAGATAATCCGTCAAAGGAAGGCTTTGTGACGATTTCATTTAATGGCTTTGGTAATTGTAAGTAACCATGAAGGCGCTTGTCTGTTTCTTCAAGGATGAGCGGCAGCAAGGCCGGCTGTTTCATGACACCTCCACCCAAAATAATGCGTTCTGGTGAAAGGGTGAGTAATAAATTTGCGGTCATTTGCCCAAGATAATAAGCTTGAAGTGACCAGGCTGGATGCTCCTCTGGCAGCATTTGTGCCAATGTATGATAGCGGCCTTCTATGGCAGGTCCAGATGCTAGTCCCTCTAAACAATCATGGTGGATCGGGCAGCAGCCCCCATAGGTGTCATGAGGGTGGCGCTGAACGGTGATATGTCCCATTTCTGGATGAAGCAGTCCGTGAATGAGGCGGTTTTCAATATAGGCACCGCCACCGATTCCCGTCCCAACCGTGATATAGATCAAGGAATTTGGTCTGTCTGTTTCTGTTGAAAAACGAGCTTCACCGAGCGCCGCACAGTTCACATCCGTATCAAGCTTCATAGGGAGACCGAGTGCTTGTTTTAAGGTTGAGAGTAATGGAAATTGGCGCCAAGCTGTTTTGGGTGTTTCGAGAATCGTTCCATAGCTGGGGCTGTGTTCTTTTACATCGACAGGTCCGAATGCGCCTATGCCAATCGCATCGACTGGATGCTCTGTAAAGTATTCGATCACTTGCCGGCATGTTTCTTCTGGGTTCCCTGTTGCAAAGGAAGTCATATGTTCAATCGTTCCGTCTGTTGTTCCGTAGCCGCAGACAAATTTTGTACCGCCTGCTTCGATGCCTCCAATTCGCATGATCAATGCCCTCCATTAAAGAGGGGCGGAATCCAAATGGATCCCGCCCCTACATGTTCATTTTTTCTTTACAATGTAGGTTTGTACCTGACAAGGCGTGAGCGGTTCAATGTGTAATGATCCATGTTGTGCTTTCAGTATATGTCCTTCAGGTGTTTCGCCTAAATTCGCTGTTTCTCCATGTTGTAGAGATGAACTATTGATTGAAGCGGCTGTTTGACGTGTTAAATATGGATTGAAGAGACGAATGACAATGCCTGTTCCATGCTCTTCCTTTTTCAAAGCGCTTAGAACAGCCCCGTCTGTTTCAATGTCAAGCAGGCTATAAGTAGATTGTAAGTCTTCTTTTTCATCTCGGAAAGAGAAAATTAAACGACCGTTTAAAAAGTCTGCCCGCTCGTAGCACTGAACCGGGGTGGTGTAACGTTTAGCAAGCTGAGCCAAGTGTCCTTCACTCACCGCTTCTTGGCTATAGTGCATGCCAAAGGAGAATGATAGCGATCCTTGAAGCTGGGCGTCAGGTGTTTCCACGATTTTTTCTCCAGAAGCCCGGCCAGGACGGTAAAGAAGGTTTTCTTTCCCCATTTTTCCGAAACAGCGGAAGAGTGTGTAAGCAATGGTTGTGTAGTCCGCGCCTGTGATTTGGTATTCTCTGACGCAGTCCGTTAAAAGAGAGACACCATATGCTTCATCGCGAAGTGCAACAAATGATTGCATGGGTTCAATGGTAATCGGTTTTTCTTCCCAATGTTCATTGTTCCACCATTCTAGCTCTTGCGTCAGCTCCGTTGGACGTTCGATGGTGCCAAACTGTTGATCGCTGAGTGATACGTTTGATGCAATACCTGTATCAAAGAGTACCCGTAGACGGTGGTCTAGCGCATGGTTGTCCACATTCACATGAAAACGGATGACCGCTTCATCTTTATTTAAAGCCACCTTCGCTGTGATCGGGAGGGAAGTCGTCACCTTTTGCTCCGAACGTTCCTTTAAATCATATGGGACAGTCAATTGAAGCTTGATGGTGAGCTCTTCCTGTAAACTGCTTTTAGATACGGTGATGTCGGCTGATGAGATATCTTTAGATGATACATAAAGATCCTCGCGCGGTGGTGAATAGTTATAAGAATCCCCATCATCTCCGTTGTCTTCAAAGATCATTTGCTCAGAGAACGTTCGTCCGGTCTGTTTATCCGTAATTTCTAATGACCCATTGTCATTTGCTGCAATGCGGTAAAACGTATTTTCAATGACACGACCTTCTGTTTTTTCCAAAATGGATTCACTAGATTCATCGAAAACCATGCTGACTTGTGTATAACCAACGGAAGGCAAGTCGACTGCTTCAATGAGTAAAACAGCTTTCCATACTTGCTTTGGCATGTACACCTCTTTACTTGGGTTAAGTGAAATCTGTTGTGCCAAGACATAATCTGTCACATCGGTTTTGCTTTTGACTGTGTAGTGAAGAGTTCGTCCATCAGCGTCTTTTAGTGTAAATGGACGTTCTGTGATAAAGGTTTCGACTTCAATGACTTCAGAGCGCTTTGAAGGCAGTGTATTAAATAAAGTGAACGTGATTTCTTGCTCAGTTTGCAGCCGGATGGCGATGAGACGCATGTGTAAGTCCACAAGATTCTCGGCGATTTCCTTTGCCTGTTTATAGCGGAAGAAGACATCTTGATTCGTCGTATCACTATTACAGCCGCCAATGCTATCATGCGCTGCATTTTCAAACATGAGGTACCAAATATCACGCACCGTGTCATGCGGATAGTCATGTCCGAGTGAATAGCTGATTGTAAGGATCGGCTCCATCACATTGACAAGATAGTTTTCAATTTGGTTGTTTAAGATTTTCAAATCTGCTCTTGTTGAAAAAATAGACTTATGAATTCGCATATGCTTGGCATGAATGAGTTCTCCTTCTAATGTCTCAAAAGAAGTCCGCTCTTTTTTCACTGCTGCAATGTAGTCTTCTAAACTGCTGATTTGATAGTGGTGCTCGTCTATTTCTTTGGCTTTTTCTAATAAGTCAGGCAGGTTTTTACGAATAGGCGCCTGGTCAAAGCCATTTGGGAAATAGACATTCTTTGTCGTGGCTTTTGCTTGCAGCGCCCCGATTTTTTCAGAAAGAAAGGCTTGCAGGTCTTCATCCTTTTCAGGAATATTTCCTCCGTAGTAGTAGCCAAATGGCAGATTCACTGCAAACACTTCGCTGCCATCCGCCCCGCGCCAATTAAATTCTGTGTGATTCGTCATATGATCAGAAACGCCGCGCCAAAAGGCTGTGTCGACAATACCAAAGCCTTGATAAATTTGAGGCATTTGTGCAGATTGACCGAAGGAATCAGGGACATAACCGACCTTCATGACATGTCCAAACTGCTGACAGCGCTCAATCCCATATTGCAGGTTCCGTACAATCGATTCCCCAGAAATCACGAGCTGATCCGTTTGTGTATACCATGGACCGATGATGAGGCGTTTTGCTGTGACGAGCTGTTTGATTCGATCCTCATCCTCTGGGCGCCATTTCAAGTAATCATCTAGCAAGGATGCTTGTGCATCGAGCATGAAGTAATGGAACCGTTCATCTGTTTCGAGGGTGTCCAATATGTCCATTACGCTTTTCATTAAGTAGATACGGGAGCGGGAGGTGGTAAAATACCATTCCCGGTCCCAGTGAGTATGTGGAATCACATGTACATTGACAGTCATTGTGTAACGACACCTTTCTTTGTTCAAATTATCCTTCTAGCACAAGGTCAAAATCATCTTCTTCTTTCTGCTTCTGATCATGTTCTGGCTTTTGGGGTTCTTTTTTCTCAGAGAAGTTCACAAGTAGGTTGGCACCAATTCCAATAACAAGTGCGCCAGTTAGCGCGCCGATTAAATATGCCCACCAGTTTCCTACTGAGAAGAATCCGTAGAGTCCGCCAATTGGCGGCATGATGTCATGGACACCTAATAAGGCAGCAACCCCGCTTCCAGCAGCACAAGCGACGACATTCAGCGGAATCAATTTCAAAGGATTGACGAGTGTAAAGGGAATGGCTCCTTCTGTAATCCCGATAATCCCCATCACAAGACCGCCTCGTCCGGCTTCTCTAAAGGTAGGAGAGAAGTTGCGTTTTCGAATCAATGTCGCAAGCCCGTATCCAAGCGGCGGAATGACAATCGCGATATTGACGAGAATGGCAGGAAGATAGACACCTGATAGGAAGAGCGCATTACCAGCCATCCAAGCTGATTTATTCACTGGGCCGCCAAGATCAAAGCCAATCATGGCGCCTAAAATGAGAGCAAGTGCGAGTGTACTTGTTCCATCTGCGACCATGCCTTTGATCCATTCAATTAATGCGGTGTTCAAAGCCCCTAATGGACCGCCCAGCAGAACGGACATGAGAAGTCCGGTTAAGCCAACAGTAATGAGCGGTAAGATGAGCAGAGGGACGAGTCCAGCTGCGGAGCCTTGAATTTGAATTTTTCTTTTCACAAAGAGAGCGACATATCCGGCAAAGAAACCTGCAATGACGGCGCCGATAAAACCAGCATTTGTTGAGCTGGCAAGAGCTCCGCCGATAAAGCCGGCTGCAAGACCAGATTTATCCGCAATCGAATAGGCAATAAAGCCAGCGAGCAGTACGTTCATTAAGCCAATGCCTGTCCAGCCAACCTGTTCCATCAAATAGGCACAATGTAAAATGCCGCCTGCATCTTTATAGGCGTTTAAATCTGATACACCAAAACCTAACCCGACTAGTTTGGCTAAACCAACGATAAGTGAAGCTCCGATGATCACCGGAAGAATATAAGAAATACCGGTCATGAGGTGGCCTTCAATGACTTTTAATTTTGCTTTCATTCTGCTTTGCTCCTTTCTATATGGCATTGCTCTTGTTTATTGGGATTCAGATTTTTTCTTTTCAACCAGCGCAACGGCTTTTGTGATGATTTGCTCGGCATTTTTTAGGGCGCGTCCGATTTCGACACGAACAGTAGGAATACCTGAGAAGCGTTCAGCGTCGTTAATATGCTGATTGGAGGCGATAATGCAAAGGTCTGCCTGCTTGGCTTCCTCTGCTGTAATGCCATTCACCTGTCCCATAATTCCTTGTTGCTCGATTTTAATCTCGTGTCCAAGCTGTTTACCCGCATTCTCTAATGCTTTTGCTGCCATTGGTGTATGAGCTAACCCTGCTGGGCATGAAGTGACACCGACAATTTTCATTGTGTAATCCCCTCTTTCAATTGTTGTTCAATGACTTCGTAATAATAGTCTGCTGTTTGACCGGGTTGAATCTTTTCGATGAAAGCAGGCTCCATTAAACTTGTGGCAATGCCAGACAGTAATTTGAGGTGTGTGACATTGGCCTCTTCTAGTGGAACGAGCAGTGTAAATAAATAGCTTGTTGGCAAATCGTCGAAGCTTCCCCAATCAATGGGTTGTTCAAGTTCTAAAAAGAGAAGTGAAGCCGTTTGAACAGCAGAGCTTTTTGTATGAGGAATCGCAAAACCTTGCTGAAGTCCTGTTGAGACTTCGTCTTCGCGTTTCAACAAATCTGTTAATAACCCTGACTGATCATCTGTAATGTGAAGGTCTTCAGCTTTCTCGGAAATGTATTGTAAAATCTCATTCTTTGATCGACCGTTTACTTGTGTAAAAACATGATCTTTTTGGAACAAGCTGATCCCTTCTCTCTTGTTTGTTAAGCGCTTACAATTCGATTGTAATGTACTTTTCGACATGGTTAAATAGCATCATTTTCCGTTTGAAATGGCAAAAAGTTTATGAAGCGATCAGACTAGCCATCTGAATATCTCAAATCCTAGCTTAAAACGAGTTTAATTATGTCAAAAACAGATTCTACTAAAAGGGATTCTGTGATATTCTTCCAAGGTATTGTAAAAGATAAGGGGGTCTTTTCATGTTTAAAAAGCAGGTCAAATCCTGTGTGGTTGTACTCATGGCTATCATTCTATGTATGGCTGCATTACCTGGGTACGAGGCATCAGCAGTTAGTAAGGGCACAAGTGTCAATGAAGCCATTGGGTTAAAAAATGGTGAAGTCATCTCAGGTACATTACAGAATGAAAAAGAAGAGTCATGGTACCAAATCACGCCATCTGCACAAGATGTGGCAAAACATACACATATGCAAATTGCTGTCAAAAGCAAACAAGTGTTATCTGTATCGGTCTACCCAAGTAAGGATAGAGCGATAAAGGATGACACTTATTCGAGATATCGTGTGGACACAGCAAGTGGAGAGACAGAAATCAACTTCCCGCATGCATGGTCAGGTCCTTACTATGTCAAAGTGCTGTATTTAGGTTCAGAGGAAGACAGCCGTGATGAGGAAGAGGATGCAGCATATACAATCGGGTATAAAGGCGCGAATCTTCCGCCATCTGAACCGATTTTCCCTGAAGAAGAAGAGCTAGGGATCATCATTATTGAGAAAAAGCATGGACGTCAAATTCTTCAATCCATTCGTACGATCGAAGACAAACGATTCAATGAAACAGCCGATGGTCAGAAGCTTACACGTCTGCTACAAAAAACAAAGCCGTTTCTTAAATCTAAACTCATCAACAATCAAAAAAAGCAGCAAACGGTGTACAATCATTTGCTTACATTAAAATCATTGCTGAATGACGTAGAGAAAAATGGTGCATTCAGCGGTCATATCGTCACAGAGAAAGAGCAACAGGCGATCCGTTCCCTTTTTGATATGCTCAAAGAGGCAAGTCCAGCCTATCTAAAAAAGGAATTAGAAACAGTGGGACAAAAAGTAGGAATCGATCAGCTTGAAGGAAAATCGATCGGTTATGTATTAGAGAAACAAAAGCTTGTTCCAGAAGAAAAGGTCAACACAAACAAAATCATCTTTAAATTAAAGGATGGACAAACGCTTCAATCCGCAAAAAAGAAGATGAAAGGCTACGGAATTCAAGAAAACCGTGTGACATCTCAGTCAGTAAATCCTTTATTTAAAGGAATGTATGTTTACGATGTACCGGCAGGGAAAGAATCAGCTGGCAAAACGCTTAAAGCAGGCAAAGCTGTGATCAAAAGCACGGCGAGAAAGCTTTCTAGTATGCCGAATGTTGAATTTGCAGAGCCTGTACAAACGTATCGTGCGCTCAGTAATGACGCGCAGTATGGTTACCAGTGGCCGCTGAAAAACAGTGCGCAGAACAGTGGGAAAAAAGGCGCTGATGTGAAGTTTGAACAAATGAATACATTGATTGGCACAAGCAAAATGAAGCAAACGTTAATTGCTGTTGTGGATACAGGTGTCGACAGCCGTTTGTCCGATTTAAGCGGAACGGTTCGCACAGACTTAGGTGCTAATCTGATTGGCCGTAATAAAGATGCAATTGATGACAATGGCCACGGTACCCATGTGGCAGGTATCATTGCAGCAAAAGCCGACAATCATTACTCCATGGCAGGGCTGAATCAACATACAGGTATCATCCCAGTCAAAGTACTGGATGCGTATGGAAATGGAGATACAGAGCATATTGCTCTTGGCATTAAACATGCAGTGGACAAAGGTGCAAAGGTCATCAACATGAGCCTTGGCGGCTACTACAGCAAGGTCATTGAATATGCGATGAACTATGCTGCACAAAAAAATGTATTAGTGGTAGTGGCGAGCGGAAACGATGGCATTCCAGAAATGGGTTATCCTGCGACTTCCAAGTACGCCATGGCAGTTGGTGCAAGCAATCGCATGGATATTGCCGCTGAATTCTCAAGCTATGGGAAAGGATTAAGCATGTCTGCACCAGGGTCTGATATTCCAAGCTTAATGCCTGATGGGAATGTTTCATACCTAAGCGGGACATCAATGGCTACACCGTATGTTGCAGCAGCAGCAGGATTACTGTTTTCTAAAAATCCAACCCTGAAACCAAATCAAGTGAGAAATATTTTACAAAATACAGCGGATGATATTTCATTTAAAGCTGTTGATGGAACAGATGACATTTTCTATGATGAAAATGACGAGCCTGTTGTTGATCCGAAAATTCCGGGTATCGATTGGATGACAGGACATGGCAGACTCAATGCTTTTGCCGCATTAAGTGCTGTTGAATTAAACGCATCAGTTAACAAAGTAGAAGATCAGCATCAAAAGGTGACAGGAAAGGCGAAAGCCGGCGCTGCCATTTCTGTGTATAGAGGCAAAACCCTGCTTGGAAAAGGCACGGCAAGCAAAAAGGGAACCTTTAGTGTGAAGATCAAGCATCAAAACAAAAATAAAGTGCTTCACATCAAGATATCAAAAGGAAAGGCTGCGACTTCGCTCAAAACGGTCGTGAAAAAGGGCAAAGCGCCAGCTAAGCCAAAGGTGAATCGAGTAACAGTGAAAAGTAAAACGGTCAAAGGAACTGCGGGTGCAGGCTTGACGATCAAGGTGAAGAACAAATCAAAGAAAGTCATTCAAACGGTCAAAACCAATAGCAAAGGCGCATTTACGGCTAAAATCAAGCCGCAAAAAGCCAAAACTGTCTTGTATGTGACGGCTTCAGATGTGAGAAAAAGAGAAAGTAAAGCAGTGAAAGTTGTTGTGAAAAAATAGTCTTGTAGCTTCCCTTTTTTGAATAAAAAGGGAAGTTTTTTGTTTTTACTGGAAAAATGACAATAACTGTCGATAGTAATATAGTAGGAAAAAAAAGGAGGATTTATCGATGAAAAAAATCATGTTTGCTTTCTTTCTATCATTGCTTCTCGTTTTCCCAAGCTTTGCACATGCAGAGGAAACAGGAGCAGTACCAGCATCCGTACAAGTAACAGGCGTCACAGCAGCAGACGGTGGTATGGTCAATTACGGTTCTGGTAGTAAATATCGTGTAGGTTCATATTATCCAGCTACTTTTAAAGGAACATTAAAGGACACAAGTGGTCAACTCATGGCGAATCAGCCAATTCAGCTTTATTTTGAAGCAGCAATCAAATCATATGCTCAAACAGCAACAGGTACAACAGACGAGAATGGACAATTTTCACTAACGATTCAAGTTCCTGCAGGTGCAGGCTACCGTACATACAATAATGCAGGCTGGTCTACACATTACTACGATATCGTTCCAGTGACTTTCACATCAAACGACATCACGCTATCTTCAAATGTGACAAGTGTGTACCATTTGGCATATACATCACGTTACTAATCTGCTAGAAGAGGCGACTTGGCGAAATTCCTGTCGTTTTCATAGAAAAAAAGGATGTCAGCTAGTGACATCCTTTTCTTTTTGTTAGCAAACCTGCTGGGCGGCAACCGAAAGAGTCGATAAACAAACACTCATGAGCCGTTTCTCCCAGATTCGATCGAGCATTGAGCTTTTCATCTTGAACTTTGATGGATAAGAACTTTGAATACTTGAGCTTTCAGCTTTGAACGTTCAGCTTTGAGCTTTTATCATGGATCATCCTAAGATGATCATCAGATGAGGAGGGAATGACCTTTCCCTCGGAGGTGTTTAGTCCTATCGATTTTCGGCTCACTAACAAAAGCGACTAGTCGATCTGTATTTTGGTCAAGGTATTGCTTTCTGATAAGGAGAAATCCACTTCCATTTGGAAATCTTCAATCTCTTTCGAAAGCTGTTCAATCTTCACTCGAAGACGAAGAGGGTCAATGATCGCCGCCTCATTTTCAGCTAGGAATGACTTGACGATCTCTTGGTTGGCAGCGGCTTGTGTTTTTCCGTCTTTCCCAAATAGTGTTTCTAAATGTTGATCCAGTCTCTTTTTCACATCTTCATTGATTTGTTCTGACCGGTCAACCAGCTCTGTGTAGACCTTTTTTAATTTTCGTAAAAAACGAATATCGTAATCTATGGATGTCTTGCGTTCAATAGCTTCTGCTACGGTCATGCTAACACCCGCCACCTCAATCGTTGTCGTAGCATTCGACACAACGATGGCTGATTTAATGGCATTTCGGCGTTTGATTAATGCTTGAATCGATTGGTCATCTGCTTTTGCCTTTTTTTCTACTTCTTCTTGATTTTGAAATCCGTTCTGTATATGTTTCCCGATGATCAAACCACCGAGTACGGCTTCATCAATCGTTCGGCTGATTCTCTTATCTAACATTTTCAGTTCACTTAATGCTCTTGTAATGGTCATTTCCATATTAAAAACAGCTCCCTTGATTCATCCTGAAAATCATAGATTCCTATCATATACCAAAATGTCTTTGTTTTGCTAGTGATATCCTTTTTTGGGACAAACAAAAACCCTGGTGCTATACACCAGGGTTTTCTCGTTTTTTCTGAATCCATGTTGTCACGTAATAGGCAGCATAGCAGAGTGCGATAAAAGGGATACCGCAGATAAGAGCAATACGCTGATTTGGATCAAAAGCAATGCCGATCACAGATGCAAGGCATAGGAGGAAGGCAGCAATCGGAACCACCGGATAGAGCGGGGTTCGGAAAGATAAATCATGAAGCTGTCCGCCATCCTGTAAGAATTTTTTGCGAAACATGAACTGTGAAGCTGCAATTCCCATCCATACAACAACAACGGCGAGTCCAGAGATTGAAACAAGAACCAGATACACTGTTTCAGGTGCGATGACACTCGATAGCAAAGAGAGAATGCCCCCAATCATACTCAAAATGAGTGCATTCAAAGGAATTCCCTTTGACGTCAATTTTGCCAGCTTTTTAGGTAATGTTCGTTCTTCAGAAAGGGACCATAGCATGCGAGATGAGGCGTATAGCCCTGAGTTTGCCGCAGATAAAATCGCTGTCAGAATGACAAAATTCATGAAATCTGCCGCATAAGGAATACCGATGCGGTCAAATACCACAACGAAAGGACTTTTGATCACCCCGGCTTCTTCTACTGGAATTAAGCCGGCTAAGACCACGATCGTTCCGACAAAAAACAGGACAAGACGTAGCACAGTCGTGCGAATCGCCCGGGGAATGGTCTCATCTGGATTGACACTTTCGCCCGCAGCAATCCCAATCAGCTCAGTACCCGAAAAAGCAAAATTAACAGCCAACATGGTCATTAAAATCGGTAAAAAGCCGTTTGGGAAGAGACCCCCATCTCCAGTGAAGTTAGAGAAGAACGGAGCGGCCTCACCGCCTTTTAGTGGAATCAATCCAAACATCGCGGCTCCGCCAAGGATAATAAAGAGAATAATAGCCATGACTTTAATGCTAGAAAACCAAAATTCCGATTCTGCAAAAAATTTAACTGTAAAAGCATTGAGTAAAAAGATGAGAAGCGCAAAAACACCGCTCCACATCCAAACCGATGTGTCCGGGAACCAGCGCTGCATTAAAAGACCTGCCGCTGTAAATTCTGAACCAAGTGCCACGGTCCATGTCAGCCAATAAAGCCAAGCCACTGTATAGCCTGTGCCGGGCCCAATGTATTTTGTTGCATATGTGTGAAAAGCGCCTGTAACCGGCATTGCGACAGACAGTTCACCTAAACAGAGCATCACGAGGTACACAATTAATGCCCCGACCAGATAAGCCAAAATCGTTCCCGCAGGTCCGGCCTGATTGATCGTATATCCTGAACTTAAAAAGAGTCCTGTGCCAATCACGCCGCCTAAAGAAAGCATGAACAGGTGACGGCTTGTCATTTTTCGTTGATATTGTTGTGACTGATCTTTTGCTTGTTCCATGTCTTCCCGCCCTTTTGCTTAGAAGTATGTGTGTTGAGTCATGATGCTACGATGTTGCCTGTTTTAAGATATCGGTAATATCCTCTGGTGTCGTCCGGCAGCAGCCGCCGATGATTTGTGCGCCGTCTTTATACCATTGCTGCGCACATTCACCAAATGTATGGTGAGACGTATCTCCGCTCCAAACCTTTTCTTCAGGATCATATAATTCCCCTGAGTTCGGATACACGACAATCGGTTTGCTCGTCCCTTTTTTCATCTCCTGAATAAGAGAAGACATATATTGCGGCGGTGTACAGTTTACGCCAACAGCAGCGATCTGCTCATATGGCTCGAGCGCTTGTACACAGTCTCTCAGCAGATCCCCTTCACTAATGTGCTTGCCATCCTTTGCGCTAAACGTGATCCACGCATACACACCGCTGAATTCGTCCTCCAGCAGTTTAGCGATGGCGATTGCTTCAATGAGACAAGGGATGGTTTCACAAGCGAGAATATCTGCACCAGCCTCTACTAAAGCTTGAATTCTTGGTCTGTGAAAATCAATGAGTGCCTGCTCCGTGAGACCGTAATTTCCCTTATATTCTGAACCATCAGACAAATAAGCGCCGAAAGGCCCCACAGATCCAGCGACAAATGGTTTTGTCCGCTCTTTACGTTGTGTCTCATCCTGCCAAAACTGCTCACATGCTTCTTTTGCTAAAATGACAGATCGTTTCATTAATTCGATGGCTTCTTCTTTTGTATAGCCTTTTTCAGCAAAGCCATCAATTGTCGTTTGGTAGCTGGCTGTTGTTGCACAGTCAGCACCTGCTTGGAAGTAGTCCAAGTGTACTTGCTGAATCAATTCTGGCTGTTCAATGAGGATTTTGGCTGACCATAAACTGTCGTTTAAATCACAGCCCTTTCGTTCAAGCTCCGTTGCAAGTGCACCATCTAAAATCAAAGGTGTGTGAGCCTGTAAACGGCTTTGAATAGGATTCATATAAATCAAACAGCCTCCTTTGTCGATCGGAAATAATGGATATGATATGAGGCAGTAGTTTAAATGACTAAAGTGTTTTTGTCAAGGAGAGGAATAAGCATCATATGACGGAAAAACCCTGAAAACATGCGGGTTTGAGTGCATAAACATGCAGTCGAAATAATAGAAAACCAAGTCATTGACAGCCTCTAAAAAGAGATATATATTATGGAAAGGTTCATTTCAGAAAGCTTCATCAAAAGGCGCCGTCTTTTGATTTTTATTTTGTCCAACGACTGTCTTCTTTCGTGCAGAAAGAGGGTTTTTTATATGCTTAAAAAAGGAGGAAAGAAGAAATTGAAAAAATGTGTAAAAGATATTGCAATGATTCTAGTTGGTTCTTTTTTATTTGCTGCAGCTGTGAACATGTTTGTCATTCCACTTGAGTTTGGTGAAGGCGGCGTAACGGGGCTGTCCATCATTTTCTACTATATGTTTGAGATTGCGCCGTGGCTGACAAACCTTGTGTTGAATGCGATTTTATTACTTGTGGGGTATAAATACTTGGACAAGAAGACCACGATCTACACAGTGGTAGCTGTCGCAAGTAACTCTCTATTTTTACATTTGACCACTACATGGGTGGTGAATGTCCATGAATTGATCATTGGTTCTATTTTCGCTGGGATCATCATTGGGATTGGCATTGGTCTTGTTTTAAGAGCGGGCGGTACAACAGCGGGATCTGCTATCCTCGGGCGAATTGCGAATAAGTATCTAGACTGGAACGTGAGCTACGCCATCTTGTTCTTTGATCTGATCGTTGTTTTTGCTTCTTACTTTATTATTGGTGCGGAAAAATTAATGTTTACCATTGTGATGTTGTATGTGGCGACTAAGGTGATGGACTTCGTCATAGAAGGGCTTAACACGAAAAAAGCAGTGACGATCATTTCTTCATGCAAAGATGATATTGCAGAAGAAATCAATCACACCTTGGATCGAGGCGTGACCATTTTAAACGGTCGCGGTCATTATTCAAAGGAATCGAAGGAAATTCTCTATGCGGTCATTCAAAAACAGGAGCTGATGCGTTTAAAGAAAATCATTAAGAAAATTGATCGAGACGCATTCGTTGTTGTCCATGACGTGCGTGATGTGTTTGGAGAAGGATTTGTGAATATATAAAAGTGAAAGGCCCTGTGGGGGTCTTTTTTTTATGCTTTTACAAAATAAATACCTCTTGTCACATCATACTATGTATTGTATAGTATGAATAGTTAGGAGTTGTAAACATGAATGCACAACTAAAAAAAGGATTACTGGAATTCTGTGTACTGGCGGTATTAAAGAAAGGCGATTCCTATGGTTATCAAATGATTAAAGATATGTCCCATTGTATTGAGATTTCAGAATCGACATTATATCCGATATTAAAGCGGTTAGAGCAAAACAATTATGTGGAGACCTATTCACAGGAACATAACAGTCGATTAAGAAAATACTACCGGATGACAAAGAACGGACGGGAGCATATCGCGCAATTTTTAGCGGAATGGGATCAAGTGATGGCGATTTACGACTTTATTTCTGGAGGACAGAGCAATGAATAAAAAAGAATTTTTAGCCAGCTTGGAGAAGCACCTGCATCGTCTAGGCGAAAAAGAAAGTGATCGGTTCATCGAGTATTACGATGAAATGATCGAGGATTATCAGGAAGATGGCTACAGTGAACAGGAGGCAGTTCATCAAGTCGGTCAGCCTGCCATCATCGCTGAAGGGATTATGAAGGAACAAGGAATCAAAACCGTTCAGGTGCCGACGTTTGGAGAAAAAGCCACAAGGCTCTCCATCCTCATTTTAGGCTTTCCGTTATGGGGCAGTATTCTAGCAACAGTCTTCCTGCTGTTTCTTTCTGTGTATATGGTGATTTGGTGCATTCCACTCGTGACAGGTACAATGACGCTAGTTGGTCTGCTCGGCGGTTTTTGGAGCATCATTGGTTCACCGTTTATTTTTCAAGACGGTTTGCATGTGGTGGTGACGCAGATCGGAGTTGGTATTCTTCTATTAGGTGTCGGATTATTAAGCGGCATAGCCACGGCGTATTTGACTAAGCTATTTGTGCAAGGGACTGTTCAAACCACTAAGGCATTCATGGGAATGTTTAAAAAGAAGGTCGTGAGAGTATGAACGTGAATGATTTAAAAAAGCAATGCATCAAATGGGGGATCATCTTCACCGTTGCCGGAGGAATTGTCATGGCAATTGGTTTTGGACTTTCAGGCTTTGACCTAGATGCATATCAAAACAATGACCAGAACAATATCTTCCGCACGATCAATTGGAGCAAGCCATAAATGAAAGACCCGCTTATGCGGGTCTCAGCGTGTAGACAAACCCTCGCATTCGGTGTCAGTCCTGCGCTTCGGTGCTCACGAATGTCAAATTCGCTCCGCGCCGATGCTCGTCCTTCCTAGGGCTGCAAAGGTTTTCTATCACGCTGAAAAGAAGACAAAGGGCTAAAATAAAGTTCATTTTAGCCCTTTGTCACAATCTGCGACCCGCTTATGCGGGTCTTTTTTTTGCTCTGGCAACAAAGAAAAAATAACAGCAAAGTGCGCCAAGGTCACAGAGCATAATAATCAGCCCCATGGGAAAGGCAGTCTGGCTTCCAGCTAAGCCGACAAGGGGTGTCATGCATGCGCCAAGAAGCATTTGTGCCACACCGATGAGGGCAGCGGCACTTCCAGCATGCGCACCGTGATGTTGCATCGCAAGAGAAGGAGCAGACGTGCCGACAATCCCAACGCTTGAGACCACAAAAAAGAGCGGGATGAGGATGCCATAAAGCCCTGCATCAATAGAGATCATCACACACAAGGTGACGCCCCCTAAAGCAGCTGTCAGCAGCCCGATGCGAAGGACTTTCTCCTCACCAATTTTCGCAGCAACGCGGGCAAATACTTGTCCGGCTGTGATGATGCCAAGACTATTCACCGCAAAGGCAGCACTGAAGCCTTGCGGAGAAAGGTTGAAAATCTCCTGCAATACAAACGGTGATCCAGAGATATACGCAAACATGGCGGCGAAGACAAGTCCTTGTGAGAGAGCATATCCGACAAAGAGTCGATCGCTCGCTAGAATTTTCATCGCACCTAGGATTTGTTTGAAGCCCCCAGTCTGTCTGCGTTCCACAGGTAAGCTTTCTTTCAATGAAAACATCGATCTTAGGAGCATGAGCGTCCCGAGGATTCCTAGCAGAACAAACACTCCCTGCCACGTCGTGAACCGTAACATTTGTCCGCCCACGATCGGTGCCGCTGCTGGAGCCACTCCGTTGACTAACATGAGCAAAGCAAAGAATTTCGTCATTTCTGAGCCTTCATAATGATCTCGCACGATGGCTCGTGCAATGACAATGCCTGCTGAACCAGCAAGTCCTTGAATCAGCCTTAAAAGAATGAATGTCCAAATTGATGTGACCACTGTACATAAAAGAGAGGCCGCAATAAAAATGATCAATCCAATCATGAGCGGCTTTCTTCTGCCGACTGTATCACTGATTGGACCTGCAATGAGCTGTCCAAGCGCAAGTCCAATCAAACAAGCCATGAGACTTAACTGAGACAGCGCCGTGCTTGCTTCAAAGTCACGGGCGATATTAGGTAAAGCAGGTAAATACATATCCATTGCCAGCGGTGCAAGGGCTGTTAAAGAGCCAAGAAGCGCGGCAAGGAGGAATCGATTTTTTTTCGATTCTTGGGGATAAGATAAAGAATTCATATGATGCCACTCCTCGTATATGTCCTCAAATCAGCATAATGAATCAAGCTTTCCATTTCAATCAAAATTTTCAAAGAAGTTTTCGTGCAAAATCATTGATCTTTCGAAGGAGACTCTTTACATTGAATGAGTAGAGAAAAGAATCAGATCATCGGCATGCAGTGATTGCATGATACGTATATCCATTCATAGACAAACAGGAGGTGCTGGCATGGAGCAGCAAGAGTTGATCATTCGTCAAGCAGTGAGTGAAGATCATGAGGCGATCACACATGTGCTGATCAAATCATACGCACAGTATGAGCCTCAATTTACAGAGGAAGGCTGGCAAAATTATTCTGCAGCGCTGCGAGTGGCTGTAGATAACCCAAACATGGAGTTGATGCTTGTGGCCGAGCTTGAGGGCAAGGTCGTGGGGACCCTTCAAATGTTCCGATCATCAGAACAGGCATATGACAAGCCGGAGATGGGCATTACTTCAGCGATTGTCCGGTTTTTAGGGGTAGATCCTGATGTGAGAGGAAAAGGTATTGCAGAGTCATTGTTGCGTAAAAGTATAGAACTGACGCAATCGTGGGGCGAGAACGTCCTGTATCTTCATACGTCGGATAAAATGCAGGCCGCCATTCGTTTATATGAAAGAATGGGCTTTGAACGGGCACTTGATAAAGAATTTGTGAATCAAAATGGGACGCATGTGAAGAGCTATCAGTATGTGATCAAAAAAGAACAGCCGGCTGGCTCATAATATACACCGAATAAGAAGAGGAAGAGTATGTCCTGCATGGACGGGACTCTTCCTTTTTCTCATGACACCCATACGTTCAGTGCCATATATGAAAAGCACCAAGAGATTAACCCGAACATGACAAAGAATTTCAACACATGTTCATAAGGGGTTAGCTTTCGATCTCTTTTCGTTTTCACAAGCCGCCAGTAAAGGGCATAGCCACAAAAAACCAAGATGATTTGTCCGAGTTCTGCTACGGTTTCGATGATTGTGATTCCGTTCATTTGTTTTCACCTCACCATATGTCTTCCATAGGCAGCAGTAGTGAACCTTTATTTCTTCAAAAGAAAGCAGTGTATACTAGAATAAGAAGTAGATGCAGAAGGGGTTGTGACCGATTGTTTCCGCTATATGCAAATTCTTGGGATGACGTAATCGAGAGAAAAATCAAATACGATGATCAGGTTGTGGAACATACGTGTCAGCTGTTAGACGCACAGGAGCAGCAAGTCGTGTTGTTTCATAAAATTCAAGAACCATTTACAATGGTTGCTGGTGATGGCACTGTCACGATTCCAAAAGGGAGTTATACGACCGCCTATTATTGGACGGACCGGCCTTACAATGTCTATTTTTGGCGAGATGATCAAGGCAATGAACTTGGCTCTTATGTGAATATCGTCAGACATACATGGTTTGAAGAACAGGCGGTTGTTTTTGAAGATTTATTGATTGATCTACTCGTTCTTCCGAATGGTGATTTCTTTGTTTTGGATGAAGATGAACTGCCGGAGAGTTTAGCTTCCTTTGAACACGGCTCTGTTCAACGAGCACTACATGATGTCATCCATTCGTTAGCGCACATCCTCGATCAAGTGAGGCTGGATGCGAAAGGGAAATATCATCACACCTTGTTTCAGAAGATGTTGAAATAGAAAAAACGATTCCTTGCTGAAAGGAATCGTTTTTTTATCAAACCTTGATCCGGTTTAGTCGTTTTTGTAAATCAGTTTTTGTTTTAGATGCTTTTAGTTGTTTGACCGCACTTTGAGCGGTTGCTTTTGTTTTCTTTGTTCGTTTGGCTTCCGCTTTTTTTACTTTTTGTTTGGCATCTGTCACTTTCTTTTGATAGGCGACTTGTTTTTTGACTTTGTCGAGCCGGTTTTGTAGGCTTGTTTTTTCTTTGCCTTTGGATAGCTTTTTAATGGCCGTTTGGGCACTTTTAATCGAGCCTTGGGTTTTACTTTTTTCAGCTGATTTGACCTTCGCTCGTGCGTCACGAATATCAATGGCTGTTTGGACTTTTTTGACTCGGTCAGTGAGTGCGGTTTTTTGCTTGCTGGCAGTGAGTCTGCCAATTTTCGTTTTGGCTTGATCAACATCTGTCTGTTTTTTAGATGTTTCGGCTGTCTTGACTGCGCTTGTCGCAGCCTTTAAAAAGGTTGACTGCGGCACATATTGCACGCGGCCATAGCCGAATTGTGAATCTTTTCCTTTTGCGCCGAGATCGACTGTATAGCTGCGCAATAAAGTGCGGAGCTGAACATTTGTTTTCTTAGGATGTAGCTGTTTTAAGAGCGCCAGCATCCCTGTGACATGCGGTGCCGCTTGTGATGTACCCGTGGCATACCAATATTCATTTTTCAAATAGGTACTGATGACGTTCTCGCCGGGAGCGGAAAATTCAATTCCTTTCCCCGTATTAGAGATGGAGGCGAGTTTGTCTTTGTCTGTCGTTGCGGAAACAGCAATGACGCTATTGTATGCGGCAGGATAACTAATCCCATTCTTCTTTCCATCATTTCCACTTGCAGCAACGACCAGCAGTCCTTTTTTGTATGCTTCATCAACTGCTGAACGTAAAATCGGAATGTTATCTTCAAAAGCTAGACTTAGGTTGATGATGTCCATCTTATTGCTAATCGCCCAATCAATGCCTCGGAGCAGACTGTATAAGTCGCCCTCTCCTTTTTTATCTAATACTTTTACAGCATACAGCTTCACACCAGAAGCGACGCCGACCGTACCGTAATCATTATTGAGCGCCCCAATTGTACCGGCGACATGTGTTCCATGTCCTTCATCATCTTTGTAAGAAGACGTGTAATCGACGAATGATTTACCGCCGGCTACCTTTAAATCTTCATGTGGGAAAATACCAGTATCGAGAACGGCTACTTTCACATTTTTCCCTGTCACGCCTTCTTTGATTGCTTGCTTTACATTGAGCTTCTGCAAGTTATAAGATTTTTGTACCAAAGCATCCTGACCAGTAGCAGCAGCCGTTTTTTTCACGGTAGAAGCAGCGAGTTTGACCCTGACGTTTTTTGAAACATAAGCGATGTTCGGGTCTTTTTTAAGTGAGGTGACAGCTTGCTCATCTGCTGTCACTGCTACAGCTGGAAGGTGTATGTATTGAGCGTTCACTTTTTCACTTTCTTGAATAGCCGTCTGTTTTCCTTTTTGATTTTTATAGACGATGATGACATCTGTTTCTTTTGGTGGTGCAGCTGCCTGCGAATGGAAGGGCAAAGCAGTTGTCAAAGCAAGAAGAAACGCGATGACCACGACGATTTTCTTTTTCAAGGCAATGGCTCCTTGCATATGAGGTGACCTCCGTCTTTTTTTCTTTATTATATCGGAGAAATAAGATGGATGGTTAGAAGAATCATAGTCTAGAAAGAAAGTTTTTTTCACACGTATCCCGAAATTGAATTTCATAGAATTCTAGTAGACAATAGAGAGATCATAATATGAGAAAGAAGGACATGCCGATGAATATAAAAGAGTATATGACGTATGATGCGACGGGACTGGCATCACTTGTGCAGAAAAAGCAGGTCACGCCTGAAGAGCTTGTACAAGCTGCATTTACTAGATTGGAAGAAGTGAATCCAGTACTAAATGCGGTGATTCAGACAAGGCGAGATCAAGTGTTCAAAGACATGAAGTCACTAGATGCGGATCAGCCGTTTGCTGGTGTTCCGTTTGTGTTGAAAAATATATCGCAGGGGCTGGAGCATGAACCTTTGACGGCGGGTGCTTTGCTGTTAAAGGATGTAAAGGCGCAAACAGATTCCCACTTTGTCCGTCGATTGAAGCAGGCTGGGCTCCTCATGATCGGTCATACAAACACACCTGAATTCGGATTGCGAAATGTGACAGAACCCTCTTTATATGGTCCGACGAGAAACCCTTGGAATGCTGACTATTCTCCGGGCGGTTCAAGCGGCGGGACGGCAGCAGCTGTGGCAAGCGGCATCGTACCTGCGGGTGGAGCGAGTGATGGCGGAGGGTCTATTCGGATTCCGGCATCCTTTACTGGTTTATTTGGACTCAAGCCAACAAGGGGGAGAACACCGGTCGGCCCGGGTGCAGGAAGGCAGTGGCAAGGAGCTTCCATTGACTTTACGCTCACAAAAACAGTTCGAGACAGTGCAGCCCTGCTTGATTTGCTTCAAGTCATTCAGCCAGAGGCTGCGTTCCAAACGCCATTATATGACGGTAGCTATCAGGAGGATTTAGTGAAACGAACCTCTTCGATGCGAATTGCTTACAGTGTAGACTCTCCAGTAGGCACGAAGGTGAGTGAGGAAGCAAAGCAGGCAGTCTTGAACACTGTGAAATGGCTGAGTGAACAAGGGCATCAAATAGAGGAAGCGAAGCCGGACATTGATGGTGTCCATCTGATGCAGCAATATTATGTCATGAACAGCGGTGAAATGTCTGCCTTATTTACCTCTCTGGCTCGTTCATTCGGGCGTCCGGTGAAGCCTGAGGAGACAGATATTGTGGCATGGGTACTGGCGGAAGCAGGAAAAAATGTGACGGCTGCTGCTTATACAGAAAGTCTTGATGCATGGGATATGGCCGCTGCAAAAATGGCCGCATTTCATCAAACCTACGATCTATATGTGACCCCAGCTACTGCCTATTCGGCTCCAAAGGTTGGCGAGCTGATGCATAACGATCAAGAAATTGCTGCATTGTTACGTGTGTCATCCCTTTCAATGCAAGCACAGCAGGATCTGATTTATGAAATGTTCCTCAAGAGTTTGACCTACACACCATTTACACAGCTGGCTAACCTAACCGGCCAGCCATCTATGAGTGTGCCAGTTCATCTCACAGAAGCAGACATGCCTTTAGGCGTACAGATGACAGCACCGAAAGGAAAAGAGGACTGGCTGCTCAGACTGGCGTCAGAAATAGAATCATCCTCATTATGGAAAGGAACGCATCCATTACTGAATCAATAATACAATGGCATCGACGTTGGTCTATGCAGGAAAGGAGTGTCACACGTGAGTACGAAGGACAAAATCATTCAAACGGCCGCACTTCTTTTACGTAAACAGGGGTATCATGCGACAGGGTTGAATCAAATCATTCGAGAGAGCGGCACGCCGAAAGGATCTCTTTATTATTACTTTCCAAATGGAAAAGAAGAGCTAGCCATAGCAGCCGTTGAATATATGAGTCAAAGGGTCATCGATCAAATTGAAGCAAGCTTTGCCTATTCTGATGACCCATATGTCGCCGTCGATCATTTTATGACAAATATTATTCGGGGTTTTATGGAGCAAGAAAGTGAAAGAGGGATACCGATTGTCTTACTGGCGGCAGAGTCAAAACCTGAACATACAAAACTTCATGCTGCATGCAAACAAGAAATGATCCGCTGGCAAGAGCTTGTCAAAAAAAAGCTGATGAATAGCGGATATGATGAAATAAAAGCGGATGAGCGGGCATCTCTCCTTCATTCAATGGTCATCGGCGGATTATCAATGACTACTGCATTAAAGCAAACGACACCTTTAGAGCACGTAAAATGTTACCTTAGACACTTATTTATGCGAGAAGAGTAAAATCTCTCGCATATCGCCTATCTATTATATCAATTGGTCTATATAATAAAGATAGTCAATTAGTCATGAGGAGTGATGGGATGTCGGAGCAACCACAATCGATCAAGCAATCCGAAGATACCTCTTTTTATACCGTGTCCGGTTCGGGGGAGCTGTATGGTTTGGAAAATCAGCTTGTACATGTGCTGGCAGAAGCAAATCAAACAAATCAACTGTTTGAGCTTGTCTTAATCACAGGTGGGAAAGGTGCTTACTTTCCGCTGCATTGTCATGAGACGCTATTTGAAACCATCTTTGTGCTGGAAGGGAAGCTGGAAGTGATACTGGACGGTAAAAAGTATATGGTGACGGCCTGCGATTATATTCATATTCCGCCCAAAACAATTCATGGCTATAGAATGCATAGTCACAAAACAAGGTTTATTTCTTATACACTGGGCGGGCAAATGACAGATGTCTATCAGCAAATCGGAAAGAGGCTGTTGCAGAATGAATGGCCGATGACTGATCACCCATTTGATGCAGACAGCTTTCATCAGGCTGAAAAAGAAAGCGATATCATGTTGATGCATGGCATTAGAGAGCTATCCAATACAACCAAGCCAGCTGTTTTGTTTCATAGTCAGCTCCCGCGCGCAGTGCAGCCATATGTGCTGGAGGCTGGTGAAGGAAAGCAATACATGGTCGAAGGTCAGCTTCATGAGCTGATTGCGACAACGGAAACAACAGGAGACGGATTTAGTTATTTTGTGATTGAAGGGACAAAGGGAAAAGGGTTACGTTCGCATTATCATGAAATGCATACAGAAGCACTTTATTGTGTTGAAGGCAGAATCAATCTTCAGTTAAGCGGAGAAAATATTTGCTTGATGCCAGGGGATTTTGCCTATATTCCTCCGAATACCGTTCACTCGTATGAATTCGTATCACATTCAAATAAAATGTTGGTTTTGCTGCTGCCTGGCTATATTGAGCAAGTGTTTGAACAATTTGAAGAAGCACAAAGTCCAGGTATGTGCCCTTATTTTATACAGGAAGGGGACATGATGGAGGATGGGGAGACCTCTGCTCAGTATGATTTGGTGTTTGTCGAAGATAAATAGCTGTGTAACGCGTTACACAGATTTGAATAAACAGCCTGTCGAATCAATCGGCGGGTTATTTTATTTCCCTTATGGAACAGCATCCCTATTTACATGCATGAACCCTCGCATTCGGTGTCAGTCCTGCGTGCTGGTGCTCATTAATGTCACATTCACTCCGCGCCAGTACGCGTCCTTCCTAGACTGCAAAGGTTTTCTATCACGCTAAAAGCAAACAAAGGGCTAAAATAAAGTTCATTTTAGCCCTTTGTCAAAAATCTGAGGCTTAGGATAATTCCTAAGCCTTTAATGTACGCTCGTCCATCATTTTTTCGATTAATTCAAAAAATGTTTTTTTATCTTCTTCTGATAGGTGATTGAACAGTTGATTGACAAGCAGCTGACGATTGTCGATCATTTGTCTGGCGATTTGTTCACCTGATTCAGAGAGTGTAATCCATACCGTACGGCGGTCATTGTTATTTCTAGAGCGGATAATCAGCCCTTCATCTTCTAAGTGATTGAGAGCGGTTGTTGTTGCGGAGGGAGATAATGAAACTTCCTGCAGAATATTTTTCACAGTACATGATTGATGGCGGTAGATGATGCGTAAAATGAACCCTTTTACATTCGTGACGTTTTTCGGGATATTCTCTTCATCTATTCGTTTCGTCGCCTTTAAATACTTTGTCAGTGCATGGTCTAACAAACTTGCCTCTAGCTCGAAATGTTGCATTCTCCATACCTCTTTTCCTATTGCATTCGCATTTTCCGATCAATTACTAGGTCTATCTTATCATAATAAGCATCATCATTTAAACCAAAATGGAAGACGGCTATAAAATTACCTATATTATCAATTAATAAAAGGAACAATTCCAAAATGAAATGATTTTACTTTCACCTTTTTTTATTTTAGAATGTGAATGAGATAAAATCTGCCAATCCAATTCTCTGGAAATTGGCTATTGGACATCAAACGTTTGGAGATGAAGATATTGAATACTTTACAGGCATTACTAAACGACAGAATGGAACGCTCTTCACAAATTGAAGCGGTAACTGGCGGAGGTGTGTCTTATACATTTGAAGAATATGCAAAACGCATTGATCAGCTGGCGCATTACTTACATCGTAAAGGAATTCGAAAAGGTGACCGGGTGTGCTTTATTTGTCAAAACCATCATCACTTTTCTACGATTATGCTCGCAGCCATTAAAGCAGGTGCTGTCGCCGTACCGCTTAGCTGGCAGCTTACCTCTTTTGAGCTAGAAGGTATCTTGAAAAAAGCAGAGCCAAAAGCTTTATTTTTTGACCGTGAATTCCGTGACATCATTGCGGCAGTGAATGTGTCTTTAGAAGATTGTCTCATGGTGGAATCTGGTGTTAATGCGAAAACAACACAGCTGTTTGAAGACATATTGGCGTCTAATGATGGAAGTGATCTTGCTGAAGAGGTATCAGAAGAGGATTTGGCCATGATTTTATTCACTTCAGGTACAACAGGCAATCCAAAAGGTTGTATGGTCGGACATGGGCGAATCTATCAATTTTTAACAAGACATGGGAACCGAGGATTTGATCTGAGAGGAAAACGGTACTTGGCAAGTCATCCGCTGTATCATATGAGTTCAATTAATCACCTGATTGCAGCTGCAATTGAAGGGTATACGTTAGTCTTCTTACATGATGCAACGCCGAAACGCATTTTAGAAACAATTGAGAAAGAAAGAATTACGTTTATGATGGCTTTCCCATCAGCTTACACGTACATGCTAGAAGAAATGAAGCGCGGTTCTTACGATCTCTCATCTTTTGAAATTGCAATTTCTGGCGGTACGAAGGTACCGGTACGCTTAATTAAAGATTACAAAGAAGTAGGCATTCAGATGATGCATGGCTATGGAAGTACAGAAGCGTGGGTTGTGAGTGCGTGGCATCCAGCGATGGGCGAGGATAAAATGGGCTCTGCTGGTAAAGTGGATCCGGATGTAGAAGTCAAAATCGTGCATCCTGAGACAGAGGAGGCGCTGCCAGCTGGAGAAATTGGCGAGGTCGTCATGAGAAGCCCATTTTATTTCTTAGGCTACTATCATCAACCTGAAGCGACAGAGAAAGTGCTCAAAGATGGCTGGTTCCATATGGGGGATGCAGGCTATCTGGATGAAGACGGTTTTCTTTACATCACAGGGAGATACAAAGATGTGATTCTATACGGTGGGGATAATATTTATCCTGACCAAGTGGAAGAGGTCATTGATCAAATTCCAGGTGTAATTGAATCTGCTGTCATTGGGGTACCAGATGACTTATATGGTGAAGTACCAAGTGCGTATATCGTAAAAGACGAATCTGTCGATTTCTGCGAAGAAGATGTGTTGAATTACTGCAAGGAACGTTTAGCAGATTACAAAGTGCCTTCCATTCATTTCACGCAGGATCTGCCAAAAAATAAACTTGGTAAAATCATGAAGAAAGATTTACGTGAATTGGTTGTGAATGCGTAGGACCTATTCTGCTATAATGAAATTTGAATGATTTTTTTGTTTTTCTAACGTTTTGGAGGGAAAGGGTTTGCGACATATACTTCGTAAGAAACACATTCACGATTTGTTAGAACAGAGCAGACAGCAAAAGGTAAAGAAAACACTGGGCGGGCTCGATCTCACGCTCCTTGGCATAGGGGCTGTGATTGGGACGGGGGTCATGGTGTTAACCGGAATTACAGCAGCTAAGGATGCAGGACCGGCTGTTATTTTCTCCTTTGCGATCGCAGCGATTGTGTGCAGTTTAGCAGCACTTTGTTATGCAGAAATGGCTTCCGCGCTGCCTGTGTTCGGCAGTGCGTACATTTATTCATATACCACAATGGGTGAACTCGTAGGTCATCTCATGGGATGGACGTTATTATCTGTTTATATGCTGACTGCTTCAGCTGTAGCGAGTGGCTGGTCGAGTTATTTTAACAGCCTGCTGGAGGGGTTTGGAATCTCAATTCCACATCAATTTTTAGCTGGTCCAGAACAAGGCGGATATATGAATTTGCCAGCAATTATCATTGCTTTACTCATTGCGTGGATCCTATCTAGAGGAACAAAAGAAAGTAAAAAATTCAATAATATCATGGTGTTTGTGAAACTTGGCATTATTGTTCTTTTCATTGTAGTAGGTGGTTTTTATGTAGAGCCAGCCAATTGGCAGCCGTTCATGCCGTTTGGTACGGAAGGGATTATTGCTGGTGCCGCTGCTGTGTTTTTTGCCTTTTTAGGATTCGATGCCATTTCGGCTTCTGCAGAAGAGGTGAAAAATCCACAGCGGAACCTGCCAATTGGCATTATTGGTTCATTGCTCATTTGTACGATCATTTATATTGTCGTTTGTTTGGTCATGACAGGTATGGTGCACTATACGAAGTTGAATGTGACAGAGGCAATGTCTTATGTATTGCAAAGTGTCCATCAACATAGCGTGGCTGGTATTATTTCTGTCGGTGCTGTGATTGGATTGATGGCTGTGATTTTCGCCAATAATTATGCGGCAACTCGAATTGCTTTTGCGATGGGGCGGGACGGGCTCTTGCCTAAAGTGTTTTCAAAAACAAACAAAAGTGACACACCTGTTGCAAGTATATGGGTGATTGGCGGGATGACAGCTGTTATTTCAGGGTTTATTGATTTGAAGGATCTGTCCAACCTAGCCAATATCGGTGCATTATTAACGTTTGCGATGGTGAGCTTATCCGTACTCATTTTGAGAAAGACACATAAACAGCTGGAAAGGGGATTCCGGGTTCCGTTTGTACCGGTTTTGCCAATTATCTCGATGGGCTGTTGTGTGTTCCTGATGCTCAATTTACCAGGCCGGACATGGCTGTACTTCGGGGTTTGGCTGATGATCGGTGTCGTCATGTACGCAGCATATTCTAACAAACACAGTGAATTAGCGAAATCTGCTTGAGAAAAAGGTGCAAATCCGTTGACGATTTGTGCCTTTTTTCATACGATTTGGGATAAGCTATATAAGAGATAATGAACGGAACAAGAGGAGGATGAGGGAAATGATCAGCGTTAGTCCTTATATTGTTGTAGAAGACGTCAAAGAATCTCTTCAATATTATCAAGGAATTTTTGGCGGAGATATTCGTATCTTAAATGAACATCAAGACCGTGTATTGCATGCTGAGCTACACCTTGGAGAATCACTGCTCCACTTTTCAGATACATTTGGCCGCACACCAAAACCGGAGAATCTTCGATTGATCATGCAGTTTGACAATGAGGAAGAGTTAAAGGCTGTATACGAGGCGCTTGAAGCTGACGGAGATGTCCTTGTGGAATTACAGGATACGTTTTTTGGCGCACTTCATGGACAAGTACAAGATCGGAAGAATGGTCTGATATGGGTGCTGAATTATATGAAATAAATAAAGACCTTCACCCTTGAGAAGGTTTCAGCATGTAGACAAACCCTCGCATTCGGTGTCAGTCCTGCGTGCTGGTGCTCACGAATGTGAAATTCGCTCCGCGCCAGTACTCGTTCTTCCTAGGGCTGCAAAGGTTTTCTATCACGCTGAAAAGAAGACAAAGGGCTAAAATAAAGTTCATTTTAGCCCTTTGTCAACAATCTGAGACCTTCACCCTTGTGAAGGTTTTTTTGTGAGTGTTTTTATTTTCTGAAAAATGGAAAATATGCTATGTTGGAAGAATGATAAGACATGGGGAAAGGGTGGAAAAGGAATGGATCAAGTTGAGTTTCAATATATTCAAACAAACGGCATAAAGCTCCATACAGCAATGGCTGGTCCTGAAGATGGCCCACTGCTGGTTCTGCTGCATGGATTTCCTGAGTTTTGGTATGGTTGGAAAAATCAAATCCGCCCCCTGGCTGAGGCAGGGTATCGTGTCGTTGTTCCTGATCAAAGGGGATACCATCTGAGTGACAAACCAGAAGGAGTCGAATCATACGTCTTAGACAAATTAAGAGATGATATCGTGGGATTAATTAAGGCACTGAGCCCAAATCAAAAGGCCATTGTCGGCGGACATGATTGGGGCGGAGCTGTTGCTTGGCATCTTGCTTCAACCCGTTCTCAATATGTAGAGAAATTAATCATCGTCAACATGCCGCATCCTCGTGTGATGATGAAGGTCCTTCCGTTTTATCCGCCGCAGTGGAAGAAGAGCTCTTATATCGCGTTCTTTCAGCTTCCAAATGTACCAGAGGCAGCCCTTCAAGAAAATCACTTTCAAAGACTGGATGAAGCAATTGGACTGTCTACAAGACCTCATCTGTTCACGAAGGAAGATGTCTCAAGCTATAAGCTGGCATGGACGCAGCCGGGAGCCATTACGTCCATGTTGAATTGGTATCGAGGTATTAAAAAAGGCGGCTTTGAAAAACCGATTTCCAAACGAATTCTCGTTCCTGTCCGCATGATCTGGGGAATGGAGGACAAGTTTCTAAGCAGAAAGCTCGCAAAAGAAACAATCAAAATTTGCCCAAATGGACAGCTGATTTTTGTCGATGATGCCACTCATTGGATCAATCATGAAAAACCAGATGTCGTGAATAAGCTCATACTCGAATTTTTAACATAAAGAAATAAGCTCTGATCATATGACCAGAGCTTATTTGTTTTATCCGATTTGATTCTTTTTCAAGGAAACAGGTTCGTCGTCCCAGCATTCAATCTCTTCATTGTTTGGAACGGCATTTTTATAGAAAACAGGATCTTTGCCTTCTTTTTTCTGTCTCATGTAATCCTTCAGTGCTGCAAAGGCGACTTTGGACAACATGGTAATGGCAATGAGGTTGACGATGACCATGAGACCCATGAATAAGTCGGCTAGACCCCAAACGAGAGGAACAGTCGCAACAGCTCCGAATAGAACCATGCCAATGACAGCAACACGATAGATGTTGAGCCAAATTTTATTCGCTCCCAAGAACTCAATGTTCGTTTCACCATAGTAATAGTTACCAATTAACGTACTAAAAGCGAATAAGAAAATCATGATCGCCAGGAATCCAGAAGCCCAAGGGCCAATGTGCTGGCTTAATGAAGCCTGAGTTAGCTCAATTCCTTCCAGATTGGTTGTTTTATACGCATCAGAGAACAGAACAAGAAAGGCTGTGCTTGTACAAATAATTAACGTATCTGTTAACACACCAAATGCTTGGATTAATCCTTGTTTGACGGGGTGGCTCGTAACAGCAGTTGCTGCTGCGTTAGGGGCACTACCCATACCGGCTTCGTTTGAGAAGAGACCGCGTTTAATCCCTTGTAACAATGCTCCACCTAATGTACCGCCGGCAAACTGTTCAAATCCGAAAGCGTGCTTCACAATCGTACTGATGACACCTGGTAGTTCAGTGATATTTGTGATAATCACAAAGAAAGCAATCCCGATGTAAGCAACGGCAAGAAAAACGACAATATATTCAGATGCTTTTGCAATCGCTTTGATCCCTTTGAAAATAATGAACGCAAAAATAACAGCCATAACGATTCCGACAGTTAAACGATCTAGGCCAAAAGAGTTTTTAAAAGCGACGGTGATTGTATTTGATTGCACGGCGTTAAAGACAATCCCAAAAGAGATCGTAATCAGGATGGCAAATAAAATCCCCATCCAGCGCTTATTTAACCCTTTTTCCATGTAATAAGCAGGTCCACCGCGGAATCCTGTTTTATCTTTTACTTTATACACCTGAGCTAGTGTACTTTCAACAAAGCTTGAAGCAGAACCGATAATCGCTACGATCCACATCCAGAAGATTGCGCCAGGTCCACCGATCGCAATAGCGATGGCAATCCCTGTGATATTCCCTGTTCCGACACGTGCTGCCATACTGATGGCAAATGCTTGGAACGGTGAGATTCCCTCTTTTTCTTTTCTTCCTTCTTTTAGAACACGCAGCATTTCTTTCAGCATTCTGACTTGCAGGAAGCGTGATCTATATGTGAAGTAGACCCCTACTCCAAGTAACAGAGCAATGATTAGATAAGTCCAAATAAAATCATTTGTAGTTGTTAAATAAGATAGCAAAGCTTTTTCGTTCATAACATCACCTCTTCGAATTCATCACTGTTCTTTTTAAAAAATACTGAGATCCCACTCTTTGGCGAGTTTCTTCAGCATCATGACACCGGTAATACTATTTCCACAATCGTCAATGGCAGGACCATAAATGCCGATACCGCAGCCTGTCTGAAATGGGAATTCTCTTCTTGCGCTTGGCGGAACGCAAGCCATGATTCCTCCAGACACACCACTTTTGGCTGGAACGCCTACGAAAGCAGCAAAATTACCAGACGCATTGTACATGCCGCATGTCAGCATCAATGCCTTTGTTAGTCTTGCGATATCTTTTGGGATGACTTGGACTTGTTTAAAGGGATGGAAGCCATCACTTGAAATAATCAGTCCAATCAAGGCGATGTCCTCTGTTGTGACCTCAATGGAACATTGCTTTAAATACACTTCTAACGTGTCCTCGACATCTGATTCTAAGTAATTGGTTTCTTTTAAATAATAAGCAAGTGCCCGGTTGCGGTGTGCAGTTGCCCATTCTGATTGATAAACCTCTTCATTAACAGAAGGACGCTTACCTATTAAGTTTTCGATTAAATCGAAAATATATGCTAGCTTTTCTGTAGAAGTCTTTCCAGGAAGGATGGAGGATACGGTAATAGCTCCAGCATTAATCATTGGATTAAAGGGCTTCCCTGGTTTATGCATCTCAAGGCGGTAGATGGAATTAAATGCATCACCAGTTGGCTCTACATCTACCCGATCCAAGACGTACGGAACGCCTCTTCCTAAACAGGCAGCTATAAAGCTGATGACTTTTGAGATACTTTGCAGGGTAAAGGGAACGTCCCAATCACCATAACGTACAGATGATCCATCTGGGCCTATCACGCTGATACCAAGTTGAGAGGAATTTACTTTTCCGAGTGCTGGAATGTAGCCAGCGTTCTGCCCGTTTTTGTAATACGGACGTATTTCTTCTGCCCATTGATCAACAGAAGACTGGCATGCGTGTTGTGTATTATTAGAAATTGCTGTTTTCATACGATTCCTCCAATCAAAAATCAAAAAGTACCCTATTGAATTGGCGGATGACAAAAAATGCGATCAAATAGGCACGAAAACATGTTACACATCTTCAAAGAACTTGTCATGCGCTGCTTGTACCACTCCTTTACACCTAAATATATGTTCAAATGAAGGCTTTGGCGGCGAAACAACAAAAAGGGTTTTTAGTGAAAAATCAGAAAACGCTTACATATAGTTTCACTAAAATTGTTCATTCAATTTATCTTGGAAACTACACAATCTGACGAAAATCTACAGAAAAACTTACAAATAAAAATCAGTCTGCATGCAATTGTCTAAACAATTCCCATTATTGTAGACAATATCCAAATCGTAGAATAGCTGAAAGGTCACCATGCCTCCTCGGAGAATAGTCATAAAAAATGATTTTGAAGAGAGAAGAAGCCGTGAAAATAATTTTTTTGCTCATTGTGAAGCAAAGAGTCTCCTTGTATACTGTGGCTATGTAGACAGGGGAAGGGATGTCAGTCATTTGAGTTTAAACCAGCTTGTCAAAAAAGACGCATTTATTTTGATTTTTATGATCGTCATTGTGCCGCTTGCGGGAGAGCTGAAGTTTTATCCTGTGAATGAAACATTTCGCATTAGTTTTGGGGCACCTGCGTTTTTCTTTTGCTTATTACTTTTAAGAAAATCAAGACCATTGCTGCCAGGGTTTTTAACAGGTGCAGCCATTGTTCTATTTCGGGTAGGTTTAGACCTTATTCAGCAAAAAGCTGATTTGGCTCTGTCATTTTATCAGCAGTTTCCGAGCTTCTTTTTTTACTTTACATATGCTTTGCTTTTCTTTGTTGTCCGTACAGGACGTTTCAAGCAACGTTCCATTTTTATTGGGCTGATCGGACTGATGATTGAACTGCTTGCTGATTTTGTTGAGCTGTTTGTACAATTTTTAGTGTTTGATACAACCATGACTTTCTCAAAGCTGAGTGATATGATCCTCATTGCATTTGCTCACAGCTTCGTGGTCATCAGCTTTTTTAATATGATGAGACTGTATGAGGCACAATCAAGAGAGAAACAAATCATGAAGCAAAATGAGCATATGATGATGGTCATTTCAAATCTATATGAGGAAACAGTTCATTTAAAGAAAACGTTAAATCATACAGAGCACATAACGCAAGAATCCTATCGGCTCTATCGTCTGCTGAATGAACATGAGGCAGGAAAGAAAGTGAGTCAGGAGCTGCTCAAGCTTGCAGGGGAAATACATGAAGTCAAAAAGGACAATCAGCGTATTTACGCTGGGCTTTCAAAGCTAATTTCCAAGGAGAATATGCAAGATTATATGAGGGCAGAGGATCTTGTTCAAATCGTGATTCGCATTCAAGAGAAATATGCGCTATCTCTCGGGAAGAACATTTCCTTTACATCTGATATAAAAGGCATTCACTTGCATGAGTATCATGTGTTCATTTTCTTATCGCTGATTAATAATTTAATGGCAAATGCAGTTGAAGCAATCAAGGATGATGGAGCCATCTCACTCGTATTAAAAGGGAGTCATGATAAAATAGAGATTCGGGTTGAGGATGATGGACCGGGTATTCCTGAGAAATTGAGAGAGATTGTATTTGATCCTGGATATACCTCAAAATTTGATGCATATGGAACACCGTCAACTGGGATTGGCTTATCCTATGTGAGAGAGCTGGTTCAAGAGCTGGACGGTCAAATCCAGATTGAGCAGAAAGAAACGAAGGGAACAGCTTTTCAGCTTGTCCTTCCGATAAAAAATTTAATACAGAGAGGGTGAGTGTATGCGATTTTTCATTGCAGATGATGATCGTGCAATACGCTCGATTTTAGGTCAGATCATTGAGGATGAGGATCTAGGAGAGGTCGTGGATGAAGCTGATGACGGCATTGGATTAGAAGCGCATTCATTGAACCTGAAAAAAGTAGACATCCTTCTGATTGATCTTTTAATGCCAGCTAGAGACGGCATTCAAACCATACGTCATATTCACCCTGAATTCAAAGGAAAGGTCATCATGATATCTCAAGTAGAAGCAAAAGAGATGATGGCAGAAGCCTATGAACTTGGAATTGAATATTATATTCATAAACCCGTCAATCGAATTGAGATTGTCAGTGTCATTCGAAAGGTCATGGAGCGGATCAAGCTCGAAAAATCAATTTACGATATTCAAACTTCTCTTCGACATGTGCTGCCTTTAGAGCCGGTGATTTCTCATGAGACAGGTACTGGATCGAAGCGAAGAACGATGAAAGAGGCAGGGGAATTCCTCCTATCTGAATTAGGAATTGTCGGAGAGAGTGGCTCTAAGGATTTACTAGAGATCTTGATCTACTTACATGAAACGCAGACAGCCAATTCTCATGAGGTGAATTTTCCGCCATTAAAGCAGCTATTTATCAAAACGGCGGAACGAAAGCTTGGTCGTGGTGCGTCGGATGTGGAAGTGATGCGGGAAGTGAAAGCAGCAGAGCAGCGAATTAGACGAGCCATCCATCATTCCTTAAATCATTTCGCATCACTAGGGCTCACAGATTTTTCAAACCCTAAATTTGAGCACTATGCGTCGAAGTTTTTTGATTTCACTGATGTCAGCCAAAGAATGAAAGAAATGCAGAAGACTTCTTCATCTGCAGGGTCAACAGGCAGAGTCAATACGAAAAAGTTCGTGCAAATCTTTTATTTTGAAGCAAAGCAGCTATTCGAAGGGATGAGCTGAGGGAAATCTATTGGAATGATTGGAGAAAATAAACAGAGACAGAGTGCTTTTGACTATGAGCCGCCTTGCTCTTTTAGACGTCTTTGTTATTTATCTGATCATTCTGATTTTTCTTTTTTCTTGAAAATAAAACCCTCCTGTGCAATCGTTTGTTAAAATAGTGAGGTTAGACTAGAATGTCGGAGGTTTTATTTTGGGAAAAATTAAACGAAATGCGCTCTGCCCATGCGGAAGCGGAAAAAAATATAAACATTGCTGTGGTCAAAAGTCAGGCGGAGAACAAACGTCTGAGCTTGTGTTTAAGGAAGCTGTACAAGTTCAAAAGGATTTAATGAATTATGCGTTCTCTAAGCATCAGAGAGCGATCAATCAATTCATTAATGAGTTTTCTTTCCTAGCAGATATGGATAAAGAAACGCAACAAATCTCAGTCTTTCATTTGAGTGTATGGGGCATTTTCTTCCGCCCATTAACAGATAAGAAAGAGACCATCTTCCAAGAATTCCTGAAAAAAAAAGCAGAAGATATTACCCGTCCTAAAACAAGACAGGTGGTGGAATCTTGGACAGACATGGAGCCATCTTTGCTTTTATTAAATGAAAAAACGGACGAGTCTCTATACTTTGAGAATATGGTGACAGCTGAGAAGGTTGAAGTTGATGTGAAGCCGGATCAAACTGTGCTGCCAGAGAAAGGTAGTCTTGTTCTAGGTTTCCCTGTTCAGTTTGAAGAAAAGGCAGAGTTTTTCATTCAATATACGATGTTTGCGAAAGAGTTTACTGATACGCTTCTTCTTCAGGTTCGCCAGCTCGTTGAAGCACATGAGGCAAACGGAGGAGCACGCAGCACATTTATGAGAGAAGCCTTCCCTGAAGTGCTGAAGTGTATGTTTGCGAAGCAAGAAGTTGAAGAAACAGAAGCGCCTGCTCAAACAGAAGGAAGTACAGTAGGACTATCAGCAGATCGGATGGACTGGGCTAGTGATGTTCAGCTGGAAACAGCCAAGCTGATTGAAGACGGGATGAAAGAGCACGGTGACCAAAGCCTGACAGATGGCGCTTTAACGGTTTGGAAAGCTTACTGTGATCAGAAAGCACCTGTGATCCGTAAAGCGGCGTCATTTGCTGCGGGAATCGAATATTATATTCATTCACTTGCAAGCGATGCCCCGCTTTCTCAAGCACAAGTTGCTAAAAAGTATGGTATTAGTGCGTCCACTGTATCGAGCCGATTTAAAGACATTGAAAAAGCGGTCAAAGAAGAGCAAGAGACGACTGTATCATAGCATGAAAAAAGACGCGGCACCTTTCAAGGAGCCAGCGTCTTTTTTTCATCATCTTGTTTTAATAAAACCACTCATGTATTGCTCTGTATTATAATCATTGAGGTCAATTTTCCACTGACCATCTCCGTTACGTTTCATTTTCACTTCATACTCAGCAGGGCTTGAGACTGGAGGAAGCTTTTCAAACTCAGATGCGTACATATTCAAGCTTTTCTTATACAATTCTTCTTTCGAACGGATTTTGCCGTTGTAAAACTCATCTCTTTGTTTGTCTAGTTTGTCTTTTAAGTTAGAAGCATCAATACCGGTTACTTGAGCGACAACCTTCGCTTCGTCATCTGAGATGGTTTTCACACTTGTTTCCACTTTCGCTTTATCCTTCATTGTATGTTGCATGCGTTTGTACATGGATAAAATATCGCGGTCACTGACTTCATTTCCGTATATGCCTGCACTTCTCTTGAAGTCTTTTACAAACATTTCGTGATATTTATTAACGACATCTGATTGATTGTCACCTGTTAATTCTGAGAATTGATCATTCTTTTTGTCAAAAACAATGATATCTGTATAAGCAGATAGCGCTTTTGCTGGGTTATCTAGCTTTTTCGCTGTATCCAGTATCTTTTCGCCATCTAGTTCAATTTCGATCGAATCGCTGTTTTTCTTGATGCTATCTTGGTACACGAACTGATATTTTTTGCCTTTATCTACTAGGAAATAAAGAGCTCCTGATAGTGATTTCCCTTTGTTCAATGACCCAAGATCAAGGCGGTCTTTACTGCCGTAGAATTTTAAATCAGAGACTTTGGCATCGTCCTGATAAAGGGTGAAATCAGAGTTATATAATGAAAGGGCTTTGTCACCTTTGTTGGTGATCGTCAGGTTGACTTTTAACACCAATTCATTGTCCCGCAGGGTAGTTGTTGAGTCTTCTGGTAACGTATATTCGTAGCTATTCACTTTTACCTCTGCTGTTTTTGTTGATTTTTGGTCATCCTTTGTTGATTTTGCTGAGCTCTGGCAGGCTGCAGAGATGATCATCACGAATGAAATCATGAGGAGTGCACTTATTTTTTTAAGATTCACAGTTGATGCTCCTTTGCTTTTCTTTCGTCATTTTCTTCCCGCTATCTGACTGAGAAAAAAGAAACAGATAGAATGGTATATTCGGGTGTTAAAGGGGAAAATCTCCTAATGACGATTTGCACTATTCATTCTATCGAATTTCATTCGTGATGAGGAATAGGTTTTAGTCCCTATCTTTGATAGATTTTTACACAAACACCTATAAAAAACGGAATTTAATAAGTAGAATATACTAGTTAATAAGAATTAATTTATCTATTTATCATGGGTTTTAAATGTTTTTTGTATAAAATTCTTGAAGTGGAGGTATTTTTCATTTCAAAAGATGTGTTAGAATTCACATCGTAAAACTTTTTTCTTTCAAAGCGTCCACCTTCAGATTGATTTTCAGAGAGCAGAATACTTGAATGTTGAAAATGATTCATGGGAAAATAAGGATGATTAAGCAGATAAGGGAGATGAGCTTTTGAAAAAAGTAACGCTTGGACGAACTGATTTACAGGTGAATCCGATAGGGCTTGGAACAAATGCAGTAGGCGGGCATAATTTATTCCCGAATCTGAGTGAAGATGCAGGGCGGGAGCTGGTAGAAACAGCTCTTGATCATGGTGTCAATTTCTTAGATTCTGCTTTTATTTATGGGCTGGGCCGTTCAGAAGAATTGATTGGTGAGATCATTGCCAAAAGAGGCGGCAGAGACGAACTGGTTCTTGCGACAAAAGGGGCTCATAAAGAGGTAAACGGGCAAATCGAACTGGATAATAGCCGAGATTTCTTAAGACAGCAAGTCGAAGACAGCCTGAAGAGGTTCCAAACCGATTATATTGATTTGTACTATATGCATTTCCCAGATGGCCGCACGCCGCTGGATGAAGTGGCAGGTACTTTAAAGGAATTGAAGGATGAGGGGAAAATCCGGGCAATTGGGGCATCAAACCTTGATTTTGAACAGCTTCAAACCTTTAATCGAGATGGATACCTAGACGTGCTTCAATCAGAGTATTCTCTGCTGAAACGTCAGGCCGAGCAAGACCTTCTCCCATACTGCGTGGAGCATGGGATTTCCTTTATCCCTTATTTTCCATTGGCGTCAGGCCTGTTGACCGGGAAGTTTACAAAGGATGCGACATTTGATGATATTCGAGCAAAGGACCCGCTTTTCCAAGGCGATGCTTTCCTTCAAAACCTCGAAAAAGTAGACAAGCTGAAGGCCATTGCGCAATCAAAACATGCCGAAACAGCTCATGTAGCGCTGGCGTGGCTATTGGCGCAGGATGGCATTGATGCCATAATTCCGGGTGCAAAACGAGCCGAGCAAGTCTTACAAAACTTGAAAACAAACGATGTTCAGTTAACAAAAGAAGAAATCAACGAAATCGATCAGATCTTTTCATAATATAAAAAATAAGGTGCCAAGCAGCACCTTATTTTTTTATGCCATTGTGAGAGGAATCTTGATCACGAGCCTCAGGTTTGGAGAACGATACGTAAAATCAAGCGTGCCGTCTGCCTTTTCAACAAGTTGATGAATGATATAAGTACCCATACCTTGATGATCACCGCCTTTTGTCGAGCGGCCAAACGTCTTGAACAGATGATCTAATACGTGTTTTTCCATTCCCTTCGTACTGTTTTCACAATGAATCAAAAAGAGCCCGCTCCGGATGGAAGTCGTGATCGAGATGCTTCCCTCGTTCCCAGCTTGCTTCGCTTCAATGGCGGCGTCTAATGCGTTATCAAGCAGGTTGCCAGTAAAACTCACCTGATCCGCCTTAGAAAAAGGAAGAGAAGAAAAGGGTGCTTGAAGATCTAGTGAAAGGGCGATGTCCTCTTTTTCAGCCCGCTGGAAAAAGGAATGAAGGGTGGAAGCCAAATAAGCATTTTCCCCTTTGATCCAAGGAAAATGTTTCACATATTGCTGAATCAAATCTTTGATCTCATGCTCGTCATTCGATGCGGAAAAGGCATTTAAATGTCTAGCTGTTTCATGGTGTTTACTTCGCAGCTCAAGCAGTAAGTCATTGGTCCTCGACTCAGCATGAATCAGCTCTTGAAGCCGTCCATTTAATCGTTGCTCCGTTTGCATCATCTTGATGGAAAGGAGATCGGCTGTCAAAATGATAATGACAGTTAAAAGATGGCTGAGCCCATTTCCGTGATTGAGAAAAAGTGAAATGCCTGAACAGGTGATGAGCACAAAAGCGCCTAATATCACGTAACCACTCATAACTAGCCAAAACCTTTTGTAAATGAAAAAGGTGTAAAGGCACAAGATGCAAAAGGTCAGAAGCCACACCATGCTTGATGACAAAGGCAGAACAGCGTTAGCAGCAGCATGAACTGCAAGACCGAGCCAGATGAGCGTATATATGCGAAATCCAAGATAGAAAGCGTTCACGTTCGTTCTCCTTAAAAGTAGTATTTCTTAAAGTATTCTAATTGCTGCTTCGTCATCATGGCTTTTTTATCAGTCCCTTCAAAAGACACGATAAATGAATTTTTGGCATACGCCGAAAAGTTCTTAATGTAATGAATATTGATGATAAACGAGCGGTGGGAGCGGATAAAGTCTTTCTCAGCTAAATCACCTTTTAACTCGTTGAGAGTTTGGTATGTTTGAATATCTCCTGTTGTTGTGACAATGGTCGTCGACCTGCCAGTACGTTCAACAAAGATGACATCCTTTTTTTGCAGTACATGAATATCTGATTGCTGTTTGATGAGAAGCCGTCCGTGAATGCTTTTCTCCTGCTTGGTGGACATGTAGCGCTCTAAGGATTTGGCGATTCGATCAGCTTGATAAGGCTTCATAATATAATCATGGACATTCAAATCAAAGGCATGGACAGCATACCCACTGTTTCCCGTCACAAATACAACATCCACATTCAGTGCATGAGAGTGAATAAGGTCTGCTAATTCATAGCCTGACATGCCAGGCATCTCAATGTCTGCAAACAATAGATCAATGTCGCCCTGTTTGACCTTCTCATATGCATCCTCCGCTGACTGCGTCACAAAAACGATGTCAACGGCATCCATTCTGCCGACAATGGCATGCAGCTTTTCTAAATCCACTCGGTAATCATCGACAAGACCTACTTTTATCATAAAAATCACCTATGACTCTTCTTATTATTTGTCTATTTTACCATTTGTTTTTTAAAATGGATCATTTCAAGACAGAAAAAGGACGTTTCGCGACATTTTTATGTCAGACAGGCGGTATTTTTTCTATCATAGACGTAGATAGTCGAAAGGGGCGAATCAAATGATTACTCTCAGCGATTGTAGTTGCTGGTTTACAGATAAGAAAAAAGTCGTAAAGGCGATGAAACATATGACGTTCTCAGTGAAGGAAGGAGAAGTCGTCGGCATCTTAGGAGAAAATGGTGCGGGGAAAACCACATTATTACGCGCCGTTGCGACATTATTGGAGCCTACTCATGGAACAGTCAATGTTGCAGGCTTTGATACAGTCAAAGAAGCAACTGAAGTGAAGAAGCGAATTGGGGTCTTATTTGGCGGCGAGACGGGACTTTATGACCGTTTGACGGCTCGTGAAAACCTTGAATACTTTGGGAAATTATATGGCTTAGATCAGCATGAAATCAAAGCAAGAATTGAGGATTTGGCAAAGCGATTCGGGATGAGGCAGTACATGGATCGCAAGGTAAAAGGATTTTCAAGAGGGATGAAGCAAAAGGTGGCGATTGCCAGAACATTGATTCATGACCCTGACATTATTTTGTTTGACGAACCGACAACAGGTTTAGATATCACATCGAGTAATATTTTTAGAGAGTTTATTCATCAGTTGAAACAGCAAAATAAAACGATTCTATTTTCAAGCCACATCATGGAAGAAGTCAGCCTGCTTTGTGATAGTGTCATGATGATTCATCAAGGGGAGCTCGTGTACAAAGGAACGCTTCCAGAATTATATGCACAGGAACAAAGTGAAGACTTGAATTACATCTTTATGTCGAAGCTCGCAAGGGGGAATGCATAATGTGGAAAACCGTCTTTTTAAAAGAAATGACAGATTCGCTCAGAGACAGAAAAACGCTGCTCTTAACAGTGTTGATCCCTCTTTTGACGATGCTCGGACTCGTGTTTTTCTACGAAAGCATGATCGCTGATCCAGGCGATAAAACGTATACAGTCGCAATCAATGAAAAGCTTCCGTCCGATATGAATGACATGATCAAAGAAGTGAAAAACCTGAAACTTGAAACTTTTGATGACCCGCAGCAAGCCGTTAAAGACGGTGAGGCAAATGCTTATCTAGAAATGCCAAAAGATGCAGGTGATATGCTTCAGCATCAAACATCGTTTGCCATTAAAGTCCATGGGTATCCAACAGATGATGATTCAGTGATTGCGGTTCAAATGCTGCAATCATTGCTTGAACAATATCAAAACCAAGTCGTAGAAAAGCGTTTGGCACAGGATCAGATCAAATCGTCAGTGATTCATCCATTTGAGGTGCAATCGGTTGATGTGCAAGAAGGAGAGGACGGGGATGGAGAAAACGGGGTGACCACCATGCTGCTGTCGATTCTCCTTCCAATGATTTTAGTGACGTCCGTGATCTCAGGTGCTTTGCCAGCTGCGCTTGATATCGTAGCAGGTGAAAAGGATAGAAAGTCAATTGAAGCTTTATTCCTGACACCGGCCAGCAGACTTCAGCTTTTAATTGGAAAATGGCTAGCTGTTTCTATGTTTGGTATATTAAGTGGCATTGTGGCGATTGGCATGCTGCTGCTCTCTACATTGCTTTTTACAGAAAAACTGAAACAAGCGCTGAACTTTGGAGATCAAGTGTGGAGCATCATCGGCGTTATGTTAGCGGCATTAATTATTTTCTCATTCATGGTATCCATGATCGAACTGCTGCTCAGTGTCGTTTCAAGCTCAGTGAAAGAAGCACAATCGTACATGTCCATGATCATTACACTAGGTGTGATTCCGATGTTTTTCACCATGAGAGCAGGCGCTACGCAGCTAGATACGTATTACTTTGCTATCCCATTCCTTAATATTCACGCACTATGCAAGCAATTGATGTTTGGCATCGTTGACCCAATGTCGATTGCCCTGACGCTCGGCTCCTCGGCGCTGACAGTGATGATCTTGTTTGTCATCGTGAGAAGCTTGTTTATGAAAGAGAAATGGATGCTGGCGAAATAGAAAGATCATTTCATTGATAAAGATGAAGAACTTGTAGATTTTTTCTGCAAGTTTTTTGTTTTGTATGTTTAAATGAGTGATAAAAATTGGGTCACAATGTGAAGGAGGTGATAGAATAAAAATGCTCAGTCGTGTAAAATTTTACTTAATTTTACTTAAAAGGGGTTTTGTATATGAGTTATCAAGTAGAAGACGATGATGTTTTGGGATTATGTAATATATATGCTCAGCAAACACATCATTTTGAAGCTTTCATTTTAGGGAATAAAAAAGGACTGATAGAATTGAGAAATGCAATTGATAGAGCTTTAGAAACAGGTAGTTCTGTTGCACATTTATTCCCATCTGACTATGAAGGCGATGAGCAAAGTTTCGAGAAATTAATCACTCCTTATGTAGAGGAATACATACAAGAAGATGATGCAGTTGATCCGATTGACATCATAAAAGGATATGATGCTGAAAAGGGGAATTCATCTTCATAGTATGTTGTATCCTTTTGTCAGTATACGCCTTGTAATAAGGAGGTGCGAAAATTGCCCGCAGCTTTCAGTTATGGAATCACCTGTTTCATCGCTTTTCTACTAATCATTTTCGTTCTCACGCATAAAAAACTAGAAAAAAAACTAGATCTCACAATTTTGATCGTAGTAGCCACCACATTATTGATGGTGAATGTCTTGTGGGTGTGGGTCACCATCTTCTTCCTTACTTGCTTGTATGTCGGAATCAAATATAGACTTCAATCAAAAAAAGACTAAAGAAAACCCCCGGGAACCGGGGGTTTTTCTTTAGTTCTTGATGAACTTCTCAACCAATGAGCTTGTTTTGTAGTCGTTCAAATCAAGTTTCCATTGGTCGATATCGTTTTTCTTCATGTTCACTTCTACTGTTTCTTCAGAAGATGATGGTCCTAATTTTTTAAATTCATCTGGATAGATAGAAAGTAGATATTTCTGTGCATCATCATAAGATGCTGTACGGTTTTTGCTGTAGAATTCAGTTGCTTTTTCTTTTAAACGATCGACAAGCGGGCTTGCATCAATTGGTGTAAGTGTCACAGTCACGACAGCTTTATCACCGCTGATTGATTTTGTTTTCGTTGATACTTTTGATTTTTCAGCTAATGTTTCTTTTACAGCTTTTAGAAGCTTATCAAGGTTTTCGTCTTTTGCTGAGCTAGATGAAATACCAGAAGAAGAAATGTAGCCTTGTTTGAATGATTTATCAAATTCGTTTACGACAGTTGATTTGTTATCACCTGTTAGTTTTTCGAAATCGTCATTTTTCTTACCAAAAATCATGACATCAATATAAGAAGAAAGGGCTTTTGCAGACGCTTGAAGTGTATCTGCCTTTTTCATCAAGTCTTTTCCTTTAATATCGAATTCTAGTGTTTTGTCATCTTTTTTCGATCCAGAGCCAGGCTCTGTGTAAACCAATTGATAGTCTTTTTCTTTATCAACTACATAGAAAAGACCACCTTTTGATACTTTACCCGCATTTAGAGAGCTTGAAGATAATACTTCGTTGTAGTCATCAGGAGAGATGGTAGACACCTGAGCGTCATCTTGGTAAAGCGTAAAGTTGCTTTTATCCACATTCAATGGTTCTTTGCTGATGTTTTTTACAGATACATTCACTTTTAGGACATATTGATCATCCTGAACAGATGTATCGTATTGAGGTGGTAAAGTGTACTCAGCACTTTCTACTTTTACTTCAGCTGCATCAAGAGATTTTTTTGTATCGCTTTCTTTCGCAGCAGTTTTGTCTTTTCCACCACTACAAGCAGCAGCGACAACAGTTACACACAAAATCAGAAGAAACAGGGATAATTTCTTTTTAAACATGAGATGTTTTCCTCCTCGGGTTTTATGGTGAATTTCATTGGAAATCTTTAGTTCATATCGTTCTTTTTGCACAAAAAGAAAAATACTGTATGTTTTTTACTGTAGAATGAAGCGAAAGTACTGTCAATACCTCAGTGCGTTCGAAAGGTTCATCCACTTCAAGTAGTAAAAATGACACTAAGTTGAGAGGAGAAATGTGTATTTTATTGTTTGAAATCTCCTGTAAAAACTCAACATTTTATATTTTAAGGTTTTGAGTCGGATTATTGAATAGGTTCAAATGACTGTTTTTGAAGAAGATGTAGCAAATAGAAGGATTTTTATGACTTGTAAATGAGTCGTTAGTAATGAATATTTTTTCCTGTGATGTGTATGATCACTAGGTTTGTGTGTTGTTGACATAGAGACACTTGTCCAGCGAAATGTTGAGGTATTTAGACAGGCTCTCGACACGGAATGTGTCTTTTCCCTTCAAAATGGCAGTCATCTACACAGAAACCCTACATAAAATAAAAGAGAAATGAATGGGAGGTGGATGTATGGCAGTGGTAAGAGCGACAAGCTCTGATATTGATTTAATGGCCAGACTGCTGAGAGCCGAAGCGGAAGGTGAAGGGAAACAAGGGATGCTGCTTGTAGGAAATGTAGGCATCAATCGTTTGCGTGCCAACTGTTCTGACTTTAAAGGGCTGCGTACGATTCCACAAATGATTTATCAGGAGCATGCGTTTGAGGCAGTCACGCATGGCTATTTTTATCAGCGAGCACGAGAAAGTGAAAAGACACTTGCACGGAGGAACATTAATGGTGAACGATTTTGGCCTGCGAAATTCAGCCTTTGGTATTTCAAACCGCCTGGAAATTGTCCATCCACTTGGTACAATCAGCCGTTTGTGGCAAGGTATAAGTCACATTGCTTTTACCAGCCCACAGCTGAAACATGTGAGAATGTTTATAACACCTTTTAGCTTAATGAACAGCACAATCCTTTGTATTCAAGAGGATTGTGTTTTTCTTTTTTTTAAAATGGGTAACCATTGTGTATCAACAAGATGAAGCACGTGATTGGAGGAAATGAGAATGTATCAAGACTTAAAAGGGAAAACAGCCATTGTGACAGGTTCTTCTAAAGGCATAGGACAAGCCATCGCCTTGAGGTTTGGACAAGAACAAATGAACGTGGTTGTGAATTATAAAGGCGATGAAGAGGGTGCTGAAGAAACAGTACAAGCCATTCAGCAGCATGGAGGTAGGGCGGTGAAAGTAAACGCAGATGTCTCCAAAGAGGAAGGGATTCAGGCGTTAATGGATGCCGCGCTGGAGAATTTTGACGCACTAGACGTGTTCGTCAATAATTCGGGATTTAATGGTGAAGAAGCAATGCCGCATGAAATGACGTTGGAACAATGGCAAAAGGTCATTGATGTGAATATCACAGGCTCATTTTTAGGAGCAAAGGCAGCGATTGCGTATATGATGGAGCATGATGTGAAAGGGTCAATCTTGAATATATCCAGTGTCCATCAAGAGATCCCGCGTCCGTTCAATGTTCATTACTCTACTTCTAAAGGAGGAATGAATATGATGACGAAGACGCTGGCTCTTGATTATGCCGAAGCGGGTATTCGGATCAATGCGATTGCACCAGGTACAATGGCAACGGAATCAAATGACGACCTTCAAGATGAACAGAAAAAACAAAAGCAACTTGAGAAAATTCCAATGAGAACGTTTGGCGATCCGAAAGAGATTGGGTCCGCCGCTGCATTTCTCGTATCGAAAGAAGCGGCCTATATTACAGGTACTACATTATTTGTTGATGGAGGAATGACGCTTTATCCTTCTCAATTAAATGATGAATAATAGCAAAACATCCGCCCCATTAGCCGGCGGATGTTTTTTCTTTGTAGCGGTGTGCTGACTTTGCTGGTTTGCCGAGCAGCATAGGATACTTGCTCAAGAAAGAGATACATGGCACCATGAGCAGCAATGTACCGATCGTATAAAAGAGTGTCCAAGAAAGCTGCGCTGTATCAGAGATATTGATGCCTAGTCCGTAATAAACAAATGCCTTCATGATATCGATACCGGCAAATTGCAGGACGAGAATCACAATGGAATGACGTCCGAGATACGTCAATATCGTGGACGTTTTCAATTTGAAGCTTAAATAAATGACAGCAGCTGAACCGAGCAGTGCACAAGCATAAAAAATGAATAGATCTCCATAGTCATTGACCCGCATATCAATTCGTGAATTAAAGCTTTGCATATATGCAGTCAGTACAAGCAGACCTGTACATAACAGAAGGGTAGGATCTGTTTTTAATTCCACAAACCATTGTTTTGCTAAAAATCCGATTGAATAAAACACAACAGCCGTTAACGCAACGTTGGCATTCCAAGGGAGACTCTGGTTTAACAATAGCGTGGAAGCATATCCGGCTCCGCCGCAAAGGACGGTCAGTAACATCAATACAGCTGGTTTTCCTTTTGTCAGACGATGCATTAAGAAAAACAACATTTCCACTAAAAAGAGCGTCGTTAAAAACCAGATGGCTGGGTTATGCGTCAGTCTTGCTTCATCGGCATTTGAAATGAAAATTCCCGTAAATGGAACGAAGGGATCAATATCTGTTTGCCCCTTAAAGGCGAAAAATCGGGTCACCGTGAACCAGAAAACGTACGTAATAATGGAGAAATAGAGATAAGGTAAGAGCAAGCTTTTCGCTTTTTTCTGTATAAATGATATAGCAGGTTGTGAGGATGATCGAAACATCATACCTGATAGTAAAAAGAAGAGTGGCATATGAAATGAGTATATAAATTGCTTGAATGAATCAGGAATGGGTACATGTGCCATAACGACGAGCAGAATGCCGATTCCTTTAGCCGCATCCACCCAGTCGAGTCGCTTATTCATGGCCAGTCATCTCCTTCCTTCTCAGCATTGTAAACCGTTACTTCATATGTACCTCTACTATATAAAAGGTACACCTACAATGCGTTTACAGTTCGCTAACGATTAGAAGACACATTTGCGATCAGATGACAGAAGGAAGCGTTTTGACATCTCGATGTTACATTTCCCATCAGCGTGTAGACAAACCCTCGCATTCTTTGTCAGTCCTGCGTGCTGGTGCTCACGAATGTGAAATTCGCTCCGCTCCAGTACTCGTCCTTCCTAGACTGCAAAGGTTTTCTATCACGCTGAAAAGAAGACAAAGGGCTAAAATAAAGTTCATTTTAGCCCTTTGTCAACAATTTGAGAAGCCAATGAAAGATTGGCTTCAAAATAGTTCTGCGATTCGTTCGAAGGAACGCTGCTTTTCCATTGGATCAAATGAATTGTTTAATATCATGATCTCGCCTGTTTGATAGCGGTCCATTAAGATTTGCAGCTGTTCTTTCACTGTTTGCTTTGAGCCAACAATCATTCGCTGGCGGTTTTGTAACACTTTTTTCTTTTCTTGCTCAGTGTAATGATAGTTCTCTGCTTCTTCTATAGAAGGAACGCGACTGTCCAGCCCTTTTTCAACCCGAAGTAGCCATAAGTCTGTACTGGTGGCAATGCGGCTTGCTTCCTCGTCTGTGTCTGCGCAGATCACAAAGACAGCAAACATAGACTGAGGCTGACGTGAGAAAACGGATGGAGAAAAGTGTGACCGATACGCTTCAAAAGCTTGCTGGCCTCGTGCAGGATGAATAAAATGTCCGAAAATATAGTTGATTCCAAGTGATGCCGCCTGGATGGCACTGTTTTCCCCGAGTCCAAGCAGCCAGACTGGCGGATAAGAAGCAACGAGCGGAGCCGCTTTTACTCCTGCATGCCGATGACCAGAAGGCAGACTGTCAGATAAGTAAAAAAGAAGGTCCTCCAGTTGGCGGTCAAATTGAGACAGTTCTTTCTTCACGCCGTCTGTCAAAGCGAGTCTCGTCCGTTCAATTCCGCCTGGGGATTTACCAACCCCGATCTCAATCCGCCCAGGGTAAAGGGCTTCAAGCTGGCGGGTGACTTCTGCTACTTTAAAAGGGCTGTACTGCGGGAGTAAAATCCCCCCAGAGCCTGTGCGCAATGTCGATGTGTGTGAAGCAATATGTGCCATTAATATTTCAGGCGCTGTACTTGCGAGTCCTCTCGTGCTGTGGTGTTCAGCAAACCAATACCGCTCATACCCCAGTGTTTCCGCAAGCTTGGCCAGCTCTGTCGTATGAACCAATGTTTCTTGTGCGGACTGGCCTTTAGGGATGGCGACTTGATCTAATATATGAAGTGATGGCATCATCAACACCCTTTCATCAATACGTTGAATTCTATTCATAAGTATAAAGAAAGTCATGAACGGAAGGAAATGAAAGGGTTTATCACAGCTATGTACATGAATTTTCTATATCAACATATGAAGTGGATGCGCGCTCTGTTTTTAAGCGAGAGGCTGTGTAACGGGAACATTCGACAATGTTTCACATGAAACACTTCTTTTACGACATGAATCATTTTTGTCATGGATCTTTCTTAAAAAAAATATCATCATATTGAAACCTCTTTTATACATAGATCGTATATACTAGTAAATAGAAAAAAGAGTAAGAGGCTCCAATGTCATTTCATGAATTTTGTCGAATTTTCATGTATGATGATTTTAATAGGGTCCATCGCTTAATAAATAGATTTTTATTATGCTGGAGGAGTGATTGATTTGGCGATTACATTAGAAAAAGGTCAACGTATTGATTTAACAAAAGGAAAAGCAGGACTAACCAATATTCTAGTTGGACTTGGCTGGGACCCTGTATCACAAGGCGGCGGTTTTTTAGGTAAGCTGTTTGGCGGAGGCGGCGGTGCTGATATTGATTGTGACGCTTCAGTGCTGATGCTGAAAAATGATAAGTTTGTTGAAAATAAAGATTTGATTTACTTTGGTAACTTGAAAAGCAAATGCGGCAGTGTTGAGCACACAGGTGACAACCTGACAGGTGAAGGAGACGGAGATGATGAACAAGTCCTCGTCAACTTAAGCAAGGTACCAGGCAATGTGAATAAATTGGTGTTCGTTGTGAACATTTATGATGCACTTAGAAGAAACCAACACTTTGGTATGATTCAAAATGCTTACATCCGAATTGTTGACCGTTCAAACAATCAAGAATTAGTGAAATATAATTTGAAAGATGAATATGCAGGTAAAACATCATTAATCGTTGGAGAGCTTTATCGCCACGAGAATGAGTGGAAGTTTGTAGCTGTAGGAAATGGTACAAACGATGCGAAGCTTGCCGATATTACGAGAAACTACATTTAATTAGAAGGGAGAGGTTCCTAGTGGGAATTTCTTTAGCGAAAGGTCAAAAAATTGATTTAACAAAAACGAATCCAGGTTTAACAAAAGTAGTCGTAGGTCTTGGCTGGGATGTAAACAAGTATGATGGCGGACATGACTTTGATCTAGACGCAAGCGTATTCCTTTTAGATGCAGCAGGGAAAGCAAACTCTCCATCTGACTTTGTCTTCTACAATCAAACAACTGGCGGTGGCGGAAGTATCGTACATACAGGCGATAACCGTACAGGTGAAGGAGACGGAGATGACGAGCAGGTCAATGTTGATCTTTCAACTGTACCAGCAAGTATTGAGAAAATCTCCTTCGTCATTACAATCCATGATGCAGAAGCACGCAGCCAAAACTTTGGACAGGTGTCTAACGCTTACGTCCGTATTTTAAATGCGGCATCAAATGAAGAGCTCATTCGCTATGATTTGGCAGAAGACTTTTCAATTGAAACAGCGATTATTGTAGGTGAATTATACCGTCATGGCGGAGAGTGGAAATTCTCAGCTGTTGGATCAGGCTATCAAGGCGGACTTGCCCGCATTGCAACAGACTTCGGCCTAGATATCGGGTAACGCCCGTTTTCATATTTTCAGAAGATAGGAGAGATACGAATATGGCGATTCAGCTTTCAAAAGGACAACGTGTCGATTTAACGAAAACCAATCCAGGGCTGACAAAAGTGATGATCGGACTTGGCTGGGATACGAATAAATATTCAGGCGGAGCCGAATTTGATTTGGACGCTTCGGCTTTCTTAGTAGATGCAAACAATCGTTGTCAACAAGATACAGACTTTGTGTTCTATAATAATCTGCAGCATCCAAGCGGCAGTGTTACTCATACCGGTGATAACCGTACGGGTGAAGGAGATGGAGATGACGAGCAAATTCTCGTTGATTTCTCGAAAATTCCTGCTAACATTGATCGTATCGGAATTACAGTGACGATTCATGATGCAGAGGCACGCAGCCAGAATTTTGGACAAGTCTCTAATGCATTTGTTCGTGTTGTAAATGAAGAGGGCGGGGAAGAATTGATTCGTTTTGATTTAGGGGAGGACTTCTCAATTGAAACAGCTGTCGTCGTATGCGAACTATACAGACACGGCAGCGATTGGAAGTTTAACGCAATCGGAAGCGGATTCTCTGGCGGACTTGCAGCTCTTTGTCAAAATTATGGGTTAGAAGTGTAAAGAGAAGAAACAACTTCATTCAAGAGGCGCTGCCAATGACTCATATGAGGGTATTTTCCAAAGTGAGAAAGAAACAGCGATCAAGAATAACAGCAGGCGAAAGCCTGCTGATGCTTCTACACTTATAGGAGGAAAACCAGTTGGACATTTTGAAACATATGTTGGACACGTATGCCTCGTTTTTTGATTGGCATATGTGGGCAGAGGTATTAACAGACCCTGTCTCTTGGGGGCTTATTGGGACCCTTGTCGTGCTTGAAGGTTTGTTGTCAGCGGATAACGCACTTGTATTAGCTGTAATGGTGAAACATTTACCTGAAAAGCAGCGTAAAAAGGCATTAACCTACGGATTAATTGGCGCTTATTTCTTCCGTTTTCTATTCATTGGCGTAGGGATGCTGCTTATTAAGTTTTGGTGGATTAAGGTTCTAGGCGCTGCATACTTAGCTTGGCTGGTCATTAAGCACTTCTGGTTAGGTGACGGAGATGACGAAGCGAAGGAATTGAAAAAAGAAGGCTGGATGATTCGTGTATTTGGCGTCTTCTGGGCAACTGTTATTTCTGTAGAAATTATGGACCTTGCCTTCTCGGTAGATAGTATTCTTGCTGCATTCGCTGTATCTGAGGAAGTATGGATTCTTCTTTTAGGTGGAATGCTTGGAATTCTCATGATGCGTACAGTGGCACAATTATTCCTTGTACTCATCGACCGTATACCTGAGCTTGAGAATACGGCATTTATTCTCATTGGAATTATTGCCATCAAAATGGGCTTAAGTGCTGCTCATATTGAAATCCCGCATCTAGCATTCTTTGCGATTATTATCCTAGCGTTTATCGGAACGTTTATTGTTCATAAAATCAATAAGAAGAAGCATCAAGGTGTAACAAACGAAGCTGCGGCTTCAAAAGAAGAATAGGACGATCAAAAAGGAATGGAGTTGACTAGCGGCTCCATCCTTTTTTGAATCATCAAGTCATTACAACAGGAGGTGGCACTGCATGCGATATTTTCGTTTTTTATCAGAGACGAGGCAGCACGATATTTTTTTTAAGCGGCCGGCGGCAGTTCATTCATTGACGCCAAGGCATGTACTTGCGCATGCATTAGGTGCTACTTTGTATATGCCTGCGACAAGACAGGATGTAGCAGACATGCTGCTTTCGCAGAAATATGAAGCGCTTTGCTCTGTTGTGTTTTGCTTGGAGGATGCCATTGGTGATCAGGAAGTGGACATGGCTGAACAGAATATAGTGGCACAATTGACCTGCCTTTCTGAGACAATTCATCAATCTCCAGAAATGGCTGAGCATTTGCCGCTTTTATTTATTCGAGTTCGTTCGCCCAAACAACTGCTCAAAATGGCAGATTTGCTCGGTCCCTCTCTTCATTTACTGACTGGTTTTGTGTTTCCAAAGTGCTCCGTTCACAATGCAAAGGAATATGTGGACAGTTTGAAACAGGCTTCAGCACAAACTCAGAAAACACTATACGGAATGCCCATTTTAGAAACACCAGATTTATTAGAAAAAGAAACGAGATATCAGGTGTTGTCTGAGTTAAAGCAGATCATGCTGAATGATGAGGAATATATTTTGAATATTCGCATTGGGGCAACGGATCTGTGTGGATTGTACGGCATTCGCCGTGATCGCGAGACCACCATTTATGAGATCAGAGTCATTGCTGAGTTGATCACAGATATCATCAATTATTTTGGTCGTTCATTTGTGATATCAGGAGCTGTATGGGAGCATTTTGGACCGGCACGAAAAGAACAAAATCCATTCATCCGTGCAATTTCTAAGAGCGGTGAATCTTCCTCATCTGAACTCGATCATATGCAAGGTCTGCTCAAAGAGACAAAGCTGGATGTGGTAAACGGTATTCATGGCAAGACAGTCATCCATCCAACACATCTCAAGCCAGTTCAAAGCATGTACGTTGTCACAAAGGAAGAGTACATGGATGCATTAAGTATTTTAGAGCATGCAGATGGTACAGTCGGCGTGATGAAGAGTACCTTCTCCAATAAAATGAACGAAACGAAGCCGCACTATCGCTGGGCGGAAAACATTTTAATGAAGTCAGACATTTACGGGGTGTTTCATGAAAATAGAAGCTATATCGACATACTCACAGAAGCAGAAGCCACATACGCTGAACATCTTGGAACATATGGAGGTGGAGCTTAACCTCAAAGAGGGTACGCTTCAGCTTGAAAAAGAACATCTTTTTGACATGGCGGCACGGGTGAACAAAAAGAGAGCCTTTTTATTTGTTAGCAAGGTGCTCGGGAAACATATGCCTGTTCACCCGTTGAAACCACTCCTCGTCTCAGGTCTTTTGGCAATGGCTTATGCAAAAGAACAAACAGGCAAGACGCCCCCGCATCAAGACGATGTAGTAGAAGCACTAAAAACGAATGATCATGTTAAGTTAACTGAAGCCTATGCTGCGCTCAAAAAAGAGAAGCTTTCGGCGGTAAACGAGCCGATTGTGATTGGCTTTGCTGAAACGGCAACTGCGCTTGGTCATGGTGTGTATGACGTCATAGAAGGAGCATCTTACATTCATACGACACGTGAACAGCTGTTGGATTTTGATCCTTCACTCGTATTTGAAGAGGAACATTCTCATGCGACAGATCAGCTTTGCTACGCAGATGACGCCTTACTTCGGACGGATCGCCCGATTGTGCTAGTAGATGATGAGGTCACGACAGGCCGGACAAATATGAATATTATTCGGGATCTGCACGCAAAGCACCCTAGATCCTCTTATACGATTCTATCCATTTTAGATTGGAGAACAGAGGAGCACGAGGAAGCGATGCTTCAGCTTCAAGAGGAGCTAGGGGTAAATATCACATCATTATCTTTATTAAAAGGGCAGATGATGTTTCGGGGGACAACGCTGGATGAGCCTGCTTATTCGTATGAAATTGCTGCGCAAGAGAAAAGACCTGAACTCTCTTTTCATTCTCTTCAATCCTTCTTTAAGCAAGTGCCATATTCACTTTCCCATGCAGTCAATCCGGCGGGGCATTCGCCGTATATCCATGAAACAGGTCGTTTCGGTTTAAGCGCAGTGGACACGGACGCCATTGATCAAGCAACTGCTGAGGCTGGGCTGAAGCTTCAGCGAGAACGAAAAGGAAAACAGACACTCTGCTTAGGAACAGGAGAATTGATGTATGTGCCGATGAGACTTGCAGCTCATATGGGCGAAGGTGTCCTTTTTCATTCGACGACAAGAAGTCCGATTCATCCGGTTGAAAAGGAAGGGTACGCCGTTCAAAACGGATTCGCATTTTTGAGTCCAGAGGATGCCCGCATTCAGCACTACGTGTACAATATCCCTAAAGATCAGTACGATGATGTCTTTTTGTTTTTTGAGAAAAAGGTGTCTCAAGAAGCTTTGATGCCGCTGATCCACTTATTTGCTGAGCGGCATGTGAAGCATGTGCATATTGTGACTTTATCAGATGAGGTGAAGGTGAATGGCTAACGTGTATACAAAGATGGGAAGCTATCCAGAGCAGGACGTAACCTTCTTACTCAAGGATTTATCGTCGATTGAGATGGAGAAAAGTACAGAAGAGCGGGAGCGCTCTATTCAAAGCGGTGCCCATTACTCAGAAATGCTGCCAATTGAATATAAGCCGACGGCATCTTATATGGACTTATTCTATCAATCTCTTGAAGAAAGTAAGCAAAAGGTAGCGGAAGCCGTAGCGATTGTCGCAGAACAAATTGTGAAAAAGCGAGGCTTTCAAACCGTTCTGTGCAGCTTGGCACGGGCTGGGACACCAATCGGGGTGCTCATTAAACGGTATATCAGAAAGACGTATGGTCTCGATTTGCCGCATTATAGCATCTCTATTATTCGTGACCGTGGAATAGATGAAAATGCGCTGCATTATATCCTCAAAGAACATCCAGGTTTTGAGATTGCCTTTATTGACGGTTGGACTGGAAAGGGTGCTATTTCCAAAGAGCTTCAAAAAGCGGTGCTCGATTTTGAACAGAAATATGGAATTCGTCTTTCGAGTGAGCTAGCTGTGCTGGCTGATCCTGGTTATTGTACGAGTGTTTATGGAACGAGAGAGGATTTCCTCATTCCAAGTGCCTGCTTGAATTCAACGGTCTCTGGCCTAGTTAGTCGAACGGTGCTAAACAACCGCTGGATCCATGCCGATGATTTCCATGGGGCCAAGTATTATGAAGAGCTCATTGATGAGGATGTCTCTAATTTGTATGTCAATACAATTGAAGAAGCGTTTTCTGAACTTGATGCAAATGTAAAAGAGAAAGCAGAGACCCTTCTCGCACAAGGAACGCCTCCTGACTGGCGGGGGATGACCTCCATTGAAGCAATTGGTCAGGAGTTCCAAATTGACAATACGCATTTGATTAAGCCGGGCGTCGGTGAGACGACCCGTGTGCTGCTCAGAAGAGTTCCTTGGAAAATACTCATTCAGCCAGGATCTCGGGAAAAGCTCAAGCACATTTTACTACTCGCAGAGGACAGAGGCGTGCCCGTCATTGAATATGCCAACATGTCCTACACATGCTGCGGGCTCATCCGCCCGTTGGAGCAATCGTCATGAAGAATATCGCATTTGCCAGTGATTTAGACCGGACACTGATATACTCACATCGAATGCTGGAGCAGTATGCATACAAGGGAGCATACGAATTAATTGAGGTGCTGGACGACCGGCCGCTTTCCTACATGTCTATTGAAACGAAAGCATCCTTACAGGCAATTCATCAAGCAGGCTGGTTTATCCCAGTGACGACAAGAACGACAGCACAATTTGAACGAATCACTCTTTTTCAGCAAGAGATCAAACCAGAGTATGCCGTCACGACAAACGGCGGCTGTATCCTTCATCATGGTAAGCCGCTTGAGGAGTGGCAGGCGATTGTAGATGAGAGACTGCAAGAGTGTATGCCGGTGAGAGATATGCTGCGGGCGATCTCTGAACTTCCGGTTGCCGCTTGGGTGAAACTTACTCGAACAGCTGAGGGAAGATTTCTTTATTTGATTATGAAAGACGAGTTTCTTTCTCATATTTCGCTTGCTGAATTAAGGCTGTGGGGTGAGGAGAGAGGCTGGCAAGTTTCCCTTCAAGGCCGAAAGCTGTATTTTATTCCAAAGCCGCTCAATAAGTGGGCTGCTGTTGCTTTTCTAAAAGAAAGGCTACACCTTGAATATGTTTATGGAGCGGGCGACTCCTTGTTAGATGCTGATCTCATACGTCAAGCAGATAAAGGCTTCGCTCCGAGTCATGGGGAAGTCTTAGATGCTGAGCTATCGTTTGAACCGACGACAGCCTCTGGCATGGCGGCGGCAGACGAAATCGCCGCTTCTGTCGCAAAGAAGATGAACACGGCAAAAAAGCCTTCGATTCGATAGCAGAAGTAGAAGGCTGAATGATATGATAGTAGTAGCTTTCGAGAAAATATAGGAGAAAGGAAGGAGCGGCGTGAGCTATAAAGAAATCAATGTAACCCAGACACGGGCGAAACAGGAAGCCTGGAAAAACCTGCTGAAAAAGCCGCTCCCTGAACGAGACGGCTACGTCAAGGACGAGCACACCTTATCCTTGCCGCGTCTCGCTGCCCGCGTCCTTGGAACTCCGCATGATGCAACCGATTATTTTATTTATTTACATGAATTATACGAAACTGACGGCATGCATATTTTAAGTGAAACCCTCAACCGGCATATTGAGCCGGAACACTTTCAAGCGCTCCAGCGGATTCATATGATCAATCAGGAAGAAAAGGGATTGTCCGTGAATCGATTTGTGGCTTTCTTAGATGGTGAACAGCTCATTGTCCGTCATCCAAACCCAGTGATGAACCGGCATATTCGCCTTTCGTTAATTCAGGTGTTTGAACATTTCAAGCAGCTGCATGAAGGGGGATTCCAGCATCCTGATTTCCGCCGTGTATTGCTAGATGTGGTGAAGTTTTCAAATAATCATCTAGGACCATGGCTGAAGGAAGGCAATATGGAAGAAAAAATGCCAGCTGTCATTTGGTATGGAGAGGCGAATAAAAGTCAGCTTTATTTTCTTTACTATGTCATGCTGATTGGCTGTGATGTGGTGCTGTTTCATCCAGAAGGCAAGGATCAATTTCGTGAATTAGATCCAGAAGAAAAGCTGACTTTTATTGATCAGTATCCAGGGACGTCAAAGCTTGAACCGTTCCCTACTGAAAAGCCTGAGAGGAAATCAACGGTGGCGTACCGTTCGACAAGAGAGCTTGAAGAGGTACTTCACACAGAAGATTCCATGCTGTATAAGCCATGGCAATTCAGAGATCATACCCCTCATTCTATTACGCTAAAGACAACGTATGATGAGCTGTTTTTAATTGCGAAGGAACGGTCGTTTATCCGCCCGAATTTCAAAGCAGACCGTGACACCATACAGATTCCGAATCTTTTTGCGAAGATGATGGGGGTGACGAGAGACAAGCGAGAATATTGGGACCGTATCCACACGCTAATGGAGGGGAAAGAAACGAAAACGATCCGTCATTTCCCTTTCACACAAGAAGTGTCTTCGAATTATCAATTTCATTATCAGCATGCACTTTCTAAAGCAGGAGAGGTTGACCCTGATTTGTTAATGAAAAGCAATGTGTGGCAGTTCTCGCATTTGTATGAGGGCACGCAGCGTGCGATCGCAGAGGCCATTTCTCGCATATGTCAGCATCCGAAGCTGTTAAAAGAAGGCCATGAGACCGAATTAGATGTGCGTATTTATTTATTCAAGCAGCTTTTGCATATGAACCAAGATGTAATTGAACTCATTCAAACCTTTGATTATGCCCAAACTGTGCCGAAAGTGATTTTATACCATACGGAATATAATGGTGAGCTGACTCGTTCTGATGCGGCTGCCCTGATTTTCCTAAATGAAATGGGTGTGGATCTCTTCGTGTATCATCCCGCCGGCTATCAGTGTATAGAGCGGTATATAGACGATCAATTATTTGATACACATTGGCTTGATGAAATGGTCATGAACCAAGAGTTTAAAGAGCCGTCCATTGTGAGAAAGTTATTTCAATCCATTAAAAACCGATAAGGAGATCAAAGCTTATGACAAATACAAACGGAAATGACATCATTTCAATTGATAAAGAGGAAATCACGATTGAAAAGGCAGACGATATTCGCGTTCAGCTGCGCAATGAACCAGAAGTCCAAAACATTGCGAGACAGATTGATGCCAAAAATCAGCTTGAACTGCTTGAATACGGGAAACAGCCGGCTGTCGAAATCTCTAAGTTTTCTGACCGTATTCTCTCTATGATGCGTTCAACAAGTGTCACAGACTCAGGAACGATGCTTACACAGCTTGGAAAAATTATGGATCGTTTTGATAAAAATGATTTTGACGAGCCAAAGGGCGGTTTGTTATCAAAAATCTTTAAACGCGGTGGCAGCATGATCGAGAAGATTTTCAGCAAATATCAAACGCTCGGTGCAGAAATTGAAAAAATCAATGTGGAAATTAGTAAATACAAAGATGAAATGACCAAATCGACGGTTACGCTTGAAGAAATGTATGAGCATAACATTCAATACTATATGGAGCTTGAAAAGTATGTCGTCGCAGGGCAAATGAAGATCGAAGAATTAAAACAATTGGTTCCTTCTTATGAAGAAAAAGCGGCGGGGGGAAACCAGCTGGCACAAATGGAGTTGGATACGCTTCGTAATGGGATTCAAGCGCTTGAAGAGCGTGTATATGATCTTGATATGGCACGGATGGTGGCACTTCAAACGGCACCGCAAATCCGTTTGCTACAGCGTGGTAATACGAAATTAATCGGGAAAATTAACTCTGCCTTCATCATTACGATTCCAATTTTCAAAAATGGAATTATTCAAGCGGTGACAGTGAAGAGACAAAAGCTTGTGGCTGATTCCATGAGTGAACTGGACAGAAGAACGAATGAAATGCTGAAACGAAATGCTGAAAATATCTCAAGTCAAAGTGTTGAGATTGCTAAATTATCAGGTCGTCCAAGCATCGACATTGAAACGATCGAATCATCCTTTAATACGATTGTACAAGGGATGAAAGAGACGAAGCAGATTGAAGAAGAAAACAAACGATTACGTGAGGACGGAACAAAACGTATGCTTGAGCTTCAAGATAATATTAAGAAAGCTGCCCTAGAGTCCTAAAAAAACAGGCTGTCTGTAACGAAAGTTGCAGGCAGTTTTTTCATGAATTTGATTAAAATTTGAGAAAAAAGGTTTTTATGTGACCTTTTTCGGGTAAATCCTGTTCAGGGGCATGGTTCACCCATGAAAGAAAAAGTCCGCTATCACAAGGATTCGACTTATTTTTTAGCACAATAAGGAATTTCCAGTAAAATATTGTCTGGTGAGAGAAAATACCCCGTAAAATATGTAGTTTATGAAGCATTCTATAGGATTTACGAGTAATACGGCGTATAAACTGTAATCACCAGACCTCTATATGGAATTCATACATATTGTACGGAAATAAGCGAATTCTAAAGATTGTTCGCATCATAACGCTTATGTTACGGTTATAAAGATGCTAATTTGGAGGGAAAAAATGAATTCTGAAGAGAGAAAGATCAAAATCAAGATAAATAATGTATCTAAAATTTTCGGTAAAAATGCTAAAAAAGCATCTCAAATGCTTGAAAAAGGGAAGACAAAAAGAGAAATCCTAAAAGAGACCGGCGCAACAGTTGGTGTCAATCGAGCAAATTTTGATGTTTATGACGGCGAGATATTTGTCATCATGGGGCTATCAGGGAGCGGAAAGTCCACACTTGTGCGGCTGCTAAATAGGTTAATCGAACCAACCTCCGGCGAAATTTATATTGATGGGGATATGATAACAAATATGTCAAAGGATCAATTGCGTGAAGTTAGACGGAAAAAGATCAGCATGGTCTTCCAAAACTTCGCATTGTTCCCGCATCGTACCATTCTGGAGAATACAGAATACGGGCTTGAATTGCAAGGTGTAGAAAAAGAACAGCGCCGCTCTAAAGCGCTTGAATCTTTAAAGCTTGTTGGACTTGAAGGTTTTGAAGAGCAGTACCCAAATCAATTAAGTGGCGGTATGCAGCAGCGTGTTGGATTGGCACGTGCACTAGCTAATGACCCTGATATTTTGTTAATGGATGAAGCATTCAGCGCACTAGATCCATTAATTCGTAAAGACATGCAGGATGAATTGCTTGAGCTTCATACGTCTGTAGGAAAAACAATTATTTTCATCACGCATGATTTAGATGAAGCGCTTCGTATTGGCGACCGCATTGTCCTCATGAAAGACGGGAATATCGTTCAAATCGGAACACCAGAAGAAATTCTGATGAACCCATCGAACGAGTATGTTGAACGTTTCGTTGAAGATGTAGACCTTTCTAAAGTATTAACCGCTGGTCACATTATGAAACGTGCAGAAACAGTTCAGCTTGATAAAGGGGCACGTGTTGCGCTCACGCTCATGAAGAACCTTGGTATTTCGTCTATCTATGCAGTAGATAAGAAAAAGCATTTATTAGGTGTTATTTCTGCACAAGCAGCGAAAAAAGCGGCAGAAACGGGTGCGTCGCTAGAAACTGTTCTTGATAAAGAATTTACGACAGTATTGGAATCAACGTATTTAACAGAGATCTTTGACGCGGTGTCTGATGCGAACATTCCAATTGCCGTTGTAGATGAGAAAAACAGAATGAAGGGTATTGTGGTGAGAGGTGCATTGATTGGTGCATTATCAGGTAATGATGAATATATCAACATGTCTTCTAACGAGCTAGAGGAAATTAAAGCACAAGAGCCTTCTGCACAGGAGGTAGAATAAGATGTTTAGTATGAGTGATTTACCTAGAATTCCGTTCGCGGATTATATCGATCAATTTGTTGACTGGTTAACATTAACCTTTGGTGGTTTCTTTGATGGCATCACAAATGGATTAGCTGGAACAGTAAATGGTATTGTAGCTGCACTTGGCGTCATTCCATCCATTATTTTAACGCTTATCTTTGCCGGCATTGCTTGGTGGATCAGTACAAGAGGAGTTGCTCTTTTCACACTTATTGGATTCTTACTGATCGACTATTTAGGCTACTGGCAGCCAATGCTGCAAACACTTGCGCTCGTTCTGACAGCTGTGGTCATTTCTATCGTGATCGGGGTTCCGATCGGTATTTGGGCATCACAGAAGGAAACGGTGCGTAAAATTGTCACACCTATTTTAGACTTAATGCAGACAATGCCTGCATTCGTATACCTTTTACCAGCGATCTTCTTCTTTAATATTGGAGTTGTTCCTGGGGTTGTGGCATCGGTTATTTTCTCTATGCCGCCAACGATTCGTATGACCATTCTTGGGATTAAACAAGTACCATCTGATTTAATTGAAGCAACAGAAGCTTTTGGTTCAACGACATTCCAGCGTTTGTTCAAAGTTCAGCTTCCACTTGCTACAAAAACCATCTTAGCTGGGATTAACCAAAGTATCATGCTTGCTCTATCCATGGTCGTCATTGCGGCAATGGTTGGTGCACCAGGACTTGGTTCGGAAGTATATAGTGCAGTAACGCAGCTGAAAACAGGGATTGGTTTTGAAGCTGGTATTGCCATTGTTATCGTAGCGATTACACTGGATCGTATTACACAAAACATTAAAACGAAAAAAACCAGGGGGAATGCTTAATGTGGAAAAAGTCTCTCTACATTGGGATGACCGCCCTGCTTGTCTTTTTACTAGCGGCTTGTGGTGCACAATCAGATTCAAATGCAAGTGCAGCACAGCAGGTCAATAAAACGATTATCGGGATTGATCCGGGTTCAGGTATTATGGCCTTAACCGATCAAGCGAAAAAGGATTACGGTTTAGAGGATTGGACGGTTGTATCTGCCTCAAGTGCAGCGATGACAGCGACATTGAAGAAATCGTATGACCGTAAAAAACCGATTATCATCACTGGCTGGAATCCTCACTGGATGTTTTCCCGCTACGATTTGAAATATTTGGATGATCCGAAAAAATCATATGGTGATGAAGAAGAAATTCACACCATTTCTCGTAAAGGATTTGCGAAGGATCAGCCGGAAGCAGCCAAAATGCTCAGTCAGTTTAAATGGTCTCAAGATGACATGGGTGAAGTGATGCTTGATATTCAGGATGGCGTCAAACCAAAGGATGCTGCTGTTAAATATGTGAAAAAGCATAAAGATCAAGTAGCGAAATGGACTAAAGGCGTGAAAAAGTCAAACGGTGACAAAATCAATCTTGCCTACGTTGCGTGGGATAGTGAGATTGCAAGTACCAATGTGGCCGCAGAGGTATTGCGTGAACTTGGCTTTAAAGTGACCTTGACTCAGGTTGAAGCGGGCCCAATGTGGACTGCAATTGCAACCGGAAGTGCTGATGCATCATTATCTGCATGGCTTCCAAATACGCATAAAACGTATGCAGCGAAGTTTAAAGGAAAATATGATGATCTCGGTACAAGTATGAAGGGTCTTCGCATGGGTCTCGTTGTTCCGACTTATATGAAAAACGTCAACTCGATCGAAGATTTGAAAAAATAGCCAATTGTATAACAGTTCCCTTATAATAGAAGGGAGCATATGGAAAAAGCAGTCTGCTCAAAAAGCGACTGCTTTTTCTTATATATAAGGATGGTGGATGAGTTGTCGATGGTGGAAAAACCAATGATGATTTTCCTGCACGGTGGAGGCGTAAGCAGCTGGATGTGGCAGGAGCATATGGAAATATTCAAGGAAACGTATGAATGCTATACCCCTGATTTTATTGGTCACGGGACAAGAGCAAATGAAACGTCGTTTTCCATGCGAGAAAGTGCTTTTGAAATCATTTCATGGATAAAGGAGCATGCACATGGTCGTACAGTCATTCTAATTGGCTTCTCTCTAGGTGCACAGGTAGCCGTTGATGTGTTATCGAGAGAGCCAGACATCGCAGACATCGCCATCATCAATAGCGCCCTTGTGTTGCCATTACCATGGCTCTATTTGATGGTAAGGCCCATTTTACCTCTTACATATCCGTTATTAAAGAAAGATTGGTTCATCCAGCTGCAAGCAGAAAAGATGGGACTTCCAAACGATGTACTGGATCATTATGCAGCGGATTCCAAACAATTGCAGAAGAAGACGTTGCTTACGATGTTTCAAGAAAATCTTCATTACAAGCTCCCTGAGACGTTTCAACAAGCGAAGGCACGGATTCTTGTGACAGTGGGAGAAAAGGAAAAGGGAATTATGACTAGGTCAGCAGAAAAAATCACGAATGCACACCCGAATGCAGCCGGGTTCATCGTTCCTGACATTGGACATACGTTTACTTTTGAAAAGAAAGAACTTTTTGTCGACATGATCAAAAGCTTTATAGAAGCGCGTGCGTTACCAGAGGAATTAAAGGAAATAAGGAAGCTAGGCCATTTAGAAAGTAAAGATGAGCATAAAAGGGGCAGGCATGTATAAGACACTGTATGATATAGGTATAAAACGCTTACAGATGAATGGGTGTATGGATGGAAGCTCGTAAGTGAGCCATGAAGGAGGAAGCATGAGTAAAAACTATATCATATTCGGTGCGAGTCAAGGATTAGGGGATGCCTTTGTAAAAGGTCTTCCTTCAAGTGGAGATACAGTATGGATTGTGTCACGAAGTGAACCAAGCAGTTTGAATATAGATGACGGAGTGCGTAGAATCTGGCTGAAGATCGATTTATCAAGCCAAACCCATATCCCTTTTATGCTCGAAGCATTGAAGGATCAGACAATTGATATACTCATTTATAACGTCGGTTTATGGGAGAAACGCGGCTTTGAAGATGATTATTCTTTCGATCTTGATCAACCGGAGGATATCGCTCATTTAATCAATGTGAACGTTACCTCAACGATTACCTACATCCAAGCTCTGCTTCCGCACGTAAGGACATCTGAGAATGGAAAGATCATCGTCATTGGTTCTACTTCGGGACTTGACCATACGAATTTGTCTCAGGTTTCTTTTGTTGCTTCTAAATTTGGGCTTCGTGGTATTGTGAACGCACTAAGAGAGCACGTAAGGAAAGATAAAATATCCGTTACCTGTATCAATCCAGGGGAGCTGGCGGCAGAAGTTCCGTACGAAGATGGCGCTGAAAAAGCCATTGCTCTGTATGATGAAACGAGAATACCTGTACAAGATATTGTCGAGCTGGCGAGATGTGTTATTCATCTATCCAGGGTGTCCTGTGTGAAAGAAATCAATGTCCCGGCGATGACAGATGTGAATGCGTAAAATAAAGGAGACCACCCGCTTCAGGAAAGACGGGTGGTTTTTTTATTTTACGATGAATGCTGCTGAAGTGTTTCGTATACAGCTTCCGTCAAAATCTCAATGCCGGTAAAAATCGCAGAGCGATCGAATGTCATATAAGGGTGATGAAGCCCAGGTTTTAAATCACAGCCTAAACCGAGCATCGTCGATTTAATATGAGGAACCTTTGCTGCATAAAAATGAAAGTCCTCTCCGCCTGTCGTCACGATCGGTGGATCGAGCTGTTCTTTGCCTAGCACTTGCTCTATGGCATGTGACATGATCTCCACAGCTTCTTCATTTAATGTCGCAGCTGGAAGACGATGATCAGTTGAAAGTGTGATAGAGGCGCCAAAAGCATCTGCTACAGAATGGCATGCTCTTTCAATTTCCTTTTCTAATTCATCCATCACTTCGTTTGTCTGTGCCCGAACGTCGAGTGTAAAAGAGGCCTTGCCAGGTATGATGTTTGAGCTGCCGCCGCCTGCATTTAAATTGGTCATTTTCACAGAATGGGCGACTCGTGGATCGACATGGATATGCGCCAGTCTCTGCACAAGCGTAGATGCAACTTCGATGACGTTGACCCCAAGGTGCGGGCGTGCACCGTGAGCTTCCTCCCCTAGAATGGTCCCGACGTAATGATTACTTGATCCGTGCAAAATGGCAGGAGCGCAGCGTCCGTTTAAGGTTTCTTGAATTGGGCGCACATGCACCCCGTATAAATAATCGACGTCAGCTAACACACCTTTTTCGATCATCTTTAAAGCGCCGCCGCCTCTTTCTTCGGCAGGCTGAAAAATGAATCGGATCGTGCCAATTGGAAGTTCTTTATCTTTCAATGCCATGAATGTCCCAAGTGCCATCGTCATATGAGCATCGTGTCCGCATGAATGGTTGGCTTGAAATACGCCATCTACTTCCTGCCACAATGCGTCAATATCGGCTCTCACAGCAACCACTGGTGCGCCTTCCCCAATTTCACCAATTACCCCTGTACAGTCTTCAAATGTTCTCGTTTTACAGCCTAATTTCTTTAATAGAGCTTCAATATAAGCTGTCGTATTTGTCTCTTCCCAGCTGATTTCTGGATGGGCGTGCAGATGTTCAAAGATGTCTGTCACGGTTTGTTTCATCTCGTTTGTCAAAGTTGTCATGAGAAGCCTCCTTGCTGACAGATAATCTGCCAAAACATTCTTTTAGTGAAATAATATTGATCTTAAATATCATCAGTGTTTATAATATAACACATCATTTGATTATTCAGAAAATTAAGTGAAATTCCGATCGGGACAAAGGGGTTTTGACAGATGAAAACAGCAACAGTATCAGCACCTGAGAAACAAAAAAGAAAACTTCAGATGCCGGATGCGTATGTACTCTTATTTATGATTGCTTTAATTTGTACGATCGCAACGTATTTTGTACCAGCCGGTGAATTTGATCGGAAAACGTCAGGAGAGATCACAACAGCTGTTCCTGGCAGTTATCACCGTATAGATCAATCACCAGTTAGTCCGGTTGGTTTTTTTACAGCGATTCAAGAAGGGATGGTTGGTTCATCCTCTATTATTTTTCTGATTCTTTTTACTGGAGGAACCATTGCGATTTTGGAAAAGACAGGTGCCATTAACGGGATGATTCACAATGTCATCAGCCGGTTCCAAACGAAACAGCTATTGTTTATTTGTATTGTTGGCGGATTGTTTTCTGTACTTGGGACGACCGGAATTGTGGTGAACTCGGTCATTGGCTTTATTCCTATTGGAATCATTGTGGCACGTTCTTTAAAGTGGGATGCAGTGGCGGGAGCGGCGGTTATTTACATCGGCTGTTATGCAGGTTTTAACGCAACCATTTTGTCTCCATCTCCATTAGGTTTATCACAAACGATTGCAGAACTGCCGATTTTTTCTGGTATTGGTCTGCGTGTCATCATTTATCTTTGTTTTCTCCTATCTAGTATTGTGTACATCTATTTATATACAAAACGCTTGAAAAATAAAGAAAAGGGAAGCCTGCTTGGTGACGAGTGGTTTCCAGCTAAAGGGCTAGGAGGAGCTGATGCGGAATCTGTGGACAAGCCTGAATTCACCGGCAGACATAAGCTGATTTTAGCGGTGTGTGGTTTGTCGCTTGGGGGTTTTTTGTATGGTGCGCTTCAGCTTGGCTGGACCGATAAGGAAATGGCTGGTGTGTTTATTTTCATGGCCATTGCTGCTGGACTGCTTGGGGGATTAGCTGCCAATGATATTGCAAAAACGTTTATTGTCGGCTGTCAAAGCCTTGTATACGGCGCACTCATTGTTGGCATGGCACGCTGCATTTCAGTCATTTTGGAAAACGGCAAGCTGCTTGATACTGTGGTGAATGGACTTGCGAGTATGCTGACAGGGTTTAGTCCAATCGCTGGTGCGATCGGCATGTATATCGCCAGTGCGCTCCTTCACTTTTTGATTTCATCAGGATCAGGAGAAGCGGTTGTCTTTATACCGATTCTTGCGCCGCTTGCTGATTTAATGGGTATCACGAGACAAGTAGCGGTAGAAGCAGTGATGCTCGGTGAAGGGGTGGTCAACTGCGTGAATCCGACTTCAGGTGTGTTGATGGCTGTCTTGGCTGCAAGTGGGATTCCATACGTGAAATGGCTGCGTTTTATGGTGCCGCTTGCGCTCATTTGGTTCGTCATCGGCCTTGTCTTTATTTGTATCGGTGTCATGATCAATTGGGGACCTTATTAAATAAGAGAGAAGCTGCCAAAGAGTGTTTGGCGGCTTTTTTCTTATGAGAACATGTATGGGGACAGCGGTTTAAAACCACAATATGAGTGTTCACAAAATGGCAACATTATTTTTTTGAGCAATCCCCTTGCAAAAGTTTGTGAAGTGTTGCACAATAAGAATGTGAAATACTTCACATAAGAAAAACAACCTAGTTTTACTCAGGAGGATGAGATAAATGACAAACGAAAAAGTAAACAAAGTAGCACTTATTGGAGCAGGTTTTGTCGGCAGCAGTTATGCCTTTACATTAATAAATCAAGCAATCACAGATGAATTGGTAGTCATCGATTTGAATCAAGATAAAGCAATGGGTGACGTCATGGATTTAAACCACGGGAAAGCATTCGCCCCGCATCCTGTGAATACTTGGTATGGAGATTATGAGGATTGTCAGGATGCTGACATTGTATGTATCTGCGCTGGCGCAAACCAAAAGCCAGGTGAAACGAGACTTGATCTTGTTGAGAAAAATTTAAATATATTTAAAGGCATTGTAGACAATGTGATGAAAAGCGGATTCGATGGTATTTTCTTAGTTGCTACGAACCCAGTTGATATTTTGACATATGCGACTTGGAAATTCAGCGGACTGCCAAAAGAACGAGTGATTGGTAGTGGAACAACGCTTGATACGGCAAGATTCAGATACATGCTTAGTGAGTACTTTGAAGCAGCGGCGCACAATGTGCATGCGTACATCATTGGAGAGCATGGGGATACAGAGCTTGCTGTTTGGAGCCATGCGAATATCGGAAGTGTACCGATCACAGAATTAATGAAGAGAAATGACCAATACAAACAAGAAGATTTAGACGACATCATGGAAAATGTCCGTCATGCTGCTTACCAAATTATTGAGAAAAAAGGCGCGACTTATTACGGCGTAGCGATGAGTTTAGCCCGTATTACTAGAGCCATTTTGCACAATGAAAACAGCATTTTGACTGTCAGCACTTATTTAGATGGAGAATATGGAGCAGAAGATGTCTACATTGGTGTACCTGCCCTCGTGAACCGAAATGGTGCAACAGAAGTGATGGAGCTCGCACTGAACGACACAGAAAAAGAAAAATTCGCACATAGTGTGAATGTGTTAAAAGAAATTTTAGCTCCTCATTTTTAATCAATCAAAGGCAACCTATCTGAGCAGAAAAGGATGAATCACTATGTGGCAGCAAATATATGATCCGTTTGGTAATGAGTTCGTCAGTGCATTGGTGGCCATGCTTCCAATCTTGTTTTTCCTACTAGCATTAACTGTATTTAAGTTAAAAGGGGTATTAGCCGCTTGTTTTACCTTGATCGTCAGTTTTGTAACAGCTGTTTTCTTCTTTCATATGCCAATTGAAAAAGCATTATCTGCTGTGGTGCTCGGTGTATCTAATGGGCTGTGGCCGATTGGATATATCGTCATCATGGCCGTATGGCTCTATAAAATTGCTGTGAAGTCTGGAAAGTTCGATGTCATTCGTTCTAGTATTGCAGGAATTTCTCAAGATCAACGGTTACAGCTCTTATTAATTGGTTTTAGTTTTAACGCATTTTTAGAGGGAGCCGCTGGATTCGGTGTACCGATTGCGATTAGTGCCGCTCTTTTAACAGAGCTTGGGTTTAAACCACTAAAAGCCGCAATGCTCTGTTTGATTGCGAATGCTGCGTCTGGCGCTTTTGGTGCAGTAGGTATCCCGGTTATTACAGGGGCGCAAATGGGAAATATGACGCCGCTTGAGCTGTCTCAAACCCTTGTGTACACCATTCCGTTTATTTCTTTCTGTATCCCGTTTCTGCTGATTCTCATTGTAGACGGCTTTAAAGGGATCAAAGAAACGCTTCCAGCCTTGCTTGTTGTGAGTGGAAGCTACGCGATTCTGCAGGCTGTTACAATGGTCACCATGGGTCCTGAGCTTGCCAATATTATTTCAGCTTTAGCGAGTATGGGAATTCTGGCACTATTTCTTCGAAAATGGCAGCCAAAACACATTTACCGTGAAGAAGGCGCGCCGGCCATTGAACAAAAACAAACGTTTAGCGGAGTTGAGGTGCTGAAGGCTTGGTCTCCGTTTTATATCTTAACGGCTGTCATTACAGTATGGAGTCTGCCAGCGTTTAAAGCACTGTTTGCTGAGGGAGGCCCGCTTAATTGGACAACCATTTTAGTGAAAATGCCGTTTCTGCATCAGCAAATTGTGAAATTACCGCCAATTGCTCAAACAGAAACACCGATTGATGCGATCTTTAAAATTGATGTTATTAGTGCAACAGGTACCGCCATTCTAATTGCGGTGATGCTGACAGGATTGTTCAGCAGACATATTACATTAAAAGAAGGGTCTGCCTGCTTGAATGCAGCGGTCAAAGAGCTTTGGGTTCCTGTTCTTACGATTTGTTTTGTCATGGGCTTTGCCAATTTGGCGAATTTTGCAGGCCTAAGTTCTGCTATCGGACTAGCGCTTGCTAAAACAGGCGATTTATTCCCGCTTGTCAGCCCAGTGCTTGGCTGGATCGGCGTGTTTATTACGGGATCTGTTGTGAGTAACAATGCCTTATTCGGTAACCTTCAAGCAGTCACCGCTTCTCAAATCGGCTCTCAGGCAGGTTTGTTAATCGGGGCAAATACGACCGGTGGTGTGATGGCGAAATTAATTTCTCCACAATCTATTGCCATTGCAACAGCAGCTGTTGGAGAAACAGGTAAAGAATCTGAGCTCTTCCAAAAAACAGTGAAGTACAGCTTCATTTTGCTCGGCATCGTATGTATATGGACATTCATTCTTGCTCAATTTGTATAGGTTGATCGATTGATTGAAAAATGGAAGACTGAGAGATTTCTCAGTCTTCAGATTGTTAACAAAGGGCTAAAATGTACTTTTTTTAGTCCTTTGTCTTCTTTTCAGCGTGAAAGAAAACCTTTTCAGTCTAGGAAGGACGAGCACTGGAGCGGAGCGAATTCGGGTTTCGTGAGCACCAGAGCGCAGGACTGACAAAGAATGCGAGGGTTTGTCTACACGCTGAGACTGAGAGATTTCTCAGTCTTTTTTTTATGTAGATTCTCGTGTGACAAGCCGAGTAGGTAGCTGAATATGTTCACGTTGTAATGGTTTTTGATCTTGCAACAGCTGAATCATTTGTTTGACAGACTGCTGGCCAAGCTCGACGATAGGGATGTCGATGGTCGTGATCGTTGGAGCTGTCACCTCGCAAATGTCTTGATTGTCATAACCGATCACCGCTAAATCTTTAGGAATGTCATATCCATATGAAATGGCTTGTTTAATGAGGCCTGCTGCCACTTGATCATTGCCGGTGAAAATCGCATCCGGCGCATCCGGCATCCTGTGGATTAAGTCCATTAAACGAAAGCCGTCCTCAATGGTAAAAGCCTCGCCGAACAGCCAATCTTCTTTAAGCGGCAAACCGTGATCAGAAAGCGCATCAAGATAGCCTTGCTTTCTTTGTTTTTGCGCTTCACTGCTTTCTGTATCAAAGCAAAATCCAATGGATGTACGCCCTGATTGAATCAAGTAGTCAACCGCTTTATAGGCAGCTTCCCGCTCATCATATCCGATAATCGGAATGTCTGCTGTTTGATGATACTCATTTGCCATGACGATCGGGCCGTTTGATAAAAATGGCTCGATTGTTTCCCACTTATTTTCTAACGCCCCCAATATGACACCATCTACTTCTTTTCTTTTTAATAATTGAAGCCCTTCAAGTTCTACTGATTCTTGATAAAACGTCTGGAGCACGATGGCTTTATACCCTTGATCCAGTGCTTCCTTTGAAATGCCTTTAATCAATTGTGCAAAAAAAGGATGGTCCACAGCTGGAACAGACACAGCAATGGTTTTTGTCTGATGTGACCGAAGGGTGCGGGCTGCTGAGCTTGGTGTATACTCCATTTCCTTCATCACCTGTAAAATGTGCTGGCGCTTTTCTTCGGATACATATGGATGGTTGTTCAGCACCCGAGAAACAGTGGTCGTTGAAACCCCGCAGCGTTTGGCAATTTCATAAATTGTACACATATTAACAAATCCTTTACACAAAGTTATTGTTCTGAAATCGATAACATCATTTACAATGTGAAACAAGTTAAATATTAACAAATGGAATTGATTAATTGGAGGGAATGGAATGCAAATATTGACGAAGATATCAGGTAAAAGCAAGGATTATCTACCGTTGCTGGATATGATCAATCAAGGTGTTCAAGTAAAGGCTGATTCAGTTGAAAAGAATCTAGCGAATGATAAGCTTGCTGCGTTCCTTGAGCAAGATATTGCGCGTACAGGTTTGGAAAAAATTCTCTTCCATTATAAACAAAATAAGGAAAAAAAGATACCGTTCCTGCCGGTCGATAAACTGATTTCAGAGGATGAGATCGATGATATTATGCAGGTGCTGAAAGAAGTATTAAGTTCAGGCCGTTTTACATCAGGCCCTTATATTCCAAAGTTTGAAAAGACGCTCGCAGCATACTTAGGGAAAAAATATGTCATTGCCACATCAAGTGGAACAGATGCCTTAATGATCAGTTTAATATCAGCAGGCGTCCATCCTGGAGATGAGGTCATCTTGCCTGCCAACAGCTTTGCTGCAACAGAAAATGCAGTGCTTGCGATTGGGGCGGTTCCAGTCTATGTCGATATTGATCCAGACACCTACTGCCTAGCGCCGAATGAAATAGAAAAGCATATCACAGATAAGACAGTATGTATTCTCCCGGTTCATTTGTATGGAAAGCAAGCGGATATGAAGGCCATTTCGACGATTGCAAAACGGCATGGTCTATCGATCATTGAGGATGGCTGTCAGGCGATTGGCAGCAGCGGGCTTGGGGCATTTGGGGATGGACTTGTTCTCAGCTTTAATCCTTACAAAAACCTTGGAGTTTGCGGGAAGGCAGGAGCCATCGCGACAAATGATGAAGCCCTAGCAGAAAAATGCATGGAAATCAGCTATCACGGTTTTGAACCAGGAAAGAAAAACGTGAAGCGCAGTGACTATGGCTTTAATTCTAAGATTGATAACTTACAGGCCGCAATCGGGCTAGAACGAATGAAATATTTAGGTTTACAAAACTTTAAACGCTTTTACTTGGCAAAGAGATACATAGATCAGCTGCAAACGCTGGAAGACGAAGGCTATATTAAGCTTCCGAAGCTGACAGACGATCATGTATGGCATCTATTCCCGATCAGAGTGGTGAAGGGAAGCCGAGATGAGCTGGCAGAGAAATTATTAGAAATGGGCATAGAAACAGACGTCTATTACCCAATTTTATCGCATCAGCATCAAACGAATCTTGTTTCTCAAAAGTATAGACAAACGGAACTACCACATACGGAAAAAGCCGTACAGCAATTACTCCACTTGCCGCTTTACCCAGGAATGCCGCTGCAAGATCAGGAGAAAGTCATCGAGGGGGTCCATCATGTTATCAAATCTTCCATTCAATAAAAAGCTTGTGCATCAACCGCAACATCCGCAGTGGATCGTCTTCTGTGATTTCGATGAGACCTATTATTCTCACGGAATGACCGAGGAGCAGAGAGAGGATGTAAAACGGCTGGAAGCTTTTGTGGCAGAAAAGAGCGAAGCCGGACAGCTCATGCTGGGCTGGGTGACGGGAAGCAGCCTCGATTCTGTTACGAGCAAAATGGAGAAAGGCGGTTTCTATCAATTCCCGCATTTTATTGCGTCGAATTTAGGAACTGAAATCGTGTATACATCAGATGGGAAATTTGGACAGCCGGATGCAGAATGGATGAAACGGCTTGATGCACAAGGCTTTTCAGACGAAAAAATTGAAGATATTCTGCAAGCCGTACGTGAAAAGGGGATTACCCTTAGGCCGCAAACGCAGCTAGGCAGCTCTGGGTATAAAAAGAATTTCTATTATCAGGAGCAGGATGAACGAACAGATCTCCATCATCTATCGTTCATCCAAACACTTGCGAAGGAGCGGGGTGTGGCGGTGAACATCAACAAATGCAACCCACTTGCGGGTGACCCTGCGGATTGCTATGACGTTGATTTTTTACCAGTGGGAACAGGGAAGGATGAAATCGTTCGGTTTATGCTGAATCAATATAACCTGTCAAAAGATAAGGGCTTTGCTTTTGGTGATAGTGGGAATGACCTGCGGATGCTTCAATCCGTCACGCACGGCTTTCTTGTCCAAAATGCAACAGCCGAAGCCAAACGGCACCATCATCAAATTTGTCATCATGGGTATGCAAAAGGAATCTATGAAACATTGAAAACAGTGATGTATAAACATGAGGAGGCACATTCATGAAGAAAATTGGAATTGTTGGAGCAGGGAATATTGCAAAAGCACATGCTAGAGCATTATCAACGATCAAAGGTGCAGAATTATCTGGGGTCTATGACTTGCACGAATCCGTCGCACAAGGATTTATTAAACAGTACGGCGGACGGGTGTATGCCAGTATCGAAACACTAGCGGATGCATCAGATGGATTGATCATTGCTTCCCCTAACTTCTGTCACAAGGACCATGCCCTTCAGGCGCTTAGAGCAGGACAGCCGATTTTATGCGAAAAACCGATGGCTGTATCGTTAAAAGAAGCGAAGGAAATGGTGGAGACAGCCAAACAGTTCCAGGTTCAAGCCAGTATGGGTTTTAACTATCGCTATTTATCCTTTGTGAATATTTTGAAGAACTTGATCGCCAATGGTGAATTAGGACGCGTTTTGACAGTACGGACACATTTTAAGAAAAATAGTGCCCTTAGAAGAAAGACATTTTCGTGGAGAGACAGCGGTGAAAGTCTGCGTACAAGCGGTGCATTAGGAGATTTAGGGATTCATTTGATTGATATGCTGTGGTACTTATTTGGCAGTGAAATGAAAAAAGAATCCCTTAATACGAAGATGCTGACACATGTAAAGGAAAAGGAAGAGAAAAAGGTACAGGTCGATGACCATACCGAAATTTTTGGGCAAATGGAGAATCAAGTGTTCTTTCATTTGGTGACGTCCAAAAGTACGCAGCCCGAGGAATGTGGATTTAGTGTAGAAGTAGTGGGGCATGACAAGGTTTTTAAATACCATACAAACATGAAAAACGAATATGAGATCAGTGATGGCTTGTGTGTAGAGCGTCATCAAATGCCGCAAACATTGCTGACAGATCCACCAAATGAATTTTATGGATGGTCTGATACATTCCGTGATCAGCTGATGCATTGGGTAAATACAAACTCATATCCATCTCATATGAAGGTAGCTGATTTTGAAGATGGTTATCGCGCGCAGGCTGCGCTGAATACATGCTTCGAGAGGGAAGAGGCTGTCGTCTCTGCCCGTGCATATTAATGAAGAGGTGGAGCGGAGGATATCATGACTCCGCTCCTTTTTAGAGGAAGTGAAAAGATGAAAAAGGTGTTTTATTTTGGCTGTATCTTTTATTTTTTTATTGGGACCATTCATGTGTTTTTTGGCAGTTTAACGCCTTATTTGCTGTCTAGTTATGATAAGGGTCCTGGGGAATTATCTTCTTTAATCTTCTTTCAGTTTATTGGCTTTTTGACAGGCGTTCTTTTGTCGCCCATTCTTGTGAGGAAAAAAGGCTACGGCACTGTTCTGACGATGGGATTGCTGCTGATGATCGGAGCGCTTCTTCTTGGCCTTTTAGTGCCGGGCTGGACGATTCTTGTGGTGGCAGGTTTTTTCCTTGGGAGCGGTGCAGGCAGTCTTGAGACGACGGCCGGGGCGTATGTCATTTCAATGGCAAACAGTGCAAAGCGAATCAGCATCATGGAGGTCTTTTTTGGATTAGGTGCATTATTATTTCCTCTATTGATTCTGTTGACTGTGACAGAGGAAACGTGGCATTATGTGTTTTTATTTCAAGTCGGTGCACTGACTTTTTTCCTTATGCTGTGGCTTACTTTTATGAATAAACTCCCTCAAGGACAGATGGCAGCTCCTTCTCAAGACATGAAGAAACCATCTTTGCTGTTTGATCGAGGGAATCGAATGATTGTCGTGCTTATGATCTGTTTTGCGTTTTTCTACGCAGGAATTGAAACGAACTTTGCGAATTTTTTACCGTCGATCATGCTGGAAAAAGGGGGAGATAACTGGGGTCTTTTTGCGGTCTCTACTTTTTGGACAGCGATCGTCATTGGCAGAACTGTCATTGCGAGAAAAGCCGATCAGCTGCATCCGCTGCGTTTTTTAAAACTAAGTGCAGCACTTATGATTGTGCTGCTCGCCGTATTTGCTCTAGCCACCCACATCGCTGCGCAGCTGATTCTTATCTTTTTCATCGGTCTGTGCGCAGCTGGCATGTTCCCCATTGCCTTGACGGCTTCTGCATTAATGATTGAAAATGCCATCGACGAGGCAACGAGTTATTTTATTGCCGCCGCTAGTTTAGGTGGAGCCTGTTTGTCCTTTTTGATTGGGTTTAGCCTTGAGTGGGCAGGTGCGGCAAGCGCCGTCTTTGTTTTCGCCTTTTTAGCTGTTCTCCTTTTTGCGGCTGCCATTCAAATGAATCGATCTCGGAAAAAAGAAACCATACCCACACAGCCGCCGGCGATGAAAGCAGATCGATAAGCAGCTGATCTGGTGGCTCCTCCTTTTGTATAGCTTATCTTCAGAAAAGGTGACGAAGGACTTGTACTAAAACAACGAAAGCGTGAATAACATGTACAAGTCAGCATCAAAAGGAGGACGTCTATGTGGCGGTGTTTTTTGGTTATATCTTTTTAGGGTTGTCACTTTCAGCGCCTGTTGGGCCAGTCAATGCAGCCCAAATCGACAGAGGGATTAAAAGTGGATTTTGGCACGCTTGGATTTTTGGTGTGGGGGCTATGGCTGCGGATATTGTCTATATGATCCTCATCTATTTTGGTGTCGCCCAGCTTTTGACTGCACCTCTTGTGAAAACCTTTTTGTGGCTGTTCGGCTTTTTCGTTCTGACCTATACCGGTATTGAAAGCCTTCGTAAAATCAATTTGCATGAAAGCCCAAAGAAGGACGGAGGAAACACGTCGATCGGGCATTCGTTCATGACGGGATTTTTCATTTCCCTTTCCAATCCGCTTAGTATATTATTTTGGCTTGGGATCTATGGCAGTATTTTAGCCAATACGATTGAAAAGTACGGGGCATCTCAAATGCTGATGTACAGCATCGCTATTTTCATCGGCATGCTCTTATGGGATTTCTGTATGGCGTTGCTCGCCAGTACGTTTAGACGGTATTTAAATGAACGGATTTTGCACGGCTTATCCGTTCTGGCAGGTCTCTCTTTACTCGGCTTCGGTGCTTACTTTGGATATCAAGGGATCATGGCGCTCATTGGATAGAATGGTTGATAAGAAAAAGGGCTAAAATCTAAATCATTTTAGCCCTTTTTCATATTTGACAATAATAGGACACTCTTCAATAATGATGGAAGATACATAAAATTGAAGGAGTTTTTGCCATGCGTATGTTCCTGCCAGCATTCAACTATGTGTGTATGCTGATTTTGTCTGTGATCACAGCGACATTCGTTTATACCATATTGTTTGCCCCACCTGAATCTGGATTCAGTTATGTGGAGGTCACCAGTCTTTTTATTTTGATCGCTTATGTCCTATTTGCTGCACCTATCCAAATGGTTTTACACCGTCATCCTGAGAAGTTTCGACGCCGTGATTTATTGGTTTATTTTATCGGGGCGTGGGTGGTTTGTTCGGCGCTTGCTTTATGGATTGATTATGGTGTTGTCGTCTTTATTAGCTACAAAGTTTATCTATTTAGCTTTTGCGCGGCCTTTATTTATTGGCTGCTTGATTCCGTTTTTTTAAAGAAAAATCAATCATAAAGGCTTTTCCCGTTTTTTCTCCTGAACATGAACGTGTATGACCTTCGAGAATCCGCTTGATACAAAAGCAAGAGCCGTCATCAGAAGGACCCAGTATAGATTGCTAAGGTCAAATCCAGTATAAGCGAAGATGAAAATCATCGAGATCACGGACGTTAATATGAGGACAGGCCATATCCGGTTAAAGTGCAGATAACCAACAAATCCCCAAAGGAAAGCCATCACTGGTAGTGTAAATAAGATCAGATACATCGGATGGAGAAAAAGAAGACGCATGTCATTCACCCATTTCTTTTATGATGACCGACTCTATTAGATAGAGGCGGCTAAATGATGATATGCAGAAGCATACTCATACATGATTAGATAAATGGAAGTGAATTCCTGCTTCATCCGGCAAATCAACCACCCTGTGAATGTCCAGTGAAAGTCGTTGAAGGACAGTCACCACAGCTTTTTCCTCCTCATAGGCTATGGAGAAGACGCTAAAACGAGGTGGAAGAAAATGGCCCAGCTGTATGCAAAAAGTTGCCTTGATCAAAATCTACGATCACTAGAGGAATGGAAGCAGGATGCCTTCACACAGTTTGGAGAGATGGTAGGGGATGAGGCAGATACATTTCCGTGTGTACCAGGCAGACAAGGATTTTTTCTCGATCATTTGCGTTATGGATTTGTCGGTGATCCGCGGGGAGAAGAGGCCGTGAATGAATTAGCAGAGCTTTTAAGGGAATATCAAAGCTGCTCTAGGGAAACCGGTCAATATGCTTCGTTCATTTGCTTTTTTGAAACACCGCAGGATATGAAGGAGTATTCGCTCGAAGAGTATGAGGAGCAGTTTTGGTCGGTTGTTCAGCAATTACATCAAAAGGATGAAATGAAATGGCCAGAGGAAATTCCATCAGATCCTGAAAATCATGAATGGGAATTTTGTTTTCATGGGGAGCCTTATTTTATTTTATGCGCGACACCAGCGCATAAGCTAAGAAAAAGCCGTCATTTTCCTTATGTGATGTGGGCCTTTCAACCAAGGTGGGTGTTTGAAAAGATGAACGGTTCCACCACATTTGGTCAAAAAATGAGTAAACTCGTTCGGAAGAGGCTGAAGGCGTATGATCAAGTTGATGTACATCCAGCATTAAAATGGTATGGGGATCAGAAAAATTTAGAATGGAAACAATACTTTCTTTCAGATGATGAGGCGGAGAAACCAGCCTCCGCCAAATGTCCATTTACTGCTTTAAAAAACATGATGAAATTATGATGCGGCCTGATCCTGTTTCCACTTTTTTCTCATAAAGAGTACCATGATGCCAATGACAGCAATGATTCCAAGGCTAATAAAAAAGCCAGGTCGTCCGCTTGCCTCTGTCAGAGTACCTGAAACAGCTGCACCAATTAAGATCAGGGCAAGAACCATTTCGCACGTTTGGCGAGTGGATGGCTTTGACAGTTTTTTGCTTGAAAGCAGAATAAACACCCATGTGTACAAAAGAGTTAAACCGGCTGCCGTTGTGAGATGCTCGTAAATGTGTTTGGACAAAAAGAGTGCCAGCAAAATCGAGACAATCAACCCTGCAGCAGTTAAAAGAATTGAAGACCATCTGACATGAGATGGTTCTTTTTGTTTAAAACAAGCAGGTGCATCCTGATGCTCCGACATCGTGCCAAGCAGCGTCGTGACCGCATAGAGGGAGGCAACCAATGTGGAAAACCCGGCAATAATGAAAATGCCATTAAAGATATGAAGAAAAATGGATAAATGAAATGGCTCCAGTGATGTAATAAATGGACTGCTATTCTCGTTAAAGGCTGTCACTGGCACCAGCAAAAGCGCAAGTCCGATGGAGACGATATAAATGACAGCAAGAATGATCAGCATCACACGTCCAGATTTTGCGGCGTCCTTCGGGTCTTTTAAATGAACCGCCATCAGCCCCATGACTTCAATCCCCCCGAAAGCATAAAACGCATAAATCAGTCCATTCCATAGACCGAGTGGGCCGAGCGGCATCCATTCATGGTCTTTATTTGGCAGGTGGAGGGTGGGCCTATGCTCTGTGAGAATGCCGCATAAAACAAGAACGGCAAGGACGACAAACAATAGGATCGCCCCGGTCTTCAGCACGGCAAGGACATTTTCCGTCTTTTGAAAAGAAGAAAGCCCAATGATAATCACAAGCAGGGCAAGAGCGGAATAAATCGCTGAAAATACCCAAAGTGGAATGGATGGAAACCAGTGACGAGTAAAAAGAGAAATCGCCGTCAGCTGACTCCCTGTGATGAGCATTTCTGAAAACCAATACACCCAGCCATTACTAAAACCCGCCCAGCGCCCATAGGCTTTTCGGGCATAGGAACAAAATGATCCCTTATCTGGGTTTTCGGCTGTCATCGCAGCCAGGTGTTTAAAGACGAGATATGTGCCGACTGCCGCAAGCAAAAATGAAATACAGACGGAATAACCGGACTTTGTAATGGCGATGCTGGAACCAAGGAAGAAACCAGTGCCGATTGTACAGCCGACTCCGATAAGAGAAAGCTGCCACCAAGATAAAGATTGTTCTTCTTTCAATGCATGTGCAACACCTTTCTGATTCAATAGCATTAGCTTGTGACCGCCTCTTTTTTTTATACATGATCAAGAGGACGTTTTGGGCATACTGTCAACATGGAAAGGAGTGCATGTGATGAACGGAGAATACGTGATTTTACCAAAGGATGGGCTTGGTTTTCGGTTAGGAAAAGGACAATGTATGCGAGTGGTTGATGTCGAAGGGCAGCAAGTAGCAGATGTGATGGCCTATCATGAAAAGGATTTTTATGAAAAATTTGATCAAGGCGCTACAATGGACAGCCTGTTCTCTTCCAAGGTGAAAAAGGGAGATCAGCTTTATTCTAATTTATATAAACCAATGTTTACGGTCATTGAAGATACAGTTGAATGTCATGATTTATATATGCCTGCGTGCCGGCAAGAAATGTATCAACTCTTATATGGGCGTACGCACCTAGAGGTCATGCATACATGCTACGATAATCTCAGGACAGCCTTTGAGCCATTCGGGATTCCAAAAGAGGATATGTATTATCCTTTTAATGTCTTTATGAATACAGTCATTGATGACAAAGGAAAGTTGTCTGTCGAGCTGCCAAAATCGCTCTCCGGTGATTACATCCGCCTGCGTGCAGAAATGGACCTCATTGTCGCGGTGTCTGCATGTCCTGCCGACATTGGAAAATGCAATGGCTCAAGCTGTACATCCATCCGAGTGGAGATCGATTGAAAAGGAAAGACCAGTCAAAGCGGCTTGGTCTATTTCGTTTGTGAATGTTTGATCATTTATGAAAAAGGGGAACGTCTAAAAAATATCCTTTATCAAAACATGATATAATAAAGTGGCTAAAATCGTTGGTAAACCAATTGAATTGGAAGTAAAACCTGTTCTCTTCATGTAGAGGATGCTTAGGAGGAAAAGTGTATGAGTTTGCAGAAAAAAATCAGCCAAGAGTTGCATGTGCAGCCCTCAATTGACCCAAAGCAGGAGATCGAAAAACGGGTTGGATTTCTAAAGGCTTACTTGAAAAAGACCGGTGCAAAAGGATTCGTTCTCGGTATTAGCGGCGGACAGGATTCAACGCTTGCCGGCCGTCTCGCTCAGCTCGCTGTAAGTGAGCTTCGTCAAGAAGGAAAAGAGGATGCTGTCTTTATTGCAGTCCGTCTTCCGCATGGCACGCAGCAGGATGAAGACGATGCGCAGCTGGCTCTATCATTTATTCAGCCGGACAAGTCTTGGAAATATGACATCGCGCCTGCCGTGACGGCATTCAGTGAACAATACCAAAAGGAAACAGGCGGTGCGCTGTCTGATTTTAATAAAGGGAACGTCAAAGCACGCATGAGAATGATCGCACAGTATGCCGTCGGTGGACAGGAAGGCTTACTTGTCATTGGAACGGATCATGCAGCTGAAGCTGTGACGGGCTTTTTCACGAAGTATGGGGATGGCGGTGCAGATGTCCTTCCGCTCACAGGTTTAACGAAACGCCAAGGACGGTTGCTGCTTGAGACCCTTCAGGCGCCGGAGCGATTATACTTAAAGAAACCGACAGCCGATCTGCTGGATGATAAGCCTCAGCAAACGGATGAAACAGAACTTGGTATTACGTACAATGAAATTGATGATTACTTAGAAGGAAAACCAGTTTCAGATCAAGCAGCAGAAGCGATTGAAAAACGTTATGTTCAATCAGAACATAAACGTCAAGTACCAGCTTCTATGTTTGACGACTGGTGGAAATAAAATAAGTGACCTCTCCAGAAGATGGAGGGGTCTTTTTATGTCAAATTTCAGCTGAATTTGACAGAATGAATCGGAAATGGTTCATTAATTAGTAGAACGATCTACATAAGTCTGTTTGACTAAATAAAGGATATATTGAAGAATAAGTGGTGAAATAATTAGTTCGATTCACTTAATTTCTCATCAAAAGACAGTATTTTCAGAAAAAATGATTGACGATAAAAACGAATGCGCTTACAATAAAAACACATTCCAAAAAGTGAAATTGAATTCCACTAGACGGAATTAAAGGAGTCGTTCATCTCCAAATAAGAGGCTAAAGGAATGATTCACACGATGAAAAATCGAAGTGCACTGGAAATATACAAAGAAGGAGGCGCTTGGTGGGAGACTGAGATTAGTCATATTCAAAAAAATTCAATTGAACTTCGGGGCTATCCAATTGAAGAGCTTATTGGTCAATTAACGTATCCACAAATGCTTTATTTACTGCTTGTTGGTGAATTACTAGATGATTCGAAGGCAGCTCTTTTTGAAAGTGTTCTGGTCGCAGGTGCGGATCATGGGCCAAGGGCACCGTCTATTGCAGCGGCAAGAATGGCGGTTACATGCGGCATTTCGTTTAATTCCTCTGTTGCAACAGGGGTGAATCTATTAGGTGATATTCATGGCGGAGCCGGAGAAAAGGCGATGCGTATGTTATACGAAGCCAAAGCGGTTTATGATGCACAAAAAGATATGAAGTCTGCTGCAAAGCAAGTATGTCAGACGTGGTTAGCTCGCAAGGAAAAAATTCCGGGAATCGGCCATCAGCTGCATGATGATGATCCGAGAGTGAGACGGCTGTATGAGCTGAGTCAAACATATGTGCAGCAAGGTGATATCAGCGGAACGTACTTACGGTTAGCTGAGGCGATTAGACATGAACTAGAACAATTAAAAGGGAAAAAAATCACGATGAACATAGATGGTGTATCTGCTGCGATCCAATGTGAATTAAGCATTCCAGCTGAAGCGGCAAAAGGCATCTTTTCCTTATCCAGAGGAATGGGCATCGTGGCGCATGCATATGAAGAGCTGACAAAAGGTGCCCTAGTGAAAGGCCCTTGTCCGAATGAAGAAAGACTGGTTCGTTATGCGGGGGTCGGGACGCGTCACTTGAAGGAGGGTGAGAAAATTTGAGTGAATTGAAAGCGTTGTCATATATAAACGGCGAATGGCTGGATGCAAACCATGTCAAAGAAGACATTATCAATCCATACTCTGGGGAAATGATCGGTACATCCTATCTTGCATCCTCAGAAGATATAGAACAGGCGCTTTCTATTGCGCAGCAAGCTAAAAAACAAATAGCGGCAATATCAGCATTAGAACGCTCAACGCTTCTAACAAAGGCAGCCGCCTTATTGGAAGAACAAAAAGAGCATTTTGCAAAACTCATTTCTTTAGAATTAGGCAAACCGCTTAAAAATACAAGAGATGAAGTCTCACGATCAATTGAAACGCTGGCGCAGTCAGCCGAAGAAGCCAATCGACTAATCGGTGAGACCATTCCTGGCAATGTATCTTCCCGTGGACAGAGAGCAATGGCGATGACATTTAAAGTGCCGGTTGGGGTTGTGCTGGCGATTACGCCTTTTAATGCGCCTCTCAACTTAATTTGTCACAAAATCGGTCCAGCTTTTGCGGCAGGGAATGCGATTATTTTAAAACCAGCACCGCAAACATCAGCTGTTGCCACAGCGTTTGTTAAGCTCCTGCTTGAAGCAGGGTTTCCTGAAAAGAGCCTGCAGCTTGTGATTGGAGGAGTAGACGCCGGCAGACAGTTAGTCACTGATGAAAGAACCAATCTTGTTTCTTTTACTGGCGGTGCGGTGGGCGGAGAACATATTTCAAACTCGGCTGGATTAAAAAAGGTACTGCTGGAACTCGGAGGAAATGGAGCGACGATTGTTCATCATGATGCAGATATCGAGCAAGCCGCCTCTCTTTGCGCTAAAACGGGCTTTAGCAACTCTGGTCAAAGCTGTATTTCTGTTCAAAGAATTTATGTTCACAAGCAAATTTTGTCGACATTTACTGAGACACTTAAACAAAAAGTAGAACAGCTCGTCGTTGGAGATCCGCTGTCTAATGAAAGTGATATCGGCTGTATGGTTGATGTACAGGCAGCAAAACGTGTGGAGGCATGGATACAAGAGGCAGAGAAAATGGGTGCCGAGCTTCTATCTGGAGGACAACGAAATGGCGCAAGCATCACACCGGCTATTTTGCTAAACCCGCCAAAACAAGCCAAGGTCGTCTGTGAAGAAGTGTTCGGTCCAGTTGTCAGCATTCTCCCATATGAGGAGCTGGATGAGGCAATCAAAGAAGCAAACGATAGTCGATATGGTTTGCAGGCAGGTGTCTTTACGAATCAGTTGGATGTTGCGTTACACGCAGCAAAAGAGCTTGAAACTGGCGGCGTAGTCATCAATGGGACATCGAATTTCAGACTAGATCACTGGCCATATGGCGGGATTAAACGAAGCGGTATTGGAAGGGAAGGCCCGCGTTTCGCCATCGAAGAGATGACCGAAACCAAAATGGTTGTGCTGCCAAATGGTCTATAAAGGGGGCAGATGGACGTGAATGTCTTTCAGCAAAAGGTGAAAAGTGCGCAGACAGGCGGTCAGCCAATGATTTGTACGCCGCTCATTGGACAAACAAAGGAAGAATTGTTTCTTGAAGTTGAGGTGTTAGCTGAGAAGAAGCCTGATGTGATAGAGTGGCGAGCGGATTTTTTCAATCACCTCAATGACAAGGAACAAGTCATCACCACCCTGAAAGGGATGATCGAAAAGGCAGATAGCATCCCATTTCTATTCACCATTCGTTCTGAAAAAGAGGGCGGCGAACGCATCTCACTCTCAGAGGATGAAAAAGTTTCCCTGCTTGTCGAGCTTTGTGCCACTCAGCTTGTGGCTGCCGTTGATTTTGAATTAATGCATGATGTCTCGCATATCCAGCAAGTCAGTCAGGCGGCTAAGAGAAACGGGGTCATCTTGATTGTGTCGTACCACGATTTCCAGCGTACCCCGGAGGCGGATCGGCTCGTGGAACTATTCACCAATGCAGAATCGGTCGGTGCCGACATTGCAAAGATCGCCGTCATGCCGCATTCCTATGAGGATGCACTGACACTGCTCTCTGCGACAGGCAAGGCGAAAAAGCATCTGTCCATCCCCGTTATTTCGATGGCGATGGGGGAATATGGCGCCTTCACAAGAATGGTAGGTGGACTCTTTGGGTCTGTCATGACCTTTGCTGTAGGGAAAGAAAGCTCGGCACCTGGACAAGTTGCGATACAGGATTTGAATACCGTTCTATCAATTGTGTTTTCAAAGAATCAGTGAGTAGCAGATTCATAGCTGCACCGTGAGAGGAGAGAAACATGAAGAAGAATATATCTACACAGGTCATTCAGTATTTAGAAAATCGAGGAGTTGAGCATATCTTCGGTCTGTGCGGTCATACGAATATTGCTTTTTTATCAGCGTTAGAAAAAAGCCGTATTCAATTTGTGAATGTCAGACATGAACAGATAGCGGCGCATGCAGCAGACGGTTATGCACGAGCGAAGAAACAGACGGCTGTTGTGCTCAGTCATTTAGGTCCTGGACTCACCAATGCGGCAACAGGCGTAGCGAATGCCGCACTCGATTCCATTCCAATGGTTGTCATTGCAGGAGATGTTCCAAGTCATTACTACGGAAAGCACCCACACCAAGAAATCAATCTTCATTCCGATGCTTCTCAATACGAAATTTATCGCCCGTTTGTGAAAAGAGCATGGCGAGTCGACATTCCGGAATTATTTCCAGAAATTCTATCAAAAGCGTTTCAGTTAGCTGAAAGCGGCCGTCCTGGGCCAGTCCTGATTTCAGTTCCGATGGATGTGTTCTCAAAAGACTTAGATGTGTCGTTATTTGAACAAATCGCTCATCATACACACACCGTCGAAAAACCATCTATTGATGATCAAACAGCGAATCGGATAATAGATCGATTGCTGCAGGCAGACAAACCACTTTTATATGTAGGGGGAGGCATTTTACTAGCCGATGCCGCAGAAGAGTTAAAGGCATTTTCTGACCATTTGAGTATCCCTGTTGCCCATTCTTTGATGGGGAAAGGGGCGATGCCAGATGATCATCCAATGACCCTTGGCATGACAGGGTTTTGGGGGACGAAATTTATCAATGATCAGTGTAAAGCAGCGGATTATATATTGGCATTAGGCACCCGTTTTGCTGAAGCAGATGCGAGTTCGTGGGAATCGGAGTATACGTTCAATTTCCAATCAACCAAGCTCATCCATATTGACATTGATCCGAATGAAATTGGCCGAAATTATCCTGTGGAAATTGGAGCAGTAGCAGATCTCAAACAGGCACTGACCGTACTCAATCGTGTGGCGAAAGAGAGGCTGCCAGAAGGTCTGGATCGCCCTGAATTGAAAAAGGACATTGCGGCATATCGTGAGGAATTTCAGAAGAGCAATTTGACGAATATTCAAGATGAGTCTTTCCCAATGAAACCACAGCGTATTTTGCAGGAAGTGCGGGAAGTATTGCCACCTGATGCCTTCATTACAACCGATGTTGGCTGGAATAAAAATGGGGTCGGGCAGCAATTTCCTGTATACACGCCAGGCACTATTTTAACCCCAGGTGGTTTTGCGACGATGGGATTTGGCGCTCCTGCTGCACTTGGCGCAAAGATTGCCCAGCCTGACCGTGTCGTTGTATCACTTGTTGGGGACGGCGGTTTCGGTCAAAATCCATCTGTTCTCGCAACAGCCATGGAAGAAAACATTCCTGTCGTGTGGATTGTGATGAACAATAGTGCGTTTGGGACGATCGCCGGCTTGCAAATGGCACACTATGAAACGACATACGGCACTGTTTTTAGAAAAGATGGAGAAAGCTATTCGCCTGATTTTGCAGCCATTGCGAGAGGTTATGGGATGAAGGGAATCAAAATTACGGCGGCTTCTGAATTCAAAGAAGCTTTGGCTGAAGCGATCGCCTCTCAGGAACCATGTGTCATTGATGTAGCGATGAAAAATGATCCAGTGCCTACTGATGGACATTGGAACATTAATGATATTTATTCACCAAATACAAAACGCTCACATGTCAGTGTGAACTAAACATTACTAGGGAGGAATAAACAATGAAAATTAAAGTATTAAATCCATTTCAAGACGGTCATCCATTATGGTTAGGTTTAGATCATCCAGAAGAGAAAATGATTCGAAAAGTGTTTCAAACGATAACACCAGATACCGTAGGGTCAGAGCATATGATGGCAGGTCTCACTATTTTTGAGCCGGGCGAAGCAAGCTCGGTACACAATCACCCGGGTTCAGAGGAATTTGATTATGTGATTAAAGGGTCTGGCGAAGTCATTTGCGATGGAGAAAGACAATCATTTAAACAAAATGACTTCATGTTTATTCCTGATGGTGTCCCGCATCAGCATGTGAACACAGGGGACGAACCTTTATGGCTAATTTGGCTCTATACACCGCAAGGGCAGCTTCCGAAGGACTAAAAAAACCTTGCACGAGAGAAAGAAGAAAAGGGGCTAAAATAGAAAGCATTTTAGCCCTTTATCAATTGAACGAAAGGGAGTCAAGCAATGAATAAGAATACACCGCTTGAAGGAATCAAAATATTAGATGTTTCTACAATGATTGCTGCACCATACGGCGCGGTGCTTCTAGGGGATTTCGGTGCAGAGGTCATTAAAGTCGAGATTCCTGGAAAAGGGGATACACTGCGGCATGTTGGCCCTTTTGCAGATGGTGAACCTTTGAGGTGGTCAGGGCTTTCAAGGAATAAGAAATCTCTTACACTCGATTTGCACAAAGAAGAAGCAAAAGATATTTTTAAAAAGCTTGCAGCGCAGGTTGATGTGATCATTGAAAATTTTCGTCCAGGAACACTTGAAAAATGGGACGTTGGGTACGATGTATTAAAAGAAATCAACCCTCGTTTAATTATGATTCGTGTTTCCGGTTATGGGCAAACCGGTCCATTTAAGGACAAGGCGGGGTTTGGTACACCTGCGACGGCATTTAGCGGCTTTACATATATTCAAGGGTTTCCAGATCGGCATCCAGTCAGCCCGTCCTTTTCCCTTACGGATTATATCGCAGGAATCTATGTGGCGTTTGCCACTGTGACAGCGATGTATTACCGTGACACACATCCAGAAGGAACAGGGCAAATGGTGGATTTGGCTCTCTATGAATCTGTGTTCCGCATGTTAGAATTTTTGGTTGCTGAATATGACAAGCTAGGGAAGGTGCGTGAGCGTTCACCAGGGTTAAGCGGTCATTCAAGCCCTGCCGGCACCTATGAGACAAAGGATGGGCATTATTTGGTTCTTGTGACGAGTACAGATTCGACCTTTAATCGATTGGCAGAGGCGATGAATCGCTTAGATTTACTAGAGAACGAGAAATTCTCTGTGAATGCAGCCAGGCTGAAGCATAACGATGAAATGGATGCGATCGTCTCGCAGTGGATTGCGTCCAAAACAAGAGATGACGTCTTAGACATTCTAGATACACATGGTGTGCCTGTGAGTCCGATTCTAAGCATTCGGGATATCTTTGAGCATCCGCAATTTAAAGCACGAGAAAATATTGTCGAGGTGCATCACCCGCGACTTGGAAAAGTGAAGATGCCTGGGATCATTCCGAAGTTTGAAAAAACCCCCGGTAGTATCCGCCATATTGCGCCTGATTTAGGTGAACATAATTATGACATTTTAACGAAAATGCTTGGCTTCACAGAAGAAGAGTGTAAACAGTTAGAAGAAAAAGGGGTCATTTAAGACACTCAACCGATCCGCACGCTGCGGAAACAAAGGAGGATGGTTATGAAAGTGCATTCAGAACTGAAGGGGAACGACTTGCGGCCTGCTTATGCGAAACCAACAAAAGCTCGTTTCGGCATCTTGATTCTGTTGTTTTTTATTACCGCTATTAACTATATTGATCGAGCCAGTGTATCCATTGTTGCACCTGCGATTCAGTCTTCATTGCAATTAAACCCTGCCTTATTAGGCCTCATCTTTTCAGCATTTAGCTGGACCTATACAGCCATGCAGATCCCTGGCGGCTTTATTCTTGATAAGTTTGGATCAAAGGTAACGTATGGAATATCACTTGTGACTTGGTCTATTTTCACCGGTTTACAGGCGTTTGCGAACAGCTTTGCCTTCTTATTTGGCTGCCGTTTGTTTATCGGAATTACAGAATCTCCCGCATTTCCTGCGAATAATCGCATTGTGACCACATGGTTTCCAAGGCGTGAACGCGCATTTGCAACAGGGGTTTATACCGCTGGAGAGTATGTGGGGCTTGCATTTGCGACACCTCTTCTTTTTTGGATCATGACAACTTTCGATTGGAGAACCGTCTTTATCACTGCTGGTGCGCTCGGTATTATATTTGCTTTCTTTTGGTACAAGTATTATCACGAACCGAAAGAGCATCCGAAGATCAATGAAGATGAGTTAGAATTGATCCGTCAAGGCGAAGGGCTGACAGTGGCATCACAGGAGAAACTGAAATGGGCAGACTTTGCCGCACTTTTGAAATATCGTAAATTGATTGGACTCTATATTGGTCAATTTTCTGTTGCGTCTACCCTCTTTTTCTTTTTAACATGGTTTCCGACCTATTTAGCAGAGGCGAAAAATATGGCCTTTCTCAAAGTGGGTTTTGCGGCATCTCTGCCATACATTGCTGCATTCTTTGGGGTACTGTTTGGAGGATATGTGTCTGACTGGCTGCTTAAAAAGGGTGTATCGGTCAATGTAGCGAGAAAGCTGCCGGTTGTGGTCGGTCTGCTTCTGACAAGTACCATTGTTTTAGCGAATTTTACAACGAATATCCCGCTTGTGCTGACCATTTTATCCATCGCTTCCTTTGCACAAGGACTGTCTAATATCTCCTGGACCATGCTGTCTGAGGTGGCACCAAGAGAAATGGTCGGGCTGGCTGGCGGCGTATTCAACTTTTTTGCTAACTTATCCGGCATCATCACCCCGCTGATTATCGGATTCATTGTATCGGCGACAGGCTCTTACAACGGCGGTATTTTATTCGTCAGCTTAGTGGCATTAGGCGGAGCGTTGTCGTATATCTTTATTGTAGGTAAGATTGAGCGGATTCAATTAAAATAATAGAGAGCAAGAAAAAGAGAACTCATTGGGTTCTCTTTTTCTATGAATAAAAGATGACGGTGATGATCGTTGCACATGCGATACCCATGCTGATATAAAAACCAGCAAACCAGATATTCCATCGAGTGATTCGGTAAGGGTTAACCTTCATTAAATCGGCTAATAGGGAGACAGATACATTATATGGGCTAAACATGACCGTTGAGGTTCCAGCGATAATGAGCATGATGGCGATGGGAAGTGCAGGCAATTCATGAATGACAGGTGCCATCAAGCTCACTAATAGAGCAAGCGAAACAAGCGGGTGAAATCCGCAAAGAGCGGTGATGAGAAAATACAGCCCGATGACCCCATAAACCCAAATGGCATGATCTGATATACTGACGATAAATGCTTGAATCGGCTGCAGGCTGTTAGTGACAAGCAGCATATCGACAAAGAAGCCCGCGCTTAAAAATAGACACATATAATTGGAAAGCTGGCGGGTTCGTTCTTTCCAATGGGGAATAGAGACGGCTACATATTGTTTTCGTTTTTTGATGATAGACGAGAATAATAGAGCGAAAGGAATAATCGTCAGCACAACAGCGAACAGATAACCTTTCCCAATCCAGGCGTCAACAAGCGAAACGACTGTCATAAAACTGAGCAGCATGAAAGCAAGCTGAAGGGTTTTTCTCTTGATGCGATGAGGGTTGGGGTGAGCTTCTGCCGGCTGGATGATATGCGGCAATCGTTTGCTTTGACGAGAAAACAGCAACCAATCCGTCAACAGTACAAGCACCATTAAACAAAACGTAACGGGTGCAATCTGATAATATTTCAATTTGGTTGCATCAATGGTGACACTCACCAGTACTTCGACAGGACTCCAGCTAAGACATAGCGCATATGACCTTAAAAGATTGCGCGTATAAAGTTGCTGTTTGACTTGTTCCTGAAGGGCGTTCAGCGACGGTTTCAAGGATGTATATAATAAGGGAATCGTTGCGATATTTAAAAACATGCCAAGAACATGAGTGACAAAAGAACTCTTGCGATAAAGCTGATTTGTACTCGTTGTATGTAAGGTAAGCAGTTTATTTAATTGAGTATCGAAATGTCCAACATGTATGAGAGAATGAATAAATGGCAACATGAAAAATAAAGAAAGCAAGCCTAGCATGGAATGAAAATGAAGAAAAAGCGTATGCAAAGGCTGTTCTGACCAGAAAAATAACACCAATCCAATCAAGAGAAACATAGCACCCGTTTTCAAATAAAGACCATTGGCCTTCTTAAAGGAAATGGTGAGCGAAGCAGCCGCCAGCAGACCAACCAAATAGGAGAGAATGGGAGCAGGGAATAGTTGATGAACGATGTATAAGCTAATAAGAAGTGTGAAAATGAGCAGGTAGATCATGATATCTCCTCCATCAAAACATCTATCGGTTTTATTCCGTACGGTGGAATTTGTTTTCTTTTAATGGAACATTTAAAATGGATTATAGCAAAATTGGTCAATCATGTCGATAAGAAATCAAAGGGGAAAAGGAGAAAGTGAACATGGCTGATAAGAAGTCAAAAGAAGAATCAGGATTGCGTACCGTTCAGCGCGCTTTGGATATTCTTTCTTGCTTTAGCGAAGAACGTCAAGAGTTGACGCTAACGGACATTTCAAAAGAGATGAACTTAGCAATGTCTACCACAACGAGACTGCTCAAGGCACTTGAAATGAATCATTTTGTGGAAAAGAACCAAGAGACAATGAAGTACCGGCTCGGTCAAAGACTTTATCTTCTCGGTTATATTGCTGGGAAGTCCATCAAATTGAGGGAACTGGCAAAACCGCTCATGTACACACTTCGTGATGAAACAAAGGAAACCGTTAACCTGTATGTGCTCGATCACAAAAGCAGGGTATGTATTGAACAAGCCGAAGGGCTGCAATCGATTCGGCATCTTGTGAAAATCGGTGAGAAGCTGCCGTTATACGCTGGTGCTGGTGGAAAGGTGCTGCTTGCTTTCCAAAGCGAAGAGTTTCAACAGCAAGTTATCGCGTCTGAGGCTGATCACATGACGATGGAGGAATGGCGAAAAGAATGTCGTCATATTCTTGAAACGCACACCGCTTGCAGTATTGATGAACGGGAAGTCGGATCGGCGGCAGTGGCGGCACCGATCTTTAACATTCATGGGGAGGTGCAGGCATGTTTATCCATATCTGGACCGACCCAACGATTTACTGAAGATGTCATCCCTCAATTGCAGCAAAAAGTGAAAGAGCATGCCGAGAAGCTCTCCGAACAGCTCGGTTACGTCGTCAAACACAATTTTTAAGAATGCCTATCTTTTCTCAGTCCATTTATCATATAATAGAAACATTATGTAGCATTCCTTGTCGTAAGGAGGACGTGTCACGAACATGAAAAACAATAGAGAGATTCCTGTGAGACAGCGAAATATTGTCCTCATTGGCTTTATGGGCGTTGGGAAAACAACCATTGGGCAGCTGGTTGCCAAAAAGTTATATAGAGATTTTATTGATGTTGATCAGGAGATTGAGAAAAAGTACAACATGACGATTCCAGAAATGTTTCAGCAAAAAGGAGAAGCGTTCTTCAGACAGGCTGAAAAGGACTATATCGTCGATTTATGTGAACATACTCAGCTAAAGATCGTGTCTCTTGGAGGCGGTGCGTTTAAACAGGAAGAAATCAAACGATCTTGCTTAAAGCATTGTACGGTTCTTTTCCTTGACCTATCTTGGGAGAATTGGAAACAACGGCTGGATATTTTAATTGAAAACCGTCCTGTTCTTCATAACCGCACGCTTGACGAGATGAAAGAGCTGTTTGAAGAGCGCCGCGAAATTTATTCCCTTCATAACTCAAGAGTGGAAACAGATCATCTAGAAGCTGAAGAAGTCGCCAATTATATTGTCGACACACTCAAGCTTGGCTGGGATCTATATTCGAAATAAAAAAGTCTATCCTAAGGGGTAGACTTTTTCTATTAGATCTAGAGTAGTCAAAGAAATGACAGTATAAGTTGGATGATGGATGAAAAAAAGAAGAAAAGATGTTTTTTTCTTCGTCACTATATCAAAATGTATGCATCCTTTATGTGGTGTGTCTAGCCGTTTGAAAAAAGTGGTGATTAGACTACAACTAGGTCAAGATGATGAGGTGTTTTGATTGATGTGGGAAACGACATATATCTCTCATTTTCTTTTTTTGAAAAAATAAAATAGTATCTAAATTCCAATAATAGTTTTTTGAATTATTATAATTTTTAAAAATCTGGTTGACACCTTCGGTTATATCATTCTATGATTATTAACGTAAACGCTTACCGTAAACGTTTACTATAACGGATGGGGAGGAATTTGTTGATGAAAAATAAAGAAAAATGGAGCGGTGTATTCCCGGCAGTCTTAATTCCTTTTAAAGATGACTATTCAATTGATGAACCTGCTTTTCGTAAACTTGTTCGCTGGGTGGCGGAGCACGAAGGGATTAATGGGATCGTTGTCAATGGACATACTGGCGAGATTATGACTTTGCTGCCACATGAACGAGCTGAAGCTGTGCGTATTGCAGCCGACGAATTAAAGGGAGAAATTCCTGTCATTTCTGGGGTTTCTGCTGAAGGGACAATTGAAGCGATCCAGCATGCAAAAGCAGTGGAGGAAGCTGGTGGAGAAGGTATTCTTCTTATGCCGCCACATTCATGGCTGAGATTCGGTATGCAGTCTGAGTCACCTGTCCAATTCTTTAAAGATGTTGCAGAAGCAATTGACATTTCAATCATCGTCCATCAGTATCCAACATGGACAAAAACCTCTTATTCAACCAGTCAATTATTAGAAATGTCGGAGATTCCAAACGTTGTCTCATTTAAAATCGGTCAAAGAGACATGGCGCAATATGAAGTCGATGTGCGCGCACTGAAAAAGCATGCACCAGATGTATCGTTGCTCACATGTCACGATGAATATTTATTGCCAACATTAGTTCAAGGAATTGATGGGGCGCTTGTAGGTTTTGGCTGCTTTGTACCAGATTTGATTGCTGAGCTTGTGAAATGTGTGGAAGAACATGACCTTGTAGCGGCTAATAAAGTGTACGATAGAATCTTTGAATTAAAGCATGCTGTGTATAAAATGGATGAACCTTCCTCTACCTCTCATCTGCGAATGAAGGAAGCGATGTTCCAGCGAGGTTTGATCAGCAGTTCGCTTGCGAGGAAGCCAGTATTACCTTTAACTCAAAAGGAAAAAGAAGAGATTCGTCAGGGCCTTCAAAGTGTTGGTTTACTTAAGGAAAACGTTAGTAAATAATAGACCATTGATTTCATGATGAAGGTGAGTCAGGTTATAATAGAGTATAAAACAACAGACTCCCGGAGGTATGAAATGTGTCAGTAAGTATTAAAGATGTCGCATTGAAAGCTGGAGTATCTATCGCCTCTGTTTCCCGAGTATTAAGTGGCAAACCAGGAGTAGGTGCTCAAACGGCTGAAAGAATCAAACAAGTGATTGATGAATTAGGCTATCGTCCTAATTTAGGAGCTAGAGGGCTCGTTAAAAGAAAGACTGGCAATATTGCTGTCGTGGTTCCTCGTGGTTCATATATTTTGAATAATCCATTTTTTTCGACGATTTTAGATGGGATAGCGAAGGAATTAGATGAGACTGAATTCAATATGTTGATGTCATTTACATCTGTACAGCAGCAGCGATTACTTGAAACGCAGGCTGTAGATGGTGCTATTTTATTTTCTCCAAGAAATGAAGAATTGAGCATGGATTGGTTAAAAAGTTTAGCTATTCCCATTATCGTTGTCGGAAGTTACTTAGAGGATTCTCCATTTCCATGTGTCAGGCCCGATGATGAAGAAGGTGTGTGCCAATCTGTCACGGCCTTATTTGATAAAGGTCATCGAACCATTGGACTGGTCAATGGTCCAATGAGTTCGATGCATAGTGTGAGGTATTACAAGGGGTATGAGCGTACACTGAAAAGTTTAGGATTAACAATGAACAAAGAGCTTGTGTTTGAGTTAGATGAATTTGATGGGGGAAAAGTAGTAGAAGTGGTTTCTCAATTTCTCCAAGGAAACCAGCACATGACTGGAGTTGTTTGCTCTTCAGATTTTTTGGCGATAGGGGTCATGAAAGCGGCAGATATCGCAAATGTGTCAATACCTCATGATTTGTCTGTCGTTGGTGCTGATGATGTGCCCATTGCAAGTTTTCTAAACCCTTCTTTATCTTCTGTTCATGTTGATTTAGTTGGAATGGGAAGAAAAGCGGTTTCTTTACTAACGCAGTTAGTAGAAGGAGAACAGTTAGAGAAGATGGAACATATCTTCCCGATGTACTATGTAGATCGTGGCACCACGGGAACGCCAAAAAAGAAATGATAGATGCTGAAAACTCATATGATCGCTTTAGAATGTCTCTTCATTTAAAATGTAAGCGATTTCTTTTGTGCTCATCAGCATGTACTTTTGCATCATTTCCTCTATTAAGGAGGAGATATCATGACGTTAGAACTCAGCGGAAATTCAAATTCTCATGATGAGCAAGTTGTTGATAGAGCTTCACAACTATTGACTAGGATGGAAAGTGTACCTTTTTCGAGATGGCATTTAAAACCTCGTATCATTATGGGATCTGCTACCTTTTTTGATGCTTTTGATGCACTATCTTTAGCGTTTGTTCTCCCAGTTCTCATCGGCATGTGGAATTTATCACCTGCTCAAATTGGTCTTCTTATTGGGTCTGGTTATATCGGACAAGCGATTGGTGCTATTTTCTTTGGATGGTTAGCAGAAAGACGTGGCCGTGTATTTAGTGCAAAGTGGACTGTATTTCTCATGTCTATTATGAGTATCGCATGTGTATTTTCAGGTAACTTTATGGCCCTTTTTATTTTTCGTTTTATACAGGGGATTGGAGTAGGAGGAGAAGTGCCAGTAGCGGCCTCATATATCAATGAGTTGTCCCGGGCCCAAGGCAGAGGGAGATTTTTTATGCTCTATGAGATGATTTTTCCATTAGGATTAATGATCTCAGCTCAAATTGGTGCATTTGTTGTACCTAGCTTTGGGTGGAAATGGATGTTCTTGATTGGTGGAATTGGCGGTTTAATCGTCTTTGTCTTCTTTTTCATGTTGCGTGAATCTCCAAGATGGCTTATTTCAAAAGGCAGGTTAGATGAAGCCGAAAGAATCATTGAAGAGATTGAAGCTAGTACGGACAAACGAATGCCTGTTGCAAAGCAAGTGTCCAGCAGCACTGAAAAAGGCGACTGGAAAGAGCTCTTTTCTACTTTTTATCGTAAAAGAACATTGATCGTATGGGGACTATGGTTTTCTGCCTACTTTGTATCGAATGGATTAAATAACTGGTTACCGAGTCTTTATAATACGGTTTACAATTTGCCAGTTGGAGATTCATTAAGGGCAGCCTCTCTCACAAATATTTTACAGACCATAGGGGTATTCGCTTGTGCATTTTTAATCGATAAAGTAGGACGGAAGCGCTGGGCAACCATTGCATTTATCGTAACAGGTGCTTTATTAACGGCTTTATGGATCAGCGGAGCAAATTCTCCAGAAAGCGTTATTTATTTAGGGTCCGCTGCCTACGGAATGATGGGGACCATTACAGTTCTTCTCTATTTATATACACCTGAAATCTATCCAACTCGTATGAGGGTAATTGGTACGGCATTTGCTACAGCGTGGCTTAGGCTGGCCTCAGCGATCGCTCCTATTATGATAGGTTTTATTTTAGAGGTGAGCGGTGTTTCAACTATTTTTATTCTTTTTGCAAGTGTGACTGTAGTGGGAGCAATTCTTGCTTTTAAAATGATCGAAACGCGAGAGAAAGTATTAGAAGATATTGCACCGTAAGTGATGCATGCAGTGAAGAACTTATTCTAAAGAGGGTAGGTTCTTTTTTTATTCAGAGGATTTACGTACACTTTTGAAAAAGCCTAACCTACCTCAGTTCAATTATCTTATAATAGAAACATCATGCAACACTCCTTGTCACGAACATGAAAAGTAATATCTATCAGATAGTGGAAATGTATATTCATAATATAAAAGTCTACCGGCTAGGGTAGACTTTTTCGATCAGTTTAATGTTTGATCCCTTGAAGTAGTGCGGCTTTTAGGCAAAAGGATGTTGGCTGACGATGTTCGTCGAATTGCAGTTGAAACAGCTGTTTCGTTTCATCGTCTGCAGCATGAAGGTGGGCAACGATTTCCTTTTGAACATTTTCTGGTGTACGTCCTCGTATGATCCAGTCCTGATAATCAATATGCAGATCCCAGTAACGGATATCTTCTTTCGTCAGATGGTTGTCAGCGAAAAGCTCTTTCCATTCTGATAACGAGCTTTCTCGCACATGGGAAGGATCTCTCAGTCTATTTAAATGATTAATAAAGTCATCCTGTGCTTGGTTTTCAGGTGCATAATGATCCACAAGTAGAAATTTGCCGCCTTTCTTTAAGACTCGGCTGATTTCAGACATGGCTGCCGGGAGATGTGGGAAGTGATGAGCAGCAAATCGGCATGTGACGAGATCAAATGATGCATCAGAAAAGGGCAATGCGTCTGCGGATGCCTGCTCAAACGTAATGTGGTTCAGCTGGCGCTCATCCGCAAGTGCTGTAGCAACCTCGATCATTTTGTGTGTGACATCAATCCCGATTCCTTTAGAGATGACGTCTGAAAAGGAAAAAACGGTATGACCTGCCGCGCAGCCGATATCAAGTAGATGCTCATCGCCCTTTGCCTTCGCCGCCGTTTTCATCCATTCAAGTTCTTTTCCAGCTGAAAAGATGGGTGAATCTCGGTAGTTCTCTGCATTTTGTGAGAATTGTTTCTCGGCTTTTGAATATGGATTCATTCCTTTACCCCCTTTTTGTTGTTTCTTTATCGTAGGGTTCTTCCCCTGATTTGTCTAAGACATAAAAGATATGATATGAATAGTTAAAACCTATGAGGTGAGAGAAGTGGATATACGAATGATGGAATATGTCATGGAAGTGTACCGGCAGCAAAGCTTTACAAAAGCAGCGGAAAAACTTCACATTGCACAGCCCTCGTTAAGTCAGCAAATTAAAAAACTTGAGGAGGAATTAGATACTCCTCTGTTTATTCGGAAGTATGGACAAGTCATTCCTACACCTCAAGGAAACCGATTGATCAAAAGAGCAGAAACCATTTTGAAGGAACGAGATGATTTGTTGCGTGAGATGGGGGAAGCTGCTTATGAGGTGGGGAAAGAACTGATGATCGGTGCGCCAGCTGTCACAGGGGGATATGTCCTGCCAAGTTTATTAAAAACCTATTGTCAAACGTATCCGCACGTTCACGTTCATTTGATAGAAGAATCGCCTCGTGAGCTAGAAAGACGTTTACTCGCTGGGAAACTGGATCTTGCGATTCTTTCTCTGCCTGTCGAGCATGAATCATTGAAAACAAAACAAATGCTGACAGAGCCGCTTCTCCTCGCCATTCCGCAAACGGCTCAACCGTGGTTGACGGATGAACTCAATGAAATCATCAATCAAGCGGATCAAGAAGGGTCTGTCCCGTTTCATCTTCTGGAAGATGCCCCATTTATTATGCTGAAAGAGGGATATGGCTTTCGGCAAGTGGTCATGGAACTGTGCCGTCATCATGGCTTTCGGCCGAGGATTGCATTTGAAACGAGTCATATTCAAACAGCTCAGGCATTGGTTGAAAATGAGCTAGGTGTGACGGTGGTGCCGAAAATGGTGGCACAAGAGGAAAGGAAAGCAGTCACTTATTTACACATTGATTCATGCCCAACCCGCACACTTGTGTTTGCATATGTGGAAGAAAGATATTTAACGAAAGCCGCTCAAGCCTTCATGGACCTTCAACAGAATCAAGGAAAAGCTTAAACAAACGTTTAATTAAACGTAAAAAGCAGGGGAGTCCCCTGCTATTACCTTTTTTTCAGTGTGATAGAAAACCTTTGCAGTCTAGGAAGGACGAGTACCGACGCGGAGCGAATTTAACATTCGTGAGCACCGGCACGCAGGACTGACACCGAATGCGAGGGTTTGTCTACACGCTGAAAGCAGGGGAGCCCCTGCTTTCTAATATAAATCCAGCCGCTGATCTGTCATGACGGGGATTTGTTGTCTCACTTCATCTACGAGCTGAAGATCAATGTTTGCATAATAAATGTCTTCTTCATCATTTGTCTCAAGTAGGATGCGTCCGAGCGGGTCAATCACCATGGAGTGACCAGGGAATTCAGTGTCTCTGCTTGTGCCCGTCCGGTTCACCGCAATCACAAATGACTGATTCTCAATGGCTCTTGCGATGAGCAGACTGCGCCAATGGTCCACTCTTGCTGACGGCCATTGAGCGGTATTAACAAGCACCTTCGCCCCTTTGTTCACGAGCGTCCTAGAAAGCTGAGGGAAGCGGAGGTCATAGCAGATCATGGTGCCAATCTTGACATCTTCATCATAGTTAAATAAACCAAGCTGATGACCGGCGGTTAAATAGTTGTGTTCATCCATTAAGCGGAATAAATGAATTTTATCATAATCTAACAAAAGCTCACCTTGGCGGTTAAACACATACATCGTGTTGGTGATATCTTCATTTGTTGTCCGTTTATTCAAGACACTTCCAGCGATGAGATACACCTGGTGCTGACGAGCAAAGGAAGAGAAGAGTTGTTTTGTTCGCTCGCCATCTGCATCGGCAAGCTCATCCGCTTGTTCCAGCGCATAGCCGGTATTCCACATTTCAGGTAGAATAATCAAATCAGGCTGTTGGCGGATGGCTTCTTCTAAAAACGCTTCTGCTTTCTGAAAGTTTACATCAGGTTCTCCTATTTGTACGTCCATTTGAATCAGGGCGATGTTCATGACGGTCTTCCTCCTTTATTCGTTTCATGCAATGAATGGTTCGGGTGATATTGCCTGGAGCATCTAGTCTTCAAGCCAGTTTCTTTATCATAAAGCTTTCCGTCATCTTTGCCAATAGAAATGTCAGAAGGTTTTGTTAAATGACTTTCTCAATCGAGAAATGAGTGGTATGATACTCATAACTAATAAAACAAAGGGGAATAGTATGATATGCAATTGTTCGATTTATCACTAGAAGAGCTAAAAAAATATAAACCAAAGAAAACAGCACGTCCTGATTTCTCAGACTTTTGGAAGAAATCGCTCGAAGAACTGCACCAAGTGGAGGCAGAGCCAACACTTGAATCTTATGACTATCCAGTGAAAGGCGTCAAGGTGTACCGCCTGACGTATCAAAGCTTTGGACATTCTAAAATTGAAGGCTTTTATGCTGTGCCTGATCAAACTGGTCCGCATCCAGCGCTCGTTCGTTTTCATGGCTATAATGCCAGCTATGACGGCGGCATTCACGACATCGTCAACTGGGCGCTTCATGGCTATGCGACGTTTGGAATGCTTGTCCGTGGTCAAGGTGGCAGTGAAGACACATTAGTGACGCCAGGCGGGCATGCATTAGGGTGGATGACAAAAGGCATTTTATCGAAGGATACGTACTATTATCGAGGCGTTTATCTAGATGCTGTTCGTGCACTCGAAGTCATTCAGTCTTTCCCCGAAGTAGATGAACACCGTATCGGCGTGATCGGTGGAAGTCAGGGGGGTGCGTTAGCGATTGCGGCCGCAGCCCTTTCAGACATTCCGAAAGTCGTTGTGGCAGACTATCCTTACTTATCAAATTTTGAGCGTGCAGTTGATGTTGCCTTGGAGCAGCCTTATTTAGAAATCAATTCATACTTCCGCAGAAACAGTGATGCTGAAGCTGAAGAAAAGGGATTTGAGACATTAAGTTATTTTGATTTAATCAATTTAGCCGGCTGGGTGAAACAGCCAACATTGATGGCGATCGGTCTGATTGATCAAGTGACACCGCCATCCACCGTGTTTGCGGCATACAATCATTTAGAAACAGATAAAGAGCTGAAAGTGTACCGATATTTTGGGCACGAGTTTATTCCTGCTTTTCAAACAGAGAAGCTGTCCTTTTTACAAAAGCATTTGCTTCTATCAACATAAGAGCATGACAAAGAGCTAAAATGACATTCATTTTAGCTCTTTGTCTTTTTTCAGCTATTGGAGCGATCAGCTTAATAACTGGTGTTCTGTCTTGTTTTTTCATCAGGCACTAATGCTGTAACGATCAGGGCAAGGGCTGTGATGATGTGAAGGATGAATCCGAGAATCGGAATCCAGGCAAGGCAGGATGTCACAATGCCGATAATACTTCCAATCATTGGTCCTTGGTCTCGCTTCGATAAGACGAGTGTGATAATATGCAGAATAAGCATGACCATGAGCGGTGAATAGCCATTGCTGATAACGAATAGACCTCCGATCACAGGGATAGCAAGGCAAGCTTCAAAAATCCCAGTGATCCATTTCATAATGCGAGATATAGACATCAGATCCAACTCCTTTTTCATATATGTCTTATTCGTATTTTCCCAAAAGGTGAAGAAGTCATGCAGAATTCTATAGAAAGAGTTGATGGACACTTGAGAGAAAGAATTAAGGAAGAGCTGAAAATCATTGAAAAAACGTATGACGTCAAGATTTGTCTCGCCGTTGAATCGGGCAGCAGGGCATGGGGATTTCCTTCAACTGACAGTGATTATGATGTTCGCTTTTTATACGTTCCCCGGAAGGAATGGTACTGGGCGATGGAAGAACATCGAGATGTCATAGAACGGCCGATTGATGACATGCTTGATATCAGCGGCTGGGAGCTGCGAAAGGCGTTGCGTTTATTCAATAAATCGAATCCATCCATTATGGAATGGCTGTCTTCTGACATCATTTATGGTGAATCCTTCTCTCTAGCCAAGCAGCTGAGAGAATTAAAGGATCGAGCGTTTTATCCCGCAGCATTGATGTATCATTACCTCAATATGGCGAAGCGGAATGAAAGCCGGCATTTACGAGGAGAGCAGGTGCGAATCAAGAAGTATTTCTATGTGCTCCGTCCACTGCTTGCCTGCCAGTGGATCGAACGCTACCGGACGGTTCCACCCATGGACTTTCATGAATTACTCAAGGAGCTAGTGGAGGAAGGCCCGCTGTTAGCAGAAATTCACGAACTGCTCAAACGTAAAATGGACGGAGAAGAAATGGATTTAGAGGACCGCCTTGTACATGTCCATCCATTTATCGACAAAGAGCTGGCGCGTTTTGATGAATTGGTGAAAAGCTACAATCAGCCGAAAGATAATCTGATGCAAGAATTAAATAAGCTGTTGCAGTCTACCCTTGATGAGGTGTGGGCGTAAGCATGAAAGAGCCAGTCGGTTAGCGGCAGGCTCTTTTTTATCTCTTATTGTGATAAAACCACAAAAAAAGTCAGAATTTTTGTCATCTTCAAATATTGTAGCGGACAGCTCATGAGCCTTACAATAAAGACATAGCTTACAAAGAGTGGGAGGTGCCCTTTATGGAGTCGGTCACAAGAAATTTCTTCTTGTTTTTGTCAAAGAGCAGTCTCTTGAACCATATTGCTCGTAATTGGGGAAGTGCTGTTGCATCAAAGAAAATCATCGGTGGGAAGGATTTTGAGAGCGCTATCCCTGTCATCAAACGATTAAACGATCAAGGTATGGCCGTAACGGTTGATCACCTTGGTGAGTTTGTCACAAAGGCAGAGATTGCAAATGAGCGGACGAATGAGTGTATTCAAACCATTCAGCGAATTGCAGAGGCGGGACTCAATTCCCACGTCTCACTTAAAATGACATCGCTTGGCTTAGATATTGACGATGACCTTGTGTATCGCAATATGAAAAGCATTTTAGATACGGCAGAGAAACACCGTATTATGGTGACAATTGATATGGAGGATGAACAGCGCTGTCAAAAAACGCTGGACATTTTTAAAGAAATGAAATCTCAATATGAGTATGTCAGTACGGTTTTGCAGGCGTATTTGTACAGAACAGAACAAGATCTTGATGACCTAAATGAGTTGCAGCCATTTTTAAGACTTGTAAAGGGTGCCTATAAGGAATCTGCCGAAGTGGCGTATCCAAACAAAAAAGACGTCGATCAGAATTACAAGAAGCTGATCGAAAAGCAGTTACTCTCAGGGAATTATACAGCCATTGCGACACATGACGATCAAATGATCGAATTTACGAAACATATTGTGAAAAAACACAATATACAGACAGATCAGTTCGAATTTCAAATGCTGTATGGCATGAGATCAGAAACGCAGCAAGCACTCGTGAAGGAAGGCTATCAAATGAGGGTCTACACCCCGTATGGACGAGAGTGGTATGGCTACTACATGAGACGTCTTGCAGAACGACCGGCAAACATTGCATTTGCTTTAAAAGGGATGACGAGAAAATAATTTGAAACGGGAGCGTGACAAAGATGACAACACCTTACAAGCATGAACCATTCACGGATTTTAGCCAGGAAGAAAATCGCCAAGCGTTTGAACAAGCATTAGCAAAAGTAACAGAATCACTTGGGCAAACCTATCCGCTTGTGATTAATGGAGAAAGAATCGAAACAACAGACAAGATTGTCTCGATCAATCCAGCGAAGAAGGAAGAAGTCGTGGGTACCGTATCAAAAGCTGGGAAAGAAGAGGCAGAGCAAGCGATTCAAGCTGCGGCAAAAGCGTTTGAAACATGGCGCTACACGTCTCCAGAAGAAAGAGCCGGCGTCTTATTCCGCGCTGCGGCAAGCATTCGCCGTAAAAAGCATGAGTATTCAGCCCTTCTCGTAAAAGAAGCAGGGAAGCCTTGGAATGAAGCGGATGCAGATACAGCAGAAGCCATTGACTTCCTAGAGTATTATGCCCGTCAAATGCTAGAGCTTGCGAAAGGCAAACCGGTGAACAGCCGCGAAGGGGAACGCAATCAATATGTGTACACACCAACTGGCGTGACGCTTGTCATTCCACCATGGAACTTCTTGTTTGCGATCATGGCAGGAACAACCGTTGCACCAATCGTCACAGGGAATACAGTTGTTTTAAAACCAGCAAGTGCGACGCCTGTCATTGCAGCCCGCTTTGTAGAAGAACTGGAGCAAGCAGGTCTTCCGAAAGGTGTTGTCAACTTCGTGCCAGGTAGCGGAGCAGAAGTAGGAGATTACTTAGTAGATCATCCGAAAACAAGCCTTATTACATTCACTGGATCAAGAGAAGTGGGCACACGTATTTTTGAACGTGCGGCAAAAGTACAGCCAGGACAACAGCATTTAAAGCGTGTCATTGCTGAAATGGGCGGTAAAGATACAGTCGTTGTAGATGAGGATGCAGATGTTGAATTAGCGGCTAACGCCATTTTCACATCAGCCTTCGGATTCTCAGGTCAAAAATGTTCAGCTGGATCTCGTGCTGTCGTCCACGAGAAGCTGTATGACCAAGTCGTTGAGCGAGTGAAGGAAATCACAGAAACGAAAACAACAGCGAATCCGTTATCAGCTGATGTGTACATGGGACCTGTCATTGATCAAGCTTCCTTTGACAAGATCACAGAATATATCGAGATTGGCAAGCAAGAAGGCCGTCTAGTCACTGGCGGAACAAGTGATGATTCAGAAGGGTACTTCATTCATCCAACCGTGTTTGCAGATCTAGAGCCAACATCTCGTTTAATGCAAGAAGAAATCTTTGGACCTGTCCTAGCTTTCTCAAAAGTCTCAAGCTTTGATGAGGCGCTTGAAGTAGCCAACAACACAGAATACGGGTTAACCGGTGCGGTCATTACAAATAATCGTGATCACATCAACCGTGCGAAGCAGGAGTTCCATGTCGGGAACCTTTACTTTAACCGTAACTGTACGGGAGCGATTGTGGGTTACCACCCATTTGGCGGCTTTAAAATGTCAGGAACTGATTCAAAAGCAGGCGGTCCAGATTACCTTGCTCTGCACATGCAGGCCAAAACGATCAGCGAAATGTTTTAATATGGAAAAGCATGAACTCGTGCAGGCGAGTTCATGCTTTTTTTACCTGTCTACGACTTGTTTCTATACAAATCTGACTGGAAAGAAGTATGATAAATGTATCACTTATTCAGGGAGCAATCGGGATGGAAGAGATATTAGAAAAGCTTCATACATTTTTTGATGTCGATAAATTAATTGCATTTATTAGTGGTTATTTAAAGAAACCAGTCATTTTAGAAAGTACTGAATGTCAGCTGCTTGCTTATAATTCTTACAGCATCCAGCAGTTCGACCCAGTCAATCAGCAAACCATTTTCTCAAAGGAATGTCCGGGAGCTGTGGTGGATTGGTTAAAAAAAACAGGGGTCATTGAGCAGCTATATACAGATTCAAATCCTTTTTATGTGAATGGTCATGATGAGCTCGGGTTTAATCGACGAGTGGCTGTAAGCGCCAAGCACAAACAAGAGGTTGTCGGCTTTATTTGGGTGCAGGACATTGAGGATTCTCTCTCTCAAGAGGAGCTGCAATTTTTACACGAGGCATCGTTTCAAGTTGGAAAAGTTATTTATAAAAATAAGAAACAGTTGGAGAAAAAGGAAGGCAAGATTGAAGAGTTCTTCAAAAAGGTCATGGATGATCATTTTTATACAGAAGAAGAGCTAAAATGGGAAGCTGAGAATTTAAGCATTCCACTGCCAGCTGTCTTTACTGTGATGGTTGTTCATGCCGCCGATAACAAAAGTGAGACGGCAGAAGATGTGAAGGATGTGATTAGAACCTATTTACAGCTAGAAGACAAGGTCAATCATGTCTACTCTGTGCAAGCAGACATCGTCGTGATATTAGGCAGTTTGTCAGATCGCCACTCACCAAAAGCGACCGCTGCGGATGTCGTCGCCCATCTTCAATCGAAAACGCATACCCACCCATCTCCTTTATATATTGGGATGGGAAGAGAATATCGAGATGTCATGAAAATGAGCACAAGTCGATTTGAAGCGATAGAAGTCGTGAAAGCAGTGAAGATTGTCGGCGGACAGGAATTAATTCCATACGATTACGAGCATTTGGGGGTCTTCCGGTTCTTAGACCCGATTTACAGTCACCAAAAAAAGAAAAACGACTTCAATCCAGATTTGTTGCGCCTAAAGGAAAAAGACCGTGACAGCCAAACATCATTTTTAAAAACCTTAGAGGTCTACTTATTGAATAATTGCAAGCTAAAGCCAGCTGCAGAGCAGTTGTTTATTCATCAAAATACACTAAACTATCGAATGAAACAAATTTTTGAAATGACGTCTATTGATTTAAGGCATTTTAGCCAGCGTTGTGAGTTATTTATTGAATTGATGCTGATGAAAAAAGATCAATAGGTATGGACTCCGCAGGTGCAAAGGATGACCTGCGGATTTTTATGCGAGATCATAAAATGGCATACAATTGCCTTATTTCGTTGTATGATAGATAAAGATTTTATGAGGAAAGTGAAAGGAGGGCCACCTTTGGGATCAGTCACCTTGGCCATTTTGATTTTCATCATGACCCTCGTCCTTGTCATTTGGCAGCCAGGACGTTTAACCATTGGATGGTCAGCGTGCGGGGGAGCGATTCTTGCTCTTGCTTTTGGGGTCGTTCATTTGGGCGATGTATGGGAAGTTACCCAAATTGTCTGGAACGCCACCTTTGCATTTATTGGAATTATCATCATTTCATTGATTTTAGATGAGATTGGTTTTTTTGAATGGGCGGCACTTCATATGGCAAAAGCCGCAAGAGGGAACGGGGTCCGCATGTTTATTTATTTAACATTGCTCGGCGCTGTGGTAGCAGCTTTTTTTGCCAACGATGGAGCGGCACTTATCTTAACCCCGATCGTTTTATCTGTGGTCAGAGCGCTGAAGCTGGATGAGCGTATGATCCTGCCATTTGTCATGGCAAGCGGCTTTATTGCAGATACGACGTCTTTGCCATTTGTCATTAGTAACTTGGTCAATATCGTATCAGCCGATTATTTTCATATTGGCTTTCTTGAATATACAGCAAACATGTTCGTCCCAAACCTTGTATCGCTTGGCGCTAGTATGCTTGTGCTGTATGTGTTTTATCGGAAACTCATCCCGAAAACGTACGATGTTTCGCAGGCGAAGGAACCAGCTTCGGCCATTCGTGATCTGCGCATGTTCCGGTTATCTTGGTATGTGTTAGGGTGCTTGCTTGTTGGATATTTTGCTGGGGAATTGGCAGGCATTCCGGTGTCAATCATTGTAGGAGGCATTGCCATTGCTTTCTTATGGCTGGCGAAACGGAGTCCACAAGTAGCGACAAAACGAGTCGTCAAAGAAGCGCCGTGGTCGATTGTGTTTTTCTCTATCGGCATGTATGTCGTGGTGTATGGGCTGAAAAATGTCGGCCTGACAGAAATTTTAGCGGCGTGGATTGAACAGGGGGCGTCACACGGTTTACTTGCGGGAACGATGTTTATGGGGGTTCTGGCAGCCGTGTTATCCTCTGTCATGAACAACCTCCCAACCGTTTTAATTGATGCGATTGCCATCGGTCACACAGATACAGCAGGTGTGATGAGAGATGCACTGATTTATGCCAACGTCATCGGCTCAAACCTTGGTCCGAAAATGACCCCAATCGGTTCATTGGCGACATTGCTGTGGCTTCATGTCTTGAAGAAAAAAGGTGTGCATATTTCTTGGGGGGCATACATGAAAGCTGGAATCATTCTAACCATACCGACGCTGATCATCACGTTATTGGGGTTGTATGTGTGGTTATGGTTGATACATTAAAAAGCAGATCCAATGGATTTGCTCAGCGTGAAGACAAACCCTCGCATTCGGTGTCAGTCCTGCGCGCTGGTGCTCACGAATGTCAAATTCGCTCTGCTCCAGTGCTCGTCCTTCCTAGACTGCAAAGGTTTTCTTTTACGCTGAAAAGGAAACAAAGGGCTAAAATCAAGTTCATTTTAGCCCTTTGTTAACAATCTGAGCAGATCCAATGGATCTGTTTTTTGTTGTTATAGATATTTTGCATAGCGTTTTTCCAAAAAGTCTTGGAGCAATGAGACCACACTGCATATGCCCCAGTAAATCAAGGCAACCAATATATACATGGTCATATAATCAAATTCTCGTCCACCCACAATTTTTGCTTGCTGGAAGAGTTCTGGCACAGTAATCATTGCCGCTAGTGAGGAAGCTTTGATTAAATCAAGCATGACGTTGGTCAGGGGCGGCAGTGCAATGCGCACGGATTGAGGCAAAATGACTCCACGCATCGTTTGCCAATAACTGAGACCAAGTGATTTGGCGGCTTCCACTTGACCACTTGGAACAGAGGAGAGAGCCGCCCGGTTAATTTCGGCAATGTATGCAGCACTATTGAAGCTGAATCCAATAATAGCAGCAGTGACAGCTGTAAATTCAATGCCGATGTAAGGGAATCCGAAATAAAGGATAAACAAAATGACCAGAATGGGAACCCCACGCATGAATGAAATATACAGCCGTGCAGGCAGCCGAAGGAACCACGTATTTGCCATTCGAGCAAGGGCAATAAAAAAGCCTAGAATCGTACCAAAAAACATGCTCACAAAAGAAATGAGCAGCGTCAGCCAGATGCCTTTCATGACAAATGGAAATGACGCTTTTGCCAGTGCAGGATTAAAGATATATTCTAAATGAATATCTCCCACGGCTGCGGCTCCTTATTTAGAAATGTCGACATCTTCGACATCAACATCAATTTTCTTTGAGACGTCAGCATGATTAAAGAATTTCTCCGAAATCTTTTTCATGGTTCCGTCTTTTTTCATCTCTTTTAATACACGATTTAATTCTTTTTGCAGCTCTGTATTGTCTTTTTTCATCACAAACCCTTGTTCATTCGGCATGTATTTTAAGTCTGGATGGATCGTAATATTTAGCTTAGGGAATGCAGCAAGCGCCAGTGTTTGCAAGTAGTAGTCATTTAAAATGACATCTGTACGGCCGTTTGCGACATCCTTTAAATATTGCTCGTTTGTAGCATTATCATAAATGACTTCTTTTGCACCATACTTACGGGCAACATCCATATAAATGGTCGTTGCAGCACCTGCTGCTTTCTTTCCTTTTAAATCCTTTAGCGTTTTAATACCTGACAGATCATCTTTTCTGACGATAGCGGTTCCATATGAGTATTTATAAGGTGTTGAAAAGGCGAACTTATCTTTCCTGTCATCTGTGATGTCGATATCGTTTGCAGCGGCATCCACCTGACCTGAATTAATGGCACTGAGCATACCATCATAACCCATTTCTTTAAATTCTACTTTTACGTCAAGGCGCTTAAATGCTTCTTTGACGACTTCCACTTCATAGCCAGTCAATTGATCCTTGCCGTTAGATGTATCATGGTAAGACGTAGGATACAAGGTGCCTGAAGTAGCGACCACGATTTTCCCTTTCTTTTGAATCTGATCCCACTTTGATTCTCCAGACTGAGGTGAGCCTGATTGATTGCAAGCAGACATGACAAGCATGAGAGCAGACACAACAAGCAGCACCCATATAGGTTTTCTATGATAAAAACGACTCATTTAAGAATCCTCCTCTATTTTTTATACAAAACAAAACATAGCACGCTTTTTCAGTTAGGACAACGTTTTCAGATGAAAAGCGAAAAAGTAAGAATATTATGTGCAATTTGACGGTGTGAATAATGTATAAAAAAGGAAAGGATGCGCAAATTAAAATCGAATAAAGGAGGGAACGACAGAGATGAAAAAAACAAGTGGTTTGATCATACTAACGATGGTGATATTATTTGGTTTTCAAGTGAATACGGCTCATGGAGAAACACCACAAATGGAAAAGCGCCCCGTCACGCATCAAGTAAAATTAACGACAGAGCAACAAAAACAAATTGAAGTACTTGAACAGCAAATTTTGTCTAAACGAAAAGAAGTGATCGAAAAATACGTTCAGTATGGTGTGTTAACGAAGGAACAAGGTACGCACATCACAAAACGAATGGATGAACATTACAATCACTTAAAAAATAACGGGTTTGTTCCATTACTAAAAAAACCACAGCACCATCGACCATAAGTTCAAGAAAACCGGCAGCAAGGTGCCGGTTTTTATTGTTTATGTGTTAAAAGGTCAGCGTCTCACCATCTTGAGGGACAAAAATGGCCTGATCTGCATGATTCTCTTGAATGTAAGATGTTAATGCCGCTCTTGTTAATAAACAATGATTCACGGCTTCAAGGTGACAGGCGATGATTTGAGCTTGTGGTTGAGTATGGTGAATGTCTACAATCTCTTCCTTTGTCATCGTAATGGGATCTCCCTCTAAAAATTGGGCAGCCCCACTATTGACCACAATAATATCTGGCTGGCATGTATTCACAACCTCTTTCGGCTCATCACACCAAATGGTATCTCCTGCAATATAAAGAGTAGGCTCATCAGGATGAGAGAAAACAAAACCGCTCACTTGTCCCATCCGTTTAGCGGTTTCTCCTGTCCCGTGCTGCCCGCCAGTTCGTTTGATATGAACACCGCAAATTTCCATTTCATCTTCAATGCATGTAACATGCTGAAATCCAGCTTCTTTTACTTCCGTGCGATCTTTCTCTGATTGAGTATAGATCGGCAAAGTTTGAGCTAATCTCTTTTTTGCCTCGTCGTCAAAGTGATCTACATGTAAATGAGTGAGCAGGACAGCATCCGGCTGTAATATCTTGTCCAAATCAATGTTTGCAGGCAGCTCAACAATTGGATTGTTTACATGTTGATTGGCAGTATGCGGGAACGGTGGATAGGTTCCTTTTGCTGCTAAAAAGGGATCGATTAAAAATGTTGACGGACCATATTGAAGGTATAAAGTAGCATTACGAATGAGTGTTATTTTCATTAGAAGGCCTCCTTTTTTTCTTATTAAGTTTACAGTATATTAAAAGAGCCTCATGTGACAGAGGGTCATGAAAGTCTTTCAGCGGAACGACTTGATTTTTGAAAGAGGTGAGCCAATGCTAGACAAAACAGATATGGATATATTAAAAGAACTCTCAAAGAATAGCCGATTGACGATGAAAGCACTTGGTGAAAAAGTCCATTTAACCGGTCAAGCTGCTAAAAATAGAGTTTTAAAGCTTGAAGAAGAGGGGATTATTGAAGCCTATACCATTTCAATTAACTGGCGGACACAGCAGAACATCCAAACATTTTTGCAGCTCTTTACCCGAAGTTATGATCATGAACCGCTTTTATCGTTTCTCCATCAAAAGGAAGAAATCAAAAACCTGTTTAAAATTAGTGGAGAGGGCTGTTATATGGCTGAAGGACATTTCTCCAGTCATGATGAGCTTGATCAATTTTTAACGGAGCTAACAAAGCATGCAAATTATAAATTGTCTATCGCTGTGAAACGTCTCACTCATCAAGAATAGATGAGGCGCAGGAGGAAATAACCGATGAAAAGATTAATTGAACATCAGGCTGAACCGATCACAAAGGAAAGAATCAAAGCGGATTTGGTTCAACTTGGTGTAAGGAAGGGCATGATCTTATGTGTCCACTCATCCTTGTCATCTATTGGCTGGGTGAATGGAGGAGCTATAGCCGTTATCCAAGCTATGATGGATATTTTAACAGATGAAGGAACACTGATTATGCCGGCACAAACATTAGAGCTGTCTGATCCTGCTGATTGGATCAATCCGCCTGTTCCTTATTCTTGGTGGAAACCGATCAAAGACACGATGCCTGCATTTGATCCGGCGTACACAGCTCCAACAGCAATGGGAAAGGTAGCGGAGACCTTTTGGAAATACCCAGGCGTAGAAAGAAGCAATCATCCTCATTTCTCATTCACCGCCTGGGGGAAAAGGAAACATGAAGTGTTGAACCACCATGCGCTTCCTTATGGTTTAGGAGAAAATTCACCTCTTGGACGTATGTACGATCTTGGTGCAAAAGTGCTGCTAATTGGCACGTCATTCGAAAGTGTGACAGCTTTTCACTTAGCTGAATATCGAATCTCACAGCAAGACCTCATGACACGAGGGGCCCCCATTTTAGAGAATGGTTGGAGGGTGTGGAAAGAGTATCAAGATATCATCACAAGAGAAGAACTATTTGAACAGATTGGTCGTGACTTTTTACAATCAGAATGTAGTTATAACCACAGTCAAATCGGGCTAGCTAATTCGTATTTATTGCCGATGAGAGAATCAGTCGATTTTGCAGAAAAATGGCTTGAGCAGTACGACCAGGCGTGATCTAAGCAGTCTGAAAATCAAAATAATAGAGATCTTGATCAGGGTGCTCAGATATATAGCAGGTGAGTTGATAGTCTCCTTTTGGAATGGAGAAAGACAGTACCTGTGCCATGACGCTTGTCAGATAAACATGATCACTTGATTGAGCAAATGGCACTGTGATGACTCTATCAACGGATGATGGAGGCTCATGGCTGTTTAATGTCACGATAATAGAAGCCTTTCCATTATTGATGCCTTCAAAAGAAATACCTCGATCCCCAGTTGCGAATCCTTGAAGAATATCGTCATCTGTCCAATCAATCACAGGTGGCGTCGTGCTTCCAGTGTATACGGTGATTTGGTGATAGGAGATAGATAGGGGATACGTTTGATTTAAATCATTCATATAGATAACTCCTTTATTCATAAAATTTGTCCAGCTGGCGATCATGTTGAAAAGTGAATGTTTGAAAGTAAGATAATTGAAGAGAATGTTAGGCAGCAAGACGATTGTCGCCGTCTTGCGCTACTGTTTGAGGGATCTAGATGTGAAATTGCGAAACCATTTCTTTTAGGTCTCCTGCTAAATGGGCGAGAGCCTCTGATGAAGCTGTTACTTCTTCCATTGCTGCGAATTGTTCTTCTGTTAAACCTGCTACTTGTTGTGAATGTTCACTCGTCAGTTTAACGCCTTCTGTGATAGAGGCAAAGGTCTGCTTCGCATCATTTGTATAAGCTGCGATTTTTTGGGATGCATCTGATAAATGTTGAATGCCATCTGCCATTTCCTTCATTGACTGCTGAATGTCAATAAATGAATCCTCTGTATGAGAAATAAGAACAGCCCCTTGAGCCGCTTCCTCTCGTACTCGTTTAATGGCACTCGTCGAATGATTCATCTCTTTTTGTATTTCAGAAATGAGATGTGAAATCATGTTGGATGAGGTTTGCGATTCTTCTGCGAGCTTCCTCACTTCGTCTGCCACAACGGCAAAACCTTTTCCATGTTCACCTGCGCGTGCTGCCTCAATGGCCGCATTAAGAGCAAGTAGATTTGTTTGGTTAGCGATATCTGTAATCACTTTGGAAATCTGATCGATCTCGGCTGAACGTGTTTCTAGCGCTTGAATTGCTGTACCGTTCTCTTCAATTGATTTTGCAATTGATGTCATTTGTGAATTGACTTCACCGATATTTTGTACACCTTTTTGGGCCATTTCTTGTGCGGACTGGCTTCTTGTTGCCATTTGTCCCGCATTTTCAGTGATGTTTACCAGCTCGTTAGATACTTGTCTCATCGTGTGCTCACTAGCTGTCATTTGGGCTGATTGCTGTTCAGACGATTGAGCGACTTCTTGAATGGTATGGGTAATTTTTTCTGATGCTGCACTCGTTTCTTCTGCGCTAGCTGACAGCTCCTCAGAAGAAGTGGCTACTAATTCCGATGTTTTGATCACATTTAAAATGGTTTGATTTAATTTCTCACGCATCTTATTAAAGTGACCTGCCAGCTCAGAAAGTTCATCGCCTGTGTGATCTGTCACGTTGATGGTTAAATTTCCTTCGCCTGCACTCTTAATAGCAGATGCCATATGTTTGAGACGTGTCTGAATCCGCTTTGTGAAAATAGAAATAATGATAACAGAAACAATTAAACTTAACAGTAGAACCGTGACAAATTGAATAAAGAAAGACTGAAGCATTTGTGAAATCATGCTTTGATTTGCACCGGTATAGAAAATACCAATCGTTTCCCCTGTATCATTTTTGATGGGCATATAAGCCGTTTGGTAATCTTTCCCCGCAACATTGGCTGTTCCGTAATAATTCTCGCCTTTATCCAAAACGGCGGCCTTTACTTCAGGTGAGACTTCGGTTCCTACAGCTCGTTTCCCGTTTAACATGACATTTGTGGCAACACGGGTATTTCCTTGGAAAATCGTGATTGTATCACCAGTATATTCGGCTAATTGATCAACCAATGTGTCATGGTTATTGATTTGAGTATTTCCTTTGTAAAGCTTGCCATCTTTTATCTGCCACGAGCCAGCAACCTTTTCAGTTAGGTAAGCGTATCCTAGCTTTAGATCGCCTTTTGCTTTTTCGGTGGCCATTTGCTTAATGTTCTCTGTCATTTCGCGGTTCACTACATAACCAACCACTGCTGAAAATACGATGAGGACACTTAAAAAGATCAGCATTATTTTGGCGCCAAGCCTCAGTTTTCCTTTTTTTTTCATGCTTTTTACTCCTTTAGGTATAAGGTAGGGTAACCCTCCTTAAAGATTATCGGCATGAAAAAAATGTTTGATATACATGAATGCACTTACACAGAAATTTTTGTTATGAAAAAAGGAAAGTTAGTGCTACTCGATAATAAATTGGATTCTTGTGCCATCAGGATCATCTGATAATTGATGACTTACCCAAGAGCCTGCCCCCCTATTATCCGAAGGACGTACATATTTGACAGAAGCCCCTGCTCCACCTTCTTTACACATCGCCATTGGCCATTCATCACGATCATAACCACGCTTTGTTGGAATGCCATGAAGTGATTTGTCTCTTTGCTCATCACTATTTTTTCGATCAATGGTGCAAATGGAAGAATGACCTTCGTCAATAGCTTCTTCTATGTGCTTCGCGGTTTCTGGATATCGATCTGATGGAAAGTGAATGGTTTTGTCATAAGAAGAGTTTGTCGTCTCTTGTTTATGTTGCCCTAGTTGGACATAGCCTGTCGCTATACCAATGACAATCAATAAAAGCAAGAGAATGGTTTTAAGAAGTTTCATAGATGCTAGCTCTCTTTCTCTTTAGCGTATTTTGTAAACAGAAGTATAGCAGAATTACTTACCAATTTCTCCTCGTTTTGAAAAAACGTCTTTTAAAGTTCGAAAAACGTTTTTTACCTGTTTATGCTCTTTTCCTCGTTGTACAAACTCATAAAAATTTAATTTTGCTGCTCAAAAAACATATATGCTGATGCAAAATGGCTTTATGATTGGTTTTTAGGCTAATTTCAAGATTTTAACACACAGAAATTTCAAAAAAATAAAATTGACTAGACCGATATGCTTTAATAATATGGAGTCAAATATCAAAAAATGTCGTAATTTATCAAAATATGATTCCAATTACATTGCAGGAGGGAAGTACAAATGGCGGATGTCTCTTATCGGCTCGGAATAGACATAGGTGGAACATTTACTGATTTATCGCTGATGAATGAAGCGACAGGGGAGCTGACTGAACTCAAGACACCTACAGTGACAGATGACCCAGCTCAAGGAATTATCAATGGGCTGAAACTTCTAAAAGAAAGAGGTGTCGATTTATCCAAAATACAATATCTCGTACACGGGATGACAATCGGTCTTAATACATTATTGCAGAGAAAGGGAGCAGATTTAGCCCTTTTTGTAACGGAAGGTTTTCAAGACATTTTGTCATTACAGCGTTTACGTCTACCCATTCCTTATGACTTCAATTCTCAATTGCCAGAACCATTGATACCACGAAAACATGTATATCCAATCTCTGAAAGGCTCATACACGATGGTTCGATCAAAAAACCTCTCCAACTGCAGCAATTAGATGATGCTGTCCAGCAGGTCATCTCTAAAAAACTAGCAGGCATTGTCATTTCTTTTTTACATAGCTATCAGAATCCAGTTCATGAATTACAGGCAAAAGCCTATATTCATCATCATTACCCACAGTTAGAAGTCCTGACGTCTTCTGAGTTATGGCCCCAAATGAGGGAATATGAGCGGACAGTGATGTCTGTTGTCAATTTGTACATTCAACCAAAGGTGAAACAATATTTACAAACGTTGAAAAGCCGCTTGAAAGAAGAAGGTGTACCAATTTCTCCATACATTACCCAATCAAATGGTGGTTTAATGGATGCAGAAAGTGCAGCTACTTCACCCGTTAAAACACTTTTTTCTGGCCCGGCAGCTGGTGTAATTGGTGCAGCAAGAATTGCAACATCTGCAAATGAACCCAATTTAATTACGTTTGATGTTGGTGGCACAAGTGCAGATATCTCGATCATTCAAAATGGGCAGCCTACAATGGCTCAATCGAATCAGCTTTCAGGATTTCCGATCATTCTTCCATCTGTTGCAATGTATTCGATAGGGGCTGGCGGAGGTTCTGTCGCATGGCTTGATCAAGGCGGGCTTCTTAAAGCAGGACCGGAATCAGTTGGCTCGCAGCCTGGACCTGCTTCGTATGGAAGGGGAAAAAAAGCTGCTTTAACCGATGCATTTCTCATATGCGGTTACCTCAATCAAGATCGGTTTGCCGGAGGACATTTACAATTGCAGCGGTCTGCAGCGGAAATAGCCTTTCAGCCAATTGCTGATCAGCTTCATAAAACGGTCGAACAGGCGGCTGACCAGTTGATTCAAGTGGCTGTTGCCAATATGTACACAGAACTAAGCAATGTCATGGAGCAGCAAGGGTTTGATCCTAGAGATTTTAGTTTGTTGGCATTTGGCGGGGCAGGGCCTGTTGTTGCGAATTTCCTTGCGAGAGAAATTCATGCAAAAAATGTGGTCGTCCCTCCAAGTCCAGGAACATTATGTGCGCTAGGTGCACTTACAGCCGATTTTATCCATGATGCTGTGTTGTCTAAGAAAATCTGCTTACAAGACTATACGATTGACGAATTAAAACAAGATTATGAAATGCTTTCTCGCAAAGCAACGGATTGGTTCAGCCAGCAAAACATTCAACATATCAAACAAACGTCCATTTTGTTATTAGCAGATGCCCGCTATCAAGGACAGGCATTTGAGATTGAATTGCCATTATCGGTGGATTGGCTAAAGCAGGAACAAGACGTCTATCACCTGATTGAAGCTTTCCACAACCTGCATGAGCGTCAATATGGCCATAGAGATGATCAGGCGAACATTGAATTTACTCATTTGCGAGTTCGGGTTATAGGGGAAACGCCTCCACTGCCTTTCTCTCTTGGTGATGAAAGCAGCGGACAGCCTTTAATACCACAATCATACAGACGAATCTTTATAGAAGAAAAAGAGTACGAAGCATCTGTTTACAATCGGAGTACTTTGTCATTAGGTGCTGTTGTGAAAGGACCTGCCATCATTGAGCAAGATGATACGACAACATTGATTTTGCCAAACTGGGCAGGCAGCATAGACCATTCAGGAAACTTGGTGATTTCAAGGGAGGCGGCTTTACATGGGAACTGATCCAGCAAAGCTTGAGATGATGAGGAGTTATTTTAATGCGATTGCATCAGGCATGGGACATGTCATCGAGCGGACATCCTTTACAACATTCGTAAAAGAATCGGCGGATTTTGCCACAGCATTAGCCACGCCTTCTGGAGATTTCTTTGTTTACCCAAAAACAGTCGGTGTCACGATCTTTTTAGGGCTGAGTCTCAAAAAAGCGATTGAAGAAAGCGGACCGATGCAGCCGGGTGACATTATCATCACAAATGATCCTTATACGACAGACGGTTTAGCGACTCATTTGCCAGATGTTCATATCATCAAACCTATTTTTATAGAAGATGAAATTGTCAGTTATGCCTGGTCTTTTGTTCATGTAAGTGATGTGGGAGGTCTTGTCCCTTCAAGCATTTCTCCAACTGCAACAGATGTTCATCAGGAAGGATTAAGAATTCCACCAGTGAAAATCTATGAAGGTGGAAAAGAGAATCAGGTTGTTCGTACCTTTTTAAGAGCTAATAGCCGGGCGAGTCATTTAAATGATGGCGATATTAATGCGATGATTGCCGCTGTTAATACAGCAGAAATCAGACTAAAAGAAATGATCGAGAAATTCGGAAAAAACGAAGTGAAGCAAGGAATGATTGATCTGCTGAAGCAAGCAGAGGATCGCGCAGGAAAAGTTATTGAAGCCATTCCTGATGGAACGAGTGAATTCGCTGATTACTTGGATGATGATATGATTTCGGACGTGCCGATCCGATTAAAGATCAAGCTGACGGTCAAAGGGAAACAGCTGACACTGGACTTCTCTGAGTGTGACCCGCAAGTTAAGACAGCTTTTAATCTTGTCACCAATGGTCAAAAGCACTCCTTCTTATATCAAGGATTGATCAATTACATTATTAGTAAAGATCCTTTTATTCCGATTAATGGTGGGATTACGTATCCGATAGACGTGATTTCACCTAAAGGAACGCTTGTCCATCCAGAATATCCGGCTTCTGTCGGTATTCGGCATTCCATTACAATGAGATTGTATAATGTCGTGCTAGGTGCTATTGGTAAGCTGTTGCCTGAAGCAGTGCCGGCGGCAGGTGCAGGTCAATCCGCTATCGTCGTTCTCTCTGTTCCTGATGATCAAACAGGAGGCAGAAAAATGTCTGTGGTCGAACCGTTAGGCGGAGGCGGCGGTGCTCAAAAAGGGACTGATGGAGTCGATGGAATTGATCATTCGTCAGGCTTTTTAAAAAATACACCTATCGAGAGCTTGGAACATCATATTGATATTCATGTACACCGATATGAACTGCTGCCGAACACAGGTGGAGCAGGGGAACATAGAGGGGGACATGCGATTGGTTTAGAATTTGAAATGATCAAGCCAGAATCGATGGTGACGGCACGAGGAATGGAACGAATGAAGTTTCAACCTTGGGGGTTAATGGGCGGACGTGCAGGAGCAATTGGTGAGGTGAAATTGACCAAACCAAATGGGGAGACAAAAAACCAGCCGAAAATTGATGTTATGCGTCTTGAAAAAGGCGATATTGTTCAATTGGTTTCACCAAGTGGGGGAGGATGGGGGAATCCATTTTCTAGAACGAAAGAAAAAGTCCTTCATGAAGTGGAAGCAGGGCTATTAAGTGAAGAAAGAGCACTTCAGCAATATGGCGTCAAAGTCTATCGAGATCATAATGAATGGAAAATTGATGACGAACAGACGAGCAGGCTTCGTGAAAAGATGAATGATGCTGATGCTGTCGCTTGGGATTTTGGAAAACAAAGAGCAGCTTATGAGAAAGTGTGGACGGACGAAGCCAGCAGTGAGCTTGCTGTGCAGCTTCGTTCATACCCAGCAAATGAGCGTACGCACTATAAACATGCGGTTCATTCTCATTTTAGTCATAGACAGGAACCATTAACAAAGATGGATATTATTCAAGCACTTCATCAGTTGAATCAACAAAAAGGGGGAAACGAATTATGAAAAGAAGATTAATGACCATATTTGCAGGTGTCCTATCCGTCATGTTACTACTGTCTGCATGCGGTGGAAATGGGCAGGACCAAAGTAAAAAGCAGCAGACTGTGATCGTTGGTGTCTACGGAGGGGATTGGGAAAAGAATATTAAGCCAATCCTCGAAAAGTTTGAAAAGGATACAGGCATTAAAGTACAAACGGTCTCTGGGGCAGATTCTGAATGGTTTACAAAATTAAAAGCATCTAATGGTAAAAATCCACCGTATGATTTGCTTATTTTACAGCCTGATACGATTCAAAGAGGTATTGCGGCAAACGTTCTTGCGCCTATTGATGAAGATCAAGCACCAAATGTGAAAAAGCTTTATCGTTCTGTTCAAAAGAAACTCACTGTTGATGGAAAACAATATGCAGCAGGCTTTAGTATGGGACAGCTTGGAATTGCTTATAGAAAAGATCTTGTCAAACAGGAGCCAAACAGCTGGACAGATTTATGGAGCGATCAGCTGAAAGGGAAAGTGGCGATTTCTTCCCCAACTTATTCAGCAGGCTTACAATTTTTCTCTGCACTTGTCCATGCTCAAGGAGGGACAGAATCAAATCCTAAGGATATTGATAAAGCATTTAAAAGCCTCGCACAATTAAAAGGGCGTGTAGCTGCTTTTCCTGATAACCCAGGGTCTATTCAAACGCTGTTAGAACGTGGTGACGTGACGGCAGTTCCATATTGGGATGGCCGAGCATTTGCACTTGAAGAAGAAGGGATGGATATTGGATTCTCATATCCGAAAGAAGGCGCTGTGGCAGCAGTTGCGAGCTGGGCGCTAACAAAGGGAAGTCAGCATGAGGAAGCGGCTTATAAGCTATTAAACTACCTTAGTGGGAAAGAAGCTCAAGAAGCCTTCTCAGATAAATCTTACTATGGCATGTCGAATTCTGATGTGAAATACGGAGACAAAATTAAGGGAAAAGTGAAGGTTGGCGAAAATTATTATAGCAAGCTGACTTGGGTAGATTACGAAACAGCGACTTCAGAGCTCGGTCAATGGACAAATCGATGGAATGAAGTACTAGGCGGAGGAAAATAGGTGATCGCATGAGTGGAATCAATTTAGAACATATCAGCCAGCATTTTGGCGAGCAGATTGCTCTTGATGATGTCAGTCTTACGGTAAAAGAGGGAGAGTTTTTCTCCCTTCTTGGCCCTAGTGGCTGCGGAAAATCAACTTTACTCAATATCATTGGTGGTTTTTTAGAACCGACAAAAGGAGTCGTCTATATTGGTGATCAGGATGTGACGACTTTACCTCCTTATCAAAGGAAAACGGGGATGGTCTTTCAAAGCTATGCACTTTTCCCACATCTCACCGTATTTGATAATGTTGCATATGGGTTGAAGGTTCAAAAGAAAAAGAAGGCGGAAATCAAGCAAAAGGTGATGGAGAGCTTGGCTCTTGTTCAATTAGAGTCATTTGCCAAACGAATGCCGCACCAATTAAGTGGTGGTCAGCAGCAACGGGTCGCAATTGCACGTGCACTTGCTATCCAGCCGGCTGTTCTCCTTCTGGATGAACCACTCAGTAACCTAGATGCAAAGCTAAGAAAAAATATGCAGACGGAGCTGCGAAATATTCAACGGAATGTCGGAATTACGACTATTCTTGTGACGCATGATCAGGAGGAAGCCCTAAGTCTTTCTGACCGAATTGGGATATTAGGTGAGGGGAAAATTCAGCAGATTGGGACACCTTTAGAAGTATATCGTCAGCCAAATAATCGTTTTGTTGCTGAATTTATCGGACAGGTCAATCTATTTGAAGCGGAGTATGATGAAGTTACTTCCACATACACTGTTCCACATTTCATTCAATCAAACGGGAAGCAAGTTCAGCTAAAAGCTGCCGCATTTAAAGAGAAGAGCGAGAAGCATTTACTCATGCTGCGTCCTGAGAGAATCAAGTTATCTTCTGGCGGGGATGAAGTTCAGCCAAATCATGTCACAGGCGTGTTGGCAGATGTCAGTTATATTGGGCACTCTTTACGTTTGGTCGTTGGGCTTAATCAAGGTGAAATCATTGTCCATGCATCAGACGCAGCGTTTCCCGAGCTGCCTCAAGTTGGAGAAATTGTGCATATTCATTGGCAGCCTGAAGATATTGTGTTTTTAGATTCGAAGGTGCATGCGTGATGAGAATCAAAAAAAAGAATCAGCGCTTTCATTGGTTTATGCTGCTGCCAGCTTGTTTGTTTCTAGTTGTATTCCTTCTTGCTCCGCTTGTGATGATGTTTGTCCTCAGTTTTCGTGATGTGGATTCGATGATGAATACGTTACAATCCTATAGTTTGTCTCAATATTTACATGTCTTTACGACAGATGCATATGTGAAAGCAATTGGAAGTACTGTGTGGGTGGCCTTACAGACAACGGTGATTTGTTTATTGATGGCATATCCAGCAGCTTATGTGCTAGTGAAAGCACCTCACCCAAGGTTGCGGGCTTTTTTCTATATCTTACTTGTATCGCCGCTTTTGACGAGTGTCGTCATTCGGACATTTGCATGGATCGTGCTTCTTTCGCAAAATGGCTTGATCAATGGCATGCTGATCGATTTACATCTGATTGAGAAACCGCTATCGATGCTGTGGAATATGAATGCGGTCATTATTGCTTATGTTCAAGTGATGCTGCCTTTTGCAGTGCTGCCTATTGCAACGAGCTTAACTGATATGGACCGTCACTTAAGACCGGCTTCTATGAGTCTTGGTGCTGGTCGTATTCGGACATTTTTTCATGTGACCTTGCCGCTTACGATTCCAGGCATGATCACCGGAGCAATTATTGTCTTCTCACTTGCAGCAGGAAGTTATATTACTCCTCTATTAGTCGGCGGACGGATGCAGCCGCTCTTGCCACTGTCCATTTATCAGCAGGTCATGCAGGTGTATAATTTGCCTCTTGCCGCTGCGATGTCCTTTACTTTATTGATTTGTGTGCTAGCGGTCGTCAGTCTATTAAGCTATCTATTGAAGCGTTGGGAGGCGAGGATGCATGCGTAAAAAATCAATAAGTGACCGTTTGCTTTCGGTTCTGATATGGACCGCAGGCTCACTCGTTTATCTCTTTTTAACCGTACCTGTTCTTGTCATTGTTCTTTCTGCTTTTAGTCCGAATGCTTTTCCTGAATTCCCGCCGACTTCGTTTTCCGTTCGTTGGTTTCATGAGGTCGTGTCGAATCCAGAATGGATGGAATCTTTGCGTATCAGCGTGATTCTGTTATTGATTGTGACGCCGCTTACTGTTCTTTTAGGAACGATGGCTTCTTATGCTTTAGCAAGGCTTTCCTTTAAGGGAAAGGAAGCTGTTCAAGCCTTTATTTTGTCACCTCTTATGATTCCTCAGGTGGTATTAGGGATTGCGATGCTGTATTTGTTTACGGCTATGGGCTTTACAGGGTCTTTGTGGGCATTAGTCATTGGGCATGTCATCATTGGTTTTCCTTATGTGGTACGAACCGTGGGTGTCAGTGTTTCAAATCTTGATCCACGTCTTGAGCTAGCTTCCATGAATCTTGGTGCAGGGCCCATACGTACTTTCTTTCGTGTGACACTGCCCTTGATCAAGCCTGGCATTATCGCAGGTGGGGTGTTTTCTGCTGTGACATCATTTGGTGAAATCTCGATTAGTTTGTTCGTTTCTTCACCTCAAACCATTACGATTCCCGTGAGGACGTTTAATTACATTGAGCAAACTTTTGATCCGAGTGTCAATGCGATATCTGTCATATTTATTATCATTTCTATCATTGCGTTGCTCATTATTGAGAAAACGATTGGTCTGTCTAAGGTGATGTAAATATAATGAAGAAACAAGGAGCTGTCATTTGAAATGACAGCTCTTTTTGTATTGTTTTTTATGGTAAAAATATTCAAAGTTTTATGGAATGTAGTTCTTAAGGTTTAAGAAAATGCGAGGCATGATAGGAGACCTCTCTCCTACATTTTCGGTCATATTTGCAAAATTTAAGGAAAAACATGAAATTTTTGCGGTAATTGGTCATTTATTTTCGGTGGAACGCAACTATTATTAGTTATTTTCGGTAAATATCGTAAATTATGATGTGATCCCTTCGGCATAACGCATGAATCTTTACACCCATTTTTCGGTGAAAAAAACAATAATTTCATATAAAGTGGACGTAAATAGAAAATATCTAAAAGAAAAGAAGAAAAAGGCAAATCTATGGAAACATAGAGACGCAAAGCCATGTCCTAAGGTAAAAGTTTCCTTTTTTGCTATGGTCGGCAGGTTACCGAATCAAAATGGGAGTCCCTCCGTTTTATTCGGGGTGGGCTCCTTTTCTGTTATTCCGTCTATTTTAATGAAATAGACTTGGTTCTTTTGATATAGAGGGTGCAGGGTATCACAGTTGGTGGAGAAAACATAGAAGAGCGGAGGATGAGAATGAGTACAGTTTATTACCCCTTAACACATGCGCAAAAGCGAGTATTCTACACGGAAAGATTTTATCCAGGCACAAGTATTTCTAATTTGGGTGGGTTTGCCAAGTTAAGATCCGTATCAGGTCTAAATCCTTCTTTGATCGTGGATGTGCTTCAAGCGTACATTCGTGAAACTGATTCTCTTCGTTTAAGGCTGGTGTATCAACATGAGCAGGAGGAGCCCGTTCAATATATCAAGCCATATGAAAAACAGCCGATTCGTTTGGTGAAAGGCTGGAGTGAAAAGGAAGTCAGGGCGTGGGCGAACGAGGAGATTCGTGAGCCGATGGAACTGATTGATCGTTCCTTAATTGAATTTACGGTCTTTCAAATCAGTGATCAAGAGTGCTGGCTGTTCTGTAAAGCACATCATATTGTGGCTGATGGTATTTCAATTATCTTGATGGGAAACCGAATCATTGATCTATACCATGACATGCTGCAGGGGACAGACATCTCCCCAATTGAAGACATTTCCTTCGTTGATCACATCATGAGTGAGCAAACGTATGAATCTTCTAAACGTTTTCAGAAAGACCAAGCTTTTTGGAACGAGCAATTTGCCAATATTCCAGATTTCGCTTCTTTAACACCGCATAAAGGTTACGAGATGAGCTTACATGCGGAGAGATTTTCAGGGGATATTCCTGATTCTTTAAAGGAGAAGCTTCGAGTCTTTTGTGAAGAAGAGAAAGTCAGTATGCTTTCTATGTTTATGTCCGCTGTCTATATTTACTTGCACCGATTTAGCGGCATGGAGGATGTGGTCCTTGGAACTTTTATGGGCAATCGGACAAATGCAAAGGAAAAAAAGATGATTGGGATGTTTGTGTCGACCATTCCGATGCGCGCATCTGTGCAAGGATCCCTCACATTTCTTGATTTCGTGAAGCAAGTCATGGCGGATCAGATGAAGATCTTGCGTCATCAAAAATATCCTTACAATGTGCTCATGAATGATTTAAGGGAAAGAGATGGATTTACAGGACGCCTGTTTGATATTTCTTTAGAGTATCAGGTCATGCAGTGGCAGAAAAAAGAGAATCTTTCGTTCATTACGGAGCCGATTTTTAGTGGAAGCGGAATGAATGATATATCGATTCATGTGAAAGACCGCTGGGATACAGATACATTGACCATTGATTTGGATTACCGTACAGACCTATTTAGTGAAGACGATATGAGTAAGCTGTTTGATCGATTGATCATTTTGCTGGAGGCGGCGGTCTCTCAGCCAGATCAGCTGATTGGGGCTCTCTCTTTACTGCCAGCAGATGAACAAAAGCAGCTGCTTCAATTATCTAAGGGAGAAGCATTTGATTTACCAGGAGCGAAACCAGTTCACCACTTATTTGATGAGGTAGCTAAAACGTATTCAGAACGGGCAGCTGTGGTAGCGGAAAATGGAACGTTCACTTATGGAGAGCTGTATCAAAAAGCGGACAAACTGGCACGATTTTTACAGATGAAAGGTGTCTCGCGTGATGTACCAGTTGCCGTTTTAATGGAACGGACGGCAGATGCGATGGCTGCCATTTTTGGGATATTAAAAGCTGGCGGTGCATATGTACCGATCGATCCGGCATTACCTGAGGAACGCATTCAATTTATTGTAGAAGATTCTGGTGCTTCTATCGTTTTAACAGAAGAATCGTTTGTTCAGCGATATTCATCCATTGCGGAAAAAATGATTGTCCAGCAGCATATGGAATTAGAAGATCGTCCGCTGCCTGAGCTGATCGATCAGACGACATCACAGGATTTGGCTTATCTCATTTATACATCGGGTACGACTGGAAAGCCGAAGGGAGTGATGATCGAGCATCTTCAGCTGCATCATTTGGTTCATGCCCTGCATCACGAAGTGTATGAGGGGGCAAATCAGCTTCAAGTGGCGCTTCTTGCACCATTCCATTTCGATGCATCTGTTAAACAAATCTTTGCTGCTCTTTTATTTGGACATACGCTTCATATTGTGCCAAGAGAAACGACACGAAACGGTGTACAGCTAGCGGCTTATTACAATGAACATCAAATCAAAGCAACAGATGGAACGCCAGCACATGTGCAGCTTTTACTTGCAGCTGATTTGGATGGGCTTGCACTGACTCACATGCTGATTGGGGGAGAAGCACTCCCTGCGAAAGCAGCGCAGGCGCTAATTGAAGCTGTGCGTGTCAGCCAGCCGGATTTTGCCTTGTGGAATGTGTATGGTCCGACAGAAACGTGTGTGGATGCGGCGGTTCACCGTCTAGATCTCAGTGAGCTGCAGAAGTCACCAGAACAGCGCTATGTGTCAATTGGAAAGCCACTGGGCCATCACCGGATTTATATTTTAAATGAACATGAACAACTACAGGTGCAGGGAGCTGTGGGAGAACTATGCATTGCGGGAATAGGAGTTGGACGGGGCTATGTGAATCAGCCTGAATTAACGGAGAAGGCATTCAGACCAGATCCATTTTTCCCTGAAGACCGGATGTATCGCACAGGTGATGTAGTGAGATGGCTTCCAGACGGCACAATTGATTACCTTGGAAGAATAGATGACCAAGTAAAAATAAGAGGTTACCGCATCGAAACAGGTGAAATTGAGGCAGTCATGGAGCAGGTAGACGGAGTCCATCAGGCTGTCGTGCTTGTCGTGGATGAACCGGACGGTGGAAAGGCTTTAAGTGCTTACTATCAAGCACGACAAGAATTTCTTTCCGTGGACACCCTGCAAGCCGCTATCAAACATCAGCTGCCAGCTTATATGATGCCGCTTTATTTCAAGCAGCTTGAGGCATTTCCACTGACAGTTAGCGGGAAAGTCGACCGGCGTGCGCTTGCTGCATTAAAAGGAGATAAGGCTGTCAGTGCTGTTTATGTAGCGCCTAGAAACGATGTAGAAACGAAGCTTGTTCGTTTGTGGGAAGACGTTCTTCATCAAGAGAACATAGGTGTGTACGACTCATTCTTTGACATAGGCGGGCATTCACTCAAAGCGATGAAAGTTCTTACACTCGTTCAGCGGGCTTTTCAAGTGGAGGTCCCTTTATCTGTTTTATTTGAACAGCAAACGATTGCAGCACTTGCTGTTTATATTGAACAAGCGGAAAAGTCTTCACAAGTGGTCATACCGAAAGCACCGACTGCCGCCGATTATCCACTGTCACCAGCGCAGCAGCGTGTTTATATGGTGACTCAGCTGGAGCAGAGCATCGCCTATCATATGCCTGCCGTTGTGAAATTAAGAGGAACGCTGCAACGAGAGAAGTTGGAGGGAGCTTTTGAAAAACTGATCGCACGTCATGATGTGCTGCGCACTTCTTTTCATACAGTCAAAGGAGTCCCTCGTCAGCGGGTAGCTTCATCCGTCCCATTTCAAATAGAACAGGTGACAGGCAGTACGATGGAAGAAAACATGCGTCAATTCGTCCGACCTTTTTATCTTGAGCAGGCTCCGCTTTTGCGTGTTGGTCTACAGTCTTTACATGACCGGGAGCATCTTCTCTATTTCGATATGCATCATCTGATTTCAGATGGTCTTTCAATTGATTTGATGCTGCGTGAGCTGTCTGACGTATATGAGGGATTAGTGAAAGCGCCATTGAAGCTTCAATATCAAGATTATGCTGTTTGGCAAGAACAACAGGCAGAGCAAGGCGGTCAAATCGATGAAGCATTCTGGCTGAAAGAATTTTCAGGAGATATCCCTGCTTTGCAGCTGCTAACTGATTATCAGCGTCCGGCTGTCCAGTCTTTCACTGGAGACCGCGTTCTCAGGAACATCGATGAGACGTTAACAGGCCGTTTGCAGGAGCTTGCAGCGAATCATCATACGACGCTGTATACGGTGTTGCTTTCTGCTTACTATACATTGCTTGCGAAATACACAGGTCAAAAGGAGTTTGTGGTGGGGACGCCAACAGCAGGCCGGGTGCATGCAGATTTGAATGACATGATCGGCATGTTTGTCCAAACACTTGCTTTACGTTCAGAGGTAGATCCGAACGGTTCAATGACGCAGTTGATTGAGCAAGTAAAGGAAAAGACGATGAGGGCGTTTGAGCATCAGCAATATCCATTCGAGCTGCTGCTTGAAAAGCTAAATGTGCAAAGAGATTTTAGCCGCCATCCATTATTTGATACGGTCTTTACTCTAACGCCAGATCATTCAACAACCCAGCATATTGGAGGGATGAAAGTCGAAGTCGAGGAAACCAATTTCCATATTGCAAAGTTTGATCTCACACTTCAAGCGACGGAGTCAAGTCATGGTCTTTCCTTTGTTCTCGATTACAGTACGGCGTTATTTAAACGAAGTACTGCCGAGCAGATGCTCAAGCATTATGTTTATCTTCTGGAGCAGATGGTCGAAATGCCGGAGCAAGCGATTCAATCATACCGCTTACTGTCTGAACAAGAGGCAGCGGCTCAATTGAAGATGTGGAACCCGTTACCTACGCCTTATCCTGTGGAAGAAACCATTGTGACGCAATTTGAATCACAAGTACAGCAGCATGGTCATCAGCCTGCTTTGCAATATAAAGATGAGGTTCTTTCTTATCAAGAGCTGAATCGCAGAGTGAACCAGCTGGCTCATTATTTACGTGAACATGGTTTTGAAAAAGGGATGACAGCGGCTTTATTCTTTGAACGTTCCAATGAGATGGTGTTGTCCGTTTTAGCTGTGCTAAAGGCTGGCGGTGTCTATGTGCCAATCGATCCTGACTTCCCTGATGAGCGCATCAAGCACTTTTTGACAGATAGTGGTGCACAGTTTGTCCTGACCCATCAGGTGCTGCGTCATCGTTCTGTGCTTACTGCGTTTGAAGGGAAAATCATAGAAACAGAAGATCAAGCCGTTGATCAGCAGTCAGAGAGCAATCCAGTTGTATGTGTTTCGCCTTTGGACTTGGCGAATTTAACCTATACATCTGGTACGACAGGCAAACCTAAAGGGAACATGGTGACGCACCGGAACATTTTGAGAACAGTGAAGCAGTCGAATTATCTCACCATTCATCATGAAGACACGTTGATGAGCCTTTCAAACTATGTATTTGATGCATTTATGTTTGATGTGTTTGGCGCTTTATTGAACGGAGCGAAACTCATTGTTTTGCCAAAGGATCACATTTTAAATATGAATGAGCTTTCTGGCGCGATTGAGAAGGAAAAAGTCAGTATTTTAATGATCACGACCGCTCTATTTCACTTACTGATTGATATGAAAAAAGGCAGCCTGAAAAACGTCAGAAAAGTGCTGTTTGGCGGGGAACGTGCTTCTGTGCCGCATGTTGTGGCAGCCCTTGAAACGGTTGGAGAAGACAAACTTATTCATATGTATGGACCTTCTGAAAGCACGATTTTTACAACGTATTATCCGGTGAATCACATTGAAGAACAAGCACTGTCGATTCCGATCGGAAAGCCGGTGAGTCAAACAGCTGTTTATATTGTCGATGAGTTTGGACATGTGCAGCCGCCGGGAGTAGCTGGAGAGCTTTGTGTCGCAGGTGACGGACTGGTCAAGGGGTATTATCACCAGCCAGAACTAACGAGCGAAAAGTTTGTTGAAAATCCTTTCCGATCTGGTGAAGTCATGTACAAAACGGGCGATCTCGCACGATGGCTGTCAAATGGAGATATTGAATTCATTGGGCGAATCGATCATCAAGTCAAGATTCGAGGGCAGCGTATCGAGCTTGGGGAAATTGAACACCAGCTATTGCAGCATCCGCAAGTGAAAGAAGCCGTTGTCATTGCGATATCAAATGATACATTGTGTGCATATTTCACAGCAGAAGGTGCTGTTCCGCTGTCGGATTTACGTGAGCAAGCAGGACGAGAACTCCCTGTTTATATGATGCCAGCTTTCTTCATGCAATTAGACGAGCTGCCACTAACGGGGAATGGCAAGGTAGATAGACGAGCATTACCGGTACCTGATGTAAGTGAGCAGGCTTCAAATGAATACGTCCCTCCTCAATCAGATACAGAGCGTATATTGGCACACATTTGGGAGGAAGTTCTTGAAGTTCCGAAAATCGGCAGACGTGATCATTTCTTTGAATGCGGTGGTCATTCACTGCGCGGCATGAAAATGTTGAACAGGCTCTATGAAGAGATGCATGTGGAATGTACGTTGAAAACATTATTTGAATCACCCACTTTAGAGGCGTTTGCCCTTGCGGTGGATCAAACAGATCGAACTGAAATCAGACGAGTGGAGAAAGCGGAAGAAGCGGCTTTTTATCCTGTGACATCTGCTCAGAAAAGATTGTTTGTTCTGCAAAAAATGACAGATGCCGAGCAGAGCTATCATATGCCAGCTGCTTTAAAGCTTGAAGGTGTATTTGATGAAAAACGATTTAAAAAAGCCATTGACCAGCTTGTTCATCGTCATGAAGCATTCCGTACGAGCTTTGACTTCGTTCAGGGTGAACCTGTTCAGCGAATTGAAACGAATGTTTCTGTGAACATTGAAAACATCGAAGGGGAAGGCCGAGACATTCAGCAATTAATGAATGATTTTATCCGTCCATTTGATGTAGAAAAAGCGCCGCTGCTTAGAGTGGGACTTGTGTCTGAATCGGAGAGTGTTCATTATCTGTTGATTGATATGCACCACATCATTTCAGATGGTGCGTCTGTCGGTATTTTAATTGATGAGCTATCGATCTTGTATCGAGGAGACGAACTTGATGAATTGCCTATTCAATATAAGGATTATGCGGTCTGGTCAAACAGTGAAGAATCTCTTGTGAAAAAAGAGGCTGAAGCGGCTTTTTGGTTGGAACAATTACAAGGAGAACTGCCTGTTTTGGCACTGCCTGAGGATCTTCCGAGACCAAAGGTTCAGACGTTTGAAGGGGGCAGCGTCGAATTCTCTATAGACGGTGCGCTTAAAGCGCAATTGGATGAGCTGGTTAGATCACTCAACAGTACAACGTATACAGTACTGCTTGCTTGCTACAGTACGCTTTTAAGCAAGCTTTCGAGACAAGAAGACATCATGATCGGTTCTCCAGTGGTGGGCAGAACCCATCCTGATATTCAATCAGTCATCGGCATGTTTGTGAATACGCTGGCACTCAGAACAAAACCAGAAGGACACCAGACATTTTCTCAATTTGCGTCAACAGTTCATGAGCTTGTGTTAGCGGCAAATGAACATCAACTTTACCCATTTGAAGAATTGGTGGACCAAGTGCAAACGGTTCGCGACACAAGCCGTCATCCAATCTTTGATGTGGTGTTCTCGATGGAAAATGCAGATATTCGTGACTTGTCGATGGATGGACTTGATATCATTCCCCAGCCGTTCAATGAGAACATAGCGAAATTTGACTTAACCTTAACTGGAAACGAATCTGACGATCAAATCGAGCTTGTGTTTGATTTTAATTCTTCTATCTTTGAACGGTCGTCGATTGAGAAGTGGAAGGAGTATTTCCTTTACTTGATCGAACAAATGGTGTCAGCACCAGATCAATTATTAGATCAGATGCAATTATTATCACCAGCGCAGCAGCAAAAACTGCTTGATGAATGGTCAGGCCTTATCCTAAATGTCCCGACAGATCAAACGGTTCATGCATTGATTGAGGCGAAGTCACAGGAAGTACCTGATCAAAAAGCCGTAACTTTCTTCGGCACAAGCTGGACGTATGAAGAGCTGAACAACCGGGCGAATACAGTCGCCGCAAGACTTATGTCCAGCGGCACAAAACCGGGAGACCGCATCGGCATTCT
>NZ_VSSC01000006.1:0-255578 GCF_008123875.1 Bacillus sp. Y3 | reverse complement strand
TTTTCTCTATTATAAAATGGGATAGTGGAAAATTTAAGGGAAAAAATAAAGCTGTCGATATTTTCTCGACAGCCTGACCGATTCTTAGAATCGGTCTTATTTTATTTTCTTCATTTTAGGATCAAGGGTGTCTCTTAATCCATCTCCCATCAAGTTAAAGCCAAGAACCGTCAGCATGATCGCAATCCCCGGGAAAAATAAAGTCCATGGCGCTTGTACGAGATAAGGTCTCGCATCTGCAAGCATTTTCCCCCACTCTGGACTTGGCGCTTGTGCACCTAATCCTAAAAATCCTAAAGCCGCCGCTTCAATAATGGCTGTACCAATCGCAAGCGTCGCCTGAACGATCACCGGCACCATACTATTTGGCAGAATGTGACGAAGAACGATGCGGCGGTGTGACATCCCGACTGCCTTTGCTGCTAAGACGTATTCTTCTTGCTTAATGCTCAGCACCTTTGAACGAACGAGCCGGCCAAATGTGGGGACGTTAATAATCGCTATGGCAATAAGGGCATTTTGTAAGGAAGGGCCTAAGATGGAAACGATCGCAATCGCTAATAGAATGCTAGGAAAAGCGAGTAAAATATCAAATAGTCTTGAGATGACAGCATCCAGTAATCTACCGCCGTAACCTGCCATCAATCCAAGCAATGTCCCTAAAATAACCGACCCGAGAACGGAGAAGAAACCCACCCATAATGAAATCCGAGCTCCATGCACGACTCTAGAAAATATGTCTCTCCCGAAATCATCCGTACCAAACCAATGCGCAGCTGAAGGGGCACTAAATCGTTCGCCTAGCGACTGCTCGTTGATCCCATAAGGAGCAATGAGCGGTGCAAAGATTGCTAGGATCAGAAATAAAAAGACAATCACAGTGCCAATGACCGCCAGCTTGTGCTGAAAGAACAGTTTCATCGATTCAAGAATCAGTGATTGAGAGCGTTCTTCCTTTTGTTCAGGTGCTTGAAGCTCTTTTTGCGCTTCCATGTCGTCACTCTCCCTTCTCTAGTATTTAATCCTCGGATCAATGACTGCATACAAGATATCCACAATGAAATTGATCAGCACAAATATGAGCGCAACAACAAGAATGCCAGTTTGAATGACAGGATAATCACGATAGCTAATGGCATCGTAAATATACCGCCCAATTCCCGGCCAAGCAAAGATCGTTTCTGTTAAAATGGCTCCGCCTAGCAAGAGACCTGTTTGAAGACCAATAATCGTTAAAATCGGAATGAGCGCATTTTTCAGCCCATGCTGATAAATGATGAAAAATGAACGTACCCCTTTTGCTTTTGCTGTTCGAATAAAATCTGAATGAAGGACTTCCAACATACTTGCCCTCGTAATCCTTGCAATAATCGCAGCAGGAATCGTTGCGAGAGCGGTACTTGGTAAAATTAAATGCTTGATGCTGTCAAAGAATTGATCAAATCGTCCTTGCAAAAGCGTGTCCAGCGTATGAATATAGGTGATCGACTCTACCGGATTTCTGACGTTTTCTCGTCCTGTAGTCGGCAAAATACCTAATTCAATCGAGAATAGCCACTGTCCCATTAAGCCTAACCAGAAAATCGGCATGGACACCCCAATGAGCGCAATAAACATGGCCACATAATCAAAGAAAGAATGTTTAAACCACGCACTAATGATTCCGGCATTCACACCGACAATAATCGCCAGCAACATAGCGAAGAAAGTCAATTCTAATGTAGCGAATAAGTAAGGCTTCATTTCCTGGGCAATAGCCGCTCCTGTTCGTATGGAAGTCCCTAGATCGCCTTTTAAAAGCCCCAGCATGTAGTGACCATATTGTACGTACCACGGCTGGTCTAAACCAAGCTGAATCGTCAATTGCTCTACTGCTTCTTTCGTTGCCCGCTGTCCTAAGATGACCTGCGCCGGATTTCCAGGGATAAACCGAATAATAGAAAATACAACTAAGGTCATTCCGATCAGTACTGGAATGAGCATTCCTGCTCGCTTCATACAATAAGCAAACAAACAGCTTTCACCGCCTTTTCATGGTTTGGATAAGGGAGATCGAACGATCTCCCTTATTTGCTTATTCGAAATATACGTCAGTCAATGCTTCGGAACCAGTCGGATGCGGCTGGTAGCCTTTTAAATCTTTAGATGCGGCAAGCATTGGAATTGAATGGACTAATGGAATCCAAGGCGCTTCATCATGAATGATTTCTTGAGCTTCTTGATATAATTCATTTCGCTTCTTTTGATCCGTATCGGTCTGCGCTTCAATGAGGATGTCATGCATTTTATCGTTTTGGAAGAATGTATAGTTGTTGCCGCCAATACTGTCTTTATCTAATAATGTGTAGATGAAATTATCAGGATCGCCATTGTCCCCTGTCCATCCTAATAAGAACACATCTGCTTCGCCTTTACTTGCTTTATCTAAATAAGTCGCCCAATCATATGTGACGATTTCGGCTTTGACACCAACTTTTTCAAAGTTTGACTGAATGACTTCAGCTACCTTCATCCCGTCTGGCATATATGGACGCGGCACAGGCATTGCCCAAAGCTTGATGCGAAAACCGTCAGGGAAGCCTGCCTCTTTCAATAGTTCTTTTGCTTTTTCCGGATCATATGGATATGGCTCAATCTCGTCATTGTAGCCTTCTAATGACGGAGGAAGTGGATTTTTTGCTGGTTCAGCAAGCCCTCCATAAAACGACTCGATGATTGATTCTTTATCAACTGCATAATTGAGTGCCTGACGAACCAACTTGTTATCAAGCGGCTTTCTAGTCACTGTCAGCCCGATATAACCTACGTTCATGGATGGTCTTTCAATCAGCTGGAGCGCTTTGTCTGTTTTAATGCCATCTAAATCGGACGGATTGACGCCATCCATTAAGTCGATTTCGCCTGTTTTAAGCGCATTTAAACGAGCAGAGTTTTCAGGAATAGAGCGGAAGATGATTTGTTTCAGTTTTGGTTTATCTTTTTGCCAGTAATTTTCGTTCTTTTCTAAGACAATACGGTCGTTTTGCTTCCATTCTTTAAACTTAAATGGTCCTGTGCCAACTGGGTTTTCTCTAAATGAATCACCGCTTTTTTCAACTGCTGCAGGACTAGCGATACCAAATGGTGACATGGCGATGTTTTTCAGAAATGTTGCTTGCGGGCGCTTGAGTTGAAATTCAATTTCATGCTCTCCTTTGACGATGATGTCTTTAATGACATGCCCTTTATCTTTTTTATAGCCGCCAAACATGCCGTAGTAAGGAAATTTTTCGGCATCTCCATTCATCCAGCGGTCAAAGTTGAATTTCACTGCTTCTGCATTAAAATCTGTGCCATCGTGAAATTTCACACCTTCTCTTAAGTAGAACGTGTACGATTTTCCGTCCTTTGCAACATCCCATTCTGTTGCTAGGCCCGGATGGATGGTCGTGTCTTTTTCACCGTAATTCAAAAGCTTTTCAAACATATTCTCTGTGACCTTGAAGGTTTCGCCTTCTGTTGTTGTAATCGGATCAAGTGACGTAGAGTCTCCTCCTCTACCGAATACGAGAGTGTCTTTTGTGGCTTTTTCTTCTGATGTTGATGAAGATGAACAGCCCCCTAAAAATAACGCAAGTGCCAGCACAAAAATGAAACTACTGAATAACCATGTCTTCTTCATTGTGTTCCTCCTTTTGATATAAATAGCACGCAGCTGCATGGCCTGTTTCCTCCTCATACAAAGGCGGAACAGCTTGCAAGCATTGCGCCCACCTTTTTGGACATCTTTTATAGAAAGGACAGCCATCTTCTGACACCAGAGTGGATTCTTCCGCTGACACATCTTGCGTTTCCAGCACGTGATCCATATGTGGAATGGATGTCAGAAGAAGCGATGTATAAGGATGAAGCGGCTTGTGAAATATGGCCTCCGCAGGACCCATTTCTACAATACGGCCAGCGTACATCACTGCAATTCGGTCGCTCATATACTTGACAACGCCTAGATCGTGAGAAATAAACAAGTACGTCAGAGAAAGCGTCTTTTGCAATTCGAGCATTAAATTCAAAATTTGCGCTTGAACCGATACATCTAAAGCGGAAACTGGCTCATCGGCAATCACAAGACTTGGATGAGTAATTAGCGCCCTAGCAATTCCAATACGCTGCCTCTGACCGCCGCTGAATTGGTGCGCATAACGGTCTCCATAAGATGGGTCAAACCCAACAATGTGCAGCATCTCTTTTACCCGCTTTTGTCTTTCTGCTTTTGTTCCATGTTTATGAACAATGAGCGGTTCTTCTAAAATGTCTTTGATTTTCATTCGTGGATTTAAGGAAGCGTATGGATCTTGGAAAATCATTTGAATGTCTTTTCTGAAGGAACGCATGTCTCGTTCTTTCAGAAGTGTCACTTCTTTTCCTTTCATTTGGATTGAGCCAGAAGTCGGTTCGATTAATCTCATTAAGCTTTTGCCAAGGGTTGATTTCCCGCAGCCAGATTCGCCCACAATGCCGAGCGTCTCTCCTTCTTTCACATGAAAGGACACTTGATTTAAAGCCAAAGTCGTCTGTTTGTGTTTAGAAAAAAATGCCGATGTGTCATAACGCTTCGTCAGTTGATTCACTTGCAAGAGTGGGTGATTCAGTGTCTTCTCCTCCTTCCATTAGAAAACATGCAACGCGGTGATTGTATGAAATGGTTTGTAAAGATGGGTCTTTTTCAAGACATTGCGTCATTTGATATGGACAGCGTGGTGCAAATTGACAGCCGGACCGAATAGCTCCTGGCTTAGGTACATGACCCGCAATCGACATGAGTTTTTCTTTTTTCTCTTTAAATGATGGAACAGAGGCGAAAAGACCTTTCGTGTAGGGATGGAGAGGTTTTTGGAAAATACGGTCAACGGTTCCTTCTTCTACGATTCGACCGGCATACATAATCATGACACGCTGGCATATTTGCCGCACGACGCCTAAATCATGAGTAATAAATAAAATAGCGGTGTCCATCTCTTCATTTAACTTTTTGAGCAAACGAAGAATTTGTGCTTGGATGGTGACATCAAGTGCAGTCGTTGGTTCATCTGCAATCATGAGCTTTGGGTGACACAGCATCGCCATCGCAATCATCACACGCTGACGCATGCCGCCCGATAGTTCATGTGGATATTTTTTGAGTAATGACGCTGCTTGTTTCAGGCCTACCGTTTGAAGCAAATCTACCGCCTTCACTTTTGCTTCTTTTTGGCTGATAGTCTGATGTGTAAAAAGGGCTTCTGCCATTTGCTTGCCGATGGTCATGAGTGGATTGAGAGAAGTCATGGGTTCCTGGAAAATCATTGAGATGTCATTCCCTCTGACCTCTCGCCATTGTTTCTCCGACAGTGACAGCAGGTTTTGACCTTCAAATTGTATGTGACCTGTTGTTTCTGTTTGGTGATTCAGCCCCATTAAAGACATCGATGTGATGCTTTTCCCGCAGCCAGATTCGCCCACAATACCTAAGGTTTCTCCTTTTTGAATAGAGAATGAGATGTCATGGACGATCGGGACTCTCCGCTTTTTTTGCTGAAAGGCAATGGATAGCTGTTTGACATCTAGCAATACTTCTTGTTCTTTCACATCTTCACCACCCCGTCATACTTTTTAAAATTGTATTGAGACAAGCTGGGAAATATGTCATGTTTTTGACAAGCATAAAAAAGCCTATCCGCTAGAATCGGATAGGCTTCTACTAATTTAATGTTTGAATGGTAAATAGATGGCGATAGTGGCTGTCTCGGTTCATTAATTCTTCATGTGTTCCTTTTTCCACAATCTCGCCTTGTTCCATGACCACAATGAGGTCCGCATGTGTAATCGTTGATAAACGGTGCGCAACTATAAAAGTTGTGCGATCTTTTGCCAGCTTTTGCATCGCTTCTTGAATGTAATGTTCACTTTCTAAATCAAGTGCAGACGTCGCTTCGTCTAAAATAAGCAGCGGTGGATTTTTAAGAAATACCCTTGCAATTGAAATTCGTTGTTTTTGACCGCCTGATAGCTTTACGCCACGTTCTCCTACTTTCGTGTCATATCCTTCAGGAAGAGACATGATAAAATCATGCGCATTAGCCGCTTTGGCAGCCGACACAATTTTCTCAAAGGATGCTTCCGGGTCTCCCACAGCGATATTTTCTTTTATGGTGTCACTGAATAAGAATGTATCTTGGAGCACCATTCCGACTTGATTACGCAGGCTTCTTGCCTTGTACTCTTTAATATCAATGCCGTCAATTTCGAGTGATCCGCTTGTAACATCATAAAATCTTGGAATTAAGCTGACGAGTGTCGACTTCCCTCCGCCGCTCATTCCTACAAGCGCAACAGTTTGACCTTTTTCTACTTTCAAGGAGATATTGTGTAAAATCTCTTCCTGTGTATGTTCGTAACGGAACGTCACATCTTTAAATTCTACCTCTCCTTTTAAGTGATTGGCTTCTTTTGCATTGGGCTTGTCTGTTACTTCATACGGTTCATCAATAAACTCAAAAATACGATCCATTGAGGCTACTGACTGAGTTAAAGTCGTCGATGAGTTAATGAGACGACGAATCGGGTTGTACATCCGGTCAATGTAGCCGACAAAGGCAATCATTGTCCCAATTGAAAGCGACCCGTTAATGACGGTATAGCCAGCAAAAGCAATGATGAGCAGCGGCGCAATGTCTGTGATCGTATTGACGACGGCGAATGTTTTGGCATTCCAATTCGTATGATTGATCGCTTTGTTTAAGAAATTTTTATTTTCATCGTGAAAATTCTCTTGTTCGTATTCTTCAATCGCAAAGCTGCGAATGACAGGCATTCCTTGTACTCGCTCATGCAGGTGCCCTTGTACCTCAGCGAGTGCCTGCGACCGCTCTTTTGTCAGTTTGCGAAGCCGTCCGTAAAAATACTTCACTGCTAACGCATACAGCGGAAAAATAATGACAGACACAATGGTGAGTTTAAGATCCAGTGTACACATAATGGCTATCACAATCAGGACGGTCATCAAATCAAGCCAAATGTTCATAAGCCCTGTGATGACAAATTCCTTTGTTTGCTCCACATCGTTGATGACCCTTGAAATAATTTCCCCTGTTCTCGTGTTGGCGTAATAACGAAGGCTTAGCTTTTGAATGTGCGAGAACAGTTTTTCCCGAATATCAAATAATACTTTACTGCCTGTCCACTGCGCATAGTATTGTCTGTAGTACTCAACAGGCGGTCTCATCACTAAAAATAATACAAGCATGATTCCCATAATAATAAAGAGAGTGGATGTTTTTTCTTCAGCCGATCCAGAGCCTTGAATGACATCATCAATGACATACTTTAAAAGCAGAGGCAATGTTAAGGGGATCGAGAACTTAATCATTCCGATCACCATTGTCAATGCAATCTGTTTTTTATACGGTGTTACAAAAGCCATGTAACGTTTTATGACCCCCATGTAAATCTCCTTCCCAATCTATCAGTGCCTCTTATCCGTACGCAATCAAAAACCTGTTGGCTTTGAAAAGCCAAACAGGTTTTAGCTGCTGTTACTTATTTTGTATAACGCAAAAAACGTTCATACCACATATCCACAAATTCTGGAGCAAACGGTCCCTTCCGCTGGTGAATCCAATGCAGTAATGTATTTAGATGCTCTCGTAAGATACTATCGATTTCTTTTGGATAATTCATCTGCCTCTTATGATCTGCATATTCATCCTCATCCAAAATATTATACGTCATGTCCGGAAAGACTTTGACATCTAAGTCGTAATCAATATACTTAATCGCCTCTTCATCTGTCGCAAAAGGAGAGCTGATGTTGCAGTAATAATACACCCCATCATCTCGAAGCATCCCAATGACATTAAACCATTGTTTTGCATGAAAATAGCAAATAGCCGGTTCTCTTGTCATCCATGTTCGGCCATCGGATTCAGTCACCATTGTTCGATCGTTTGCACCAATGATACACAATTCCGTTGCTTTCAGAATGGTGGTTTCATTCCAAATCCTGTGGATCAAGCCATTATGTTTATAGCTTTGAATTTGGATGGTTTCTCCTTCCTTGGGATAGCCCATATTTTCTCCCCTACTTTCTATAACAAACAAACCTAACAGTCCAAAGACCTAATTTCCCAACTAAACATGTCTCTATTATATTATACCGTTACATCATTAAAAAATGAAATGAAAAAGCCATTCAACCCAATTGAACGGCACACTCTTTTACATCACGGTTGAGCTCTTCTCCATTTGTTTATACGAATTGATGACTTGTTTAGTCTGTTTTGTAAATAGTGTCTGGACTTTTTGCAGTTCCTCTCGTTTCTGTTTGATTTGATCATGAAGCTTATGCCGCTCTTCCTTTTTTTCACCTTGCAGCAATTGTTTTTCTGTCTCTAAGTACAGATCAAGTTCTCCTTGTACATCGAGCAGCTGATCCATAAGCTGCATTTGTTCTTTGACAAGCTGATCGAAATCAGACATCTAACTCCTCCCTTTCATTCGTATCGACTTTTTATATCTATACCATTTCTTGAAAGAAGGAAGAAGTCCTTTGACTGTTTATGTAGAGGTTTTACAGGTTTTGTCGGATGATGGGGAGAGACAAAAAGAAAAGCACTTCATTCGTAGATGAAGTGCTTCCCTTTGTTTCAGTGATTAGCTGTTTTGTTGTTTGTTTTGCTCAGCTTTTTGGTTATATTTTTTTACGTGCTGTGCATCAGTCTCGCTAGCAAATTCAGTGCCATATTGACCGCCTTGTGCAGCAGCTTGGTTTTGTTTTTTCACTTGTTGTGCGTTTGTTTTGTTTTGTTGTTTATCCATCATTATCACCTCCACGCACATTAATTTGTGCAGAAGGTGTACATCTTATTCATGATTTTTTTAAACAAGCAAAGAACGTCCGCCATCGACGATAATCGTCTGTCCTCTAATCATATCTGCTTTGCCTGATACAAGGAATTCTACACTATCGACCATGTCCTTAATTTCCACCATGCGGCCTGCTGGTGTATTTTTCTTAGCGTCTTCTAATAGCTCTTCACGATTTGGGAAGTGCTTGAGTGCATCTGTATCAATGGCGCCGCCTGATACGGCATTTACGACGATATTTTTTTGTGACAGCTCAACGGATAGGTAGCGTGTCAACGCTTCTAGTGCTGCTTTAGATACACCGACCACCGTGTAGTTTTCAAGGTAGCGGATGGAGCCTAGTGAGCTAATGCTGACGATATGTCCGCCGCCGTTTTTCTCCATTAATTTGGCTGCTTCTTGTCCGCAGAATAACAAGGCCTTCGCATTGATATTCATGGTCCAGTCCCAATGATTTTCTTCAAGATCCATGATTGGGCGCTGAACGCCAGATGCCGCATTGTTCACAAATACGTCTAAACGGCCAAACGTTTCGTCAATTTGCTGGAACATGTCTTTGATTTTCTCTGGCTGACCAACGTTGGCTTTGACAACTAATGTTTTAACACCCATCGCTTCAATTTCTTCAGCTGTTTCAAGTGCTGCTTTTTTGCTTCTTGCATAGTTAATGACAATGTCATATCCTTTTTCAGCCAGGCGAAGGGCTACTTCTTTCCCGACACCTCTACTGCTGCCTGTAATTAGTGCACATTTACGCTTGTTCATTATGGTTCATCTCCTGATTTGAATAGTTTTCGTCCATTCGCTTCACACTAATAGGAAAGTTCCTATTAGGAGGTTACATTCATGTATGTCGGACGCGATTTAAGCCAGCTTGGCATGATGTCAAAGGATCAATGGAAAGATACTGAGCTTGCTTTTTTTCACCATGCTTTCCAACAAATTTTACCTTATTTAAACGAAGAAGGGCAATCTAAGTATCGAGAAATCATTTCTGAAATTGAAAACCGTGGGGGTCTGCACCGAAATGAAGCCGATTATACCCATGGTACAACGGTTAAATATGACTAGGCTGTTCAAGTGCCATCTTCCATATTTTTTGATGTGAGACTGGCAAAGCATATGCCTCAAATTCTTCTGTTGTGACTTTTTTTAGCATCGTGTCATCAGATACAGAAGTCACACGTCCAAAGAAAACAGAAATATTCCAGATGAGGTGGGTAAATACATGTTGAATGGTGCCTTCTAAATCACCAAGTTCTGCTTGTACACCCGCTTCCTCTTTTAAGAAATCAATCAGCTGCTCTTTTTCCGTTTTTCTTCCCTTCATTGTTTCCATGTTTGGGAACTCCCATAAATTCGCAAGCAGACCTGTACTTGGACGTTTATGAATATAAAGATGGCCTGCATCGTCAAATAACACCGCTGCTGCCATTGATTTCGCAGTCGGCTTTTTCTTTTTACTTTTCACCGGCAGCTCATGCTGAACGCCTTCCTCAAGTGCTGAGCAATGCATGTTTACAGGACAAATGAGGCATGCAGGAGAGGTTGGGGTACAAATAAGCGCACCTAGCTCCATTAGCCCTTGATTGAATTCTGACGGCTTTTCCCGGGAAATGAGCTGATCAACTGCAAATTCGAAAATGTTTCTCGTTTTTGGTTTTGCAATATCATCCCATATGGACAAGATACGGGAAATGACCCTCATCACGTTGCCGTCTACCGCAGGGTATGGCTTGTTATAGGCGATACTCAGCACTGCGCCGCTCGTATACGGGCCTACACCTTTCAGTTTTGAAAATTGTTCTTTCGTATCAGGGACAACGCCCCCGTAGGATTCATAGACTTCTTTCACAGCTGCCTGTAAATTACGCACTCGTGAGTAGTAGCCAAGACCTTCCCATGCTTTCATGACCTTTTCTTCATCAGCTAAAGCAAGATCCTTCACCGTCGGGAATTGCTCCATAAACCGATTGAAGTACGGAATGACCGTATCCACTCTTGTTTGCTGGAGCATCACTTCTGATACCCAGACGCGATATGGATCTTGATTTTCACGCCATGGAAGTGTTCGTTGTTCTTTTTCATACCAATCGATTAAATCATGCTGAAAGCCCGCAATATCTTTGCGGTCCAGCTTTTCTTGAATGTCTTTCATATCTATACTCCTTCTCACTTGAACCGAGGGCTAACGTTCTGAAAAGAACCTTATTTGTTGTATACTGTTTGTAGATACGTTAACATGTTACATTAAATCGAGATAAAGCAAAAGTGATTTTGCACATAGTCTTGATGAGAGACGTATACTTTGTATGATTGTTCCTAAGCATGACAACTAGGAGGTAATCAATTGGACACTGGTACTCATGTAGTAATGGGCATTTCTCTTGGGGGACTTGCGCTTTTAGATCCAGCCGTCAGCGCAGATCCACACATGGCACACGCCGTGATGATCGCGACCATCGCCGGCTCCCAAGCACCAGACATTGATACTGTGCTAAAACTAAAAAATAATGCAGTTTATATAAGAAATCACCGGGGATTTACTCATTCCATTCCGGCTGTACTGTTTTGGTCATTGCTAATTCCGGCTGTGATTTTCCCATTTGTGCCGGGGGCGAATATACTTCACCTTTGGCTATGGACCCTATTAGCCGTCGTGCTTCATGTGTTTGTCGATATTTTCAATGCATACGGTACGCAGGCCATTCGCCCATTTTCGAAGAAATGGGTAGCGCTTGGGATCATTAATACGTTTGATCCGTTTATCTTTTTTACACATCTTGTCGCCATTGGCATATGGGCGATTGGCGGGCATCCCGGCTATACGTTCATCTCGCTATATGCCGTGATTTTTTGTTACTATATCGTCAGGGTCATCATGCAGCTTCAGATTAAACGCCAGCTGCGTGCACGATTCGATGAGATTGAAGACATTATTATTTCGCCTACAATGAAGTTCAGACAATGGCGCATTGCCGTGAAATGTAAATCCTCTTTCCATGTTGGACGCAGTATGAACGGTGAGATCATCATTTTAGACACCTTTAACCGTGTGCCGGTCCCTGATACAGAGATTATGAAAATTGCCAAACAAGACGAAAACATTTCAGCCTTTCTCTCCTTCTCCCCTGTCTACCGGTGGGAAGTGGATAAATACAAGGATCATTATGAGGTACGGTTCATTGATTTGCGCTACCGCAGCAAAGGTCACTATCCTTTTGTCGCAATCTGCCACATCGACATGGACCACCAAATCAAAAATTCCTATACCGGCTGGATTTTCAGTGAAGAAAAACTGCAAAAAAAATTAAGACTCGGCTCTGTGTGAGCGAGTCTTTTTTTGTGCTTACAACTCTTACAACTTCGTCATATATTCCACAATAAACTCCCAAAAGCCAGGTCCCTCTTGGTAAATCAGCCAGTCTACTTTTTCGATGAGTTTGATATAGAGTTCTTGTTCGAGGTCTTCTCTTTCTTGATATGCCGTGTTTTGTAGTTTCTTTTTGATCATGGGTGTGAAGGTTTCAATGAGTTCTTCCATTTCTCCATTGGTCATTTTTTCTTCGTTCACGGACATCTCCCCCTGTTTCTTCTTTTAGTTTGTTGAGCGCTTTTTTGTGGATGTTTGAGATGTTTTGTCTCGTTTCGCCTAGCCGGTCGGCTATTTCTTTCATTGTTTGACCTTCAACATAAATATGGGTTAAGACCATTTTTTGTTTGTCTGTGAGCTGCTGGTAGGCCTTGTACAATCTTTGATCTTGCAGGTGCTCTCCTAAGTCTTGCTGGTTGAAGAGCACGGCTTCATACGTATCGGTATGAACAGGATCTTTCACTTCTTGCGTATCAGGATGATCAAGTATGAGCGGAAAACGCTGCTGTTTCTTTTTTACTCGTTTGTCAAAGTCGACTGAAAAGATGCGGATCATTGTGGAAATATACTTGATGATGCGGATTTTTTGATAAAACTGTTTGAACTCGGAATCTAGTTTTTTCGCATTTTCTTCGTTTGGCTCTTCCATGACTTGCCGGAGCAGCTGCTGGTTTTTAGGATTGCTTAAAAATTGCTGAATGAGCGGGTGTTCAACGATTTCCTTCCATTTTGCTTTCAATAACAGCCGATAATCCATGTGCATCCTCCCCTTTGTTCTCTCTACTTGCATTAAGTGGACAAAAGTTAAAAAAAGTAAACTTTTTGAAACGGGTCTAATGGTTCATTTTCTCCCCCTTTGATTTCCTATTTCTTCTTTCATACCACTTATAGAGAAGACGAGCATCCGCTGGGAGGTGAGACAAATGGAGACCTTTTTTTCGGAGGAATGGTTGAAGCAGCTCAGTCAGGCTGGCTTTCCTGCCATTTTGACGGTTTATTTGCTGACACGTTTTGAACGAAAGTTTGATGAATTAAGCAAGCTCATCCAACAATTGGTCGCTGTTCAAAAAAATGATGAATCAGATTGACATCTTCTTGATTCGTTTCACCTTATGAAAACGAGGGCGAAATGAAAGGCCTTTTGTCACCTCACACAATACGATGTTGAAAGGGGATTTTATCATGAGTGAAAAGCAAAATGGTGTACCGCAGCCGATTCGAGGAGAAAAAGGAGCAACGGTCAAAATTCCACGTAATCTCGAGCGAGACAGACAAAACCCAGATATGCTCACGCCACCAGAAACCGATCATGGAACGGTTCCCAACATGAAATATTCTTTTTCTGATACGCACAACCGTTTAGAAAAAGGCGGCTATGCCCGCGAGGTAACGGTGCGTGAACTGCCAATCTCTAAAAGTCTTGCCTCTGTGAACATGCGGCTAAAGCCTGGTGCGATTCGCGAGCTTCACTGGCATAAGGAAGCGGAATGGGCGTACATGATTTATGGGGAAGCCCGAATTACATCGGTTGATGCAGAGGGGCGCAATTTTACAGAGGATGTGACTGAGGGAGATTTATGGTACTTCCCTTCTGGCTTGCCGCACTCTATTCAAGCACTTGAACCAGGAGCTGAATTCTTACTTGTGTTTGATGATGGTTCCTTCTCTGAAAATAGTACGTTCCAAGTGACTGATTGGCTTGCGCATACGCCAGAGGAAGTTGTGCTCCAAAACTTTGGAATGACAAAGGAGCAATTTGAGAAGCTACCAGAGAAAGAGAAGTATATTTTCCAAAAAGGAATTCCTGGTTCTCTTGAGTGTGACAAGGTGAAAACAGAACAAGGAGAAGTCCCGAATTCCTTTAAATATGAGCTGTTAAAACAAGAGCCGATTACGTCAAGCGGCGGACAAGTGTGGATTGCGGACTCTACCAATTTCAAAGCGTCTAAAACGATTGCATCCGCTCTTGTGAAAGTTGATCCAGGTGCCATTCGCGAGCTGCACTGGCATCCAAATACGGATGAATGGCAATATTTTATTTCTGGAAAAGCACGAATGACGGTATTTGCTTCTGATGGACATGCGAGAACCTTCAACTATCAGGCCGGGGACGTTGGATATGTACCATTTGCGATGGGGCATTATGTAGAGAATACAGGCGACGAACCGCTTTATTTCTTAGAAATTTTTAAGAGTGATCATTATGCAGACATTTCACTCAATCAGTGGCTTGCGGTTACACCGAAACAGCTTGTTTTGGATCATTTAGATCAAGGCGAAGAATTCTTGAAATTGCTTGATACTGAAAAACATCCTGTCATCGCTGCACCTAAAAAAGAGGATTAATTCCACCTTCCTGCAAAAAGGCTGTCCTTTTTGCAGGTATCTTCATGTAAAGGAGTGTTGTTTACCCATGCAACAATCTGTTCACGCTTTATGGCAAGGGCTGAAATGGCTCATGGCGCTATCAGCTGTCTGTTACATATTTTTGTTGTTTTGTGTGCTGTTCTTTCATTTGACCGGTGCTTTTTATCAATCGATTTTATCGTTGATTCTGTTTATGGGCATCTATGTTGTACTTGGGATCTCTTTTGAACATCTGGAACACGTGCTCATGCGGTTTGTTCGTAAGTGTCGGTCCAAAAAACGATCCATCATTTTCTATGCCGTTTTATTTCACCTTTTGTTTATTTGGGGTGCTGTCTACTTATCAGATGAATTGGTTGACGGCATTTTGCTGACTACTTCTGAAGAAATTCTCTTTGCGCTAAGTCTTTGGCTATTTCATTTTTTGTTTGATTATGCGACGTTTCCATTTGAGAAAGAAGCTTCGTGACACTCTATCGTCTTTCTGTAGAGAGCGCTTGTTTGACCTGCTCCATATGATGGAGATCATGTTCAATCACACCTTGAAAATAACTTGATAACGTCAGCTCGGTTTGACCGATCAGAAAGGGTGTAGTCCAGCGAGATGCTTCGATTTTCTTCATTTCTTGAAGCAATTCTGTTCTGACAGCAATAAATCGCCCAATCGTCTCGCGTCTCGCTTCGTGTCTCGCCCTTTTGGCTGACTGCCGGTTCATTTCATGCACATCTGGTGCCTGAGGTAACGCTTTATTGTTCCAAAATTCCTTTAGGCGATCGTATAAAATAAATTCATCCCATGGAACGAAATGTGCGATGATCTCAGCAATGCTCCACTTTCCATCAGCGATGGCGCTACGCCATTCTTCTTCTGTAACTTTCGTTAGTGACTGTACCCATTCAAGGGTGTGTTCATAGTGTTTTATCACGGTGTCTTTGTTCATGTTTTGTTATCTCCTTCATGTTTTTAAAAGAAGTTGATCAGAAATTGGTTAGTTTCATTCTTGCGAAATCATTTATAACATATTATCATATACTTTAATTACCAAATGAAGAGGGGGAATTGTGATACGCTGTCCTATATGAAAAAGCTTATTTTTTTGCACTAAAATAAACCGACCGGTCTGTTTATAAAAGGGGAGGAAAAATGATGAAATCTCAAAATGTAATCATTATCGGCAGTGGTGTAGCAGGATTGGCTACTGCTTTATTTTTAAAAAAGGCTGGAATGGAAAGTACGATTTATGAAAGCAGGTCAGATGAAGAATTAGAAACAGGAGCAGGTTTTTTACTGTCTCCGAATGGGGTAAAGATTTTGGATGGAATCGGGTGTAAAAATGAAGTAATAGCAAATGCAACCGTGATAAAGAAGATCCAGCAAATAAACAGTGAGAATGAAGTAGAAGCGATCTTTCACAATTATAGTGAAAAATATTATGATGCTCCTTTACTGAACGTCATGAGAGACCAAATCATCAAATCACTTTTAAAAGAAGTTCACCGTCAAGGAATAGAAGTGAAATACAACAAAAAATTAATCTCAATCAAACAGCAGCCTCATACCGTTCAGGTTCTTTTTGAAGATGAAACTGAGATAACAGGTGATATTGTAATAGGAGCAGATGGAACTTTTTCTAAAACAAGAGAGGCTATTGCGTTTAATGCTAAATTAGACTATAGCGGTTTTTGGGGACTACAAGGAGTATCGTTTGTGAAGGATTTTGTATTGGATGAGGCAACAAGTTATTTTTACAATGACGGAAACTTTCAATTCATTTTTGGAAAAGCGCATCCAACAAATAAAATGAATATTTTATGGCAAGCTTTCTCTCAGTGTCCTGAGAAGTTACCTACAAAACATTTTGAGAAAGCCAATCAAGAAACCATCCGACAGTTATTATATAAACAAATGGAACATTGGAACATTCCTAAACATTTTTCTGACATCATCGATCATACAAACATGTTCTTTCCAAGAAGTATCTATGAAATAAAGGATTTTCCTGTGTGGTCAAAAGGACGTGTTGTTCTTGTAGGTGATGCGGTACATACGGCGAATCCTTTTGTTGGTCAAGGAGCATCATATAGTCTAGAAGATGCCATGCTCATAGCAAAGATGCTAAGGGATCATGATTATCGAGATGCGTTCTATTATTATGAAAAGGATCGAAGAAAGAGGACAGAAGAATTGAATGCGCTATTTCAGCACATGAGTATTCAAAACGATATTGATAAAAAAATGAACGAATACACGATTGAATGGGATGAAGAAACTTACGTATGAGATGAAAGATAAAAAAACACCACTTATGCTGAAAAGTGGTGTTTCTTGTGTTTTCTCCGTGCATAGAGGATCGCACCGATCAAACTGACGAGTGAAATCAATGTGAGAATTCTGATATAAGGCGGATAGTAGGTTAGCACGATCTCGTTTTTTCCTTTTTCTATTGGAAAACCGATAAACGCATAATTGGCTTGTTCAATATCGGTTTGATGGCCGTTCACCGTGAGCTCCCAGCCTTTTTCATATGGAACAGGCAGAATCATATAATCATCGCCGCGCTTGTTCTCATAAGAAATCGTAAAGCGGTTATTTTTAAGCTTCACCTGCTGGCTGCCATCATCCTGTTTTTCTTTTTCATATGCCCGCGCAAGGGTGTGGTAAGGCTCATGATACAGCTTTAATTGACTCAGCTCATACGTCCCTTTTGGCACTCGTATGGAAAGGATTTTTTCCGCAGGGACTCGAATCGTCACGTCATTAACGCCTGTTTTGTAGATAGACGTATTGCTTTTGCGTGATGTGACGTAGTCATCCACAGATAACTGAAATCCTTCGTTACGGTCGGTCCGCTTCACATAAAAGCTCACATACACATCCCCCATGCGAGCGATATCATCTGGAAGGGTGATATTCAGTCCGCCCGTTTTCCCGTATACATCAAGCATGCCATTTTCGTATACCGCTTGTTCAGTATGAATGTTTGTATCCTTTATTCGATCAGGCGATTGGTCGATTTCAGCATTTCCTTTTTTGTTTAAGATCACACCTTGCAGCATCGCATGTTCTTTATCAAGTGCTGACGCATGCTCTAGTGACTTTTCTGAATAGACAGTACTCGTTGTTCTTGCAAATGGGAGCGGGCGTGTATTTTCATACACTTCATAATGTTCGCTTTCCAATATTGGCTTAAAATAAACCGGCGGTGAGAAAGACATCGATTTGTCTCTCATATAATACTTCCCGTAGGTCAGACTGTATAAATTCGCCCTGTCCCCCATTGTTGCATACCGGCTGACACTTTCCCGTCCCATATCAATTTGCAGGTCATTCCAGTAGAAATGGAGCAGATGCTGATTCAATATACTGGAATACGCACTCATGCCTTGAAAACCTTCAAATAACGGGGTGTTGTTGCGCACACCATTCATCCAATCAATCCGGGCAAGCGGATCTTTTGAAGAGCGGCTTTGAATCTGCTGAATGAGCTTCATTTGCTCATGTCCAGCATACGCCTCACTACTCAGATACATATCTGATACACTCTTAATATTGCTTCTTTCAAATAAGTAGCCCTGCTGATACACGCCTGCTGTCAGTAAGCTCACAACGATGAGCACAGCTGAAAAGAGACGAAGGTGCAGACGTTTCCCCGCATGTATCGAGAGGAAGAACAAGCTGATCACAAGCAGTCCTATTCCGGTAAATACAACAACATCCATATTTCCCTTTGCTCGTTCTGAAAGGGCGACTGCGAGAAGGAATACAATCCAAGCGCATAAAACCGCACGTTTTTTCCACTTCCACTCGATTTGCGAGAAATGCTTGATGGTGATGGCTACGACCGCTCCAACTGTAAAGGCAAGAATGTATTCAAACCTGTATTGCGGTGCAGAAAAACCATTAAACACGCTCGCCATCTTTGGACTGTAGTGAAAAATGATCAGCAGAACACTGATCGATGTGAACATGAAAAACCATCTGTTCCGGTATAGCGGAATGAGGAACAGACAAATGAGAAAGATCACAGGTAATAAATACACCCTGCTTGTAAACAGCAGATGATCATGCAGCTCGAACCAAGGAATCGCCTGTTCATACGGCGGTCTTACATTATTGAGAAAGCCGTAAACAGACGGGATAAAGAAGGCAGCACTGATCCCAAACGATAACAACGTAGAGATCGCAAGGGTCCAGAACACCTTCCAGCCTCGCTCCTCGCTTTGAAGCTTAATCATATATCTGAAGACGAGATAAATGGCTAAAAAGATAAAGTGAATGTAAGCAAAGTAAAAATTATTGATCAGCATGAGACTGCAAGCCGCAATAAACCAAGCCGGCTTGCCTGTTTTAAAAATCCGTTCAACCCCGAGCACAAGCAGCGGAAGCCACATCATGCTGTCGGTGAAAAACTCCCAAAACGTTTGATGCCGAAAGTACACAATAGACAGTCCGTAAATACCGGCACCTGTCAGCGCCCCCAGCCTATGTTGCACAATCGAAAGAAGCACACGGTATGCGATGAACAGAATGACCGTCAGCTTGATCACACTAAGCCAAATAACAGCATTTGCCCAAAAGTGAATATCTGTTGACTGTATAAGGTGAAGCGCATTCAACAGCCAGACGACAGCAACTGTGACCATAAAAACAGTCGATGTTGTAAAATAATAACCTAATTGCGTATATGTACCGCCGCCTAGACCGAATTGATAGGAATAAAAGAAGTTTCCTTTGACGTATTCATCATACAGCAGCTTTTTAAACGGGAGCATTTGCGAAATGCCATCCCCATCTCCCGTCATATATCGGCCTTGCGTATATTCATATAAGAAAAAGGAGTGTCCTAATAAAGCGAGAATGAGGCACATTCCAATGAGTATCCATCTACGTTTCATCATCTAAACCCTTTCTACAAAAGATCCACTGTTCATTGAAACAAAACAACCCAGCAAGCGTTTCGTGCTTGCCGGTTATTTGACTCCACGTTATTTAAATAACTGCGTTAACACTCGGTCTTGTTCTTTTGAGCTTGTCTCTTGTTCCATGACATTTGATTCTTGAATTAAGTAATGCGGCCTCTTTTTCGTTTCATAGTAAATTCGGCCAATGTATTCTCCAATCACACCTAGACTCAAGAGCTGGACACCACCGAGGAAAAGCACAGCTGAGATTAAAGTGAAATAACCCGGTACCATGATGCCCGTTCTGACGATTTGAATAAAGGTTGCCACGATGTAAATCAAAGAGAGAAATAAGATCAAAATACCCGTATAAAAACAAATACGCAGCGGGCGGTTGTTAAAAGAAATAACGCCATCTATGCCATAGTTAAATAATTTCTTCAGTGACCATTTTGTATCACCGTGCTGTCTTTCCACATTTTCATAATAGATGACCTTTTCTTCAAAGCCAATCCAGCAAAAAAGCCCTTTTGAAAAACGATTTCCCTCTTTCAGCTGAAGCAATGCGTCGATCGCTTGACGGGAAATTAAGCGGAAATCTCCTACACCATCACGCAAGTCCACTTCGACCACCTTGTTCATCACTTTATAATACATCGATGATAGGTAAGAACGAAGCTTGCTGTCCCCTTTACGGTTTCGTTTGGCAATGACTTGATGATAACCTTCTTCGTAGCCTCTAACAAAATCCTGAATCAAATACGTTGGGTGCTGTAAGTCGGCGTCCATAATGATCGCAGCTTCCCCTTTTGCATGCTCAAGACCTGCTAAAATTGCAGCTTCTTTCCCAAAGTTACGAGAAAAGGAAATGTATTTGACTTTTGCACTTTTGTGAGAGAGCTCTCTCATGTATTGAAGCGTATTGTCTTTGCTTCCATCATTCACAAAGATGATTTCAAAGTCATAATGAAAATCGCGAAACTCTTCCTCGAGTGCCTCAAAGATTCGTCTGATGTTTTCACCTTCATTGTAAGAAGGAATTATAACAGAGAGCAGTTCCCGTTCCATATCGCACCTTCTCTTCACTTTTTTCACATAGTCTGTTATGTTCATTATTCCTTTTTTGTCAGAAAACGAAACCCTTTTTTATTATCCATAAATTTCATGTATCCTTAATCGTTACATTATATCAGAGTTTTATTTCCAGTGATTTTCACCAACATGAATTTAATGTAATTTTAAGTTTATCCATTGTAAAAAGCCTGTAATTTTGATCACAGACTGGGTATTGTTTCATAAAATTGTTTGGTCATTTATATATTTTCCTGTTTATTGAAAAAGATGAGTAGAAGTGAAAAGGGCAACCCTTTTAATGCAGTAGCCCTTTGTCGTTTTGTTGCAGATGCTCATTTGCCTTCGATTGTTTATTTTGAAATAAATGCAGCTGAGCGCCGTAGCTTTCGATCCATTCTCGGACAATCCGTTCAGTCGTTTCCTGTCCTTTATATTTGCGGCCAGCCTTTGCATAGGTTGTTTCAAAATCACTCCAAAGGAGCTCTACCCATGTACGTGCTTCTTCATATGTGAGCATATTGTTTTTTTCCATTAGTTGTTCGGTTAATCGCTCAAAATATTGTTCCATACTGGTTCCTCCTTCATCTAGCAGAAAGTGCCTTTTTAAAAAAATCTCTTTTTTCATATACTACCCTTACGTCTTCAAAAGACGCAAATGATTTGTATTGTTTGGAGGGAATCAGTATGCGTAATAAAGCAAAGGGCTTTCCAAATCAAGTGAATCACAAGTTTGAAGGCGAACCAGGGGCCACAGATGCTTATGCGTCTAAAAGGCCGAACGGTGAGACGAATACACGTCCACAGGAACGTATGAGGGCATCAGGGAAACGCTAATTTTTCCAAAGGGAGTGCTTGAGATATGAGTTCAAATGGGAAATCGTATATGGAAGACTTTGTTCAATTAAGAACAACCGCTTACCCTCAACCATGGGCGAATGCTAAACATTCTGCCTCTCAGGTCAACGGAGAAACGCAGCAAACGCAGCACGACATCGTACTTCAGAACAACGTCCGTAAACAACGTTCGAAGTAAAGAAAAGGACTGATCTCTAGGGATCAGTCCTTTTTCTTCTTACCTCAGCAAATGGCTATCGATCAGTCCTTTTGCGTAAGCATTGAAATCGGCAGGGCATCTTCTTTATTTGGCACTGATACTCTGTAGCCCCAAGCAAAAACCCCATTTAAATACTCCACATAAAACTGCTCGTCTGTATCTTTGATGTGATAGGTCGTTTTCGTCTGAATAGTAGCTGGATCTAATAAATAGGCTTTCGCCATGTCAATTTTCCGCTCCAACACGGCATATTCATTCACAATGCCTAGCTGCTCAGCCTTTCTTGCTTTTTCAGAAAGAGCGGCAATCTCCTGCTTTAATTCGTATTCTGTCATTTCACTGTAGCGTTTTTCCATCTGTCATTCCCCTTTGTCTAAAACATGATCAATTGTATCAAGATCAAATCCTTTTCGGTAAAGGAATTGCTTCACTTTCATTTTTTTCTCAAATGATCCGTCATATCCTACCTTGCGTTTTGCCTTCTCAAGCATATAGTGAAGGGCTTCTTCTTCCTTTTCCTCTTCTTGTCCATCATAGGCTTCTTGAAGGGCTTTATCAATGATATCAAATGAAAATCCTTTTCGCTGAAGCTGCAATTTGATACGCTGTTCAATTTCTTTTGCGGACCGGTTTTTCTCTTTCTTAACCAGCTTCTGCACTTGCTTCACTGCTTCCTCTAGCTGCAAATCATTTGGATATTGCGATAGTGCTTGTTCGATGGTGTCATCGTCTATGCCTTTCAGCTTTAATTCTTTTTTTAGCACTGACGGGCCTTTGCTATTCGTTTTTCGGTGGGTGCTTACATATGCTTCTGCAAATTCAAGATCATTTACATACTTATAATGTTTTAATTTGTGTATAATTTCACTAATAGCAGGTGCTGGTATGTCTTTTTTCGTCAAATAATCGGTGACTTCTTTCACTGATCTCATCCGATACGATAAATAATCGACGGCCTGCTGAAATCCTTTTTTTACTGCATCACCGAATTGAATCTCTATGATATCGGCTTCGTCCAGCTCTTTTCCCTTTTTCAAATCATGCTGGACGAGCACATCTAGATCAACGCTAAAAGCGTACTTTTCATCAAGAAAGATGTTCACGCGTTCTGTATTGTTTTTCTGAGCAGAGATTTTCGTAATATAGGGCATCCTGTGATCACTCCTTTTTTCAAACAGTCAGGATGTTTCTTCTGATTCAAAATCGTGAAAGATATAGGTATGTATATGAGAGGAGAAGATGTCAATTGAATATCGCCATTACCGGAGGAACCGGGTTTATCGGCCAGCATGTCACAAAGGTGCTCGCAGCTGAAGGACATCATCTATATATTTTAACAAGAAATCCAAAGGAATCCGAACAAAATCATTTACACTATGTGCAGTGGCTGACAGAAGGTGCTAAGCCTGAACATGAATTGCCTGCGATTGATGTATGGATTAACCTTGCTGGAAAATCCATTTTCACACGCTGGACGGACAAAGCAAAAAAAGGCATTCTCTCCAGTCGTCTTCAATCCACACAAGAAGTGAGACGCATTATAGAAGCGCAGGAATCGAAACCATCTGTGCTCATTCAAGCAAGTGCTGTCGGTATCTACGGCACTTCCAAGACAGAAGACTTTACGGAGGAGGCCCCTCCAGCCGATACAGACTTTTTAAGTCATACATCTAAACTTTGGGAAGCTGAAGGGCAAAAAATTGAGGCGCTCGGTATTCGCACGGTTTATACACGCTTTGGGGTAGTGCTAGGAGAAAAAGGCACACTTCCTCTTATGACCTTGCCATACAAGCTGTTTGCCGGTGGAACGATTGGCTCTGGCTCGCAATGGGTATCTTGGGTTCACGTGGAGGATGTAGCACATCTCATTGCGTATGCCATTCAACATGAACACATATCAGGTCCACTCAATGTCACATCTCCAAATCCTGTTCAAATGAAGCAGCTGGGGCAAACCATTGCATCTACCCTTCATCGCCCTCACTGGCTGAAGGTGCCGTCCTTTGTCATCAAAACCGCACTTGGCGACATGTCATTGCTTGTATTAGAAGGCCAACGTGCTCTGCCGAAAAAGGCACTGCTTTCTTCTTATGAATTTTTACACCCTGAGCTAAAAGAAGCGATTTTGCATTCAGAGGAATAAATTTTGTCAAAAACACCCATCCTATTAAAAATGAGATGAGGGGGCGATTTTGATGAAGAAAAAAGAACACCAGCCGACTTCAAAACTGAAGAAAACCCAGGAAGTTCTGTATCAACAGGAATTCAAAAAAGCGGAAAGAGCAGCAGAAAAAAGAAACAAATAAAACGGATATTCCTCTTTTACAAGCACATAACTAAAGTGATCTTGTAAAGGAGGGAAAAGCTTTGAAAAAAGACCAACACAAAAAATCCAACCACCAGCTTGCGGCACAAGAGACGGATGGCGAATATGTTGAATTTTCCAAAGAACTTGCAGATCCGAATGACGTAAAAGCGATGGCACGTATGAAAGCAGCCGATCAGCGTGCCAAAAAACAATAAGTAAAAAAAAACAGACCCTATCAAAAGGTCTGTTTTTATTTGATTTCAGTTAGCAGGCTTGATGCCTTCTGACGTGACTTTTCCTCAGGCACCTCTTCTGGATAACCGATGTGAAGAATCGCGGCAAAGCGTTCGTTTTCCTTTAATCCCATATCCTGTTGAAACCCTTTGTCGTATAAGATACGGCCGCTCTTCCATACCATACCGATTCCTTGATCCCAAGCCAGCAGCTGGAAGTTTTGAATGAGCGCACTCACAGCGGCAAAATCATCATTTCTCACAACTGGATTTTCGTCTTCTTTTAGAACAACAAGTAAAAGTGCTGGTACTTTAGAAAAATAATCTCTGTACTGATTAATCTTTTCTTCTTTTGCGTCTGGATTGTTGCGTTTAAAGAAAGCAATAAACCGCTCAACAAATACCTCTTTCGCTTCATCCGTCACTGCATATAAAAAACGCCAAGGTTCCGTGATTTTATGATTGGGTGCATAGACTGCGTCCTCTAATAATGGCTGAAGCTGTTCAATGCTCACCGGCGTTTCTTTGAATTTTCGAATGGATCGTCTATATCTGACAGCGTCTCGAACCGTTAACGCTTCTGTTTGTTGTTTTGTTTCTGGCATATATGTCATCCTTTCAATCAACCTTAATTGAAATTGATTCTCATTCACATTATAAACATGATCATGTGCTGTTTGCAAATAAGACCTCACCTCTCTGCTAAAAAGTTGTTTGCCTTTTTCAAGTAATGTTACAATCATATTACGTTTTAAACAAATTTTGAGAAAAAGGCCAAGATGATGAAATGATTTCAGGTATTTCCACTTTGTCTCATGCGGCTATTTTTTCAAAAAGCTTTCAACCCATGATTGGAAGGGAGGCTTCTGGATGGAATGAAAATCAATATTGGGCAAATCATCAAACTCTATCGTTATAAACAAAATATGACCCAATCGGAGTTGGCAGAAGGAATTTGTTCTGTCTCTCATTTAAGTAAAATTGAAAATGGCTCAAAAGAGGCCAATCAAGATACGATCAATCTTTTGCTTGAACGGCTTGGAATTAGTCAAGAAACGCTGTCGCAAAAGGCGCGTCATCTGTTGTCATTACTCGATGAGTTTCAGATGAACATGTATTTCTATGCGCTCGATCAAGCAGAGCAAAATGCAGAAATGATCATTCATCACGAGGAACAGTTCTTTTCGCTAGATTTAGGGATTCAGTATCATTTGTCCTTATTTCAATTTTATTTATTAACAGAAAAACAGCAGCTTGCCTTAAAAACGCACCGCGTGCTTAAGAAGTTTGAAAAAACCTTTATTGACACAGAAAAAGAAACGTTTGAATATCTAGATGGCATCCACCAGATTAAAATCGGTCAGCTTGAAGAAGGATTGAAAAGACTTGAAAGCTGCTTTTCTTACGCTTCTGTTGAACAGAGCGACCTGTATTATCACTATGCAAAAGCACTTGGAGCTATGGGGCATCTCGGTGATGCGCTTGAGGCCACACATCAAGCAATGGATTTGTATAGACAAAAAAATAATTTCAAGCGGGTCATTCATTGTACACTCATTCATGGGGTCATCTCACTGGAATTAAAGGCCTTTCAAACAGCTAAAAGATATTTAAAAGAAGTGATTTTACACACGTCGCTTCACCCTGATGCTTATATTAAGATGACAGCTTATTTTTATTACGGGGTTCTCTTAAAACGCCAAGGAGATTTCTCATCCGCTGTGCCTTATTTACTAGATTCACTCAATTATTTTAATCAAGAACAGATAGAAGATCGTTACTGTGAAACGCTCTATGAAATCGCGACATTGTATGCGGAATATGATCGCAAAAAGGCGCTTCCATACATACACGAGCTGCTCAAACAGCCTCGTATTCAACCAAACTGTTTATATATGATTAAAATCTATAAATTGATGATTGAAGAGAATCCTCATGATTTGAAAACTTATTTAGTAGAAGCAGCGATTCCTTACTTTGAACACAATCAGCTCCACAATGAGTACTTGTTTGCTCTTAGAACCTTACTTTCCTATGCGGCTTCTGAGCTTGATAAGCGTGCATATATGTCTTACACAACGAAGCTGCTTGATCACTTAGCATCATTTATCCCATATTACAAAAAAGCATGACCTTCTGCCGATCGAAGGTCATGCTTTTTCTATGATTAGATGGTTTTTTGTTGATCTGTATCGGGACGGGTGACTTGTTCGACAGAATGAATGTACCGTTTTCTCGCAAAATAATCGTAAGCATGCTGCCCAAAGCCAAGCCAAATGCTGAGTACAATGAATGGGACCGTTCCCCATAATGCAGGGATGTGACAAGCCATTCTCAGCCAAGTATAAATCCCTGAGTTTTTTTGATTTTTCGCTAAGGAAATAGACACGATTCGTTTCTCTGCCTTCTCTTCACTAATTTTATTCAGTCTCAGCAGCTGTGAGTGTCTAAATGATTCAAAGTGAATTCGGTTTTTCCAATCGAGTGATTTCAACAGGTCAATTGCTTTTGCACATGAAGGACTTTGTCCGTCATAAAACACAAGCAGTCTGAGTGATTTGATGGAACGCTGTTCTCTTTTCTTTGATTCAGCGAGCTTCTTTTTTTCTTGATCGAGATAGATGATTTTTTTCATAAATTGATCGCCAGCCCTTTTCCTTCATTTATTTTTTTAGTTCGTTCAAAGGAGATTACAACTAGATTACTATAGTTGCTGGGCCTCTTGTATTGGGAAAAAGCCATCCGATGTGCGTTATATGAGCCTTTAGATAAGGGCAAAATAGCTGATTTCATGGCATATATGAGGTTTTTCAACTAAAAGTGGTTGGGAAAATCGTGATGCTTTGCGGTTTTCTGCGGTATTTGATAGAATTCTGCGGTTTTTCTACATCTTTATGCGGTGTTTTGTAGGTGAAACGCAAAAACAAGATAAAAAAAGACTACTTCCCATTGCGGCGAAGTAGTCTTTTGGTTTATATTTTTGCCAAAACTTCTACTATTTCTTTCTCAATATCTTTCCATAAGTAACGATCTGTCGTATAGTGATGTGCGGCTTCTTTCGCAAACACTTTAAATGCTTCCTCAAAATCGGGTGCATCTTTATCCGGCTTTTTCTCGTCGACAAAGCGCTGAGCTTCTGCTGAGCGAGGTCCCCATTTCCCCACTTCTTTCCCGTCCTGATCAATAATGACGATAATCGGAATAGATCTTGCGGTCCCGTTCGTTAAATACTGATCCATCAGGTCTAGGTGCTCGTCCCGAATGAAATAGCGCGCATCAATCAGTGCTTCATTTGCAATACGCATGAAAATAGGTACATTGACCATCGCATCGCCGCACCAATCTGCCGTGATCACAAGCGCTCTCAGTTTTTTCTTTTGAAGTTTTTGAAGCAGCTCTTTTTCCTTTTGATGAATTGCGTACTGGTTGTACACCGTGAGTAAGTTTTCACGGTTTTTCTCCATGTTGTGTACATATGTACGTTCAGCTAATCCCTTTGTAAACCATTCATTTAGTGTCATGTGAACATCCCCCTTACCCTTCAACTTTACCACTTTTGCTATTCTTTTGTCTAAAAAAACCTTCACCTAGTGAAAGGTAAAGGTTCTTTGGACTTATGGACGCCGTTTTCGATTTGGGTCCATTCCTATCAGCTTAGTGACGAGCACCATTGTGACAGGCAGTGATGTATTCTTTTTATACGCTAAATATTTTCCGCGCCATTCTGGTTTATATTTCTGTTTAAACGACCGTAAGCCGCTGAAACTATACATATATCTGACGTTATTGAAGATGACACTCGCCAAACGTTCTGTCAGAAAGGACTGGTGGAACGTGCCAACATTCGATAATGGCGCCATTCCCATGTTAAAGGATGTGTAGCCTTTTTCTTTCGCCCATTGAAAAAGGTGGATAAAGAGTGCATCCATCATCCCGTTCGGTGCATCATGCATATGACGCATGAGGTCGATGGATATCTCTCCTTTTTGATACATCGGCATTAAGGACACAAAAGATATGATCTGCCCTTGTTCATCCTTTAAAATCGCAATCGGTGCTTTTTGAAGGTAGTCTTCATGGAAATAGCCTAATGAAAATCCTTTTTCTTTTTTCTTGCCCAGCCAGCTGTCAGAGATTTGTTTTAAGGTTGAGATCAATTCCTCTGAAAAGGGCGGCTCCAGCATTTCAAACGTATAGCCTTCTCGTTCAAATTTATTTGCAACAGCCCGTAAGTTTGATTTTTTCTTTCCTGACAAAGAGAACGTTTCTAAATCGACCATGGCTTCTTCCCCAAGCTTAAAGAAGTGAAAACCTAGGTCATGATAAAGCGCCATTCCTTCACGTTCTACTTGATAAAAAGCGACACGATAGCCTGCTTTTTCTGTCTGCTCCAAAAATTCTTCCAGTACAAGCGGATAAGAGGCTCTACGCCCAGAAGGATCTCCAAGCACAATAACGCAGCGGCCAATCCGGCCAAACTGAAGCATCGCCTCTCCATCACTTGAGAAAAACAGTTTTTTGTCTCCCAAAAAACCTAGATGACTAAGAGCATTTCCTCCCTTTTCTTCGAGAAAAGTTTTTAATTTTTCTTCATCGGCTTCTTCGCCGATTGGAACTGCTTTTTTGTTAAAAATCAATTTGCTAATGAAAAAGAAAAGAGGGACGCCAATTAAAGCAATCATACTGGTCATCGTGATATGCCGTTCATTATGAACCAAATAGTCCTTGCTTAAGAAATGACCAATTTTCATCCAAATGAAGTTTCCAATGACATTATAGTTAAACAACACGAGTAAATATCCGGCGGCGGCGGCCACAAACTGATTCAAAGAATAAGGCGCCTGCTGCTTCACAAATTGATTTCGAAGCGAGAAAAATACCACCATGATGACCGGCAATATAAAGATCAAACTTAGGTTAAACCCTTTTAGTAAAGTAAACACAAAGCCGCCTGCTAGGGCAATCATTGTCAATAGATAAGACCGTTTTGTTCTTTTATACACTTCAATGGACAAAATCATTAAAATGATCCCGAACATTAAAGAAAGACCATTAAATCCTGATAACAAAAAGCGTGGAATGGTTGTGATCACACCTAAACGATCAACAGGAAGCACAACGGAAGCCATAATGAGCAAACCGCTTCCAAACGTTAAAATGGACAAAGATCCGTACAATAAACGGATGAGTAGCGCTCGGTGCAAAACAATTAAGACGTTCGTTGTTTCAATAGCAGGCGCCATTCTCGGATTGCCTTCAAGACGCCTGAGTGTTGTTCCAGTTAAATCGTATGCCGCTAGACAGAGTCCAAGAATAAACGGGAAAATGGAGTAAACGAAGCGGTACAATACAAGGGCTGTCAGTACCATCTCTTTATCAAACCCAATGTATTGCATACTGAGTAAAAAGATCAGATCAAACGAACCAAATCCGCCCGGAACCATACTGATTAAACCGCCGATTGACGCAATCGCAAAGACGCCTAATACAATACGGACATCAACGTTCATCCCCATAGAGACAACAGCCATGTACATGACAAGACCAGCTGCCAGCCACTCTAAAAACGATGCACCAATATAAGCATAGATTGGGTGCTTCAGTCCGTTTTCACCGCTCTCAATCGAGCTTTTTCGAATGGACGCCATGATGATGTAAATGGGCACAATACAAGCAAAAATAATGACAAATGCCCATAACCACGGCTCCTGACTAATAATACTTTCAACTGGCAGGACCCTAACTAAAATCAAATCACTGAAAATAGATAAGCCTAGCAGAACGGAGGATGTTAAAAGGGCTATGCCTTTCAGCAGTTTTTTCGTATCGGTTATGTATTCCTTGTATAGAAGCGTTCTAAGCCCTGCTCCTGATAAACCACCGAATCCAAGTACACTGTTAAAGGAGTTGGCGATCCAAGAAATTCGGATCGTTTTCCAGCCGCTGATGGGCATATCAAGGCTTTTTCTTAAAATAAAATCATATAAGGACATGGATAAAACAGCGACAAGTCCAAGAAAGACAAGAATAAACAAGTCCATTCGATTCAAGCTGTCAATAATATAAAACGTCTTTTTAATGGAAAGGCCGCTCAGCTCCTGCTTGGCGACAAAAATTAAGACAAGGATGATCACGATCGGAAAGAGCATTTTTAAGATCGTCATACCCGTTTTTTTGTTCCACATGTTTTTCCCAACTTTCTAAGTTGCTTCATTAATTTCAACTGACCATTATTATACAACAAATACCACTTAATTCATGCAGTTTAACATTCAAAAGCTTCATGATACTTTCAATTAGAAGTAAAAATCAGTAATATAAAGAAAAGAGCCGCTTAAAGGAAGTGAACAAGCGTGGAATATAATATTCATGACACCACCGTACTAAAAGAGGAAATCCTATCTCCTGAGGAAAAAAAGACATGGGTGCTGTATATGAAAGTGCTCACTGCTGCAGGACTTGGAGATGTTTCTGAATGGATGAAGCTTGATATGAGTATGCCTCAAATGAAAGTGCTCATGCTGCTCAATAACCATGGCTCTCTTAAGGTGTCCGAAATTGCTGAAAAAATGGGGGCTTCTTTGTCCAATATGACAGGGCTGCTTGATCGGTTAGAACAATCGAACTTTGTGGAACGAAAGCATTCTGAGCGTGACCGTCGAATCATTGTCGTAGAATTGACAGAGGAAGCGAAAAATATTTTCAGAAGTATTTATCAAAAAGGGCATGAAAAAATTAAAAATTCCCTGCAACGGCTCAATGACGAGGAAAAAGAAAAAGTTAATGAAGGTCTAGCTATTTTAGAAAAAGCACTTCGTCCTGAACGTGGCTAAAAAAGGAAAAAAGACGGTCACTTGAAGTCCGTCTTTTTTATTTCTTCTTTTTCTTGTTTATCTGGGGTGAAAAGATATTGACGAATGACTTCCCGGTCATCCCACAAAAGATAACCTAAACCGATAATGAGAAAAATGATGCTGATCCACGTACCGCCTGGGAGTATATCTTCCAGTTCCTCGATTGTTCTTTCTGCGCCTACATTTCCACCATAACGAATCTCAAACAAAACGAATTTTGCTATATAAAACAATGCCGCCATGCAGATAAACATAGCGCCGACAATTCTTCTACTAGACATGTGTTGACTCCTTTACTTCCACTGATTTCTTTTGATTAATTCCGTGATATGGGCGAGATGATGCTGTGAATGCCAGACGTACATTCCTGTTGCATCATATAAGGACACCGTTTGTTGATCGGCTGGATGGTAATATGCAGCGTTGAAATCTTCCTCTGTCATCTCGCGAAGTAATGTGACCCACCGGCGATGTAGACTGCTGATTAACGGCAGCGATAGGCTGATAGACGCCTTACTGTCAGGAAGTGAAGCAAATGCCTCCTGATCATATGGACGTATGTGCGGTGTTTCTTCTGTCAGCGCAAGTTTAAATCGCAAGTAGGCGTTCAGATGGCTGTCCGCTACATGGTGAATGAGCTGACGAACGGTCCATCCTCCTGACCGATATGGGGTATCCAGCTGATCATTTGTCAATGGGACAACTGCCTCTTCATACTTTTGAGGAATGAGTGCCAGCTCATCAATCCATGCCTCCAGCTGCTTTTTCGTTTGTTGTTCCACCGGTTCATATAAGCCAATCGGATATTGTAATGATGTCATCTACTGCCCCTCCTTAAAATCCTTCTAGAACAAATTTACCTATCATCTTCCCTTGCTCAAGTGTTTGATGTGCCTGCTTCAAATTGGCGGCATTGATGGGGCTGAGCACCTTTGTTAATGTATGTTTTAACTTCTTCTCTTCAAATAATGTACTCGCTTCTTTTAAAAGCTCGTGCTGCTTCATCATATCCGATGTTTTGTACATCGGCCGTGTGAACATGAATTCCCATACAAATGCAGCACTTTTATTTTTGAGTAATTGAATGTCTAAATGCTGCTGATTTTCAACAATGGTACAGATCGTCCCTTGAGGTTTAATCGCTTCTGCCATCCCTTTGAAATGGCCATCTGTATCATTTAAGCATAAAATGTAATCCACTTCGCCAATCCCTTTTTCCTGAAGCTGCGCTAAGAGCGGCTGGTGATGGTCAATGATATGATCAGCCCCTAATGAGAGACACCATTCATTTGTTTCAGGTCTTGAAGCAGTGGCGATCACAGTCGCTTTCGCTAATTTGGCGAGTTGAATGGCGATAGAGCCCACTCCGCCTGCTCCACCGATGATCAGCAAGGTCGAGCCTTCTGCATTCCGCTTCATATGCATTCGGTCGAATAGCGCTTCATATGCCGTAATTGTTGTAAGAGGCATGGCAGCTGCTTCGGCAAAAGAGAGATTTGCAGGCTTTTTCGCCACAATTCTCTCATCCACAAGCTGGTATTCACTATTTGAGCCTTGTCGCGTGATATCTCCTGCGTAATAGACGTGGTCACCCGGCTGAAACAACGTACACGCTTCGCCCACTTCCACCACCGTACCGCTTGCATCGTAGCCAAGAATTTTCAGTTCTTCTTCCTTCTGATTCTTCGGTGACCTCACCTTTGTATCCACTGGATTCACCGACACAGCCTCTACTTTCACCAAAACATCCCTGCCAGCTGCTTTGGGCTTTGCCACCTCCTGATCGATCAGGCTTTGTTTATGCTCAATTGGCAAATACTCAAATAATCCAACTGCTTTCACTCGCTCGCACTCCCTTTCTCCATGCTTCTTTTCCACATTTTATCATACATTTCTGATGCTGATGGATCAGTCAGCAAGCGATTGCACATTTAGGATTTCTTCAAAGCCTTTCGTTCCCTCACGATGTAAGAAGGACGAGCCTTTTGTAAAGAGAGGACATAGGTGAACCAGCCGCTCGATTTAAAAAAGTACTGAACATAATAAAACTGAATGTGCTGCAAGAAAACGACGATGAACAGAAAAATTGTGAATGATAGCGTTACAATGTCTCCCTGCATCCATCCACTGATCAATAACATCACAAAACCGAGCATCATGAGCTGTTCGAGCCTCTGCACGATCTGGACAACGAGATGTCCCCGTTTGGTTAGGTCACCTGATTGGCGCTTTCGAATGTTTCTCGATTTATAAAACCATACGATACTTGTCACTAGATGATGAATGATAAAAAGAGCGATCATGACCATCAATAAAGGAGTTGATTCAAAAAGGTCTTTTATAATGAAAGGGATCACCAAAAAATAAAATGCGGTAAATACGTGTCTAGCTGATAAGAGAAATAGTTGTTTTTCTATGTATCGCTGCATGTGTCTCACCTCTATATGTAGTACGTCTCATTTGTCATAAGGTTCCTTCTGCATATCAAAAAAGGATGCCCTGAAAAAGGCATCCTTCATGAATCAAGCTTAAAATGCAGCACTCAGTACGACAGGACCTTGCGGAAGCTTGTTATCCTTTTTTGGTTCAAGGGTGACAGCCACAGTATCCCATGATTCGTTTGCTTCTTTTTCAGATAACGCATAGGTGACGGTGCCCTCCCCTTTGCTATCTGTTTTAAAGGCACCGGCCGGAACAGGCTGATCTCCTTTAATGAGCCATACTTGATAAACAGCTGATGAATCAAGCTGATCTTTTAATCCGTCGGCACTCACGACAAGCTCTTTTTTGCCGTGATGCTCAATCACTGAAAAAGCACCCGTTGTTTTTGCTGATTCGGCAGATGCCAGTGATTTTGTCGCAACAACTTTGATAGATTCTTCTGCTTGATCTGTTCCATTTGTTAAGAAATACACGTTCCCAGCTGCAGAAATGAGAAGCAGTGCGGCAACGAGAGGCAAAAGCCATTGATTTTTTTTCTTCATTGGCGGTTTCATCTCATTTGCATCACGAACCATTTTGAGATCTTGAGGCGGGTTCGATGTTGCAGCGATTGTTGTCTCTCGTATCTCTTCTTCAAATACCCTGGATAAAATGCGGTCTTTCATCCCTGCGGGAGGCGTTTCGTCCTCTGCTAGAAACGGAATATCAGACATGAGCGATGTCAGTTCTTCAAGCTCTTCTTTGCAATCCGAGCAATGTTTGATGTGCTCTTCAAACTGCGCCTTTTCTTCTCCTTGTAAATGCCCGTTAAAGTAATCAATGACTTGATGTTTACACTGAGTCATGCCTCTTCCTCCTTTCCTCCGCGAGACAGTTTCGTTCGTAAATGCTTCAATGACAATCGAACTCTTCCCTTCACCGTTCCAATAGGAATGCCAAGTTTTTCCGCAATGCTCTTTTGTGTCATTCCTTTAAAATAGACATCTTCGATGATGGTTTGCTGTTCTTTCGACAATGTTGATACTGCTTCACGTATGATTTGTTTTTCTTCGTTCCATTCTACTTCTTTTGACACATCTTCTTGATGATCTGCCAAGTATTCAATATGCTCATCTTCAAGAGCTGTTTCATTTCGGTGTTTCCTTAATAGATCGATTGCCGTGTTTCGTGACATCATAAATAACCATGAGGAAAATTTCCCTTTATCTGTATTATATTCTCCTATGCCGCGCCAGAGCTTGATAAAGACTTCTTGAAGCACTTCCTCCGCCAGCTCACGGTTTCCAGTCATTTTATAAATAAACGAATATAACACACGTTCATAGCGATCGTACAATATTTCAAGCGAGGGCTTGTGTCGATCATGTTTGATCTTGTGATACAGCTCAAAATCCTTCAGTGTGTCCATGGTCATCTCCTTCCTTTTTCATGAGAAAGAGCATTATGCATTCATCATGAAATCTTCACGTATGGCTCATCACTCAAATTGCTGAGATAAGCCTCCTTTGTACTTTACTCTTTTTTCAAGGAGAAAAAAAGAGCGCTGAAAAAGGAAATGTGTTCCTCATGAGAATGTACTTACTAAACGGATGGATTGACCATTTGGATCACCCGCCTCAAGGAAAGTCAAGAATGCATGTGTTTCATTCACTGTTCAGTTGATTTTAGCAAACTCTCGTCAGGCTCTCAATTTACATCAGGTAGAACACATCCTTTCATCATGTCATAATAGAACGAAACAGGAGAACTGGAGTGTCCGTAAATGATTGTAACGATTGTTCTTTTTTTATTAGCTGGTCTGGCTGAAATAGGTGGCGGTTACCTTGTCTGGCTGTGGCTGCGTGAAGCAAAACCCGTCAGCTACGGAATCGCAGGTAGCCTCATCTTGGTCGCTTACGGCGTCATCCCTACATTCCAGCAGTTCCCGACCTTTGGGCGGGTTTATGCGGCCTATGGCGGTGTTTTTGTCGTTCTCGCTGTGTTTTGGGGCTGGTGGGTCGATCGCAAAACCCCTGATTTCTATGACTGGATGGGTGCTTTGATCTGTTTAGCTGGTGTCAGTGTGATGTTATTTGCCCCCCGCAGTTAAAGGTCGGATGATGATCACACGCTAAAAAGCCGGCAATATGCCGGCTTTTCCTCTTTTACATTCTAAACTGTGTTTCATACAAACGCCGGTACATGCCGTCCATTTCCAGCAGGTCTTCATGCCTGCCTTGCTCCTTGATACCCTCTTTTGTTAAAACCACAATCCGGTCAGCATGCTGGATGGTCGCTAGGCGATGCGCAATAATAAACGTGGTTCGTCCTTCAGATAGTTCTTCAAGTGAGCCCTGAATAAAGGATTCTGTCTCCGTATCCAGAGAAGATGTGGCTTCATCTAAAATAAAAATTGGCGGATTTTTAAGGAAAATACGTGCAATGGAGATACGCTGTTTTTGTCCGCCAGATAACATCATTCCGCGTTCACCGATGATCGTATCAAGCCCATTTGGCAAGCTATTTACAAGATCCTTCAGTTGGGCTTTCTCCACTGCCTGCCACACTTCTTCATCAGATGCATCGAGTTTTCCGTATAAAATGTTTTCTCGAATGGTCCCATGGAATAAATAAATATCTTGCTGGACGACACCAATTTGTCTCCGCAGCGAAGGCAGTGTCATCTTTCTTGTCTCTATGCCATCAATTGTAATGGTACCCTCCTGCCATTCGTAAAAACGTGGCAGCAAACTGCAAAGCGTCGATTTCCCAGCACCAGAGGGACCTACGACCGCAATGGTCTCTCCTTGTTTCACCTCAAGATTGATGTCATGAAGAACCGGTTTGTCTGATTCATATTGAAAAGACACGTGATCAAAAACGATATCCCCATTTAACTGATCAACTTCAATGGCATCATCCGCATCCTTTTCATCTGGCGATTGATCGATGAGTGATGCAAATCGTTTAAAGCTCGCTGCACCTTTTGGATACATTTCAATGACTGCATTGATTTGTTGAATGGGTCCTAAGAAGATGCCTGTTAATAGCACAAATGATACAAATTCCCCATACGTCATATTTTTTTGCAGCACAAACCATGCGCCGCATACAAGGCCAAACACTGTCACACTCTTAATAAGAAAATGACTGACAGCGGTATGCACAGCCATCATTTGATATGTGGTTAGCTTTGTCTTTCTAAATTGCTCGTTATGTTCAATAAATCGGTCCATTTCATGTGATTCATTTCCGAATGCTTTCACAACACGTATGCCACTAATATTGTTTTCCACACGTGAATGGAATTGACCAATACTCGAGAACATTTTATCAAAAGCAGCAGACATTTTTTTCGTAAAGTAGACGGATAATCCGATCAAGAATGGAACGACAATAAATGTGAGAACTGCCAGCTGCCAATTAATCGACAGCATCAAGCCAAAGGCACCCGTGAGTGTCATGATCGCGATAAATAAATCCTCCGGGCCATGATGCGCGATTTCTCCAATATCCATTAAATCATTTGTCATACGGGACACGAGTTTTCCCGTTTTCTTTTTGTCAAAGAAGCGAAAGGACATTCTTTGTACATGAGAAAATAGCTGATTCCTCATATCCGTTTCTATATTAATGCCTAATTTGTGCCCAAAATAGGTGACGACATAATGCATCGTAGAACTGATCACGTATAAAACGAGGAGCAGAATGCCCCAAAACCAAATGGCATTCCAATCACCATTTGGCAGTAAATCGTCCATCACTTTACTGATGGCAAGGGGAAAGGATAATTCGAGTAAGGCTGCCAGTACCGCACAGGAAAAATCTAATATAAACAGCCCCATATATGGTTTGTAGTATGAGAAGAAACGCTTTAACAATTGACAGACCTCCTACCGATCAGACATTTCTGTCAATATGTCAGCAAACTCTTCCGCTTGATTGGCTACTGCAATCGGATCGTAAGGCCAGAAGAACTCTGTATCCATTTGATAGGTCTGCTCTTTTTTGACAGATTCTAGACTCTTCCAAATAGAATTGTTTTTATCAAATGTTCCGCCGTTGCTTTCATCAATGAAAATGTAATCTCCTGCATATTCAGGAAGGGTTTCATACGAAATGACTTCATACCCTGTCTTACTTTTTAAAATTGTATCTCTGACCTGTTTTGGCGGGTTTACCTGTAATTGCTGATATAATGCCTGCCCGCCTCGATAAATTCCGTTACCATATACATAGACATCATTTTTAAAAGCACCCATGATCGAGACCGTTTCATTCTCTTTTAAAGCAGACTTCACTTTTTTCCTAGCAGCCTCAATTCGTTGATCGAAGGCGGTGAGGAATGCTTTTCCTTCCTCTTCTTTATTTAAAATTTTTGCCAGCGTCGTTAATTCTTCATGTGCATCTTTGAAAGAACCGTAAGGATACACGATGGTAGGGGCTATTTTTTTGTACACATCATAGACTTTTTCATCCTGTACCGCTGTGATAATCAGATCAGGCTTTAAGCTAAGTGCTTTTTCAGCTGAACGCTCGTCACTGATGTCCTCTATTCCTTTTATCTTGCCCTTTAAGTGTACGTTCTTTAAATCCTGCGTGGTCGATCCCACAGGCTGAACGTCAAGTGCAATCACACTCCCTAAATATCCATCTACAAGAATTCGTTTAGGTTCAGCTGGAATCTCTATCTTTCCTTTCACTGTTTCAACCGTTTTCGTTTCTTGCTTTGATTCTGCTGTTTTGGCTTGTTCTTTATTGCCACAAGCCGTCAATATCATTAGAAGAATGACAGCACATATCCAATACGTCTTTTTCATCTCCATATTCCTCCTTCATTTTCGCCACTACAAATGAGAATAGTTATCAATTACTAGTCTCATGTATTCTATCAACCTCACCCGTAGTGGTCTATGGAGGATTCTCGCAACTTACATATGGACAATTGTTGGATAGGCTGGCTGTGTCAATTGAGAGACAAACCGGTCCATCAAAAGAAGTGCACGCTCTCCTTCATCAAATCGAAACTCCTCCAGTTTTACTGGATAAAAGGTACCATTTTTCACAGCCGATAATTGACGAAGAACATCACTTTCTTCCATTCGCTTGTCCATTTGCTTATACCACCCATATTGGTCAGAGACAATAAAAAACATATGATCCGCCTCGTATTCTCCAAGTCTCTCTAAAGGAATGACTGTATGTTGATTAGGAAGAAGAACTTCTTCTAAAATGGCTTTTGGAGGTTTTAAGCCAAGCGTTTCGTAAAGATAGAAGGCCCCTCTTGCCTCATAGGACCACATATACACTTTGTCATGTCCTCTCATTTCATAGATCGCAACGGTCTCGCCTTTTTCTCTAAAGGAAGACAGGGTGTGTCTTGCCTTGTGACTAAGCTGTTCAAATCGTTTCACCCAATCGTTTGCCTCATTTTCTCTTCCTAAAAGGCGTCCTATAGACAGTACATCTTGTACAGCATGATGACCGGCGTATGGCAGAACAAGAACTGGTGCGATCCGCTCCAACCGCTTGATCAATGCAGGTTTTGAATAGTAATAGTTAGGGACGATGATGACATCTAATTGAAGTGATTTGAAGACGTCATCAGGCGTGTGTTCATTTATGACGAGCGAACCGGCCAGTTGTTCTTTGAGTATATCTGAATGGAGATCGGTTTCTTCGTCAATACAAACAGGCTCAATGCCTATTGCGACCAATGACCCGACAAATTGAAAAGCCGCAATCCGCTCTGGTCTTCGGTTCATTCTAAACTGACTGGGCGTTCTTCCTGTTTTTTGACGGAACTTCCTGCTGAAATATAAACTGTCTGCATACCCGACTTGCCGTGCTATGATTTGAATTTGATCGTCTGTTTGCAAAAGACGTTTTTTGGCTTCGTCTATTCGAATTTGTGCAATGTATTCTGTCACACTCATTCCCATACTTTGTTTGAAAAAGGTAGAAAAGTAACTCTCATGAAACCCCATCTTATGAGCTAAGTCTTTTCTTGTTAGTTTTTGATCATAATGCTCAGCCATATACTGCAAGATCATGTTAATCGAATAATGCACTTTTTCGTTGTATGGCTTGGATTGTTTGCGGAAAATGAACATGATTTCTTCCAGCCATTTCGCCTGTTCTTGTATGATTTGGCTCGCCTGTATTTGTTTGATGTAAGAAAAAAGGACGGCAGAGCCTTTCACCACTTCCCCGTTATCAGGGAGATGATCATGATTCACCTTATAGACCAATTCATTTTGTGCATCATGTGCCAGAGTGAATTGGTCAAATGTGACCGTATAGATCACTACTTGCTTGCTGGATAAAGATTCAACCATGACATCTATTCCTGAGCGGATCAACACACTGTCTTTGGCGTTTAGCTCATATCGAATTCCTTCCATGTCAAGTCTCACCGAACCGTCCGTAGTCAAGAACATCAGTGAAGATGTTTGCCATGAGTCCGTTTGTTTCACAGAAAGAGATCGTTTACTGCTTTCTTTCATGCGAAGAATTGTATGAGTATAGGCGGTCATTTTCTCTTTCTCCTTCCATATAAAAAAGTGCTAAAATAAACCATTTTAGCACTTCAATGTCTGACTGAATGGTGATTATCGCGCTCCAGCCGTTTGTAATTCTTTGTTTTTCTCTTTAAAGCGTTCATTATGTGAAGACACGTACGCTACTTTTTCTGCTTCTGGTTCGATGTATAACTTTGCGCTATTGAGTGCATTGACTCCATCAACGAACGTACCGGCAATTAAACGCACTTTACTTTTATGTGTGCATAAGTCGCCAACTGCATAGACGCCAGGTAAATTGGTTTCCATCTTTTCATTGACCTCGATGAGTCCCCACTCACCTTGCTTCAGTCCCCATTCTGATAGAACACTTAAATCACCTTTCATGCCATGGTTGACGATGACAGCATCGGTTTCGATTCGTTCGATGTCGCCTGTTTCTAAGTGCTGAATGGTGACGGCTTCAATTTTGTCACCTTGACCATGAAGCTCTGTGAGTTCATGCGGTGTGAGAATGCGAGCACTGGATGCTTTCATGTTGGCGACGTTTTTTTCATGTCCGCCAAACATATCACGACGATGCACAACGGTCACACTTTCAGCAATTGGAACGAGGGCATTGGCCCAATCAACAGCTGAGTCTCCTCCTCCAGAGATGACCACCCGCTTTCCTGCAAACGTCTTTAGCTCCTGCACGGTGTAATAAAGGTTTGTTACTTCATAACGGTCTGCATGCTCGATTTCAAGTTTTCGCTGAACTGGAATTCCGTGACCCATGGCTAAGATGAGGGTCTTTGTCAAATGACGATCGCCATTTTCAGCCGTCAGCAGGATATGACCATTCTCATCCCGCTCGAATTGCGTGATTTTTTGATTCAACGCAATCTCTGGTTCAAATGTTTTCGCCTGTGTTTCTAGCTGCTGAATCAGCTGTTCACCTCTTGTTGGCGGCAAACCGCCCACATCCCAAATGACTTTTTCAGGATATAGGAGGATTTTTCCGCCAAGGCTTTCGTTATACTCCAGTACCTTCGTCTTTAAATCCCGCATCCCACTATAAAAGGCGGTGTACATTCCTGCTGGACCGCCGCCAATAATGGTGACGTCAAACAATTCAAGCTGATCTGTCATTTGAGTCCCTCCGTTTTTTCATTGAATGATCTATTTATCATTGATATTGATTCTCATTATCATATGTATCTATTGTAGTCTACTCTAGCGAAGGGAATCAATAGCTTTCTATAAAAAGAACAGGACGAGCACTTTCTCGTCCTGTCATCCATCACACAATCGTTAATCCAAGGTCCTTTAATTCCAGCGAAACAAGCCTTGCAATCGCATCTGCTCCTTCTTTTGTAAAGTGCGTGCGATCCTCTATGCCTGTTGACAGCATAAAATAAGAAGTCGTTTTCTCTATGCCGGAAATTTGATAAAACTGAAGGCTTGCCGTATTTAAATCTACAAGAAGGACTTCTTCTTCATCAGCTAGTTCTTTCATCGCGGCACAGTAATCAGGGAAATCGTTGATATATTCTCCGTCTTTTTCATGAAAGCGGCCGACTGGCGTTAATAAAAGCGGTGTAGCTCCTTTCGCTCTTGCTCCGTGAATATATTGAGACAAATAGCTTTTATACGTTGTGAAAGGATCTGTATGCCGTTCGGGCTTCTCCGTTGAAGCATCATTGTGCCCCATTTGTGTAAACAGCCAGTCCCCAGGCTGAATGTCAGCCAATATTTTATCAAGCCGTCCTTCTTCAATGAATGTTTTTGAGCTTCTTCCACCGATTGCGCGGTTGTCGACGCTCACACCCTGCGCTGTGTAGCGATGTAAAAACTCTCCCCACCCTCCTTGAACAGGACGATCTGGATAAGATGAAACGGTTGAATCACCAGCTAAATAGATGGTTGTCATGTTCATACGCCCCCTTTTTCATATAGCCACTCTAATAAGCGATGCGGACATCCAAGTGGCTGCTGAAAAGATATGAAACAATCAGCATCGCTACTTCATTCATTCTCTTTTTAATGATCAAAACCCTGCTTACCGGTAGATGTGAATACGTTAAATATGCGGCGGAAGTTCTACTTTTGTCTCAACGGCTTGCTTTAACGCCTGAAGCATATAGCCAATTCCTTTATATGGAGCCAGCGGATAAATCGCTGTCTGATGAGGAAGTAATAACGGATCGATCACCTTTCGATATTTCTTTCCACCTAGTATCACTAATTCATCATATGCAGTGAGATGTTTTTCATGAAATTGCTGACTTAGTGCTTCTCTTGTTATCTGATCAGTATGCGGTGTACCAAAAGCCACATCATAATTTTCATGAATAATATCATCTGCCTTTAAGAATCCATGCTTCGCTGAAATGATTAGGTAGTCTGAAAAGAACGTTCGGGCATAGCTTTTCGTACGCTGATGCAGCGGACTTAAATAAACGAGGTTCGCCGGCTGGCTCCCTGCCTCTGGATGGACGTCCCATATTTTCTTCGCCCCACATGGAATGATACAAACTCGCTTCACTTGATTTTCTCCTTCCTTCGTTGATACATCCGATACAACATACAACCTAGCGCTGTGCCAAGTGTATTTAAGAGAATATCATCAATATCGCTGCTTCTTGTAATCATACCAGATTGCGAGAATATCCATTGAAGCACTTCAATTATTGTTGACAAGAAAAAGCCAGCAAGAATCACCTTTTGCCAGCGCAAGGTTCGGAATGCTTGATAAAGAAAAAAACCAAGTGGCACAAATAACAAAATGTTCCCTGCCAAATTTAAAAAAACAAGATTGGGATAGCCATGATGATAGGCATGGAGATTTTGATAAATGGACTGCAAAGGCATGAGGTTGACACTCACCTGATCCCTTGGTGCGGAAAAACGATTAGGAAAGACCGTCAAATATAATAAAACATTTGTATACATAAACAGACAGGCAAGAACGATTTCAGTTCGTAAATAGATAAATCGTTTTTGTTTTTTCGCCTGTCTGTATCTCATATGTAAATAGAGCGGGACGAGCAAGAGAAAATAAGTCATGGAAAACATCGCACTGAATGTCATACGGAGAGCTGCCCCTTTCTCACATCATGCTTGACCATATTTACAGCTTATTCAGGCCTGCCCGCATCTATTCATCACTTATTCTCCTATTCAATGACGAGAAACCCATATTGACAAATCGTCATTTTCTCGGTATACTGACTGACATTCAGTCATTTTAAGGTCGGTGATCCTGTGTCAAAACGAGAAAAAATTATGCTTGCTGCGATTGATGCCTTTAAAGAGAAGGGAATTGAAAAGACGACTATATCGGATATTGTGAAAACAGCAGGAGTAGCGCAAGGAACTTTTTATTTATATTTTCCTTCAAAGCTGTCTGTCATGCCTGCCATCGCTGAACATCTAATCGCACAGATGGTCCCTGCCATTGAAAAGGAACTCACTCAGCATGCGGATGTACTTGATCAAGCAGATGCGCTAGTTGAATTTATTTTCTCTTTTACAAGACAATACCGTGATGTTCTTGCCCTAACGTATTCAGGTTTAGCTGCCACCGAGCATTTAAAGGAATGGGAAGATATTTATGAACCGATTTACAAATGGGTCGCTTCTTTTTTAGAAAAGGCAAAACAGGACAAAAGAGTACGTGCGAACTTGAACTGTCAATATGCTGCGAAATTCATTATCGGTTTACTTGAATCATCAGCTGAGCAAATGTACTTATTTACAGAAACAGATACAGAAGAGGTTCTGATTCAAAAACGAGAGGTGAAGCAATTTCTCCTTTACGCACTTGGCATAGAGACACCTTAACTTAGTACAGCACTTGCTGTACGCTCTTTTTTGGCTCCAAAATGACGAATCGTCAGTTTTAAGTTTTAGGAGGAAATACGATGAAAAAAAGCTGGATGTATGTTGCACTCACATGTTTATTTGAATTACTTTGGGTGTTTGGTTTAAATAGAGCTGATGCTGTGTGGGAGTGGGCGATCATAATCTGCCTGATCCCGGTTGATTTTTATTTTTTAATGAAAGCCTGCGAGAAGCTGCCGACAGGGACTGTGTACGCCGTGTTTGCAGGAGTTGGAACGATTGGTACATCTTTGATGGATTATGCGCTATTCGGCGGTTCGTTTTCATTAGAAAAGCTTTTATTTATGGGTATTTTAATTCTCGGAATTATTGGACTGAAAGTGTCTGATGGAGATGCACATGAGCAGAAAGGAGAAGCGGTATAAATGGGCTGGTTTTTTGTACTGTTGGCCTCTGCCTGTGAAATTGGCGGAACCATTGGTCTCAATATGTTTAGTAAGAAAAAGCAACTCACGACAGGTATTATATTTGTCGGCGGATTTGCCTTATCCTTTTTGTTTTTGTACGCCTCGTTCTCTTCCGTTCAAGTCTCCGTTGCCTATACGGTTTGGATTGGACTTGGAACAGCGGGTTCTGTCTTGTTTAATATGATTCTATTTAAAGAGCCGAAAAACATGATTCGTATCCTCAGCTTGCTGCTGATTGTGATTGGCGTCGTTGGGCTGAAGTTATTTGCGTAATAGAAAAAGCAATGGAATAGATTATCCATTGCTTTTTCAGTTAATTTTTATACTTTTCTTGGTACGCTTTAAATTGTTTTTCGTATTTTTGCAACTTTTCCCCATCGACTTTTGAATTTAATTTCGGTTTCCGCTTTCCAATCACCATTACATCTTTATCTACAATAGGACTTGATAAAAAGATATATGGTGCAAAACGATCACACTTCGTATTTGGAAGGGTGACGGATAATCTAGCGTATTCTTCTGTCGGGAATTGGTTTGAAATATCAAGTTCCTTGAGTCCCTCTAATGCCGATATTGGCTCTAAAGACTCGTCCTTCACTTTTATATTTGATAAGCACAGATATTTTAAATGTTTGAGGTATCTTAAAGGCTGTAGCGTATTTAAATTTAATGTATTACAAATCCCACCTGACAATTGTAACCATTCTAAACCAGTGTTTTTTTGCAAAGGGGCTATGTCATTCAACTTTGAAAAATCTGTTAAGGATAAAGATTTTAAAAAAGTGTTTTTTGATAGATCCCATAAATTTTGTGCCTTTGTATTCCATTCAAGTGACAATACCTCAACATCTTGAAGAGAACTGATGATTGATAAATCTTCTACTCTCAGTTCACGCATATAGAGCATTTTGGGATTAACTAAGCTCAAGATCGTATTGAATTCCTTTTGGCCCACTTTGTAAATCCACAATTTCGTCAGGTTAGAAAAAGAGTTCAACCTTTCAATATTTTTTGTTTTTCCTGTGATTACTAACTCAGTGGCATTTTCATCTACATCGGCTAAATCATGAACAGCTTCTGGTCGTGCATCATGACGAAAAATATATTCAGGGTCTTCTTTTAACATTCTTTTACCTCCATACCTACTAATGACGGATATCTAAATGAATTTTATCAGAGTTTTTCCGAAGAAACAGGGAAAGGGATAAAATCGAGATGGTCTTCTTTGGTCCGTTTAACCACAATCCGCCGATGATTAAGTCTATTTTCAATCCATTTTATAAAATCTTTATCATCTAAAATATGGAGCAACAACATATCAACGACTTCGCTTTCACTATACTCCATATATTCTGCACAGGTCTTGACGATAGCTTGTACTCTTTCATATAAACAAATAAAAGAACTCCAATTCATATACGAATTAGAGTCCTCATTATATGACTAATACAATTTTCCCACCTTAAAACCGAACCCGTTCATTAAAGATCTTGCTTTTTTATTTCTCGTTTAATGTGGATCATGCTGCTCAAGCAAGAAATCCATTGCGTAAATCGATTCGCCTTTTTCATCCAATAAAAAGTACACAATCAAAGGCTCTCCAAAGGACCCTGTCTGCTGCGTGAACAAAACACATGTGAATTTTTCAATACCTATCGGAATCTTCCTTCTTAATAAAGGATGAAGAATAGGCGAAGTCCGAATTGTATCTATATCCACATCCCAACGTTCGTTTTTTAAAGTGGGATAATGTTCTACTAACAATTGGTGTAACATGTCGGTCGTGAGCGCTGCTTTTCCATCAAACTCATCATCTATTATGTTGGTGTTATACATCCGACGGCTGCTTATCCTTTGAAGCATTGATTCGTATTCCTTTTAAGACAAATCGTTTCTGGCCATCAAGAGTACAAGTGATCAATGTCAGTTCATTTTTCCCGCGATCCTTTAGTACATCAACATCCGTCGGTTCTATCGTAGCTGAGCTGACAATTTTGTATTCGTATGTTTCTGCTTGATGATGTAAGACGACTTTTTCCCCTTTAGGCACCTCTGGCAGCTGCCGGAAAAGCCGGTCGCCCCTATACCCTCTATGGCCTGCAATCGTGAAATTTCCTTCCCCTGGCATTTGATGAGATTTGATTTGAGTCAGTGCAATACTTAAATTTTCTTTTGATGTAACAGGTAGCACTTTTTCATTTAAATCAATTGACGGGATCTCAAGCTCCATCGTATCTCGCAGGTCTTCTTCTGACACAGTTAAATGTGGAATAGAAGAAAGGGCATCACTGTCATTTTCTTCAATCATTTTCAATGCCTCTTCCATGGCTGCTGCCTCTTGAGACGTTCGCCACTCATATAGAAAAGGAACGGAGATGAGCATTAGTCCTGCGACCACCAAAAAGCTGCCTAATAAGGTTCTTTTTTTCATCAATACACTCGTTCCTTCCTTTTACTGAATGGTCCTTCTTCTGACTACAAGAAGAACAGTTCCAGACACTACTAGTAAAATCCCTGCATACATCAAATAACGTAGCCATTCTTCCCCAGTCTTTGGCAATTCACCGTTTGAGTCATGAGGCGGATGTTGATCCCCTTGATCTGAAGCTGGAGGATTTGTGTGGTCCACTTCATTCTTCATTGGAGCATTTTTCACAATCAATGTCTTGATCTCCACTTCGCCCATTTGAATTGTAAAAGCGAGTGGTTTTTTTAACGCTACATAACCATTTGGAGCTTTCGTCTCTGTGAGTGTATATTCACCAGGTTTAAGCCCTTTGACAATGGCTTCTCCGTCTTTTCCTGTTGTCACAGATTTGATGATTTTCCCAGCTTTTGTACGAATGTCAAAGGCTGCACCTTTTAAGGTTCTATCAGTCTGCTGGTCTACCTTTATGATACGCAGACTTCCTAAAATCAAGTGATTCTTCGCTGTTAATTGAAGAGGCTTCTGCTGATTTTTCTCAATCGTAAACCGGATCGGCTGATCATCTAATTCATAGCCATGAGGCGCTTTCGTTTCAACGAATTGATATTCTCCCGGTTTTAGATCGTTGATGTGAAGCTTTCCTTTTTGATCCGTTACAAGTGATTTCTTCAGCGTTTTCCCGTCTTTACTCTGAAGAGCAAACTCTGCGTTTTCCAGCGTGTGTCCCTCATCATCTACTTTGGTCAGTTCCACTGCTCCCGGCGTCAGTTTGTTGATCATTTCTACTTTTGTGGGTTTGTCTTGACCTAAACGAATCGTAAATGAGACAGGTGTCTGATCCAATTCATAGCCGGCAATGCTTGCTGTTTCGACAAATTGGTAGGTTCCTGGCTTCAGTTGATCGACTGTCAGTTGACCGTTTTTGTCTGTCTTCAAATCTTTCTTCACACGCTGATCATGCGCATCAATCAGGTCAAAGGTCACGCCAGCGAGCAACTGACCATCCTCCCCTTTTTTCTGAAGCTTCACAGCACTTGTCGTGCGAATATTTTCTTTTGTCACTTTCACCAGTTGATTTGGGTTGAAATCAATCTGAAAGTCTACTGGTTCTGCATCAAGTTGATGTCCAAAAGGAGCCTTCGTTTCAACCAATTGGTAAGCACCTGGTTTCAAATCGTTGACAGTGATGATGCCTTTTTCGTTGGTTGTCAAACCTGACAGCAATTCTTTACCATTGTCATTGAAAAGTGTAAATTCTGCGCCTTTCAATCTTTCTTTTTCTTCCCCTATTTTTGTGAGTTCTACAGAACCTTTCTTGAGCTGATTGATCGCCTCCACTTGAATCAATTCTTTTTGACCTACTTCAACTTCAAAGACAAGTGGTTTCGCACTCAATTCATAGCCTTCAAGACTCTTTCTTTCAACAAATTGATAGGTTCCAGGTTTTAAACCTGTGAAGGTAATCTTTCCATCCTGATTGGTTGTAATCCCTTCTCCTCCTGCCACTATCTTTCCTTTGGCATCAGATAGATCAAAGACAACCCCTTCTAATGATTTCCCATCTTCACCTTTTTTGTGTAACAGCACTCCGCCAGTTGTGCGGCTATTTTCTTTTGTCACACTGACCAGCTTCTCAGGGTTAAATGGCATAGCAAAAGTGACAGGTGTTTCGTCAAGCTCATGACCGAATGGCGCCTTCGTTTCAACAAACTGATAGGTTCCAGGTTTCAGATCGTTGACGATGATCTTCCCGTTCTCATCTGTGACAAGACCTGTTTTTATCTCTTTTCCATTTGCATCTACTAGCTTGAATTCTGCTCCTTCAAGCACATCATTCTTTTCACCGAGCTTCGTGAGCTGGACAGCTCCAGTTTTGAGATCATTGATCACTTTGATCTCTGCCGGTTTTTTTTGTGCGATTTCGATGGTAAACGGATAAGGTTTATTTTTCTTTTGGTAACCATCAATACTCTCTGTCTCCACAAGCTGATATTTGCCCGGTTTGAGGTCATCGACCAACAGCTTTCCATCTTCATCTGTTGTCAAATCTTTACGCACGACTTTGTCATTTTGATCCAAGACTTCAAATCGAACACCTTGAAGCTTCTTGCCATCTTCCCCTTCTTTCATCACTTCTAATGCACTTGTTTCATAGAGGTTCTTTTGTGAAATGATGACTGGTTCTTTTGGATCGAGTGGTACTTCAAATGTGATGGGTGTTTCATCTAATACATAACCGTCTGGTGCGTTTGTTTCGATGAGCTGATACGTACCCGGTCTTAGTTCATTGATCGTGATCTTGCCATCTTTTCCTGTGACAAGCGCACCATTTAGCTCATGCCCATCTTGATCTAAGAGCTTGAACTGTGCACCTTCTAGTCTCTCTCCGCCTTCACCTATTTTGCTCAATTCTGCAGAGCCTTTGATGATGTCATTTACTGCGGTGACAACCGTTGTTTCTGTTTGATTTTCTTTAATGGTGAACGGCCATTTTTGCTGATTTAATTGATAGCCTTTCGGTGCGTTTGTTTCAACAAAATAATAGGAACCTGGCTCAAGATGTTTGAATAGGATTTCTCCTTTTTCATCCGTTTTCAAATGGGTTTGGACGGTATCTCCAGATTCATTTTTCAGTTCAAATTCTGCATTTTCTAATGCCGCACCCGTTTCTTTGTCTTTTTTCGTGAGCTTCACATGCTGGCGGATTTCTTGGTTTTGCACCGTCATGCTGTTTCCTATTTTCGTTTGATCTCCTGATTCGTAAGGCTGATCAATCGTGACATTGATCGGTTCCTTCGTTTTCAAATAACCATCAGGTGCTTTCTCTTCTGTCACGATATAGTCACCATACAGAAGACGATCAAATCGAAGAGCTCCTTCTTCATCTGTTGTCTTTGTTCCAATGACGATACCGCTCGCAGCATCAGTCAGAGAAAAGGTTGCTCCTTTTAGCGCTTTTCCACTACTCGCATCTACCTTATGAATGGTTAAAGCGCCAATCGCTCCTGTGCCATCTCCCATGCCAGCGGTACGTTTGACCACAATTGAGGCTTCGGATTCCTTTTTGATTTCTTTTACATTTTCACCTCTAAACGTTACTTCGTTTTGAAGTGTACTTCCCACCTTATCTAAAATGAGAGATTGGTATTCTAAAATATAGGGTCTCGTGATTTCTTCTTTAAATTTGATTTGAAAAGAATCTGGATCGAATTCAAGGTCTAGTTCATAATCCTTCCCTTTTTCCAGCTCATCCTTTTTAGTCACTTGCCCCTTTTCATCTATTGTTGTCGAGTACAGATGAAATGAGTTTTCTATTATGGCTTGGTTACTGCTCGGATGGTCGATAATCGTCGCATCTTGGACTGTTGATTGACCAAAGTTGATATTCAGTTTCCAATCAATGACTTTCCCTTGTTGATTTCCTGATTTGCTCGTGTATTTCCCTCCGTTTGGAATGGACACCACAGCATTCACGTCTGATTCTTTCGTCTTTCCATCATAAAGGGTCGCTTTATTTTTGTAGGTTTTCTGTACTAAATCCATTCCTTCAACACTTGTTTGATACGTGATTTTGTATGGGGAATCAATGGCATGTTTGAAAATGACTTCGAAACCTGATTCTCCCTTTTCATTTTCAAGGAATTTGATGTCATAATGTTCTTTTGCTAATACCTCTTTTTCTTCTGCTCCATTTTCTCCGCCTTGTAAATCAAGCGAGTAGACGATAATTGAATCTTTAAGCAAACGCTGATTTCCTTGAATGAAATCCTCGATTTTCGCCTCTTCTAGATGTTTCAAATTATAGTTCACACCAATATTCCATGTGATCTGTTTTTTCTTTGCATCATATGTTCCATTCTTGAACCCATTTGACTGCGTGTATGTGTCAGGCGTAAAGACAGATTGGTTTTCCTTCGTCAAATCCTTGCCATCTTCATTTACCCATTCAAGTTTTACATGGTTACGCAGGTTCTTTTGATCTTTATCTGCTCTTTTTTCATAATCAAAAGACGTTGTATATGTGATGGTATGTTCTGTCTTGATTTCTTTCGTAAATTGAATATCAAATCCATTTGCATGTTCAACGATTTGATAATCTGTGCCTTCTTCAAGCACTGTATTACCTGTCGTCACTTTTAAACTATCTTTTTGCAGCGTCAATCCTTCGTTTGTAAACGTATCTTTTAATATTACGTTGTTCATGGTTTGTTGATCTTTGTTGAAGATGATACGCCATGGAATGGTCTTGTTCTTGTAATCCGGTGTTCCGTGGTCTTTCGTTAGGATTTGCTGATCAATTCTTTGCTTCCCTTGTTCGCTCTCTTTGCCAGCTGTTACAGTATTGATAATGTCTTCAGCTTCGAAAATTCGCTCGGTTGCTTTTGTTTGATATGTGATCAGGTAAGCCGATTGGATATCTTGATTGAATTGCAAGGTAAACCCGTTTTGTTCATCCTTTTTTTGAGGTTGAACCACATAATCTTCAAACGCTTTTGTTCCTGATTCTTTGCCATTCTCATCAATTGTGACTTCTTTGACTTGAATTGAATCAGATATTAGCGACTGTGTACCGTTAAAGAAGTCTTCTATTAAAGCATCCTTTTGAGCCAGCTTTTTTTCGTTATAGTTATACCGAATTTCCCAAGTAATCGTTTGAGTGACTGGATCGTAGTGGGCGGCTTTTTTATTTAAAGGACTGCCTCTTGTCACATTCACTGTTCCTTCTGCTGAACTAATCTCTTTATCAGCAGAGACAAGGGACGCTTTATTACGAAACACAGACTGATCTTGATTCGTAATGTCCGTTTCATACATTAAACGGTAAGCGAGATGCACGTCATCTTTAAATTCGATCGTGAAATCTTGACCATCTGCTGTTTGGCCGATGGTGTAGTGATTTTCGTCAAGCAGCTGTCCAAGCGATGTTTCACCATTTAGCTTTGTATCTACACGATAAAGCTTGATTGAATCTTTTTTTAACGCTTGACCTTCTTGAATCGGATCTAACAGTTTCGCTTGTTTCACATCATCTAAGTCCATATTAAAATCGACTGTCCATTGAATGGTTTCAGCATTGTAAGATCGATTGGGTTCTCCCTTTTTAGAGACATTTGGACCATTTGGAATGTATTGAATCGGAATCGATATCGTATCTTTGCCTTCAATCGGGGTAATCACCACTTCTTTTTCTTCAGTGATCACTGTTTGTTTATCTAATTGTGTCCATACTTGAAGTGTTCCTTGGATATTTGAATATTGTTTAATAAAATCTGTGAACTCGATGGAGGCATTTCCGCTTTCATCTACAGAAAAATAACCGATGATCGATTGATTAAATTTCATCTCGAGACGATCGATTTTTTCGTAAATGACTAATTCCTCTGGAACCTTGAAATGGAATTCATCCCCGCCATTATAGTTATGACCATTCGGGATGGCCCACTTATAGTTAATGGAAATCAGTGAGTTGATATCAGGCCTTTCTACTGAATTTCCTTCTTGATCTTCAAATATCAATTGCGCATCAGTGAGAAGATTTTCTTGGATTGTCATTTGTTTCGACACACTTTGCAGTCCTACACGTTTAGAGACATTCACTTTGTTTTTTAGTAACTCATCTTCATCGTTTTGTGTCGTTTGCGCTGCTTTTTGATTGTTAGCAGCTTTGTCTTTCTCCGATGAGGTTGAATCATCTTTTAAAAGATTTTCTTCACGCTCGTTTTGCTTTGTTTTCTCTTTTTTCTCAGCTATACTGGTGACGTCAATATCTATAGATCCTTCTAAATTCGGATCAAGCTCAATATCCTCATTGAATGTGACCGTCACTTCATTTTGTTTCGAAACGGTATACTCACCAACAGGTATGTCATTGACAGTAATTCGTTCTTTCTGCTCCTTCTCTACCTGAATGACTGAAGGAAGAGAGAGAATATACGGATATTGCTTTTTGAGATCAATTCCTTTGATAGACCAATGCACAATGGCCTTTCTTACTTGCTGATCTTCTATGTTTGATAACTTGTTGCCTTCGCTATCAGCAAACTCAATATTTCCATAAATATTCTCTTGAATGTCTTTAGCTTGTGCCCCTGCTAAAGGCAAGATTCCTAATATACTAGACTGTATGACTAACACGGTCATCAGTGCCAGCGACAATATTCTTTTCAATACATCCACCCTTTTCTACAATTATTTTTCAACAACGATTAAAAAAGCATTTGTATACTGTCTGATCAATCACTCCGCTTCTGATCAAATTTTTCTAAAAATTGCACCTTAAGACCCTATGAATAAAATGAGTTGATCAATCATGAGTTTGAAAGGTCATCATGAGTAGTAGATATAGTAGCTGGATAGGGGTCTATAGCAATGGGGAATAGTGAGAGGGAACATGAAAAGAATAAATGTGAATTTTTCTATTTATACTGGAATGAACAACAAATGATTAGTACATGCATATATAAGCATGTATTCACATATAGAACGTTCATATAAAACAAGCATGACTCATATGGTATGTATGGTGAGATAGTTCAGCATCATATAGATCGCATTCCTTCTACTCCCTTCCATATGGTAATCAAAAAGCCGATGCTTTTTATTCTTACTTTTACCGTTTAAGCAGCAAAAAAATAAACAAAATATCTAAAATGATCCATTTTTATAGGATTCTTGGCATATTTATCACCTTTCAATAGAAAAATATGGAGAATCAGGGCATAACATTTGTTTTCGTCTAATTTTTTTCTCTTTTATCATGAAAAGTGAAGACAAAACGATTTAGCCTAAACATTACAATCATTTCATGCCTATTTTGAGAATCAAATGTTCTTTAAGTGAACTTCATAATATAGAGGCAAGCTAAAGGAAGGAGTTAGTTGTTTGATGGAGCTCATTGATAATAAATCAAAGAGATGGATAAACATTTTAAAATTGCTTGTATCCAAAAATAAGTGGTGGAGCCTTCAAGAGATATCGAATGAACATATCGGTTCGGTTCGTGCCATTCAAAGCGATTTAGAACAAATGAAATCGTTCCAAACCGAGAACGGAGAACCGTTAATCCACATAAAGCCAAGACAAGGTATATCCATTTGTAATACGCAGACGATACGAGTGGATTACTATATCAAAGAAATTCTAAAGGATACGATTGAAATTCGATTGATTGACGGCATTTTTTTTGAAGAAAACAGATCTTTCTATGAATGGATGGAAACGCTTAATATCAGTAGATCCACATTGTATAACACGATTCATAAAATCAACTCGATCCTTACATCCTATGACATCGAGTTACGCCCAGATAGTATGCAGTTCCATGGGAATGAGAAGGAGATTCGTCAATTCTTTGTTGAATTTTTATTTGAAGTGTATGGAAGCCGCCTTTGGCCATTTGATGATATTCAAAAACAAGACGCAGTTCATTTATTACAAGAACTATTTCAGGTGCTCGAAGTCAATGTACCAGATGTCGCGATAGATAAATACTGCCTGTGGCTCGGCGTTTCCATTCACCGAATGCGAAAAGGTTTTACAATCAGCCGTAAATATACATACTCAATGAATGAAGAAAAACAAACCTCTACAGCTAAAGGAATCTATGATCAAATTAGAAGATGGGAAGAGCACATCTGCCGAATGGCCAAAGACGTATTTGATGTGACGCTGGATCATCATGAATTTGTCTTTTTGCTATTGATCGAACCAGCTATTGGACACTTTAAATCAATTGAGTCTGTCGAAGAAAAATTGACGTTCTTTCAGTCGCATACACCACGCCTCTATGATGCCATTCATTCATTTATCACCCAGTTGGAGTCGATTTTTCATCAAGAAATAGCGAATCGTAAGGTGATGACACTCGTTCTTCTCCAATATTATGTGTATTCCAATGAAATTACCGTGAGAGATGGATTCCTTTTCAAAAAGAAATCGAGCTATTTATCAGAGGTGAAAAAACAGTTTCCCTACTTCTATTCGAGGATTAGTCATATCATCCAAGAGTTAAAAACAGACGATATCCTCGCTTCTTTTGTGAAAAATGAACGGGAATTGATTCGTATCATTACATCTTCCTGGAGAGGGCTTGTTCATTTGGAGATGGAACGGAGAAACGCGCTGAACATTTTTGTTACTTCAACATTAGGTTATTATCATAGTTTGTTTATTGCTGATTTAATTAAATTAAGTGTGCCTCCTCTCATTCACATTTTCACAAGTCCAGAAAATACGTTAAATGATGTCACGATGGATCAACTTGGGATTGATATGATTGTGACCGATACTGAGCTTCCTCTTCAGTTCGGGCGATCTACGCTGCTGATCAGCTCTTTTCCAACAAAAAAAGAATTGGACAACTTGCACCGCAGATTGGTTGATATGACAAACTGATGTTCATCATAAAAAAAGCTGCTGAGACAAGCTCAAGCAGCTTTTTGGTTCTGTATTAATGAAGCACGATTTGTTCATTCATCAAATCAATGGCGTAAAGCGATTGCCCATATTCATCTAATAGAAGGTATACTTTGAGCGGGGCAGTGGTTTGATCTGTTTGCTGCGTGAATAGGACACAAGTGAATTTTTCAATCCCATCTGGCAGCTTGCTTTTCAGAAAAGGATGAAGAATAGGAGAGATTCGAAGGGTATCAACATCTTTCAGCCAAAGCTCATCTTGTAACGCAGGATAATGGTCAACCAAAAACTGACGAAACACTTCCAATGTACTCAAGGTAGATATCCTCACTTTCTTCTAACTTGGCTTCAAACTCACCTAAAAACAAACGGAACCAACTCATCATATGATCTCGGTACACGTATTTTCGCATACGGCTTGAGACATGATCACTCACTTTTTAGACTTGATACTGTAGATCAACTGTACTGTCACGAATGTTCAATATGTATAACGTTTCCTATGTCTTCTCATTGACTCCACCACGAATCCAAACAATGGACCTATGATCATATTCTTACCTGTTTTCTTTCGTGATGAAACGACAACTTCCTGCTACAATATTCCATTTTTCTGCAAAAAAGAGGGAGATGGGACAAAAAAAAGAACAGCACTGACTGTTCTTTCGATAGCGTAAAATGCCAATTCAAATATCCTGTAAAGGAATGACTTCCCCGCTCACTGCATCCACTCCATCATGACAATCTAGTTTTCCACATAAGACATACTGCTTTTCTGTAAAATCATATACATAGATGGGGGTCAGCTCTAACCGATCTTTTAATTTTTCGAAGGCTTCTTGTTTTGTCAGGGTGATTTCGCCAGGGGGTTGGAGTTCATCCAACATGCCACACTCCTTAAACATTTCTTTTCTATCTATGTAATTAACGGCTTCAAATGTAAGGGCATCAATGAATATCAAGATTTTATCTGTAAGCAAGCTTTTCTCTTGTCTATTTGCTTTTACTGTTGCATGAATGTAATGATCACGATGAAGAGAAATGCAAACCCATTTTCCGGTGTCGTTAGGATATTCCTGACTCAACAAGTTTTGAACTGCTTTCAAACACTTATCTTTTTCTTCCTCTGTTATGGGCATTGTATCTGGTGAGGGTTCAATTGAAAAGGCTTGATCATCTGAGATGTCTTCTTGAATATTTAATTCCTTTCTTACAAAAGGTTCAGTTATTGGTTCATCCCATTTGATGATTTGGTTGATATTGAGACATTGATGTTCCTGTATCGTACCTTCAAACGGGAGGATTCCGGTTCCATCATTCTTTACATACACTTCTTCTAACGCATAAATTGGACGAATTTTATTCTGATCAAAGGAAGGCCATTCGATTCGTTGCACTTGCTGAAGGGCTAAGCTTTCAATCTTCTCAATGAGCAGCGTATATTTTTCAGCCCTGTGCTTTTTTATAGAAACAAATGGGCCGTGAAGAACAAAGTAAATGAGTTGTCCATGTTCATCCCATTTCACATCAATCATGCCCGAAGGGGTCACTGGTACACCAGCAATTTTTTCCTCAAAAATAAGCTCCCCTTTTTCCTCCTTATGCAAGTGAAAGTGCTCTCCATATATCAACCCTGTTTCTTGTTCAATCCATTTGATGGCGTCATTCTGACCGCTATCAAAGCACACACCCTCCTTTGCATATGTTTTACCCATGACAAAAACAGCACTCTCAACCTTTCCTGTATTCAGATTCACTTCTATCACGGCTGTGCCATCCGGGTTTAAATCTTCGTCCACAGGTTCCGTTTCATGTGGAGGAAACCATTCCATACACAATTTATAAATTGTTTCATTAAACATATTCACATTTCGGTAATACTCGTAGTTTTTTAAACGATAATCATCTAAGCCGAACTTCTTTCTTGTATCATCTATTAGATGCTGTAGAGTTTCATTCATTTGTTTCACCTCAATCTGTTAAGTGATTATCTTATGGAAGGACGAATATGACGATAAAAACGAATAGGATGATAGCTGATAAAAGGCCTAAAACCAAACCCATCATATTTGATTCCTTTGTATACCCTTTTAATTCGTGTTCCTCAGTAGATCGATCAATTTTTCTAAAGCGAAAAAGCATGCTTACATTCATAATAACTAGAAACATAGCCACTAAGAAAAATAGAAATGCAGGTTGTATTTCAAAGAATGGGTTCGTTACATCTCGGAAGCTAAATGACTGAAAAAACATCAGACCACTCAACACTACTCTCGAAATATTTTCTGTTCTCTGTTCTTTCTCCCACTCTTTTCCTAACTTCTCTTTTTCATAAATAGCTACCTGCTCAAAAATTGGAATGATAGATTTTGTTGATTTCCTTTTAAAAAATCCTAAAATACTTTGAAAGAGCATGACAATTCCTAGACAAAAAAACAAATGAGTTAATTGAATATGTAAGAATTGAAAAAAGATTGAAAACGTCACGATCATGATGCCAGCTATTAAATTACATGTGACTAATTGGTTTGTTCTCATTTTTTTCAGTGCTACTTGTTCCATACAATACTCCTCTCCGTCTCTATTGGTTCTAATAAAAGCTCTATCTGTACTACGTTTTTATCGAAAAAATGTTTCAATATTTTTCCTTTCTATTGTGAATTTGGTTTTTCACACGAAAAAAGTAAAGAGTAATCCCCTTTACTTTTTCGCTTGCCTCTATGGGTTTAGTCCTATTCTCAAACCGCTGAATTGACTGCTTACTCATTTTCATGGACTGTCTAATCAGTTGATATTAGTGTTTAAAAATTCCCCTTCACAATCGTTCTTTTGGCTTTCTTGACAATTCTGCTGGTTGCTTTTGTATCAGAATCTTTTAACCACTGTTCACACAGGTTTATGACCCAATTTGGTTGTGTTTTACTAGCGTCATTGAGCCAGTTTCCTACAGAATCTTGAACATATGTTGATGGATCAGATTTGAGCAAGTCTAGAATAGGCTGTGCCCTCATTGGCTCTTGTTTTAATGACTCAATATGCTTTGTCCAAACACCTCTTGGGCGAATAGCTTCTACTGAGAATCGGCGAATATTTTCATCTTTACTTTTAGCCCATGCTGTTAAATGTTCTATACTTTGATCGAGCTGATCCGTTAGGCTTTCTCTCACTGACATCCACGCAATTTCTCGAACTCCAAAATGAGGATCAGCTGCAAATGGCTGAATGTACGCCAATTTCTCTTCCAAAGTTGATAAACGGTGTTTGTTCATATAAGCAGCCCAACAGCGGACGCTATCAGATACATGGTGAGTAAATGCCTGTAGCACTTCCGCTTGTTTTTCCCCATTCTCTTTCTGTAGCCATTCATCTAACAATTGACCGATAAGACGAATTGCTTTCATTCCAGACTCAGCCTTTTGTTGAGTGATCTTAGATGTTAAACCGTCTAAATGATGGTCTAAACCAACGGATGGCAAAACATGACGTAATAACGTCATATGATTGACAGCCAGCCATTCAGTTAAATTTACACTCTCTATTTTTCCCTGATTCAAAAGGAACAAGACGTCATGAGGGATATCAGTCCCCTTTCGAGCACCTTTTCGATTGATGATCTCCTCGCTTATTTGCATTTATTTTCTCTCCTCGCCTAGTGGTGCTTTTGTTTGATATTCATCGTTTTTAAAAGAAATATATGAATGCCTTCAATCTTTGGATATTGCCCCCTATTGTATCAAATAAACAACTTTAATGGTGCATTCTTCAAACCAAAAAGGAACTACCCAAAATAAGTAGTCCCTTCCATACAAAATTGAATTTAAGTTACCTTCCTTGCTCGATCACCTTCAAACTCTTCTGCTGAGAGATTCTGTCAAACGCCACCATCAGTAAAGCGAGAAGAACCGTTCCAGCACTGATCCAGCTCAGGTGCAATATAGATGTCCTGCTCAATACAATCCCCCCTAACCCCGAGCCTAAAGCAAATCCGAATTGAATAAATGATGTATTGACACTTAATGCGATATCAGGAGATTTTGGAACAAGGGTTACAAGATACAGCTGCTGAGCTGGTGATGTACTCCATGTTGCGATCATCCATATCATGATAACAGCCACCATGACCACGAGATTCCCTGTGACAAATGCTAGTAGCATGAGCATCATGATTTGCAAGATGATGCCAGAAAAAATCGTGAAGATGGGTCCTTTTTTATCTGCTGCCATCCCTCCAAGACTTGATCCTAAAAAGCTGCATATTCCCGCTAGTAACAAAATGCCACTGATTTCTGTGATGCTTAGGTTGGCTGATTTTTGGAGGAAAGGCGTTAAATAGGTAAATAAAGTCGAATATCCCCCTACATAGAATAACGTGACTGCCACTGCAAGCAATATTCGCTTGTCTTTTAAAATCGATAATTGCATACGAAGCGTCACCGATTCTTGTTCTTTCATAGAAGGGATCCGCCTATACACCACAATCAGCGGAATAAGCGTGATCACTCCAATGGCTGCGAATAATGCTTTCCATCCGATCATACTGCTTAGAAATGTCCCGATTGGAACGCCTAAAACCAAGGAGCTGCTTAATCCCATTAAAATGATGCCAATGGCTGTTCCTCTTTTTTCCCGTTCTACAAGACGAGTTGCAACCGCCATCGCCACTACAATCGCCGTTCCCCCACTGATTCCTTGTAAAATTCTTGTGATCATGACCATTTCAAACGAATGGCTGATACTTGTGATAAAGTTACTTAAAATAAAAATGATCAGCGCCCATGATAATATTTTTCTGCGGTCCATATTGATGGTTAGTGCGATGACAATCGGTGCACCGATTGCGGCCGAAAGTGCTAAAGATGTGACCAATAAGCCAGCAGTAGACGTTGTGACATGTAAATCATGTGCGACCATTTGAATAATGCCAGTAATGATGTATTCGATCGTTCCGATTAAAAAAGCTGCTAAAGCAAGTAAATAGACAACGGTTTTATTTTTCATCGTGACGTTTCTCCTTTGGGCCATGTTTACGATTTGATTTCATTCTTAATAGGAATTTGAATTTCAATGAGTCTGCCTTCTTCATTTTCTGACAATGGGTAATAGATTTCTCGGCCCGGCTGATCATCTTTCACGCGGTATCCGTTATGTTCGATCCATGTCGCCAAGTCAACACAAGCAGATTGTGCAAATGGGGATTGTGAATGAAATAATAGTGTCGCCATGGTTTCTTCAGCTGGTAACGTGCGCATCGTAATTCCCTGAGGAAGAGAGCCCCTTAACGCTTTAGCGGAATACCCAACCTCAAATTCGAACTCACTTTCTTTAGCAAGTGATTCCCTCCACAGCACGATTTGTGGCTCTGAGTTCAATTCTTGCGGGTGTTTATGTAACAAATGATGAAACGTTTGAAAGAATGATGGGATTTCATCAACAGTTCCGTTGGATTGAAAAGACATGATGCGTTTGCTTTCAACCGATTTGATGATGACCTCCTGTTCTTTTTCAACACAACCCTCTCGTTTGATGAGGTGCATCCGCTCCTTAATACGGGCTAATTTCTGCTGTTCTCTCTCGATCAATTGCTGAATCTCACTCTCTTTCAAGAGAAACATGCCCTGAATCTGCTCTACCGAAATATCTTCACGAAGAAGCTGCCCCATTTGTTTTAACGTAAAGCCTAATTCCTTATAGAGAAAAATTCGATTGACCTCAAGTAGCTGCTCAGCTGAGTAATAACGGTATCCCGAATCTTGATCGATCTGCTGAGGCTTTAATAAATCAATTTGGTCATAATATCTTAAGGTTTTGACAGGCACTTTACTTAACATAGAAAAATCGCCGATCTTGAACATCCTGCATCTCCTCCGATTTGTTGATCTGATCACAGTATAAACCTTTCAGTTAAGGGGAAGGTCAACATGAAGTTGATTAAATTTTTCAAAAGCACGAAAAAACCTAGATTTCTCTAAAATCTAGGTTTTGCTCATTATCCTACTATTTTTTCTAACAATCCCATCTCTTCAACAATCTTTATATCATCCATAAATCGTTGCAAACTTACTTTATGCTCTTTCTTTTGTAAATCTGTTGAATAACCTAAGCATAGATTAAAAATACAATCTAACCTTTGTCCGACTCCACTATAAAAATAATTCGTCAATATTCCATTATTTCCACTTGCAAGAACCAAAACTGTAGCGATCTCTAATACATATTCTATATCTTCTATAGAAATCGTTTGATCCTTTTTCTTAGCAGTCATGAATTCATGACTATGAATAGAACGAATCCTACCTTCAAGTAAATTGAGTATAGACCTTTTATAGATGACATACACACTGTGAATATGATGTTTATCAGGACAATAGGGATCTTGTAAAATGAATTTTATACGTTCATCTTCTTTTTCCATTTTTATTGCATCAAAATCATATAATAAATTATGATCAATTTCTTCTATTTTCATAGGAGGAAACATGCGGGCTACATCTGTTTTGTTTTTCATTGGATCACCCCAAAATCTAGTCTCTCTTACTCCAAACGTTCCAATCTTTCAAGCCACTTGACAATAGCTCCGTTTTTAAAGAAATCGAGTATGACACCCTCGCAAAATCGTTCAGCTCTCAGAACCCCCATGATGAGAGCCAGCACACACTGCGAATTTAAATTGGAAACGTCCACATCCTCCATGTCGTTCATTCCCCATTCAATTCCATTTTCTTTGAGGATCTCTCTATAGCGGGTAACCTCCAGTTCTTGATGCTGTTCTGCAAATGTATAGACATCCTCGATAAAACGACGGACCGTTTCGGAATAATTCACATAGGGCATCTGAATCGGGTGTTCCGCTGTTCCATCATTTTCTTGATCTATGACCCATTCTCCGATATGGTCCTCGTGAAGCATCGGTATGTATTTTGTTAGAATCTCGAATTGACTCATTTCCATCCTCCTCTACCTCATTCATATGGTTTACTCTGATCGACACCCATGGATTAGTATATAAAAAAATCCGTAGTTATCCTACCAGCTAGACACTAGTATTCAAATTACGGACAGTCTTTTATTTACTTCACTTTTTACAGTCTTACCATTGATACAACACACTCCACATGCGCCGTATGCGGGAACATATCCACTGGCTGCATGTATTCGATCTTGTAGTCTTTTGACATGTATTCGAGGTCTTTTGCTAGTGTAGATGGGTTGCAAGAGACGTAGACAAAGCGTTTTGGTTTGACTTGTTTGACGGTGTCTAGGAAAGTGCGTTCGCAGCCTGTTCTTGGCGGGTCGACGACGATAACATCGGGACGGAAGCCTTCTTTAACCCATTTTGGCAGCCAGTGTTCGGCTGTGCCTGTCACATAAGTCGCGTTTTTCATGCCGTGTTTTTTGGCATTTTTCTTCGCGTCATCAATTGATTCTTTGATGACATCCATACCTCTTACTTCTTTTGCGCCATCTGAGATCCACATTCCAATGGTTCCAACACCGCAATACGCATCGACTACCTTTTCTTTGCCAGTCAGTTTGGCCGCTTTTTTCGCTTCGTCGTAAAGCTTTAATGTCTGCTTCGGATTCAATTGGAAGAAAGCCCGTGCACTCAATTCAAATGAGACGTCTCCTAAAAATTCTTGGATGACCATGTTGCCAGCTAGGTGCGATGTTTTATGCCCAAAGATGACTGATGTTTTTTCGCCATTGATATTGTGCATAATAGACGTCACTTCTGGCAGACGTTTTTGAATGGCTTCGGCGATTTCTTTTTTCTTTGGAAACTCAGGCTTTGATGTGACAAGGACGACTTGGACTTCACCTGTTTCAAAGCCGACACGCACAACAATCGAGCGCACGTCGCCTTTTCTTGTCCGCTCGTTGTAGACAGATACGCCGAATTTCTCTAAAATTTTGCGGACGACGCCTGTTGTTTTGTTCGTTTTCGGATGCTGGACGATACATTCCTTGATTGGGACAAGTTTATGAGAATTCAGCCCATAAAGCCCTGCGATGATGTCGCCGCTATGTGATCTTCCGACTTGGAACTGACTTTTATTCCGGTAGTGCCACGGATCTTCCATACCAATTGTTGGTCTAATGTCGATCTTTTCAACCGACAGCTTTGTATGACGCTCCATTGATTGAATGACAATATCGCGTTTTTCCTTTAACTGCTGCTCATACGCCAAATGTTGAAGCTGACAGCCTCCGCACTCTTCGTATACTGGGCACGGCGGTTTCACTCGATGTTCTGAGCGCTTGCGAACTTTCCTCACCGTACCTTCTGCATATTTCGCTTGAACATTCGTTGCTTCCACTACTACTTCCTCACCTGGAAGTGCACCTGGGACAAAGACCACTTGCTTTTTAAAATAACCGACCCCTTCCCCATTAATGCCAAGGCGTTTAATGGTAAGCGGGAACTGCTGCCCCTTTTGCAGAAGGGCTCCTTGCTGTTTTTCTTTCACGTTTATTCTCTCCGTTCTATTTAAACCTTTATCGGTTGTCCTCATTTTATTCCATCTGAATAGTATATCACGACTTGGACGAAGAGAGAAAATGCCTTTCAATTATTTGTCTGTCTCAATACTTCTCCATAAATAAAGGGAGGCGTAGCTTAAATACGGTGCCCACTCCTTGCTTAAAACTGCCATCTCTTCTTTTGTTGGCTTTTCTGGCAGGTCAAAGTGACGTTTGATCGCATTTTGAATCCCGATATCTGCCATTGGAAAGAGATTTGGTCTTCCAAGTCCATTCATGAGGACATTTTGAACCGTCCAAGGTCCAATCCCTCTAATCGGAAGCAGACGTTCTTCAATTTCAATATCCGGTAAGTCGTGTAATTCTTCTAAATCCAGAGAGCCGCTCACTATTCGCTTTGAGACATCAATGACATATTCCGCTTTTCGCTGACTGAATTGCAGTTTTCTCAAATCATCGGTTTCAAGTGATGCAATGGTTTCCGGTAAAGGGTCAAACCAAACGCCGTCGATTTGCTCACCATACGTATGAACAAACCGTTTCGTCAGCTCATAAGCAAATGCAAGATTGAGCTGCTGATGAATGATGCATTTCATCAAGCAATGATATAGATGGAAATCCAGCATAAGCGGCGTTCCGATATGACGTTCAAAAATGGGCGCAAGATTTGTTTGAGCAAAATGGTCATGCACGGCATGTAATTGATGCTCCATGCCAAATATCCGCTTCACCTCAGAAAGGATGGCTTCCTCCGGCCCGTTAGCCTGTATCCGGAACGAAGGCGCTTCTTTTGTTCCTGTCGCTTGAACGACTGCAATGTACGGTTTATGATTCAGCCTCATCGGTACTTTGATTTCTCTTTTATCCAGATCGACCGCCTTTAATGGATCGCTCGACAAACGTCTCAGCACTTGATCGAAGTGATAGGGCGGTTCAACCAATAGGTGTTTTTCCCACATGTTTTCCCTCTTCCTTTCTGCCAACACACGCAGATGTGATTGTTTCACTTTGCATGAATGATTCTCTATATTGAATACTTTTAAATATAAAGAGTACAAGAATTTATCAGTTATATCTTCCTTATTTATGGTCATTCTCCTTTTGGATAGATGAAAATTTTTAGTCGAATTCAGCTAAAATTCGACAGCAATCTTCAACATTTTAGGAGCTTTTTCCTTAAATTAGAAATAGAACCTATGGGTGATATCTTCGATCCTAAAAATATTTGTATAATTATGACATATCAAGGAGGTGAACAAAGGAATTAGCGGATTAGGCAATCATTTGTTTCATCTTGCAGGAACATATTTACCTCATTGATAACCGGCTTTACCTAGTTTCACGTTTTACTAAAAGAAGACCCAAAATTTAAAAACAAAGGAGATCCGACCAATGAAAAAAACAATTCTTTCTGTTGCCCTTGCCACTGCTGTTTCTTCGACACTACCAGTATTCGCTGACGCTGCTGAAAAAACATCATCAGCACCCGTCTCTACTACACTACAGCAAACTGTTTTAAACAAAGCTGCTGAAGGTAAAGCTGGAACGACAGCTAGTCCTAATGTTAACGTCAATTTCGATGTCCTTGGAATTGCCAATGCAATCATTAACGCAGTAAATGCAAATGCCAACCGTTCTGGATTCGTTAAAGGTGTAATGGAAAGCACATTCTATGCTGCTGGCGGCAGATATAACGTCATGGTCTTTAACCTAAGCCAAAACTATGAAGACCGCTTTAATGGCGTGAAAACTTTCGCTACTGCTAACCTTGGTAATGTTGTTTACGGTATTTGGGTTTTTGAGAGCGGTACATTTAAAAACAACGGCGATGGCGGCTGGGATAACTGGGCATTTAGAGGCTGGTTTGACCGTCAAAATAAATTCGTTACGTTCCATCGTCCTTAATTCTCGCTTTATCCATCAATCATACACGCACATTGGACCGATCTCAGCGATGAGATCGGCTTTTTTATGGTGAAAACGTATAAGTTCACCGCTGCTGCTTCATGATATAATGCAAGTCTGGAGGGGTGCACATGCTGAAAAAACTTGCAGTGACAAAAAACGGCGACTTGATTGAACATGCAACATTGCAGCAGCTTTCAAGCCCCGATATTGCCTGGTATTGGATTGATTTTTATGCGCCAACGGAAAAGGAAGCAGCACTGTTAAAGGAATTTTTTCAGTTCCATCCGCTTGCGATTGAAGATTGCTTCCATTATTTACAGCGGCCAAAGCTTGATTTTTATGAAGGGTATTTATTTTTCGTCCTTCATGCCCTCAATCAAAAAACACTTCGATCTGAAGAAGTCGACCTGTTTGTTGGAGAAAACTATATCGTTACTTTTCATTTGAAGGAAGCGCCCTACATTGATCGAGTCATTCGAAAGCTCAAAGGGTCTGACAAAGCACGTGAGAGCGGTCCAGAGCATATGGCTTATATGCTGATTGACCAGCTCGTCGATGATTATTTTCCTATTATTTATCAAATTGAGGACAGGCTCAATGAAATCGAGGATGAAGAAGGGCATAAAACGTATGGTACATTAATGAACGAAGTATTCGGTATTCGATCCGATTTGCTCAAACTGCGCAGAACCATTATCCCGATGAGGGACCTCTTATATCGAATTGTGAATACGAATATGATGAAAAGCGATGCAAACCGGCAAGCATATTTTAATGATATTTATGATCATCTATTGAAACTAACAGAGATCGTTGAGTCAAACCGTGATATGACAGCCGATTTACGAGACAGCTATCAAACACTAAATTCCAACCGAATGAATGCCATCATGATGACACTGACCATTGTCTCGACGATTTTTATTCCACTCACCTTTATTGTTGGGGTGTATGGGATGAACTTTGATAACATGCCTGAATTACACTGGAAATATGGCTATTTTGGCGTACTGATTTTCATGGGTTTGCTTGTCTCAGGGATGCTTTTGTGGTTTAAACATAAAGGATGGTTTAGGATTTTCAAATAGTTTTTTGAGAGAAGTGCTTGAAAGGGAGATACTATGGAAAACTGGATTCCACTGTCAGACAAAGAACTAAAGTACGCATGGAAAACATTTGATCAAAAGTTTAAATTTAACCCAAGCATTTCTCGCTTTCCCGGTTTTCAAGCACCCTCTCCTTACATCACATATGATATCTCTGCTTATTTCGAGGACCCTTCTCTCCTAAGTGCGGATGAAGACCTTGAAAAGAAGGCACTGCTGTCTTTTCAGGAGAATATCACCGGAACCGGCGAATATATGCAGGTACTTGATTGGCAGCACGAATGCTATTGGATCACACCATACGGCTCATTTGAAAAAGATGAATTTGGAGAATGGAGAGTTCCTGTGCTCCCAAATGGAGATGACTATTTCTTTTTATCAAAAGAGATGACCTGGGGTTTACTAGGACACCCTTGGGAGCAAAGCATCACGATTTTCGGTGAGGGCTTGATTGACTCCTTTACTCGTCATCGCCCCCTTTTGTTCCAGCGTATAATAAGAGAAGGATAATTCAAAAAGCTTGCAGTGTCTGCAAGCTCCAGATTGTTGACAAAGGGCTAAAATGAACTTTATTTTAGCCCTTTGTCTTCTTTTCAGCGTGATAGAAAACCTTTGCAGCCCTAGGAAGGACGAGTACTGGCGCGGAGCGAATTTGACATTCGTGAGCACCAGCACGCAGGACTGACAAAGAATGCGAGGGTTTGTCTACACGCTGAAGCTTGCAGATGTCTGCAAGCTTTTTTCTATAGCTGAGGGAGATGCCATACTTTTTCAAGCATGAGATCGTCTAAGCTTTTAAAGGTATATCCTTGTTTTTTTAAAGCAGTGATGGCATCATTAAGTGCCTCGGCATTGTCCCTTGAAACGGTATGAAGTAAGTAAATGGCACCCGGATGCGCCTGTTTCATCATTTGATTGTACGCATACTGTTTTCCTTTTTGATGGTGGATGTGCCAATCTACAAACGCTACTGACCAGAAAACGGTTTGGTAGCCAAGCTGTTTCGTTTCCTTTAGTACCCTTTCACTGAATACCCCGCGCGGTGGACGAAGGTAGAGGTTATCTTGTTTTCCTGTGATTTTGTATACCGCTTCATTGACACGATCCAGCTCTTCTTTGATTTCTTTCGTGCTCTTTGTTGTTAAATCTGGATGGTGATAGGAATGGTTGCCAATAATATGACCTTCCTCTGCCATACGTTTGACGAGCTTGGGCTGATCCTTTACAAAGTGCCCAGTCACAAAAAAGGTGCCGGGTACTTGATGTTTTTTCAGCACGTCCAAGATTTTGGGTGTGTACCCATTTTCATAGCCATTATCGAAAGTAAAATAAATCTCTTTCTTTTTCGTATTTCCTAAATAGAAAGCATCATATTTCTTTAAGAGTGTCGTCAGTTCCTTGCCGGCATCTGCTGGCTTGTGCTCTTTGCTTTTAGCAAATCCCCAATGAATCGGCTGATTAGACACGGCTTCTAAGTTTGAAAAAGGCATCGATACAAAAAGCGCACATAGACAGATCAGTATGCATTTTTTCATTTACGTCACTTCCCGGTTTTTCTTCTATTGTGCAGAATATACCGGGTACTCATACACTTTTTGACCTGCCAATTTAAAGAAAAAAGCCCGCATCAGCGCGAGCTATTCTTCCTTCCAATCGGTTTTAAATCGTTCATATTTCGCTTCTAGGTCGTCAATCATCTGGATGAGTCTGTCTATATCCTCAACGTCTGTTGATTCAGGATCTAATGAATCAATCACATTCATAAACATATCTAATCGGTTCTTTAAATAATCAACCTGCTGCTCTTTGCTGTCTGCTGCCTTGCCCATAGATACACTCCCTTTAGCATTTGTTTATAGCTTATCTTTTTTTCCTTTGTAAATCAATTGTGTCCCCTCTTGCGTATAACGGTGATGGGGCTTAAAATTAACTGTTGGCGGGTCTATGTTTGCCCGAATGAAAAGGAGATAGATACCATGAACCAAAAAACAGCACTTCGTCCGATTACACCTGCATTCGACCCTTGGGAAGCCTATCTCGATGTGCAGGATTACGGAGAAATGAAGCTGACAAATATTGAATTGACGACAACGACGTTGTGTAACATGAGATGTGAGCACTGTGCGGTTGGCTATACTTTGCAGCCAAAAGATCCGAATGCACTGCCACTCGATTTACTGCTTCGCCGTTTAGATGAAGTACCGCTCTTGCGTTCCCTTAGCATTACAGGCGGAGAGCCGATGCTGTCTCTGAAATCTGTACGGGAATATGTCGTTCCTTTATTAAAGTATGCCCATGAACGCGGCGTCCGTACCCAAATTAATTCGAATTTAACACTTGATTTGGCTCGATATGAAGAGATTATTCCATACTTGGATGTCCTACACATTTCACATAACTGGGGGACGGTCGAAGAGTTTGCTACGGTTGGTTTTGCAATGATGGACCGAAAGCCAACCTTTGAGCAGCGTGAGAAATTGTTTAACCGCATGATTGAGAATAGTCAGGCCCTTGTGAAAGCGGGTGTAACCGTATCTGCTGAAACGATGCTGAATAAGCGTACGCTTCCTTATATTGAACACATTCATCGTCAAATCGTGGACGAGATGAAATGCCAGCGCCACGAAGTTCATCCGATGTATCCAAGTGATTTTGCGAGCGCCCTTGAATCATTGTCGCTTCCACAAATGCGGGATGCGATTCATCAGTTGCTCGATGTTCGTGATGAGAACACATGGATGCTGTTTGGCACATTGCCATTTTATTCATGCAGCACAGATGAAGAAGACCAGCGCCTCTTGACTCGATTGCGTCAAGCGAAAAATGTGACAGTACGAAATGACCCTGATGGCCGTTCACGGTTGAATGTGAATATTTTTGATGGGAATATTATTGTGACAGACTTTGGCGATACACCGCCATTAGGAAATATTGAAACTGATACGTTGCAATCAGCTTATACACGCTGGATGAACACAAAATTGGCAAAAGAACTGAATTGTCATTGCCCAAGTGTGCAATGCCTTGGTCCGAATGTTCTTGTGAAAAACAGTTATTATCAAGATGTTGATTTTACTTCTCGTACAGCCAGGGGGTAACCGATAGATGGACGAAACATTTCTGACAGTGGTCAAAAACAAATACATTGAAATTCTCCTTGTTGGACTCATTCTTTGGCTTGCCGTCTTTATGATCAACAAAGCGCTTCAGATTTTCTTTAAACGCACTGAATTCATTGAAGACAAGAAGAAAAAAACGATTGAGAGCTTGGTCAAATCGGTTTCAAAGTATACAGCTTCCATATGTTTTGTCTTATATGTGATTTCTCTATTTTTTCATGACTTTGGGAAGATTCTTGCGGGGGCTGGTGTGGCTGGAATTGTCATTGGTTTTGGTGCTCAAACCTTGATTCGTGACATTTTAGCTGGTATCTTCCTCATTTATGAACGGCAAATTCATAAAGGTGACTATGTGACGGTCAATAATCTTTTTAACGGAACCATTGAAGAAATTGGTCTCCGGTCTTTGCAAATTAGAGAATGGAGCGGCAAGCTGTTAACCATTTCAAACGGAGACATTCGTCAAATCCAAAACTACAATATGCACTACATGCGTATCACAGAGTCAGTCTTGATCAGTGCAAACCAAAATCCTGACATTGCTTTCAAGGCGCTAGAAACAGCATGTGATCAGTTAAATCAAATGCATCATGATTTACTGAAAAAAGATGAATTCCAAAACGCCATTGAACCTTTTCAGGTTCATGGCATTATGGGGCTCAATAAATTGAATCGCGGGATTGAGATCACCGTAAAAGGAATGGTCGAAGATGAAAAATACTTCGAAGCCGCCCTCGCTGTGCGAAAAGAAATGATCACACAACTTCATCAGCATGATGTGAAATTGCTTGAGGATCTCGTCTATCCACAGCCTGCAAAATAACCTCATTTTGATGGGGTTATTTTTTTGATCACTTTTTGTTAATCAGTTAATTATCATGCATGTAGTTCACTAGATCATTCGGTATGATGAGCTGACTAGACCATATGAGAAAGATGAGACACTCGAACAGCTCGAACACTTCAGCTAAGAAATTCCTTTCATTTCAGCCCTCTTACTTCTATCCTCTTGACTGATTCATGTATAATAGAAAGCAGATTGATTTCATGCAGCATGGGGACCCTCATACTGTGTATTTACTAATTGAAAGAGAGTGAATAAGATGGGTCGTAAATGGAACAACATTAAAGAAAAGAAAGCATCAAAGGATGCCAATACAAGTCGTATTTACGCAAAATTCGGGCGTGAAATCTATGTGGCTGCCAAGCAAGGTGAGCCAAATCCAGAATCAAACCAAGCACTTCGTTTTGTCCTAGAACGTGCAAAAACATATAGTGTCCCAAAACACATTGTGGACCGTGCGATTGAAAAAGCCAAAGGCGGCGCAGAAGAGAACTTCGATGAGCTGCGTTACGAAGGATTTGGTCCAAACGGATCTATGGTGATTGTTGATGCCCTGACCAATAACGTCAACCGCACAGCGTCTGATGTTCGTGCAGCATTTGGGAAAAACGGCGGAAATATGGGCGTCAGTGGATCTGTTGCTTACATGTTTGACCAAACAGCGGTGATCGGTGTCGAGGGGAAAAGTGAAGAAGAAACGCTTGAACTTTTAATGGAAGCAGACATTGATGTACGTGACATTATGGAAGAAGATGATACGGTGATCGTCTACGCTGAACCAGATCAATTCCATCAAGTTCAAGAAGCGTTCAAACAGGCAGGCGTAGAAGAATTTACTGTAGCCGAAATCACAATGCTGCCTCAAAACGAAGTGACATTAGATGATGAATCGAAAGCACAATTTGAAAAACTCATCGATGTATTAGAAGAGCTTGAAGACGTGCAGCAGGTTTATCATAATGTGGATTTAGGGGAATAATCAGCTAAGCCATCGTAGTTGTTGGATTCATTCAACTTCTGCGTTGGCTTTTTTATTGTCTAGGTAAGGTTTACGTTCTACTCAAGACCATGTAATATGAAGATAGAGTCGTTTCCACAAATAACCAAGGGGCTGAGTTTCATTTTTAAAACATGGTGGTTTTCGTATTATGGCTTTATGATCCTCCCTTTTATTGGCCTATGCTTAATTTTCAACAACTTGACGATATTCACTAAAGTCTTTCTCTTTCTTTTCTTTGTATGGGTTTTATATAACGCCTTTGATTTTTACATTCATGAAATGAAAAAGAAAAAAGATAGGACATCTTAATCAAAAAACAGTCATCTCCCCTTGGTAAGAGGAGATGACTGTTTTTAATTCATCCCTTGAAACCCAAACGTCAGGTGATCCTGAACAGGAATCCAAGCGCCAATTCCTTGTGAGGTCACATTTTTCACGACAAGTTTGCGTTTATTTCCCTTGAGCACAAGGTACACTTCTCCGTAAGTAACCTTTCCTTTTTCGTTAATGGCTGGAGCGTATGCATGCAGGGTTGCTGCTTTTTTTGGAGATACGTGGTAGGACTGATCTCGCTTTGTTCCTGCACCAATCACTGTGTCGAAGGCGAGCGGAAGTTTTGTTTTTTGGATGGCTTTTTGCATCATCAATGTTTTCACATCTTCTGGGTTTGGTACTTTTGCTGTGAGCCCTCCACTTACTTTTACTTGTTGCTTTTGCACATATTTGCCGATGGCTGTTTTGTTTCCGCCTCTATTATCAATGTGATTCGTGTTCACTTTTTTGTATTCCCAATTGGCGACGGTTTCGTTTGAATCATAGCTAAGTGCCCATCTTCCAAGAAAAATCGTTGCTCTGTAGCCAACTGCTAGCGGTGTACCTGAGATACTGGATTCATTCAGCATTTTAATCAAATGTGTATTTTCAATTGGTACACTTGTTGTTTTAAATAATTCGGCCGTCAGCTCGCTCGGCTGGAGCAGCGGTTGATCTTGTGACGCATTTGGATACGTATTTTCCTTTGAGATACTGGCGACAGACGATGGCACCTTAAACGGCTTTGCTGCCTCGGCTGGAAAACTGTATAGGAAACTTAAGGATAAGAGAACAACAAACATGATGCGGGGCATCTTTTTCATATCATCACTCTTTCTCATTCATTTTTCCATAGTATTTTCCCGAAAGACGTCCCTTATCCACAAAAGATTATAAAAGGAAAAATCCAATCGCCATAATGAAATAGGCAGCGAGCAATGTAGCACCTTCAAACCAGTTCGTATCCCCATCATTTGAGAGGATGACCGTTAGTAAAACAGAGGATGCCATGGCAATGAGCTCTGGTAATGAGAAGATCAGTGGCATTTGCTTTTCAAAAAACAGAGAGCTGATCACAAGGATCGGTGCGACCATCATGGCGACTTGAAGCGTGGAACCGAAAGCAATTTCGACCGCGACATCCATTTTGTTTTTATACGCCATAATCACAGCAGATGCGTGTTCTGCTGCATTACCGACAATCGCAACAATGATGACCCCGATAAACAGTTCACTCCAGCCAAACTGTTCTCCGACTGTGTCAAATGTATGGACGAGCCGCTCTGAAATATACGCCACAGCAATTGTCGCAAGGAGTAAAATCGCCGTGGCAAACTTCCCAGACCATTCTGGTGTTTCTTCTTCCGTCGCTTCCCCTTCCGCAATTTCCTGTTTGGCAACATAAACACCCCTGTGGCTGACAAGTTTGAAATAGAGTGCTGCGACATAAAGCAAAATCATCACGATGCTAATGCCGATACTTAAAACAAATTGACGATCTTCTGCCATCCCCATGGAAAAGACTTCTGGAATGACAAATGCCACAATAATCGCAAACATAAGCAGCCCAGAGTTATGCCTTGCATCGTGGACGTTGAACTCTTGTCGTTTAAATTTCAATCCGCCAACGAAAAAGGACAGTCCAGCCACGAGCAGTAAATTGCCAATCACTGAGCCAGTGAGTGAAGCAAGGACAATGGCAGTGAGTCCTTGTTTTAATGCAAAAAATGAAATAATTAATTCCACTGCATTTCCAAAAGTAGCGTTTAACAAACCGCCAATTCTTGGTCCCGCTATAATGGCAAGACTCTCTGTCGCTCTTCCCATATAACTTGCAAGACCGATGATGGCGATACAATAGACGGCGAACATGACAGCCTGCGGGAAATGAAGAAAACTGCCAATCACAGATAATGGAACACCGATTGCGACAATCACTAGAAACAAACGATTCATACAGCCAATCTCCTTTACATCATATCTGACTGTTATTCTTTCGTGAGTGCCGGCATCATATACATTTAGATTCGTTCGTGTGAAAGGGTGATATCGATCGTTCCTTTCACGGATTGCACCATGGAACAATGCTTCAACGCAAGTTTCATTACTTTTTCCAGCTGTTCATCAGAGGTGCTGATGCTTTCAAAGATCATATGTAAATGAATATGAGTGATTTTGTTTACAGTTCCTTCTCTTGTCGTTTCAGGTGTAATGGTCAGCCCTTGATAGGATATTCGTTTTTTTCGGCATACATGAATGACCATTTCTCCAAAACAGCCCGCAATAGCCGAGGTGAACAATTGATACGGCCTGTATCCCGCTTCTTCATTTCCCGAAATAGACAGCTGCCTTTGATCAGCATTTGCGACCCACCGATCATTTTCGTATATCAGCTTCATTCCTTTTCCACCTTTCTATTGAAACCCCTATGGTTCCATTGTACGATGAAAGCATGAACTTGTAAGGAGCTTCTTATGTCGAGAATTCATTTTATGATTTTAATTTTACTTGTATCCGTATCTGGTTTTTCACAGGGAGCGTTACTGCCAGTTATTTCGATTATTTTCGAACATGCCGGCACTTCCCCGACGTTAAACGGACTGCATGCCACCGGTTTATATATCGGCGTGCTGCTTGCGTCTCCTTTTATGGAAGCGCCGCTGCGCCGCTTCGGATTTAAACCATTGATCGTCATTGGGGGCGCTGCTGTCTTTTTAAGTTTGTTTAGCTTTGTCTTTATTGAATCTTATGTCGTCTGGTTCTTCTTGCGGCTGATGATCGGCATCGGTGATCATATGCTTCATTTCTCCACACAGACGTGGGTAACCTATGCCTCATCATCTAGAAATCGCGGGCGAAATATTTCATTGTATGGGTTATCCTTTGGACTCGGTTTTGCCGCTGGCCCTTTTTTAACACCACTCATTGAAATCAATCCATCCTTGCCGTTTATTGTGTCTGGTGCAGTTAGTTTGTGTATTTGGCTGCTTGTGTTTGTTTTAAAAAATACATATCCTGATACAGGTGAAATGCAGACGTCAGAGCAGACAAATAGTTTGAAGCGCTTCAAGAAGGCGTTTCAATTTGGCTGGGTAGCGTTTATGATGCCGTTTTGCTATGGCTTTTTAGAAACGACGCTCAATAGTAACTTCCCTGTGTATGCGCTGAGAAGCGGGGTGACGATAGATGCTGTTGCGTTTATTTTACCTGCGTTTGCGATTGGGAGTATTGTTTTTCAGCTTCCTCTCGGGATGCTGAGTGACCATTTCGGCAGACGCCGCATGATTTTAGTCGTGACACTCGTCGGTTCATTCTTTTTCCTTTTAGCAGGGATTTTCATTCAGTCCGTTTTGGCTGTTGCGATCTGTTTCTTTATCGCAGGTATGGCTGTAGGTTCGACCTTCTCACTTGGCATCAGTTATATGACGGACTTATTGCCAAAGCATCTGCTGCCTGCTGGGAATTTGATGTGCGGGATGGCGTTTAGTGCAGGAAGTATTCTCGGTCCGGTTCTTGGCGGATTCTTTGTTCAGACGTTCGAGGGCATGAATTTACTCTATCTTGTCAGTATCGTGATTTTATTTGTGTTTTGCTGTGTTCGATTTGGGAGGACGCTGGCAGTGGTTGAAAGTAACTAAATGGAGGATCTATTTTGTTTACATTTAACATTTCAAATGACTTAAAATTGGCGTGTTTACAAGTAGCCGATGCAGAGACATTATTTGCACTTATCCAGCAGAATAAAATTCACTTGGGAGAGTGGCTACCATGGGTGAATCACTGTTATCGCATAGAAGATGTTCAATCTTTTATTCAATCTGCCCACACTGCCTATGCTGAACGAAAAGACATAGAAGCGGGTATCGTATTAAACGATCAATTAATTGGGGTGTTCCGCATGACGTTTCAGCATCGGATAGGCAATATTGGGTATTGGATTGGTCAAGATGCACAAGGGCAAGGTATTGTGACCAAAACAGTGAAATGGATGACAGATACTTTTGCTCCTGAAGTCGATGGATTTGAAATCTTTTGTCCTGTTGGTCATGTCAGAAGTGAACGTGTTGCGATGAAAGCAGGGTTTCAGCTCGATCCTCACTATCAGCCAAAGCCTGATGCAACTTTTCTCCTGAAGCGTTATATACGGATATTGAATCATTAAAAACTCCCCTGCACCTATGCAGAGGAGTTTTTTCATCTAGTGATACCCATTTTGCCCATTCGCACTTCCACTTGTTTTGTGCTTTGGTTGATGGCCTTTGTTTTGTTTTGTGTTGCTTCCGCCTTTTTTCGATTGTTTAGACATTCGTTATTCCCCCATCCGTCAAGATTGAACATGTTCGTTCTCCTTTAGGATGCCCAGATTTCTTCACACCTTGCCTGGTACGATTTTACGCTTATGTAAAAGCGCATTGAGCTCGCCGCCGAGGATGATCATAATGCCGGTTAAATAAAACCAGATCATTAATATAATGATTCCCCCAATGCTTCCGTACATCGCACTATAGTTGGCAAATTCGCCTACATAAAATGAGAACAGCATGCTGACGAGAATCCAGCCAACAGAGGCGAATATGGCACCTGGCAGCACAAATTTCAATTTCAGCCTGATGTTAGGGGCAAAATAATATAGGGATGTAAAAACAATCAGTAAAATCAGTGGACTAATAATCCATCTCATGGCGGTCCAAATGGTGAGAAACGCATCTGACTGCCCTACTAATTTGGCAACGAATAAGCCAAGCTCTTTTCCAAAGACAGGCAGCATCAAGGCAAAAATAATCGTAAGCACCATCGCAATGGTTAAGATGATTGATGTTAAACGTACGAGAATGAAGGAACGATTTTCCTCAACTTCGTAAGCGTGGTTAAATGCTCTGACCACCGCATTAATGCCGTTGGATGCAGACCAGAGTGCCGCAATAATCCCGAATGACAACAATCCGCCGTTACGGTTATTCAGTGTCTCTTCGGCAATGGATTCAATCATCGAAAGCGCTCCCTCTGGCGCATAACCAGAAATGACGCTTAGAACATCCTTTGATGTCAGCGGCAAATAACCAACAAGCGTCAGCACGAAGATGAGAAACGGAAATAATGAAAGCAAAAAGAAATACGCAAGCTCAGCTGATTTTGCCGGTCCTTCATGCAGCAAAAAGCGTCCAATTAACGCTTTAACAAAACCCATACGCCTCATCTCCAATGATCAATCTTTCTGTTTCTTTTGAAAGTGATCCTTTGTTTCTTCAATAATCTCTAATACCTTTGGTGTTGTTTCCTTTAACTGATTCACCTGTTCATTCAGAAAAGACAAATCATCTGAGACCGTTCTCATCAATTGCTTCGTTTCTTCCATTTTTTCCTTCACGCAAGCAGACATCCTGCCAGGCTCCAGGCGGTATTCATCCAGCTTTTGCTGGCAGTCATTCCATTTTTCTTTCAGTGCAGTTCTTGTTGGACGATGAAATAATGTCAGCAATATGCCGCAGGCCGCGCCTATAACAGCTCCCCGAAGCACGATTTGTTTGTTCTCTTCCATCTCATCTGATCTCCTTTCAGTTAAAGGTGTTTCTCTTTTTTTACATACGTCAAAAAACGATCAATTCCTGTTTCAATTAAATCATGTACTTCCTCAAAGTTCCCAGTGTAATAAGGATCTGGCACATCGTCTCGATCGTCGTCTTCTACAAAGTCAAGAAGACGGCCAATAAAGTGATGTTTTCCATAGCCGGCTAAACTGCGGAGGGCGCCAACATTTTCAGCATCCATCGCAATGATATAGTCGTATGTGGTGATATCCTTATCCATGATTTGTCTTGCCGTCATTCCTGCATAGCTGATGCCCTTTTCATCAAGCAGCTTTCGTGTTCCTTCATGCGGAGGACTGCCTTGATGCCAGCCGCCAATGCCTGCTGAATCAATCACAAAGTGTTCACTCAGCCCTTCGTCTTCGACTCGTTTTCTAAACATCGCCTCTGCCATCGGTGACCTGCAAATATTGCCGAGGCACACAAATAATACATGAATCATCCTTCATTCTCCTCCTATCTTTTCCCTAAGAGTCCCATTGGAAAACCTTTTCTCTATCATATCAAGCCCTTTTTCTTTTGGAAACTTTGCAAGAAAAACTCCCATCGGCATTGACAAATTACACAAAAAAAGGAGAAACTTTAGGAGAATTACACAAACAAAGGGGGACATTAGATGGGAATCATTGAGCAATTTGTCACGACGATGAACAATTTTTTGTGGGGGCCTCCCCTGTTGATTTTAATTGTTGGTACTGGAATCTACCTCACCTTTCGCGTTCTCTTCATTCAAATTAGATTACTTCCTTATTCTTTAAAGCTCGCTTTTTCAAAACAAGACAAAACATCAGAGGGAGATATCTCCCATTTCCAAGCATTAATGACGGCTCTTGCTGCAACTGTCGGTACAGGGAATATCGTCGGTGTTGCCTCAGCTGTCATTGCAGGTGGTCCTGGTGCAGTATTTTGGATGTGGTTTGCTGCATTTTTCGGGATGGCCACCAAGTTTGCAGAAGCTGTTCTTGCTGTAAAATACAGGGTCAAAAACGAAAAAGGCGAAATGTCTGGCGGACCTATGTATTATTTAGAGCACGGGTTAAAACAGAAATGGCTAGGGGTGCTATTTGCTGTTTTCGGTGCCAGTGCTGCCTTTGGGATCGGCAACCTGGTACAGTCTAATTCCATCTCAGGCGTCATGAATTCTACTTTTCAAATTCCAACATGGGTAACAGGTATCATCATTACCGCCTTTACGGCACTCGTGATTTTAGGCGGAATCAAAAGTATCGGCCGAGTGACATCTATTTTTGTACCAGTCATGGCTTTATTTTACGTCATTTGCGGGCTCATCATTCTTGTCATGAATGCTGATCTTGTTCCTGGCGCAGTCAGTCTTATTTTCTCAGATGCCTTTACAGGTCAAGCCGTGGCAGGTGGTGCGATTGGAACCGTTATTCGCTGGGGTGTCGCGCGAGGCGTCTTTTCCAATGAAGCTGGTCTTGGATCAGCACCAATTGCTGCTGCAGCTGCGAAAACAGATATGCCTGCCCGTCAAGCGCTCGTCTCTATGACGCAAGTGTTTATTGACACCATCATTGTTTGTTCTATCACTGGCATTACGATTGTCATGGCAGATATGTATTTAACAGAAAAAAGTGATGCGCTGACTTCGTTATCCTTTGCTCACTTCCTCGGTCCAGCTGGCTCAACCATTGTGGCAATTGGGCTGCTCCTGTTTGCTTATTCAACCATCATTGGCTGGTCCTATTACGGGGAAAAATGCTTTACATATTTGGCGAAGGATTCGTATGTCATGTATTATCGTATCGTGTTTGTGATAGCTGTCTTTTTCGGTGCCGTGTTTAAGAATGACTTCGTCTGGGGCGTAGCAGATATGCTCAATGGACTGATGGCCATTCCAAACTTAATTGGACTCATCGGTTTATCAGGTGTTGTGGTGTTTGAATCCAAACGAATCATTGATAAGATCAAAGAGGAGAAAAAGGAAAAAAACATTTCAGTGTCGTCATAATAGCCCTTTTATTCTTTTGCTTTTCTGTTAAAATAGACATATTATTCGACACATGCAGGAAAGGACGTGCCGCCCTTGTCACAGCAAAAAGCGGCTGAAGTCAATCAGCTGATTGAAGACATTTCGCAAAAGCTCAATATGCTGAATATTGGAGTCATCAAAGCAGAAGACTTCAGTCCAGATAAGTATGAAGATATTGAATTTCTTCACCAAATGGTGATGAAAAAATCTTCATTCAGCCCAAGTGAAATGCAAGCCATTGCAAGCGAGCTGAAAAGCTTAAGAAAATAATCGTGCACCTGATACTGAATTGCGGTTGACGCCGCTTTCTTATATCCATGCACAGAAAAAGCCAGCACCTCGCAAGGTGCTGGCTTTGTTTATCCTGTCAAAACTACTTATTTGGCGAGCAGTTTTAATGATTCACGGTTAAATGCTGGAATGTCATCAGGTGTACGGCTTGTGACAAGCTGATCCTGACAAACGACGACTTCTTCATCTTTGAATTTGGCGCCTGCGTTTTCCATATCTACTTGAATGGATGTATAGCCGGTTGCGCCTCTTCCTTCCAGCGTCTTCGCTGTAATAAGCAATTGCGGTCCATGACAGATCGCAAATACTGGTTTTTTCTCGTCCATAAAGGCTTTTGTGAATTGCACGTAGCGATCATCCGCACGCAGAATGTCTGGTGAGAAGCCGCCAGGAATCAGAAGTGCATCGAAGTCTTCTGGTTTCACGTTATCGATAGACGCATCGACTCTTACTTCTGCCTCTCCTTGCTTTCCTTTCACTGTTTTTCCTTTTTCGTTTTCAATCACTGTGATCTCATGGCCTGCGTCTTTAAAGGCTTTTGCAGGCTCGGTGAATTCAACATCCTCAAAGTAATCTGTTAAGACAACTGCAATTTTCTTACCCATGTAGAAACCCTCCTGCTTGATTATCGTTTACACTACACACTATACCCCCGCCAATTGAAATCAAACATCCTATCCCTATGAGAAAACCCCCTTTCAGAAAAATAAGCATTTAGACTCATTCACATTCCCTCAACAAGGTAATTCGTATGATTTATGTTATCTTTACAATAATCTGCAAAAAATAACTACAAAAGTTAACGAAACATTTCTACAATAGGTATTGTGGTCAAAAAAATTAGAAAGGCGGAGATCAGGTGAAGAAGCAAGCACATAGGTCTAAACGAAGGAAAAACCTGTCTATTCTGCTCACTTCCATGATGTTGATTAGTCTCATTCTCCCAGCAGTACCTACTCATGCAGAAACAGAAAGCGGCAGTGCCGTAAAGGTCAGTATCTTAGCCACAACGGATGTTCATGCGAACATGATGAATTATGATTACTACAGTGACAAAGAAACAAATGAATTCGGTTTGGCAAAAACAGCCGAGCTGATTGACAAGCACCGTTCACAAAATCCCAATACACTCCTTGTTGATAACGGAGACCTGATTCAAGGAACCCCTCTTGGAGAATACGTTTATAAAAATGAAAAAGACAGCATCATCAATCAAACAAAGGTTCACCCCATTATTCATACACTCAACAAATTAAAATATGATGCAGGCACACTCGGCAATCATGAATTTAACTACGGTTTATCTTTTCTTGACGGTACCATTGCGGGCGCCAACTTCCCGATTGTCAATGCAAACGTCAAAAAGTTAAACGGAGAACACCGATTTACTCCTTATGTCATTCAGGATAAAACCTTTAAAGATGCAAACGGAGCCTCCCAAACTGTGAAAGTCGGTTACATAGGATTCGTACCACCACAAATTATGACGTGGGATAAGAAACATTTAGATGGACAAGTTCAAGTGCAGGATATTGTGGAGTCTGCCAATGAAACCATTCCAGAAATGAAAGCAAAAGGCGCAGATGTCATCGTCGCTCTTGCTCATACAGGAATTGAAAAAACAGCTTCACCTAAAGGATCAGAAAATATGATCTTTGACCTTGCCACGAAAACAAAAGGCATTGATGCGATTGTGTCTGGCCACCAGCATGGCACATTCCCAAGCGCTGAATATAGTGGCGTTGACAAATTTGATGTCGCAAAGGGAACCATTAATGGCATTCCTGTCGTCATGTCAAAAAACTGGGGAAGCTACCTCGGGGTCATTGATCTAACGCTAGAACCAGACGGCAGCAACTGGAAAGTCACAGACGGAACAGGTAAAATCGAATCCGTTGCCGGGGTGACATCTCAAAACAGTACAGTGAAAGATGCCATTCAAACAACTCACCAAAACACCCTGGATTATGTCAGAAAGCCAGTTGGAAAAACAGAAGCAGACATTAACAGCTTTTTCGCTCAAGTAATGGATGACCCTTCTATTCAAATCGTGACAGATGCCCAGAAATGGTATGCACAAGAAAAAATGAAAGATACTTCGTACAAAAACTTGCCGATTCTCTCTGCGGGTGCGCCATTTAAAGCCGGCGGACGCAACGGTGTGAACTATTATACAAATATCGCAAAAGGTGATTTAGCGATTAAAAACATCGGCGATCTCTATCTTTACGATAACACCGTACAGATTGTAAAACTAAAAGGCAGTGAAGTAAAAGACTGGCTTGAAATGTCTGCAGGTCAGTTTAACCAAATCAAACCAAATACTTCAAATGAACAGCCTATTTTAAACGAAGAATACCGCTCATATAATTTTGATGTGATCGATGGTGTGACGTACCAAGTAGATGTCACACAGCCTGCTAAATACAGCACAACGGGCACACTTATTAACGCTAGTGCGAACCGCATCAAAAACTTGTCTTACAACGGAAAACCCGTTTCTGACAATCAAGAATTTTTAGTCGTGACAAACAATTACCGTGCATCTGGCGGCGGAGGCTTCCCGCACCTCACACAAGATAAAGTCGTGCTCGCCTCAGCAGATGAGAACCGCCAAGTGCTGATGGATTATATTATTGAACAAAAAACCATTAACCCAAGCGCAGATCAAAACTGGTCCATTGCACCAGTAAAAGGCGCAACAGTCACCTTTGAATCTTCTCTACTTGCAAAACCGTTCGCAGAGAAATCAAGCAGCGTCGACTTTATTCGAAATGCCAGCACAGACGGACTTGGCGTGTACAAGCTAGCGTTTAAAGATGATGGTACAACAGAACCACCTGCAACAGACAATTGGCATTTAACGGTGATGCATACAAACGATACACATGCCCATCTGGATGATGCAGCAAGACGCGCAACCAAGATCAAAGAAGTTCGCGCCCAAAGCGAAAACAATATTTTATTAGACGCTGGAGATGTCTTCTCTGGTGATCTCTATTTCACAAAATGGCAAGGACTTGCCGATCTGAAACTGATGAACTTAATGAAATACGATGCCATGACGTTCGGGAATCATGAATTTGACAAAGGTCCATCTGTCCTTCGTCAATTCCTGACAGGTGATGCATCCAGTGTAGATGCTAAAAACCGTCACCAGTTTGAAAAACCGAACTTCCCGATCGTGTCATCAAACGTGAATGTCTCTAAGGAAAAACAGTTAAGCGATTTAGTGAAAAAACCAGCAACATTTAAAGCTGGTGAGAAAAAAGAAGCTGGCATTTACCCTTACATTCTACTTGACGTAAATGGTGAAAAGGTCGCTGTATTCGGTCTAACCACTGAAGACACAGCGATTACATCCAGCAGTGGTCCCAACATTCAATTTCAAGATGCATACAAAAAAGCAAAAGAAACAGTCAAAACCATTCAAACTGAAGAAAAAATCAATAAAATTATTGCGCTCACACATATTGGCTATAACCGTGATCTAGAACTGGCTCAAAAAGTAGATGGCATTGATCTCATCATTGGTGGTCACACCCACACCCTTGTTGAAAAATTAAAGGTCATCAATAAAAAAGAACCAACGATTGTTGCGCAAGTAAAAGACTACGGACAATTTTTAGGAAAAGTAGACGTGGCCTTTGACAAAAAAGGCGTCGTACAACCAAAAGAATCTACTTTTGACCTCATCACGATCGACGACTCTGTGAAAGAAGATGCGGACGCAAAAGCGATTCTTGATCAGTATAAAGCAGATATCCAAGATTTAAAAACCGAAAAAGTCGGGACGTCAGATGTCTTTTTAGATGGACAACGTGAACACGTCCGTGCAAAGGAAACGAACCTTGGAAACTTTATTGCAGATGGCATGTTAAAGAAAGCACAAGAATCTGCTGGGGCTGACCTTGCCATTACAAACGGCGGTGGCATTCGAGGCAGCATTGAAAAAGGAGATATTACATTAGGGGATATTTTAACCGTGATGCCTTTTGGAAACACACTATATGTCGCAGATTTAAAAGGCAGTCAAATTAAAAAAGCGCTTGAACAAGGTCTTTCAGGCATTGAAGAAGGCGGAGGCGCATTCCCTCATGTAGCTGGCATTGAATATACGTTTACACTGAGTAAACCGGCTGGCAGCAGACTGATTGATGTCAAATTGAAAGATCAAAATGGCAATCTGACTGACATTGATGATCAGAAAACATACCGCGTGGCGACTAATGCATTTGTCGGCACAGGCGGTGATGGCTACAGCGTCTTTACAGAAGCGTCTCATGGTGAAGACTTAGGCTATGTTGACTATGAAATTTTCAAAGAGCAAATTGAACAGGCAGACGGTCATATTTCTCCAGTCATCGACCATCGAGTGAAAGAAGTATTCCTTCCTCGCTTGAAAGGAAAAGGCGCCTATGACATTCAAGATGATGAGAAATTCCAAACGTATGTGCAGCATACGAACAAAGCATTGCTCTATTTAGACAAAGCAACCGAAGCGAAAAAGGTTCAATTGTCTCTATCAAAAGGGCAAGTAGCTGAACTGAAGAAACGAGAGCAAGATCCAAACGTCACCATCTATCATAACAAAGTCGGTCTAGCATTACCGCTCTCCAATTTGTCAGAGCAACAAGCAGATATATCAATGGCAAAAACAAATAAGGTGAAAAACGCATTAACCGACACTTACGATTTCCAAATCAAACAAGATCAGAAAAATGTGTCTACCTTTAAAGATCCCGTCACACTGTTCTTTACATTAGATGCGCCTGAAAAAGCGAAAAAACCAGGTGTCTATTATGTCGATCGTGAGAAAAACCGCTATGCCAAAACAAGCAACGGTTCATTCGAAAACGGGATTGTCTCAGGTAAAACGGAGCACTTTAGTGAATACACCGTACTCAATCAAAGTGAAGCTGCTGGAACAGCTCCAGACCAAAATGGCGGAGACGGTGGAACTTCTGCTCCAGGCGGTTCGGATCCAAGTCAGGATGGAAGCGGCATGCCAGGCGGCACTCTGCCGAATACGGCAACGATGATGTATACAGCGGTATTGATTGGCTTACTCATGCTCGCCTCAGGCGGTATCCTTTATTACTACCAGCGCAAGCGCACACGAAACAAAGTATCATCTTAATCGAAAAGGACAGAGCTTTGGCTCTGTCCTTTTTCCATCTCACTATCAATCTTGGGATAAATACATCCAATGACGGTCATCAAATTCTTTCACATCATCTGACCCTATATGACGCAGCATTCTATTAAAGAACGTGATATCATCTTCATCATCAACGGCATATAAATCCTTTTGAACATATTCTCTCGTAATGAAATTCGTTAAGTTCGTGTTATTCACAAATTCAGCAAAGTAGGATTTCACAAGGGTTAAATCTTCTTCATTTAATGTTTCATCACTGATAATTGAAATATGAAACACATTCAAAATCGCTTGAATGTCTTCTTCATCCATATCACATAATGGCTCTAATTTTCTATCTTCTTCCGTAAACGGTTTTCGTGTGTCTTCAATGATGACATAACATAAAATCCTGTGATCTTTCATCACGCTAAAAATTTCTAAATCTCGTAATTTGAGTGGTCTATTCAGTCTGATCATTTGTCCTCCTAGAATGTTGCTCTTGTTTCCCTAAAACCTGAAATAGACAGAGCCTCGGCCCTGTCTACTTCTCTCTTCTAGCAAAATCCACGAATCTGAAACGATCTAGCCGGTGGCGGCTTTCGGTGTATTGGAATAGACTCGTATCCTCCAAGAACACATAATTTTTCACCACCACCACATGATCAAACCCGTTCAAATCGAGATACCTTTCATCCTCTTCTGTACATGGCTCGACCACAAATTCCTTTTGTGCGTAGCTAATCGAAACCCCAAGTTCTCCTTCAATATACTCGTAGATCGATCCTTCACAAATGTCCTTAGACAAGACCTGCACATGTTTTTGCAAAAAGTAATCTTTGTCTAAAATGACTTCTTCTCCGCTAATATTGCGAGAGCGAATGACTTCCCAAACGTCCTCCTGCCCACTGATTTTCAGCTGAGACTGAATATACTGATCTGGCTTGATTAAACCGAACTCATGAACCGTTGTTACCGTCTTGCGTCCAAGCGTTTGGGAAAGCTCTTTAAAGCTGACAAGACCCGAAACTGGGAACTGCATTTTCTCTCGGTTCAGCAATACTGAGCCTTTCCCACGAATTTTTTGGATATAGCCATTTTGCACAAGGATGTTTAATGCCTTTCTCACCGTCTCACGGGATGTGTCATACATGACAGACAGCTCATGTTCTGATGGGAGGATGCCTTTATCCTGCCATTCACCTTGTTCAATTCGTCTTGCGAGCTGATCATAGATCACTCGAAACTTATTCTCTTTCATTTTCCTTCCGCCCCATTTACTAGCGTTTGGTTAAATGATAAACGATTGACTCATATGGACGCAACGTAAATCCCTTGATATCTGCCGGCACATCCTCATAATTGGACAGCAGAACTTGCCCTTCCATTTCATTGACATCCTTTGCAAGCTCATCTGGAAGAGTAAAGTCCGTCTCGCCTGCATAAAAATGGTTGATCACGAGAATCTTCTCATCTTTGCCTTCTCGGACATACGCAAACACCTTTGGATCATCTGCCAGCAGTAAAGTAAAGCTCCCATAGGTGATTACATCAAGTTCCTTACGAAGCCTGCAAAGGGCTTGATAATGATAAAAAATCGACGTCTCATCTTTTAAGGCAGCTTCTACTGAAATGCCGTTTTGAGCTGGTTCAATCCAAGACGTACCTTTTGAGAACCCCACATTTTTTTCCGACGTCCATTGCATAGGTGTCCTTGCGTTATCTCTTGATTTGACCTGTAAAATCGCCAAAGCTTCTTCCTTTGTTTTCCCTTTTTCAAGCATGACTTCGTACATATTGAGTGATTCGATATCGCGGTATGACGAAATATCCTCAAAGCGAGGATTCTTCATCCCAATTTCTTCACCTTGATAAATATAAGGAGTGCCTTGCATCAAATGAATGGTGGTCGCCAGCATCTTCGCTGATTGCTGATGGTACGTGCCATCATCACCGTACCTTGACACGATGCGCGGCTGGTCATGGTTACACCAAAAGAGTGCGTTCCAGCCGCCGCCCTCATGCATTTTCGTCTGCCATTCTGACAGAATTGATTTCAACTCTAGAAAATCAAATGGCGCAATGGCCCACTTTTCACCGTTAGGATAGTCAACTTTTAGATGATGAAAATTAAACGTCATATCCAGCTCCTGCCGATCAGGTCTTGTATACCGAATGCAGTCTGCGATATTCGTTGAAGACATTTCCCCCACGGTCATGCTATCGTATTTCGAAAACACTTCCTGGTTCATTTCATGCAAGAATTCATGAATTCTCGGCCCATCTGTATAGTACATACGTCCATCACCTTGCACTGATTGCCCGGCATCATCTAAAAAGCGTTGATCCTTTGAAATGTTATTGATGACATCCAGTCTGAATCCATCGATCCCTTTTTCAAACCAAAAGTGCATGATGTCATATACTTTCCTGCGCACTTCATCATGTTCCCAATTGAGGTCTGCCTGGGTAACATCATATAAATGAAGATAATAGTCACCTGTCGCTTCATCTAATTCCCACGCTGGGCCGCCAAACTTTGACTGCCAGTCATTCGGAGGAGAGCCGTCCGCTTTCGGCTCCTTCCAAATATAATAGTCTCGATACGGGTTCTCCTTCGACTCTCGGGAGGCTTGAAACCACTCATGGAAAATCGACGTATGGTTCACGGCGAGATCCATGATGACACGGATCCCTCGTTCATGTGCTTCTTTCAGCATGTGCTCAAAATCAGCCATTGTGCCGTACATGTCATGGATTTTTGTATAATCACTAATATCATAACCATTGTCATGCTGTGGTGACTCATACATAGGGGTCAGCCAAATACAATCCGCCCCTAGCTCTTTGATATAGTCGAGCTTTTTCGTCACGCCATTGATATCACCTGTACCAGAGCCTGTTGTGTCTAAAAAGCTCTTCGGATAGATTTGATAGACCACGGCTTTTTTCCACCACGGTTCGTTTGTTTGTTGATTCAATTTCCTTCACCACCACTAGTTAAGTTCTTGTGATACATCCTTCTTTTTAAGTTTTGCATATAAAAGGGTACCAATGAATGGGACGATCAGCACAATCACCATTCCGATGGCAAATGCCCCCCAATATTTCGGAATGATCGAGAAGATTCCTGGAATGCCTCCAACGCCGACTGAACTTGCCAGTACCCCTTGTGAGGCAATAAACATACCAGCTATCCCTGAACTGATCAGGGCAAAAATAAACGGGAATCTATAGCGCAAGTTCACCCCAAACATCGCCGGTTCAGTAATGCCCAAGTAAGCAGAAATACTTGATGTCAGCGAGAGCCCTTTTTGCTTTTCATCTTTTAAGACAAACATCATCGCAAGTGCCGCTGATCCTTGAGCAATATTAGACAAGGCGAGCATTGGCCATAGGAACGTGCCATGCAGTTTTGAGTTAATCAGCTGAATATCGACCGCTAGGAATGTATGATGCATGCCTGTAATGACTAACGCTGCATACAATCCGCCATATAAAAGACCACCAAGTGCTGCGAATTGCTGAAATACGGTGACGAGTCCAGATGTTAAAACGTTTCCGATCGCAAATGTAACGGGACCAATGACGATAAATGATAAAAATCCAATGAGTAATAATGTAATTGGTGCAACAACTAACAGCTGAATACTTTCAGGTGTCCGTTTTGTTATAAATAATTCGAGCTTTGCGAGTAAATAGGAGGCAACGAGTATCGGCAGAACTTGCCCTTGGTAACCTACCTTTTGCACTTCAAGTCCAAACAAATTCCAAACAGGAATGTCACCTGTCTTTTCTGCCGCTCCATATCCCCACGCATTCAACAGATCTGGATGTACAAGCATCAGTCCGAGGACCATCCCTAAAAGTGGATTACCTCCAAACCGCTTGACAGCCGACCAGCCGATTAATGCTGGCAAAAAGGTAAAGGCAGTGCCTGCAATCAAGTTGATCATATTTGCTAAATCCGCCCATGCCGGATACACATCCACAATGGATTTTTGATCAAAGAAAATATCAGGAGCTGTTAAAATATTATTAATCCCCATCAATAAACCGGCTGTCACGATAGCTGGAAGGATTGGAATGAAGATATCTGCAAGCGTTTTCACCGCACGCTGAAGTGGGTTTAATTTCTGATCAGAGGCACGCTTGACGTCCTCTTTTGTCGCTTCGCCGATTCCCGTCTGTTTGACCATTTCGGCATAAACCCGATTCACCACTCCTTGACCAATGACCACTTGGTATTGGCCATTCGCTGAGAAAGATCCCTTCACTTCATCAATTTGTTCTAGTGCTTTCTCATCCACCTTACCTTCATCTTTTAGCACAAAACGAAGTCTTGTCACACAATGTGTGGCTTGATCAATGTTTTCTTTGCCGCCAATGGCTTTTGCAATCTGATCTGCCGCTGTCTGATAATCAGCCATGCTATCCCCTCCGAGACCGTTTTTTTATAAGAAAAAAGAATCAAAACTTGTATATACATGTTCACTTCATATTTTATATTTGTATATACATGTAGTCAATAAGAAAATGTAGCGCTTTCATAAAAAAAGCTCCCTCAATGTGCTCAGAGAGGCAGCGTGTCATCATCTTTTTTTATGCTCCGTTAGTTTTTCGTAGACCCTATTCTTATAAAAGGAGGAGGCTGGTCGAGCAAACGTTTGGCGCTTGGATGTGAGTTCATCGAGGCGTTTCTGTTTTTCCTCACAAATGAGAGAGAGTTTTTTTCTTTCTTCTCCATCTATACTCGTTTTCAGTAATTCTTTGACCGTCATTAGTTCTTTTTTCAAAGCGGTTTCTTCCCCGGCAAAGCCTGCATTTTTCATGATTCGATAGCCCATCCTCAGCTCTTCAGGTACATGAGCAGCATCATCCTTTGGCAGAGGTTTCCCAAAGCCTGATAGTCCTTCAAAAGCTCCATGGTCCATCGCCTTTTTGATCCGTTCTTCTGACAATCTCTGCGCAAAATCCATGACACGTCTCCTTTCAGATCGTCTGATATTTGGTTAAGCATAGCAAAAAAGCTGACTCTCTCACAAGAGCCAGCTTTCTCGTTATTTTTTGTCGATTTTAAAAGTAGATACCATTTGTGCCAAGTCCTCTGACATGTCAGAGAGCTGTTCAATCGCACTTGAAATTTGCTGCATGCCAGCACTTTGTTGTTCTGTTGCTGCCGCTACTTCTTGAGAGCTTGCCGCATGTTCTTCTGACACGACCGAAATTTGTTCAATCGATGTAGAAATTGTTTGATATGCTCGTTCTACCTGCTGAATAGATTGAAGCAAATTGTTCGTTCTGCTTGCAAATTGAGACACTCCATCATAAATACCAGCGAAGTTCTGCGAGGTGCCTTTCATTTGCTCACGGCCTTCTTCCACTGCTTTACTGCTTTCCTCCACGCTTTCAAGGACACGCTGACTATTTTCCTGTGTGCCAATGACTAAGTCTGAGACCGTTTTAGCTGCATCAGCTGACTGTTCAGCTAACTTACGGACTTCATCAGCCACAACAGCAAATCCTTTTCCTTCTTCTCCTACACGTGCGGCTTCAATAGAAGCATTCAGTGCAAGCAGATTCGTTTGCGCTGAAATGTCCGTAATAATGGAGATGACACTTTCAATTTCTGTTGAATGTGATTGCAATTCTTCTGCCGCTTGCTTGGAGCTTGTCATCATGTCGTGTAACATGTTGAGATGTTCAAGCACATGCTGCACCAATTTTTGACCAGATTCTGACTGCTCTTGTACTTTTGATGAAACAGATTTCATTTCATCCACTTCTTTTGTCACGCCTTCGATTTGAGTATCGATTTCCGCAACAGATGTTGTGCAGTCTGTAATGTTTGCGACTGAATCATTGATTCCTTCACTCATATTCGTCATCGCTTCTGACACTTGTTGTGCACTTTGACTAGATTCCGTTGTCACTGTGCGAAGCTGTGAAGACATTTTCGACACTTCACTTGATGAGTTTGAGATCTGTCCAATAAGCTCTTTGATCCGTCCCTGCATTTTCTGGAAGGAAGCCGCTAATTGACCGATCTCATCTTTACTTTGAACTTCTACCATGCCAGTTAAATCACCATCTGCAATTCGATCCGCTGATTCCATTAATGAGCGTGCTGGTTTTGCAATTCTTCTTCCCATGAAGAATGAGAAGAGTAATCCGCCGATGAGCACAATCGCAGATGCTACTGTAATATAAATTGTCAGCTTTTTCGTTGTTGCTGGAACAACAGACGCATCTAAGTCAATTCCTAAAATCCCCGTGAGTTCACCGCCTGAATCTTTAATTGGTAAAAAAACGGATTTATGAGTCCCATACGAATCAACGTAAATATCACTTTTGACCATTTTATCTTCAGAAAGAGCTTGTTTCATTTCATCTGAAAAGACATAATCTTGATCAAAATCATTGTCTTCCCCTGTTAGTACGATGATTCTTTCTTTGCCGCCCTTATTTGATAACACGTATAAGTTCTCAAGCGTATGATCTTTTTGTAGTTCTGTGAATTTCTTTTTGATCTCCACATAAATAGGATCATCCTTCCCGCTAATGCTAAGGACATTTCCATCAATATTATCGATTTCTTTTTTCGCTGTATCAATATCTGTTGTTAATCGATAATCAAATTGCTTTAATAATTGGGAAGATAAATCCTGGCTAACTAAATAAAATGTTAGAACGAATAATGCAACGGTTGCGAGTAATGTTACGACAACGACTGACATGATTTTGGAGGATATCGTAAGTCCTCCAAACTTCCTTTGTTTCGCCATTTTTTTCTACATCTCCACTCTCAATTTTAATTTAAGCCTCTACACTTTCAAATTGTCCACAAACAGATGCAATGACATCTTTTAAATAAGATACGATATGAGGGATATGCTCCGGTAACGTATAAGGTGAAATCACAAAAAATTTACTCACACTTAGATAGAATTCTTGACCTTCTTTGGCATTGACTTGTAAAAACTTCGTTGTATCGCCAAAGAACATTTCGTCTCTTTTCTCTCCAAGCTTTTCAAAGAGGATTTTGTTCAAATCATTGTTGCGCTCAATTTCCATAGCAGTTGCTTCTCCAGATATTTCTTCCTTAAAACGAGGAGAACCGTCTAGGTAAATTCTAAACAATGTAGCCATTCCGACATTGTCATCATTGACGACTTCTGCTTGTGGAATTTCCTGACGGAGCGCTTCTCTAAATGCAAGGTTCACCTCTAAAAATTGACCGAGCAAGCGCTGGTATCCTTCAATTCCAAACGTTAGCAGCACACTTAGCATGCTGATGGAGCTTCCCATTCTTGAGCATTCAAGCGTATAACCCGTATGGTATTCCCCGTATCCTCTATGTCCAACGTATGGTGTTTCTTGTTCTTCTAGGTCCAAGCGCTTTAAGTCAGCAGCGTTTTTCACTAAGAATAAACTAGATGTGTACGGTGTTTGTCCGAGCTTTTGAAAATCAAAACACATCGTGTCAGCAAGAGAAAGATGCTGAAACTTTGCTTTGATTTCTTTTAACATACGAAGAACTCCGTCTGAGAATTGCAGCGGGTTTTCAGATACATCATACTCATTAAAGAAAGCAAAGAATCCACCAAGCGCCGAATCTGCATGAATATGCGGCACCTTGAGACCATACTTCTCAGCAATGGCTTCTGCCGTTTCACGCACCCCTTTTACATCATCAATTGCAATGGCATCTGTTGTTCCGGTTGTTGCCACAATATAAACGGGAATTCCTCCATTTTGGGCAACACGTTCCATTTGACAACGCAAATCTTCCATATCCATCGAATGATCTTTATTCGTCTTAATTCTGATTAAGTTGTCTGTGCCAATCCCTGTTGCTTCCATCGACTTAAATAAACTGTAATGTGCTGCATCAGAACAAAACGCATAAAGATTTTGCGGGACACCTTTTCGTAATGACTCCGGTGCAACTTTCGCAATCGCTAAACGAAGCCCCGAGAAAATAGCCCCTTGACCTCCCCATGTTGTGTAGCCCCCGCTCACATTTGGATCATATCCGATGAGCTTAGACATCATTGAGACCACTCTGACCTCAGCTTCAGCGCCTGCTGGTCCATACACATCCCATAGGTTGTTTCCGTTAACCAGCATAGCCGTCAGCATGCCTAGAATTCCTGGTGTACTTGCCATTGGCAAAATGTTCGTGAAGAAATACTTCGTGTGGTATGGATGATTATGTAAAAGCTTCAGTAATTCTTCATTCACAAGTTCCGCTTGTTGTCCGTTCATCGGAATTTGACTTGTTTCAGTGAGCTTTTTGTAAAAGTCCTCCTCGCGATTCTTTTCACCTTTTAGGTGAGCACGGTTCGGATCCTTCAGGTCATCGACCCCTGAAATGATCTGTTCCATTAATTTAATGAGTTCTTTCCGCTCTTCTGCATTTCCGTCCTCACTCGGAAACCAGTTCTGAACGAGGTTCTGTACTCGTACAGTCATATACTATCAATCCTTTCAATGGAAGATTTCCTGTCACTGTCTATATCGACCTCGTTTCAAAAGTTTATAGTGTCGAACTGTTCACTTAAGTATATTTAGATAATTTGTTCACCCAACAAAAAGAATAAAACCCTTACAACACACATCAAAACCATTATGTTTGTGAAACAACAATATATATCAATATACTTTCTTGAAGGAATTATTATCCAGACAATTCAGCGGTTTATTCATTCATTTTTTTTACTTAACCTGCATAAACATTAATAAACACTGGAAATACGCCTAAATACACCATTGTAGAAATCAAATTAATTCTTTAGACTTGTGTCTTTTTACCTGTTTTATTGATATAGCAACAGGAAAAATACAGAATTTTCTGTAATTATTAGGATGAATTTCACAAAAAGTTTTTCGGAGATCGAATATTTTCGATGTCTTCCCATTTCTAGCTCGGACAGGTTGCCTTAGGTGCTCACCGGTTATGACTTTTCTATTTGTGCATTTCATGGTATATTCTAATGGTTCGTTTTCTTTCGTTCCGCCTCTTCCGTTTAACGGAGAAAAGGAGTGTTTAAATGAAAACATTTATTCAAAAAAGGGGCCTCGGCTTCTTTGTAATTGCAGCCATCTTGTTATGGCTCAAGACGTATACAGCTTATTTAATCGAATTTAAACTTGGTATATCAAATGTGCTTCAGCATATTTTGCTTTTTGTGAATCCTATTAGCTCCAGCTTGTTCTTTCTTGGCTTTGCTTTATTGTTCAAGAAAAAATGGCAGCCTGCCGCTATCATTGTGATTCACTTTTTCATGTCTTTTTTACTTTACGCAAACATCGTGTACTATCGATTCTTCAATGACTTTATCACGCTGCCTACAGTGATGCAGGCAGGAACGAATGGCGGACAATTAGGTGATAGTGCATTTTCACTCATGCGTTGGACTGATATGTTTTACTTTCTCGATACCATCATCTTGATCGTACTCGCAGTCCGCATGAAAAGACAGCAGCAAACAAGTACAGCGACTGTACCTGTTCAAAAAACAAAATCGTTTAGACTCGTTCTTGTGTCCTCTGTTCTGATCTTTGTTGTCAACTTAATCGCAGCAGAAATTGATCGCCCAGAGCTTTTATCAAGATCGTTCGACCGCAATTATTTAGTCAAATACTTGGGTGCTTATAATTTTACGGTGTTTGATGCCATTCAAAATGTGAAATCAAACAGCCAGCGTGCCCTTGCAAATTCAAGTGACGTAACAGATGTAGAGAATTATCTAAAGGCGAACAGCGCTGATCCTAACCCAGCTTATTACGGGAAAGCGAAAGGCATGAACGTCATTACGATTTCTCTTGAATCACTGCAAAACTTTGTCATTGATTACAAGGTGAATGGAAAAGAGGTCACTCCTTTCCTAAATTCATTAGCCCATGACAACAAAACGTTTTATTTTGACAATTTCTTCCATCAAACAGGGCAAGGAAAGACATCTGATGCGGAATTTATGATGGATACGGGGCTTTTCCCATTATCACAAGGCTCTGTGTTTATTAACAAAGCTCAAAACACATATCAGGCACTTCCTGGCATTTTGAAAAAGGACCAATACACGTCCGCAGAATTCCACGGGAATACGAAAACGTTCTGGAACCGAAATGAAATGTTTAAGTCCTTTGGATATGACAGATTTTACGATTCTGAGTACTACGATATGAATGAACAAGATACGAAGAACTATGGATTGAAAGACAAACCGTTCTTCAAAGAATCCATGCCAATGCTTGAAAATCTGAAACAGCCGTTTTATTCAAAATTCATTACGCTGTCAAACCACTTCCCATTTGGTATGGATGAAGGTGATACTGATTTTGAACCTGGCGACTTCGGAGACTCCGTCGTTGATAACTACTTCCAATCTGCTCATTATTTAGATGAAGCCATTGAACAGTTCTTTAATGACTTGAAGACATCTGGTCTCTATGACAATACCGTCGTCATTATGTACGGTGACCACTACGGCATTTCAGAAAACCATAATGAAGCGATGGAAAAAGTGACTGGCGAAAAAATTGGAGACTATGAAAATGCCCAGCTTATGCGTGTGCCGCTCTTTATCCATGTGCCAGGCGTAAAAGGCGGACAGATTCATAAATACTCTGGTGAAGTCGATGTTGCGCCTACTCTTCTCCACCTGCTCGGAGATGATACGAAGAACTATTTAATGTCTGGTTCTGATATCTTATCGAAGAACTTTAAAGAGCTTGTGCCATTTAGAAATGGAGACTTCGTGTCTAAGGACTACACGAAAGTAGGCAACAACTATTACAGCAACAAAACAGGTGAAAAAATCGAGCCGACTGAAAAGGCATCACAAGAAAACGAAACGGTGAAAAAGATGCTAGAGACATCTGATAAGATTGTCACGGAAGATTTACTCCGTTTCTACAAACCTAAAGGCTTTACACCAATTGAACGCAATGATTATGACTACACAAAGAAAGTACAGGATGAAAAAGATTCCTCTTCCGCCAAAGATGAATCCAGCTCGTCTTCCAAATAACTTTTTCATTTAAGGCCCCAGCCGATCCAAGATCAGCTGGGGCTTTTTACGTTTGATCCACATGGCACCGGGTATAGTTGAAGAAGGAGGGATTGATTAATCATGAAAAAAACAGCAGCTTTTGTCGTGACCGCTTCACTCGCTTCTTCCACCTTATTCGGTTTTAGCCCGGCGATTTCAGCGCACGCCCTGACCCAAACGCAGGCAGAACAGTCCATTCCTCAAGGGCCGAAAGCAGCGCTAAACAGCATTTATCAGCTAGCACATCAAGGACAAATGCCATACTATGCAGAAGGACTCAAAATAGGGGTTCAAACAAAAAAAGACGTTCGGCATAAACTAGGACAGCCTTATCCAGAAACCGGTCAAAGCGGCTTTGATTTGTATCATGCTGAGATGGGCAACCCTGGATTTGCTTTTCACTATGACAAAAAAGGCAAGATTAACGAAATCCGTTATTTTGGAACAAATGTAGAAAAAGAAACGAATATCGGAGGAATGACTCCTTCCCTATTAAAGAAACATCTTGGACCAGCAGATTCAGTCAGCACCATCCCACAAACAAAAGAGAAGAAATACGTTTATCAGACCGGTGATTATGAGCTCGAATTTATCGTCGGACATGATCCAGATATCAGTCAGCACGAGCTGACTGTGGTGCATATTAACCTCATCAAAGCCAGTTCCTAAATAAAAAGCATCCTGAGTTTTCGCTCAGGATGCTTTCTTTTATTAAGATGCCACTTCTAAATGCGGCTTTCTTTTCAGTTTTCGCTTAAGGACTGGACCTGCTACATAATCAAGGCCAAGTTTTCCGGCATTTCCTTTCGCTGCCATAATGAAGACGGCGATCAGAAGAAGAAGCGGGTTAACAGAAACGGTTCCAGCTAGTAAGAAAGAGACATTCATCACGCTTCCAAAAAAGGCTGCTGTTGTTGTGAACAATCCAACAATTAGTCCTAGACCAACTAAGATTTCTCCCCACATGACCATGGCACTGAAGAGTCCGGCATTTGGCAACGCGATATTTTCTAAAAACCAGACATAGAACGGATAAACAAGATGTCCATCTTTCACAACAGGTTCAGCTATGGCAAATTGCAAATATCCTGATGCATCGAATCCGCCTGTTAGTTTTCCAATACCAGATGTCAGCCAAGTCCATCCGATATAAAGTCTTGCTGCCAAAAGGATAACCGCTGCCCATACATTCGTTTGTAAGAATTTTGTAAACATGATGATGCCTCCTTTTAAATTATGTGAAATATTTCACATTTTCTTTATGATCTTATTATACTACTTAATATACATTTGTGATCCTTTTCACATATATATTCACAAATTGTTCATGAATATCTAGTCGAGGTAAACTTTCCCCTTGCTATTGCCGTCTAAGTTATTTCAGACAGTAAAAAGGGGTTACATTTTGTATGAAAACATTATTTCATTTTGCTTATTTACAGGCCATCTCTTGTCTATTTCCTGTCATGATCTTTACGGCGCTTGCCCTATCAAAGGTCGTGTCTATTCCTTTTCTTCATCGATATGATGTTATTCTTCTGCTTTGCCTCATGGCACAGCTTCTCATGCTGATGCTACGGCTTGAGACGCTGACAGAGTTGAAGGTTATTTGTCTCTTTCATGTGATTGGAATAGGCTTAGAAATCTACAAAGTACATATGGGTTCATGGTCCTATCCTGAAGAAGCTTATACGAAAATTTTTGGGGTTCCGCTCTATAGCGGTTTTATGTATGCGAGCGTGGCAAGCTATATTTATCAGGCACTGACTCGACTTCACGTGAAGGTGAAAGCATGGCCTCATCCGTATCTTTCGATTGGGATCAGTTTATGTATTTACCTCAATTTCTTTACTCATCACTGGATTTATGATCTACGCTGGTGGCTGACATTACTCCTAGTGGTTGTGTTTCGAAAAACAGCCGTTTCCTTTCAGGTCGGTTCATCGACCTTTCGCATGCCGCTTGTTATCTCGTTTTTGCTGATTGGCTTTTTTATTTGGGTGGCCGAAAATGTCACGACCTTTTTAGGAGCATGGCAATATCCAAATCAGCAGCATGCTTGGTCTCTCGTCCATCTTGGTAAAATCAGTTCATGGTTTTTACTTGTTGTCATCAGCATTGTACTGGTGATCGAACAGCGAAAACAAAAAAACGTTCAGCCCATTTGATCTGGCTGAACGCTTTTTTTAGTCCCGATCGACTTCCTTGCGAAGATCATCGGCGACAAATTCGACATTTGTTCCAATGATGATTTGTACGGAAGTTTTTCCTGACGTCAGTACCCCTTTGGCACCTGCTTTTTTCAATGTACCTTCATTTAATAAATCGGTATCTTCTACTGTTAAACGAAGACGGGTCGCACAATGGTCAATTGTGGTGATATTGCCTTTGCCGCCTAGTCCCTCTACGAGCATACTTGCTCCGGCAGTATGTGTATCATCCCCTGAAATATCTTCGATGTCATCATCTTCCCTGCCCGGTGTTTTTAGCTTTAACAATTTAATCAGGAAATAGAAAACAACAAAGTAAATCACGCCATAGATGACCCCAACTACAAGTAACAGAATGGGTTTTTGCGCAATTCCAAAACTTAAAACGTAATCAATCGCACCCGCTGAAAAAGCGAAACCGCTATGAATGCCTAAGGTGTTGACAATAAAGAGCGAAAGACCAGTTAATATCGCATGAACACCATATAAAAGTGGAGATAAAAACATAAATGAGAATTCAATTGGTTCTGTGATTCCTGTAATAAATGACGTCAGTGCCATTCCAATCATAAGACCGGCTGTTGCTTTTCGTTTTTCAGGCTTTGCGGTCACAACCATCGCGAGACATGCCGCCGGCAGCCCAAACATCATCACTGGGAAGAAACCAGTCATAAAGACACCTGCACTTGGATCGCCTTTGAAGAACCGCGCTAAATCACCTGTCGCTCCGCTGAATTCACCAAATTGAAACCAAAATAGATTATTCAGCACATGGTGAAGTCCTAATGGAATGAGCAAGCGGTTAAAGAAGCCAAACAGCCCGGCACCCGTTGCTCCAAGACTTAAAATCCACTCCCCTAAATCATTGATCACACTTTGAATTGGAGGCCATACATAACCAAAAACGGCTGCTAATAGAATGGTAAAAAGTGCTGTCATAATAGGCACAAGCCGTCTTCCACTAAAGAAACCTAAGTATTCAGGCAGTTTCGTGTCCTTAAATTTATTGTAAACGTAACCTGCCAAAAGTCCGCACAAAATACCACCCAATACCCCCATATTGTTGGTCGAATTGATCGACGTGGTACCAGCTGACAAAATAAAATAAGAGATCGCTCCAGATAACGCCGCTGCTCCGTTACCATCCTTTGAAATACCAATCGCTACACCCATAGCAAAAATTAAAGCCAAATTCGCAAAAATTGCATTTCCTGCCGCATGAATAAACGGGATGTTGAATACATCTTCTCGCCCAATAGCCAAAATGATACCCGCTGCAGGAAGCACAGCGATTGGAAGCATAAATGATTTTCCTAACTTTTGAAAAAACTGAAACACCATCTTATTTCTCCCCCCTTCGTCATCATCATGAACAAATCTCTCATGATGTTCATAAAAAATATATCATATGCACATCTAGTTATCTATACCAATTTGTCCACACCTCACCCGAATCTCAGCCTTTACTCTTTTGGCGTAAAATGTGGTAAGCTATTGAATAGAATGAAGTTATAGAAAGCGGGAATGAACAGTGATTGTCAAACATGATCATGAGTTAGAAGCCTTAAAAAAAGTCGGCCGAATTGTCGCTTTGGCAAGAGAAGAAATGAAAAGCCAAGCGAAACCAGGCATGTCTACAAAAGAATTAGATTTGATTGGGAAAAAAATATTAGAAGAGCATGGAGCCAATTCAGCTCCTGAAAAAGAATATGATTTCCCCGGTACGACTTGCATCAGTGTCAATGATGAAGTCGCACATGGCATTCCAAGTGAAAAAACCATTTTACAAGAGGGCGACCTCATTAATATTGATATCTCAGCAGAGCTTGATGGATATTATTCCGATACTGGGATTTCATTCGTTTTAGGTACAGGAGATGCTCGTCTTGAAGCATTATGCCAGTGTGCAGAGGATGCATTCCTTGAAGGATTAAAGCATGCGAAAGCCGGAAAAAGACAAAATCAAATTGGCCGTGCGGTCTACAATACGGCGAAAGAACAAGGATTTACCGTCATTAAAAACCTGACAGGACACGGCATTGGGAAAAGCCTGCATGAAGCACCTAACCATATTTTGAACTATTATGATCCATTCGATAATGCTTTGTTTAAGAATGGGACAGTGATCGCCTTTGAACCTTTCATTTCAACAAATGCTGAATCGATTTATCAAGCAGATGACGGCTGGACATTTAAAACACCTGATAAGAGCCTGGTCGCACAGATTGAACATACGATTGTGATCACAAAAGACGAACCGATTATTTTAACAAAGCTGTAAGCAAGCAGGTCCCCTCCTTCACTGGAGGGGATTTTAGCGTGTAGACAAACCCCCGCATTCGGTGTCAGTCCTGCGCGCCAGTACTCGTCCTTCCTAGACTTCAAAGGTTTTCTATCACGCTGAAGAGAAGACAAAGGGCTAAAATCAAGTTCATTTTAGCCCTTTCTCAACAATCTGCAATCCCTTTCACGAATCTGTCACGACTAAACAAAAATGCCTGTGGTAAAATAGGCAAAGATATGCGAAAGGGGTCTTATTTGATATGTGGTTCATCATCATCGGTGTTATCTTCTTTATTGAAAGTATTATTTTAACGGTTGTAGGTATTAAGAAAAAACAATCCATGATGACCTACCTCGGTATTGTCATCATGATTATGACAGTGGGCATGATCATCGTTACCCTCAACCCGCCAAATTCATAAATAATTATTTCCAGCATATACATGGATCATAGGCAGATAGAATCAGTTTTCATTTCTAAACACCTGCACACTTTTCACGTCCTTTTTTGAGATGTTACAATGCAGGCAGTTTCCATTGAAAGGAGTTTTCTATCATGCATTATGGTAGCAAAGGCTGGTATGTCGAAGAATTAAAGAAGCTTGGTGTGACCAAGCATGAAGGAAGAAAGCTTCAAAGCTTTAAAACTTATTTCCTTGCAAATCTTCTTGAGCAAAAGAAAACGAGCTCTTAAATGTTGAAAAGCCGTACATCCATAGCAGATGTACGGCTTTTTTATATGGGCTGAACACGTTTTTCTAAAGATTTTCTGACCACATCTGCTAAGGCATCTACTTCAAGAACTGCTTTCAGCCTGTTTTGATCTACTTGACGGTATTTGACTTCATTGACTTCGTGGACTGTGATGGGATGGGGCGCTTTTTCGACTAACACAAGAGCTTCATCAGGAGAGACCATTCCTTCTTTCAGCACACGCAAATAAAAACCGGTATATCCCGTTTGCTGCACTTCCTTTACAAGCTTCATGTTTCCATGCTTAAGAGAGAGCTTCACACATGGCTGTCTTGGCTGGCTGACCTCAACTAGCGCATCCCCAAGCTGAAATACATCTCCAATACGAACTTCTGTCTCTACAAGCTGATGCACGGTCACGTTTTCACCGAAGGCTGCCTCCTGTAACGGCCCCCCTAAAAATTGCTGAAAATAAGTATAGTGATCATATGGAAAGACGCAAACGGCTTTATCATCACCTCCGTGATGGACCAAATCACCTTGTCCATCTCCATCAAAATTGAGCTTACTCAAATAAACAGGCTCGTGAATACGCTTTTTGTTGATGGCTGTTTTGATTTCTTTTCCATTCACATAGGTGGTGATAGGTTGTCCTACTTGAATTCCTTCGATGTCGTACCTTGTCTGCCCCACTCTCGCCATCTCCTTTGATTGTCTGATTGCTTTTATTTTACATGGTTTGACAGTCAAATCATAGTCGGTACGTGAAGGAACGAGACAGGTTATGGTACGATGAGAAAAAAGGAGAGATGACATTGGTTCATTATCACGCTATTGTAAAAGGACGAGTTCAAGGAGTCGGTTTTCGTTATTTTGTTCAAGGAGAAGCCGTCAATCGAGGGATAAAAGGCTGGGTACGCAACACAGATGAGGGTCACGTGGAGTTAAAAGTAGAAGGAGAGCAGCAGGAGGTGTTTGACTTTTTAGAGACCGTCCGTAAAGGTAGTCCTTTTTCAAAAGTCACACATTTGGACATGGAGCCGCTCACCAAGTTCGCCCATTATCAAGACTTTCGGATTAAAGGATAGTTGATGTGTATCCTTTATTTCACAACAGTAAATGGGTTTGCAACATAATAACCAATCAAGGTTGTACGTGAAGCATCTTTGTAGAGACTCACATGAACATCATAGTTGACTGATCCACTGTTAGGAAGTAATAAACGAGTAGGTGCTGCGAAAGCGTTTTGTCCAGAGATAGACCCTTCGTGTGTAAAGACTGGTGTCACTGGGAAAGTAAGTTTTCGAATAGCAGCTGTATAATAAAGTGTTTCATTTGTTATTGCTGTCATGTTGACGTTGACCTGAGGATGAAGCGAAGTATAAGTTGAACGATCGGTTGTCACCTTTAAATCGATGTCATTCTGAACCATTGCTCCAGTCGTTGCTTTAGCTCTTTCATCACCTAGTGGTAGAAATCCGTTGAAACTGAATACAGCCAAAAATATGAGCAACGTCATTTTTTTCATCTATATTCCCCCTTTTTGATTTCACCGCCATTAAACCATCATTTTCCAAATCAAACAACATTCCAAAGACTCATTTCATACAAAAAAACCTAGCTTTTCGCTAGGCTCTTTCCGTCCCGTGGTAGGGTTTTTCCTGATAAAAATAATTCGGTTTCACGATCGTATTGTCATAGTGACGATGGAAGATATGCGTAGCAGCTGGTGATACTGGCGGAATCAGCCATGTCCAATCACCAGTCAGCTTACGATCAGCTTTTTCTTCCTGTTTTTCAAACTGCTTGAATTGATGGGCTGCTGTATGGTGATCTACAATGGTTACCCCTGCCTCGCGATAAGAGTGCAGAACCGCGACATTCAATTCGACAATGGCTTTGTCTTTCCAAAGTGACGAATTTTTTGTTGTATCGAGCCCTAAAATAGAAGCGACTTTTTTCAGCATATTGTAGCGGTTTTCGTCAGCTAGATTTCGTGCGCCAATTTCTGTTCCCATATACCATCCATTAAACGGTGCCGCATTGTAATGAATGCCGCCAATTTCTAATTTCATATCAGCAATAATCGGAACAGCATACCATTTCAGTCCTAAATCACCGAACCCATCATATTCAGGATGAGTGATCTCTACCTCTTGAACGATTTCTTTCGGAAGATCATACAAAACCGGCGGCTGATCTTTTAGCTGAAACATAAGTGGCAGAAGGTCAAAATGCGTGCCTTCGCCTTTCCAGCCATGCGCTTCACACAACTTGGTTAATTCAAGTGATGCCTCGTCCCCAATGATGCCATATTCCGACTCATATCCCGCATAACGAACGAGCTGATGATTATAAATAACGACTTCCTTCCGCCCCTTATTCTCTGGTGGGAAGATGGTAATGGACGGTTTGATTTTACCGTCATTTGTCGCATACTCAATATGATGAAAGAGTGCCTCTTTCACCTCATCTTCTGTTGTCACGTGCCGGCAGTCATGCACATGCAGTGTTGACCAAAACAAGCGCCCAATGCACCGGTTGCTGTTGCGCCATGCCATTTTTGCCCCGTGAGCTAATTCTTCCTGCGTATGAGTATACATGCCGTCAGACTCAATTTCTTGTTTTATTTCATGCAGACGTGCTGCTTTTTCTTCATTTGACTTGCCTAATTCTTCATAGCATACAGAAATAAAAGCTTCTGCTTCATTCCACAACGCTTCTTGGTTACTCAAACATACTCGCCTCACTTTAATACGAATATATCCATTGTAGCGGTTTCTATTGATAAATTCACTTGTTTCAAACCATTTTTTATCATATCGTGCGACGATTGTCCTTAGACAATGGATGAATCAATGACTTCAAGGGTCTTTTGGAGCCAGCGAACATACCCTTTTTCCCTTTCGATTGCTCTTGTCAGTACTAAATAATGCCCGAATTGAGTTGAATGCAGTGATTGGGCAGATGGATCTTCTTCTGTTAAAACGTTCAGTTTCTGTTCAAGCATCTCCACTTTCTTTGTTCGCTCCTGCAGCTGATGTGAGAAGAGACCGACCGCTTCTTTTTGATCCATAGATGAGATAAAGAACGTTTTTAACATAAATTCATCTTTTGTTGTGTCTGGAATCGGGCCTTTTTTCCTTAACCATTCATGCAGTTCTCTTTTTCCTGCATCAGTGATTTGATAGACCTTCTTCTCTAGCTTTTTTCCTTGTATGTGAATATCAAATTCAATAAAACCCTCTTCTGTTAGCCGCTTTAATTCAGGGTATATTTGACTATGCTTCGCACTCCAAAACTGTCCAAGGGAATCTTCAAAGTGTTTCTTCATATCGTATCCCGTCAGCTCACGCTGATCTAGTAAGCCAAGAATGGCATATTTCAGTACTCTCATGACATGCCTCCAACGCATATTCTTTGACAATAGTATACCATACACCCTAAAATAAACATGTAAATCATGACATGTTTGAAACAACATCATTTTAATTGAAAGAAGGAATAAACATGGATCAATTCGTTGGACTTCATATGATTTATACGTATGAAAATGGCTGGGAATATGAGATTTACATTAAAAATGATCACACCATTGATTACCGCATTCATAGCGGAATGGTTGGAGGCCGCTGGGTTCGTGATCAAGAAGTGAATATTGTGAAGCTGACAAAAGGGGTATACAAAGTTTCCTGGACGGAACCGACTGGGACAGACGTGTCTTTAAACTTTATGCCTGAGGAGAAACGCATGCATGGGGTCATTTTCTTCCCAAAATGGGTGCATGAACGTCCAGATATCACCGTTTGCTATCAAAATGACTATATCGACCTCATGAAAGAATCCCGTGAAAAATATGAAACCTATCCGAAATATGTCGTACCAGAATTCGCAGACATTACGTACATCCACCATGCTGGGGTAAACGATGAAACGATTATCGCAGAAGCACCGTATGAAGGCATGACCGATGAGATCAGAGCTGGACGAAAATAGAAAAAGCGGCACGCACTGTGCCGCTTCTAGATGGTTGACAAAGGACTAAAATGAACTTGATTTTAGTCCTTTTTATTTCATACCTAACGTCTTTTGAGATAACAGGAATCGGTAAACTGGTAGTTCATCGCCTACTTTTGATGCAATAAAACCCGATGACATATAACTGTCTTTTGATTCTGGTTCAAGGGCAAGTGACAACAAATTGGTCTCTGGCTGTGCCGTCACATATACCTTTGTTCCTTTTGGCAGTTGACGTTTCTTTTCAACGAGTCTCGTTTCAAGCTGAATATCTGTTTTACTTGTTTCCACTCGTTTTGTTACCTGATAGGCTTGTACAGATACTTTCATGCCAACAGGAAGTGTCACACTTTTTAACCCTAAAGTTCTGAGCTTTCTATCTACTCCTTCATGTCCTGGGAGAATAAGATAAGCTGTCGGCCGTTCTCTTGTCAATACAGGAACCGCATCACTTGCACTATGAAAACGTACCGGGACATTGGTGGTTTGTCCTTTCTCAATATCCACCATTTCAAGTGAATCGTTCACAGGCGCCTTGAAAGCATCTTGAATGACCACTTGATCATCATCGTTTGATTGAAGACCTTTTTTCACAAGTTTCAGCCGCTCCGTCACCATTTGCTGCTTCACCTGCTTAGCATGCTTCACCGTTGTCTCAATGATTTTTTCATGAGTGGTGACTTGTGCTGCCACGCGCCGGGTAAAGTCCTCTCTGCCAATTCCAATCCCCCTACTTTCTACAAGAAATGAAATAGCTGGTGAAAGCGCTAGGGCATTTCGGCCAATTCGTGCATCAGTTCCGCCTTCATAAAGATCGATTTTTCCGTCCTTCCCTCTTGTGTTTGTATAATATAAATCGTTGGAAAATCCCTTATTCGTCAATGTTTCACGCACTCCGTTGACGTACAATTCATTTGACGTGAAACGAATACTTTCAGGAATGTTCAAATTCTTACCGGATAATATCAGCAAATCGTGATACTTGAGTGCACCTGATGCACCGATGTCTTCAAACTGCTTTTGACCAACATCATATTCATGGGCATCGATGACGACCTCGGGCGCAAAGCGATTAAATTCTTGATGAAGGGCTGTCAGCTCTGGAGATTCTAGTGTCATGTGGTCACGGTTGCCATCCATTCCGTTTGCAAGCCTGCGGTCAAATGCATAAGAACCATCTGGATTGATTCTTGGAACAATGATGACGTTGACATGGCTCAGTATACGCTCTCCTTCATCACCTGCTAGTCGTTTGGCGATGACAAGGGCAGATTCACCGGAGGCTGGTTCATTTCCGTGTATTTGTGCTTGAAGCCAGATCGTTGGCTTTTTTGACAGTGGAGAGATGTGACGATCCTTTGTAAAATAGAGGGCTGGAATGGATCTGCCTTCAATGGATGTTCCAATCTGTTTCTGCGTGGCGTAAGGACTTTTACTGACAATGTCACGTAAAAAATCTTGAAGCTCTTCTTGTGTGGTAAATGCTTCTCCTTTTTTCTGAAAGGCAGGGGTATCAAACGTTTCGTCAGGCTCAGGATACAGTTTTTGAACCGAGGCTGGCTGCTCATAGCTTTTTCCATAATAAGGGGTCTCTGCATTCGCTGAAGCTGGGGTCACCATCGACAAACTTCCTGCCATGAGGCATACAGCAGCAAAAAGAATGGTACTTTTCTGTTTGGACATGCTATCCTCTCCCTTCGTTGATTTGCATTATAAAGAAAAAAACAGCAAAAGTGTCAGCATTTTTCAAAAATATATCTTTTGGAGGAATCATGCATGTCTTTATATAGGGCAAATGAATGGATGTTGCCCTGCAATAGGACCTAAAAAAGAGCGCCTGCATGAGCAACAGACACTCTTCTCATTACCAGATCGAAATGGCCCCAATGAGAACCGCCATCACTGTCATGGCGACGACTGCAAGAACCGCCCATTTCATGCCAAATTTCTGATGCTGATCTAGTGATACCCCAACGAGTCCCACAAGTAAATGAGTCGATGGAACAAGTGGGCTTAACATATGAATCGGCTGACCAATGATAGATGCTCTCGCAATCTCAATTTTATCGACACCGTATGCTGCCGCTGTTTCTGATAGGATCGGCAGTACCCCATAAAAGTATGCATCATTCGGCATAAAGAAAGTGAAGATCCCGCTTGTTAGCGCGACAATGACTGGAATAAACCCGCCAAGCTGCTCTGGAATAGCCGAAACAATCGAAATCGCCATTTCATCAACCATTTTCGTCCCAGTTAAGATGCCTGTAAAAACACCTGCCGCAAAGATCATGGAAGCAATCGCTAAGACGTTGGTTGAGTGAGCCGCAATCCGCTCACGCTGCTGTTCAAGGTTCGGATAGTTCACGATAATGGCAACACAGAAGGCAAGAACAAACAGAACCGTTAAGCTTACTTTTCCAGACACAAGCAAGAGAACCAAAAGCAAAGTCAGTGTCAGGTTAAACCACCAAAGTTTCGGTCGCTTAATATCATCTTGCAGCGCTGCTGCCATTTCATTTGCATGAATCGGCTGTTCGAGCTCAATAACACCAAGACGTTTTCTTTCAGACTTCCCAAGAAAGTATGCCACCACAATCATGCTCAAAACCCCTGCACCAATGACTGGAATCATCGGGCCAAATAAAAGTGATGGATCAACGCCAAGTGCACTTGCCGCTCTAGGTGTTGCCCCTCCCCATGGAATCGTATTCATAATCCCCATGCCGACTCCGGCGATACCCGCTAAAATAATCGGACGAATGCCAAGCAGTGTAAATAGTGGAAGCATGGCTGTTGTTGTAATCATGTACGTTGTGGTTCCATCACCGTCAAGTGCGACAAGCATCGTCAGGACGGCTGTTCCGACAACAATTTTTAATGGATCGCCTTTGACGATCTTTAAAATTTTCGCCACCATTGGATCGAATAAACCTGCATCAATCATAATCCCGAAGTACAAAATGGCAAACATGATCATGACCGCCGTTGGTGCAACTTGCTGTACACCTTTGACAATCATGTCTGAAATTTCTGTAAAATGAAAACCTGCAATAAGAGCAAATGCAATCGGTGTTAATACCAATGCCGTTAAAACAGACATACGTTTCGTCATAATTAAAACCATAAATACAATCATCATAAGAAATCCTAAGATCGCTAACATTTCGTTCACCCCTTATGTTGTATACGCTTTCATTAAATGTTGGTATCCCATTTCCAACCCTTTCTGTCATGATATCTGACGCCTGAATTGAAGTAAATATTATGAATTTTAATTCTTTTTTGGTCGATAAATGCTTTTTGTTCATTTTGTGCAATTGTTGTTGTTTGTTGGTTCCATGAAAAAAAGCGGTCTCATTTGACCGCTTGTTCTCCTTGTATAAATTGCTCATATCGCCTTAATTGATCTTCCATATAGACCTTTGCTTCTTTACTATTCATATAACGGCCTGTCCAGCCTTTTTGTTTTAACTGCTTTTTCCATGACTTCGTTTGCGTCATTTTTTGAAGAAGCTGATCCCATGCTCGAATGTCGTGCTGATTCATTTGCTTTGGTCCCATCACACCACGCCAATGAGAGAAGATGAGCGGAATCCCTTGTTCTTTCCAAGTGGGCACGTCTTTGAATCCTTCTAAACGCTGATTCGTTGTGGTTGCAACAAGCTTCAGTCTTTTCTTTTCATAATCATGGCGAACCTCCGTAATGGTCGTAGTTGCCGCATCTACCTCATGGTCAATGAGTGCTTGGAATAAATCATCTGCACTATCATATTTTAAAAACTGAATGCGGTACGGATCAATTCCTGCCATTTCGGCAGCCCGTGCGAATGAGATTTGATCATCATTTCCAAAGTCCGGGGCAAACCCAATTTTTAAGGAATCCGGTTTCTTTTTTAGTGCGTGTAATAGCTCTTTTCCATTTGAGAAAGGAGAATCAACTGGCACTGCGACTACCTGCCACTCTTCCGCAAGAATAGCGAGCGGGGTAACATCATTCATGGTCACGTTACTGCTGCCCAGCAAATTACGGCTTAATAATAAGCTTGAATTTAAACTGATATAATTGGCATCTCGCTCCATCATATAGGTCCATCCTTTATCAACCGTTCCGCCTCTTTGATAAAGAATATGCACAGGCTCTTCCACAAGTTTTTCTTGTTCTAGTACGGTTTTCATCACTTGAGCCGTTTGGTCAAATCCGCCGTCAGGTACACCTGATACCACAATGTATAATGGGCTGTGCTCCAGGAAAGAATCTTTTGCTGTTTTTTCATTAAAGGTGAGCGTTGTACAAAGACAGACCAAAATGAGTAAGAGTATTCCTTTTTTCATTTTTATGACTCCGTTTGTTTTTTGGCGGGATAATATTTTCGTTCTGGTCTACCAATGATTCCATATGCCAGCTCTGCCCGGCATTCTCCCGTTGTCACAAGATACTCTACGTATCGTCTTGCTGTTGTGCGTGATGCGCCCATTTTTTCTCCGAGTTCTTCTGCTGTAATTCCGTTCATCTCTGCTGCCATGAATGTTTTCACTTTGTCCAAAGTCAGTGAATTAATGCCTGTTGGCAAGTCTCGCTCATCCTTTTGTTGCGATTCTTCCTGTATTTGACCAAAAAACAGATCAATCATCGTTTGATTGACTTCCTCTTTTGAATTGATTAACTCTCTCTTCTCTTTATATTCGGTTAACACCTGCGTGAATTTTTGGGCGGTCACTGGTTTGATTAAATAATGAACGACTCCATAATGCAAGGCGTCTCTTAACAGCATCGTTTCCGTTGCAGCCGTGATAATGATCACATCCACTTCAGGATGGCGCTCTCTTAACAGCGGCAAAAGGTTCGTGCCGAGCTCATCAGGCATGTAGACATCAAGTAAAATGAGATCCACTCGTTCTTTTTGAAGTGCCTCCCACAGATCCTTTGCACTCTTTGCCTTGCCGGCCACTTGAAAGCCTTGTACCTTTTGTATATAAGATTCATGAATCGCAGCGATTCGAAAATCATCTTCCGCAATGAGTACCTTGATCACAACCTATTCCCCCTTTGTGCCTTTCGGTATGTAAACAGTGAAGATGGCACCGCCTTCTTTTTGGTTCGCAACTTCAATCCAGCCCCCAAGTTCATCTAGCACTTCTTTGACATTGGCAAGTCCATAACCTCGCCCTTCTCCCTTTGATGAATGTCCTCTTGTGAAAAGTTGTGAAATGGCTCCTTCATCTACACCGTCCCCTGAATCAGATACCTCTATGATAATATCAAATCCAATATCTGTGATGAACAAGCTGACTTCTCTTTTCTCTTTATTCAATACAGCCTCAAACGCATTGTCTACGAGATTGCCAATGATGGTGATAAAGTGAGATAAACTCAAATGGGCTGGGAGCGGCTCCAATGAACTATTTTCATCAATGTGAAAATGAACCTTTTTTTCAGATGCCTTTCCTAACTTCCCAAGTAAAATGGCTTGTATCTTCGGAGAGCGAATTTGTTTCATGAGTAAATCATGCTGGCGATTTTGAAGTGTATACTCTTCTTTAATTAACTCAATGGCTTCATCCACTTGTTTCAACTCAAGCAAGCCTAAAATAGCGTACAGCTTATTCGAAAATTCGTGTGTTTGTGCTCTAAGGTCTTCTGAATATTGACTGACCTCTGTCAATGTATCCAGCAGCTTTGTCAGCTCGGTTTTCTCCCTGAAGCTCACAATTCCTCCAAATACTCGATTGTCCTGCACCACTTTTTTGACATTTAGCACGAAGGTTTTATCATTGACGACTGATTCTATGTTAGGTTCAATCGTCTCTACCTTTAGATAGGAAAGAAGATTGGCATTTGGCAACACTTGATCAATATGAAGAGGCAGCGTTGAAGAGACGCGTAGCATCTGTTCAGCTGACGTATTCATCATCGTAATGGCACCTTTACGGTCAAATGCAATGATTCCCTCTTTAATCGCATGCAGCATCGCTTCTCTTTCTCGATATAATGAAGCAATTTCATGCGGTTCAAGCCCTAATATATCTTTTCGAATACTCCTTGTTAAAAAAATGGCTCCAAATACCCCAGGCAAGAGCACAAGAAGGGCAATATAACTTAATTTGAATAGTTGATGGGCTGTCGCTTGGTCGATATCTCTTTTTAAGAATTCGACACTGACTGTCCCAATAATTTCTTCATGACTGCCTGTTTCTTTCATAATCGGGGCACTGCCTCTGACAACGGTTTCACCATCAGAATCACCCGTCGATATGGAGGTGCCTCCAAAAAGCAGTGTACTTCTTCCTTCCGACACACTGATGGTTTTCCCTACATCCTCATGGTTCGTATGAAAAAGAACCTTTCCTTTTTGATTGGTGATGAAAATGGCATGTGCTCTTACTTGCTCCTTCATTTGCTCAAGCACAGCCTGTTCTTCATTTTGCGAATCTCCCGTGGCCACCGATGTTTTAATAGGCGGCATATAAGATATCGTTCTAGCAGTTTGCACCGCCAGCTGTTCAGCTTGGCTCTGCCTTTCTGATGTCTGCAAAAAACCAAAACAAATGGTCAATAAGGCAATAACAACAAGTAAAAGACCAATAATTAACCCCAAAATTTTTGTTTGTAAAGTGACTTTCCTTTTGCCCATCCTCACCGCCACAACCCCTAATTCAGTAGATTCACCCGAATAGACTCTAAGAAAATCATATCATTTTTTCTCATGAAGTTAAGAGAAAATTCACACAGACAAAAAAGGATGACTCAGTATTGAGTCATCCCTGTGTGCCTATTACGTGATGGATAAACCAGCACTTGCATAGCCTGCTACGGTATTCACTAAGGAAAGACCAGTAGCTGTTGCCGAGAATACGACAAGCAATCTTGTTTGCGGTGTGACTGGTACACTTAAACCAGTAGCGATACCGTTTGAAATAGCACCTATCGTTAAAATACCGGTTAATGCCGGTGCCAATGTAACGCTCGCTACTTGAGTGAAGCTGTTATCTGGTGTTGGTGAAGCAAACAGACTAGCCGTCACAGTAATATTTGTGCCAACTATAGAAAGGGCTGCTGTCGTACTAAAATAGCCCGCAAATGACGTAATGGTTCCTGCTCTCGGAACTGAGAACGCCATGTTTAACAATGTTCCTGCGGCTCCGGTTAAATCAATGATTCCACCTACGATACTGACACCAGTGGCTGAGTTACCGAATCCTACCAAGCTAGATGTCCCGACCAAACCGCCAGCGATGGTTGTTAAAGCGACAGGTAAACCTGATGCAAATGGGATAATCGCACTCGATCCTGTCGCACCTGTGGCGCCTGTTGCACCGGTTGCTCCCGTGGCTCCTGTTCCTGTAGCCCCTGTTGCACCCGTATCTCCTGTTACACCTGTCGCACCTGTGGCGCCTGTTGCACCGGTTGCTCCCGTGGCACCTGTTCCTGTAGCCCCTGTTGCACCCGTATCCCCTGTTACACCTGTGGCGCCTGTTACTCCGGTCGCTCCTGTTGGACCTGTATCTCCGGTGACACCGGTTGCTCCCGTGGCGCCTGTCACACCTGCGGCTGCCAATAACGTATAATCTGGAGACGTATCTGGTGTGCCGGTTGGTGGTGCTGTATTTACGACATAAGTTCCACCTTCATATGTCACCACTTGACCTACTGTATAGGTTGGAGCAGTTGCTGGGTCAAATGCCAAAATACCAGCTAACCCTACTCCGGTTGCTCCGGTATCTCCCGTTGCACCTGTGGCTCCGGTTACTCCAGTCGCTCCCGTATCTCCTGTTGCACCTGTAGCTCCGGTTACTCCGGTCGCTCCCGTATCTCCCGTTGCACCCGTGGCTCCGGTTACTCCAGTCGCTCCCGTATCTCCCGTTACACCTGTGGCTCCGGTTACTCCAGTCGCTCCCGTATCTCCCGTTACACCTGTGGCTCCGGTTACTCCGGTCGCTCCCGTATCTCCCGTTACACCTGTGGCTCCGGTTACTCCAGTTGCTCCCGTATCTCCCGTTGCACCCGTGGCTCCAGTTACTCCGGTCGCTCCCGTATCTCCCGTTGCACCGGTCGCTCCAATTGCTCCTGTCGCTCCGGTTGCGCCTGTATCTCCTGTGGCTCCCGTGGCACCCGTATCTCCGGTGGCTCCTGTAGCTCCGGTTGCGCCTGTAGCGCCGGTCGCTCCTGTTCCTGTGGCTCCCGTGGCACCCGTATCTCCGGTGGCTCCTGTCGCTCCGGTCGCTCCTGTATCTCCTGTAGCGCCGGTCGCTCCTGTTCCTGTGGCTCCCGTGGCACCCGTATCTCCGGTGGCTCCTGTCGCTCCTGTATCTCCTGTATCTCCTGTAGCACCGGTCGCTCCGGTTCCTGTGGCTCCTGTGGCACCCGTATCTCCAGTAGCACCGGTCGCGCCTGTATCTCCTGTAGCACCGGTCGCTCCGGTTCCTGTGGCTCCCGTGGCACCCGTTGCTCCGGTGGCTCCTGTCGCTCCGGTCGCGCCTGTATCTCCTGTAGCACCGGTCGCTCCTGTTCCTGTGGCTCCAGTTGCGCCCGTTGCTCCTGTGGCTCCTGTCGCTCCGGTTGCGCCTGTATCTCCTGTAGCACCGGTCGCTCCTGTTCCTGTGGCTCCTGTGGCACCCGTGGCGCCCGTATCTCCCGCAGCTGCTAACAATGTATAATCTGGAGACGTACCTGGCGTACCTGTTGGTGAAGCTGTATTCGCCACATACGTACTTCCATCAAATGTCACCACTTGACCTTCTGGATAGGTTGGGGCATCCGCTGGATCAAATGCCACGATACCGGTTAAGCCTACACCGGTGGCGCCTGTTGCGCCCGTTGCTCCTGCTGGACCCGCTGGGCCTACTGGACCCACTGGACCCGCCGGACCTGCTGGGCCTCTCCTTCCTCTTCCCCCTGGCGGTCCTTGAATGACACACACACAAGGATCTTTTCCGCAGCATGGATTTTTTACTGGTTTCCTTGGTTTGTCTGATTTACCTTTCTTACAACTATCACATTCCCAGCCATCATCCTTATACGCATCATACCAGCTTCCTTTTTGGTAGTGGTCTGTCGAATGAGTTGGGTATATCTTTCCGCATTGTCTACATTTTCTCATAGAATCACCCCAATCCATCGTATTCATCATGATCGATAAAGGTGTATGTACAATTTTATTTTTATCAAAAAATTTGAAAGGCCTTGCACTCTACGTGCAAGGCCCTCTCTCCATCGTTAAAATGTCATCGTCATTTTTAAATCTTTTCCTACCATACTATATTCAATATCCGCTGGACGGATCGCCTTTTTTAGTTTTTTTACCCCTTCTCCTTCAAAAAAAGTAGGTGCATCTTTCCCTCCAATCAACAAAGGTGCCATATAGATAACAGCTTCGTTCACAAGGGATGCTTCTAAAAATGACGCACTCACACTGCCCCCTGCCTCTACAAGCACTGACATCACAGAGCGCTTCTTCAACATGTGTAACACATCCTGAAGGTCTGTCCGGTGTTCTCCGCTTGTGACAAATACTTGATGACCTTTTTGTATCAACTGTTGATACTTTTGATGATCATAATCTTGTGATGTACAAATTATGGTTTCTGCCCTATGATCTGTTAAGCATTTGGCATGAAGCGGTATCCTTAATGTCGAATCTAAAATGACACGAATGGGCTGATGGTTGAATGAATCCTTTACAATTAAGCCGGCATCATCTTGAATAATCGTTTCCACTCCTGTCAGCACCGCATCTGCTTCTTGACGTAAGCGCTGCACTTCTGTTCTCGCTTCTATTCCAGTGATCCATTTGCTTTCTTGCTCAGCCGTGGCAATTTTCCCATCTATCGAAATAGCTGATTTTAAGACAACATAAGGAAGGTTTGTTTGCATCAAATGAAAAAAAGGCGCATTTAAACGATCTGCTTCCTGTTTACATATCCCTTGCTCCACTTCAATTCCAGCCTTTTTCAAAAAGGCAATTCCTTTACCTGCAACAACCGGATTCGGATCTTGGGTGGCAATCAACACTTTCTTCACACCACTTTTGATGATTGCTTCGGTGCAAGGGCCTGTTTTTCCGTGATGTGTACAAGGTTCGAGTGTCACATACATGTCAGCTCCCTTCGCCTTTTCTCCTGCCATTTGTAGCGCATGAATTTCAGCATGAGGCTCGCCAGCCTTCATGTGCGCACCAATCCCAACGATCTTACCGCTCTGAACAATCACTGCACCAACAAGCGGATTGGGTGAGGTTTGTCCTTTCATCGCCTTCGCGTTGGCAATCGCCAGCTTCATATAAAAAACATCGTCTTTCATCTCGGGCTCCTTTCTTCTCTCAAGGGAAAGAACTCCTTCAGAAAATGAAGGAGTTCTATTCTCATGTGCTATACTTTCTCAAGCCGTTTCTTTTCAGATCGATCATAGTAAGGCAAGGAATAAAACAGTTTATATGATGCTCGTTGTTTACAAAAACAGCATTTGCGACATTCATATTTATTAATGAGGAGCACATGCGGACAATTGAGTACAGTCAGACCTTTTTTCATATGTTCCTTGCAAACACTTATCATGAGAATCCCCCGCTTACATTCTTTTTCTTAATGAGAGATTACTTCTTTCGGAAATTGTTCAAATAAGCGCAGTACTTCCGTATGTGTGCCATCTTCTCGAATATGATAAATACCACCGTCATATGAGCTTGCATACACATCATTTCCTAGTTGTCTAATGGCACTAATACCATTCTTAGCAATTCGAATCGGACCTGTATTGACATCTAGCTCTGGATTCCAGACCACAATATACCCCCAATAGTCTCCGCTCACAATATAGCCAGAGTCTGTCACAGTGATGGATTTAATGGAATATTGATGCTCGTTGTGCTGATTTAAAATTCTGCCTGTATGCAAATCAAACAATCGGACGTTTTTATCACGGCTGACAATGGCAATACGATCTCTTTTGCTATCAATAAATACATCATTTAACAGCTCTGTCGCCCCGATATATTCTGCTGTTAAGGACAAACTCTTTTTATCGAGAAGACAGATGGTTCCTTCAACTGCCGCTGTGATGATATGATCTCCTTCTACCTTTAATGCTTTGACCGCGCAATCATGTGCTTTAGAACGGCCGATTTCCTTTAAGTGTTCTGTCGAAATGACATGCACATAACCGCCATAAGTGCCGATATAAAATTGACGATCCTCCTCATGGAAATACACACTATTGACAGGACCTGTGTTGAGATCAAAAGAGACCATTTGCTGCAATGACTCGTGTACAATATGCACCTGACTCGCATGATCGCCCCATGCATAATAGCTTCCATCCCGTGCAACAGCCACTCCATTTGTGAGAACACCTGTTGACTTTGCGATTTCGATTCCATTTTTTCTGAATTTTCCGTCATCCGATGCAGTGATAATATCACCCGCTTCAGTCAACGCAATATCATTAATAGAAGGTGTCGCCAATTCCTGCTCATCAGAGATCACTTTTCCTTCTTGAATGGACCATTCACAATACGTTTTCCCAAAGCTGGCTCCTAAAATGGCTTGCTCATCTTCTGTCCAAACAAGCGAGCGCTCCCATTGATATTTATGAGGCAGCAGCGTATCAACTAAATCACCGGTTTCATAATTCCACAGCTTAATTAAATGGTCATATCCCGCTGTGAGCAAGTAGTTACCGCTCGGCGAAAAGTTTACACGTTTCACACCTTGTAAATGAGCTTTAATGTTTTTTTTCTCCTGTAATGTAGCGGCATCATAAATGATAACTGTGCCATCATCTCTGCCAAGGGCGAATACTTCTTTTTGATTGCTGCCGCTGATGGTATCCAGCTCATAATCAAACGGGCCAATTTCACCTACAATTTCTCCTGTTTCATAGAGCCATACAAGGACATAGCCATCGTCACCAGTTGTATAAGCTTTATCCTCATGAATCCATACAGCTAATACATCCTTGCTATGTCCATGAAATTCTCTTAAAATGGCTCCCGTTTCAATATCCCAAACTAAGCATCTTCTGTCTCTGGACACTGATACAAGAAGCGTATCCTGCTTTGCAAATGAGACAGCTTCCACATCATCCGCATGACCATATAGCGTACGAATTCTTGTATGTGTGCCAGTATCATATAATTGAATGGTATAGTCTGACGATGCACTCGCTAAATACGTTCCATTTTCCGAAAGGGATAAAGAGTTGATGATATGCTCGTGACTGCCAATGAATGTTCCTTCTCCCGTGGCACGGTCCCATTTATAAATACAGCGATCATAGCCACCTGTGTAGACAATTTGGTCATGCTGAGTTGATAAAACGGATGTAATCGGTCCTCTATGCATGGTTTTACACTCCCACCTTTATATGTTGTTTTTGACGAGTAACTACACGAAAACCAGTAAATCGAAAAACAGGGTCTGGGTGTTTACCGTGTCTTCTTGCGACTCTGCATAAATCTCCGCCTCTTGCGAAGGAGCCACCTTTTAAAATGTAGTAATCACTGCCGAGTGTCTCGGTTAAATCATCTACAACCTCAATTCCGCCTTCATATATGTGATACTTGGTGTTGACCCATTCTTCGACATTGCCACCCATATCATATAGTCCAAATAGAGATCTTCCTTTTTCGTAATGACGGACAGGTGTCGTTTTTTCAATATTTGATTCGTGTGTATTACAGTAAGAGGGGTTAAACTCATCTCCCCAAGGATATTGATGTCTCGTATTGCCCCGGGCAGCATATTCCCATTCTTCCTCAGTAGGGATCGATACCTCATATCCAAGCTTCCCGCTCAGCCACTGACAAAATGAGAAAGCTTCCTCGATGTCCATGCCCCAAGCTGGATGGTCTTTTCCCCCGCCAAGCTCTAGGTTCGTCAAGCTCTCTGGATAAGGCTTTCCTGTCTCGTCACAATAGCTTTGATACCATTCATTGGTGACGACCGTATCTGAGATGAAAAATTCACTCATATACGGCTGATAAGATGGAAATTCTTTGTACAGCCATTTTTGAAATTTTTTCTCACGGCCATAGGCTGGATTCAGAAGTTTGTCCTTCCAAAATTCTGATGCCTTTTTCATATCTTCTTCATTACTTCCAATCGTCGCATAGCCGCTTGGGATTTGAATCCAATTGATATCAGGTTTCACGCTTTTCTCCCGCCTTCTTTAAATAAACTCATCTACTGATTAATTAATTTCTTCTCATCGACCATATGCCCTGATGCTGCTTTTGCCTTTAAATATGCTTCATTATAGAGAGAGGCTTCTACCGTATGATCAAACCGTAAAACCGGAAGACCGTAAGCAGCAATGGAATCAACTTTATCTGGATTATTGGTTAAGAGATGCAATGGTTTCCCTTTGTTTAAATAGTGCAAAACAGCCGCTGCTTCCTCGTAATGCCGATCATCATCTCCGCAGCCGATCAACCTGTTCGCCTCAAATGTATCCAGTTTCATTTCCTGTAATTTATACGTGAAGGCTTTGGCCATCAGCCCAATAGAGCGCCCTTCTTGATTGGCCATATACACAAGCATGCCTTTTCCATAATCGGTGATTTTTTTTAACGATGATGCAAGCTGTGGACCGCAATCACATTTCAGTGACCCAAACACATCCCCTGTTTGGCAGACACTATGAATTCGCACAAGCGGCGGCACTTCATTTTCAAAGTCGCCAAAAAGGAGACAAGAGGAAAATGTTTGCTGCTCGGTACTCATTTGTACAATAGACTCAACCGTTGGCGTTGTATCAGCTTCTACAGACGCAAAGGCATACCATGTAAACTGCACTTCTTCATGTTCAATAGAGATCGGCAGGTTCACTGGCCCCACGAGCAAATAGTGTTTTTCTTGAAATGTAAAATGATGAATCATTGATTGTAGTTCAGCTACAAACTTGTTCATTTGTCTCCCCCTATTCATCACTGCACCCCATTGAACTCTCTCAGCGCAGTGATGGCGTGATGAATATGTGTATGCACTCCCTTTGCACCCTGAGCACCGGTTCCAGCTAGAATCATGGCTCAGGAGAAATTTCCTGACATACTGGCTGAATAGATGTGCGATGCCAATCATCCATCAGTACCTTTCATAAAGACTCTTTTTAGACTGTCACTTGTCCAGTACAAAGGAGCAGAAATCGAGCTTCATACGCTGTATTCTCTGTAAGAGAGCAACACCATTTGATGATTCTTGAATGGAAACTGACATGCTCTTTCTCTAAAAGAATATCTCTGCTAGCTTCGAGCTGCTTTCTCCTTTACTAGAAGCTCTGGTCCTTCAAATGCACGTCATCCGGTGTACCCTTTGATTGGATGAATAGTCCGTACTTCAATTCAGCTACATTGATTGAAGCACTCGCCTAGGTATGCACCAAGAACCATCACATCAAACATCGCGTTTATCCTCCTTTGCACTAGATTTTGACAGCAATGACATGATGCTGGCTGATCCCAGCCTTCGCTTGTAATGGTGTAATCGAAACGAGCTCAAGTCCTGATGTACAAATCTTTTCTCCAAGCTGAGTATCTGAGAATGAAAAATGGAAGCGTCCATCTTCTCCGATTAAGCCTGTTTTCCACTCTTCTCCCCATACAACAAGGGAAAAGACACCACCTTCATGAAGCAGCGAGGAAATCTGCTTTAAGTATCGTTCGTGGTCATCAGGATGCTGATGGTGAAAGCAGCCATGATCTAAAATCAGATCAAACGTCAGCTCGCGCCCTTGATCCATTGACCAGGACATAAAATCTTGATGATAAAAATGGACAGGAACCTCTTTTCTTTTCTTTAATCCCTGCCATTCCTCATGTTCATAAAGATCAATGCCGGTATATGCCGACAGTCCTTGTAAATGTTCAAGAGCCCTGCCGTTCCCGCAGCCGATATCCAGCACAGAAGCAAGTGCATCCTTTTCCCTGGAACGCCATGCCTTGAGAGACATCACAGCAGCGTCTGTTAATGATGGATCAGTAGACCACATATCTGTTCTTTGCTCATAGTGTTCTTGAAAAGCCATGCGCATCTTCTCTAAATACAACCCGCTGTCTTCATGATACAAAGCCTTTTTCATCACGTGACCTCCTTCAATTCACAATCACCTTTCCTAACAAAGGTGGTTTTCAAGCAAAAAGCCTTATGATAAAATGAAAGATGGATTTTTTAGGAAATCTTTTTTCTGAAAAAGGAGAGAAGCATCCCACATGTCACTCTTCTTTTTCAGCACTCATCTTCACATACAACCACAGCCATTCAACTGTTACAGCGCCTCAGTTTGTTATACATTTTCTTCATATGGGTTCACCTCCTTAACAGCGTTTAGAAAGCGTTTTCTTTATGATGATCCTCTGAATATTACCATTGAGAAGTAGGCATAGTAGAAAAACGAATCTACCATTCTAAGCTATCTATCATTCATTTCTTTTTGTCTAATAGATATTTCTTCAGTATCGCTCTGCCTCAGAAGTGCTCTTCCTTAGGTCTTAATGCATCATCATTTACAGAATTGATCCTGAAACCCACCTATCAAAAATTTAACAACTACTTCCATAATGACTTGATTAAGCCAAATATATTGTTTTTAGATTATTTTGTCAACAAATTATTTCCTAAACATTAGAATGATTTTCTAATTGAAAATACAGGTATATTTCGTGGTTTTTTGACCTTAAAACACTTATTTCTACACAAAAATACAACTTAAACCAATAGAACTAAGAAATTTATCTACTAAATTACACAAGATTTTTATTTCATTTTGAGATAAAAATAAAGATATCATAATTATTTCCCGAATGGTTTTTTGTGATATTTTCACTACTTTTTTCATTTTTTTGATGGTATCCTTTGATGTTTCTATATTTTCAATTAGACATTTTACTGTTTATCCCAATTTTTCAACCTGTCTTATTATAGTGAAAAAGACAGATGGTAGATTTTAATTATCGCAGTATGAAAAAAAGCCCCTTACAAAAGTAAGAGGCTTTCAGCGTGTAGACAAACCCTCGCATTCTTTGTCAGTCCTGCGTGCTGGTGCTCACGAATATCAAATTCGCTCCGCGCCAGTACTCGTCCTTCCTAGACTGCAAAGGTTTTCTATCACGCTGAAAAGAAGACAAAGGACTAAAATCAAGTTCATTTTAGCCCTTTGTCAAAAATCTGAAAAAAGCCCCTTACAAAAGTAAGAGGCTTTTTACGATGGCGTTTATGCCCAATTTTTCACTTTTTCATGGTCAGTCACAAAGAGAAGAACTTTTCCTTCGTCTAAATGTTCTTCAAATGTCTCAGCTTCATCTTTTGAGAAACCAATTTCGTGAATCTTATTGCGGAGTTCATCTCCCTTTTTGCTAAAGATGTTTCCAACCGCATGCTTGAGTCCAACTTCTTTTGGACCTATCGTATTGGCATCTGCATTGCTTGCAATACGCTCAGTTCGATCATCGTCATGGGACAGAACATAAATGTCCTCTCTTGCAACACCGAGTTGTTTTAATTGCTCCACATCTCTTTGAAGTGTTTCATCATTTGAATACTCTCTTACAACAGGTTTCATTTATTATTCCTCCTTTAACGTCTTACGAATCTTTTACCCGTCACTTTTGTCATTAAACCTTCCTCCAGCACATCCATTTTTACTCTGTGAACTTAATGCGTCTATGGACTTATTTTTGACAAAAAGACTGTAAAAATGACTAAATTTTCTGAAAAATTATATGCTTTCCTTGTCATTTGTTGTACAATTCTTATACTGGAGGCTAGAAATGGGGTGGAGCTGATGTATTATTTTTCAGCTGAGCAGCAGTTTAATGCATGGGTTGTCAGTGATTTGGTGAAACAGCTTTTTCAAAAATGGAATCCTGAAGAATCAAAAGCAAAGCCGCTTACTTTGTTTGCTGAACAGCACTTTCACATCTGCATCGATTATCTCTTTTCTATTATTATTAACATTGGAGATATCGAGTCAATCGAACAAGATCCACAAGACCTGTTGTCCTCATATTTAAATATCCTTTTTCCTTTTGTGACGCACGATATGATGAAAGCCTCCATGCAAAATGCAAATGAATATTTGTTAAAAGAACGTGATGCGGATGAGTATCAACTGTTTGGTTGTCTCCCGCCGCTCCTTTCTGTCTCTCTTCAAAAAAAGTAGCCCCTTCTTTTAGATGGTGGCTGCTTTTTTGTATGTGCTTGGAAAAGACCGTATGTTTTGAACGAAAAGAAGCATCATGTTAATGTAAATCTAGGTTGCAAGTGAAAGGGAGGATTTGACATGAGTCAACAAAAACAAATTCAATTAGCAAAACGTCCAAAAGGGTTACCTACTAAAGATGTTTTTCATTTTGAAACAGTTGATATACCAACGCCGCAAGATGGCGAAGTCTTGATTCAAACGAAATATGTGTCTGTAGATCCTTACATGAGAGGGCGAATGCAAGATACAAAATCCTATACACCTCCGTTTAAACTCAATGAAGTGATCCAGGGTGGTGTGGTCGGAGAAGTCGTCGAGTCCAAATCTCCTCAATTTGAGAAAGGTGATTTTGTACTTGGATTCCTTGGCTGGCAGGAATATTCTACTGCCAAAGCAGAGTCTCTGACAAAAATTGATCCATCCATTGCGCCGTTATCTTATTACTTAGGGATTTTGGGCATGCCAGGACAAACCGCCTATTTTGGACTTCTTGCGATTGGTCAGCCAAAAGAAGGCGAAACGGTTGTCATTTCTGGAGCCGCAGGTGCCGTTGGTTCTGTTGTCGGACAGATCGCTAAAATCAAAGGTGCCCACGTTGTTGGAATTGCCGGATCTGATGATAAGCTGGCTTATTTAAAAGAACTCGGCTTTGATGAAACCATTAATTATAAAACAACAAATGATTTAGATGACGCCATTGCAAAAGCCTGTCCAAACGGTGTCGATGTGTATTTTGACAATGTGGGCGGCGACATCTCTGATGCTGTGATGAATCATTTGAACCGTTTTGCACGTATTCCAGTCTGCGGCGCCATTTCTTCTTATAACATTAGTGCAAGCGAAGACATTGGCCCTCGTGTGCAAACAAAACTCATTAAAACAAGTGCATTAATGCAGGGCTTCATTGTTGCCAACTACTCTGATCGTTTTGAAGAAGCGGCAAAAGATCTCGCACAATGGGTAAAAGAAGACAAACTCACATATAAAGAAACAATCATTGAAGGCTTTGACAACATTCCAGATGCATTCCTCGGACTATTCAAAGGGGAAAATGTCGGAAAACAACTTGTCAAAATTTCATAACAAAAAAGGACCCTGCCAATTATGGAGGGTCCTTTTATTATGCCTGCTTGGGCGCAAGGTGCAGCTGGCCTTGCTTATACACAATTTCTTCAAGCGAAAGATTCAGCTTTTTCGCCATTTTTTTCAGCATTGATTGCTCTTGAGGTGTGACAAGACTGATGACTGCGCCTTCTTTTCCTGCGCGTCCGGTTCTACCTGAACGGTGGATGTAGCCCTCTTCATTTGGCATATCTGCATGAATGACGTACGGTAAGTCGTCGATATCAATGCCTCTAGCCGCAATATCTGTTGCAAGAAGAAGCGGGAATTCACGCTGTTCAAACGCCTTTAAGATGACAGCACGCTCTGCTTTTTTCGCTTCACTGTGAAGCACACCAAGGTCGACATGGTGATACGCTAATTTTTCTGCATAAATGCTCAAATTCGTAATATCTCGCACAAAGACAAGCGCCTGCATGTCCTCAAGCCGTGATAGCTTTTGCAGTAATTTCACCTTGTCGCGCTGATCACATAACAGGTAATAGTGACCCACTTTCTGCGCTTCTTCCTCGCTTCTAGCAATTTTCAATACTTCTGGTTCAGATGTCATTTCTTTAATCAGCTGAACGGTTTCTTCTTTCAATGTTGCAGAAAAACAAAGGATTTGTCTTTCTTTTAATGTGGACTTAATGATCCCTTGGATCGTTTTCATATGCTCTGGCACAAGAAGCTGATCTGCCTCGTCTAACACGATCGTTTTCACTTCATGCATTTTCAGTTTCTTGATTTTGATTAACTCTTGTACGCGACCCGGTGTCGCCACCACGATATTCGGGTGTTTTTTTAGCTTTTCCTGCTGCTTCTTGATGTTTGCCCCGCCTATTAAGGAAATAGCTTTGATGTCTGAACCTTGTTTGAATTCTTGCACGACATCAAAAATTTGCATCACAAGCTCTCTTGAAGGTGCCAAGATTAAGACTTGCGGGTGTTTGATAGTCACATCAATTTTATTTAAAAGCGGCAGAACATACGCAAGTGTCTTCCCTGTTCCAGTCGGTGATTCTGCGATCACATCGCGTTTTTCCGTAATCCACTCTGCTGTTTGTTCTTGTATCGCTGTTGGCTTCTCAAAGCCAGCCGCTTCAAAGTTCTTTTGAATAAATGGCTTTGCTTCTTTCAAAAATGCCCAATTTTCCGTCATGTTGATCTCCTTTATCCTCATTCAATCTATCCTTAAGTATCTCAAAATCAGCTTTGAAACGCAATTTTTCTTTTGATGCTTTTATCGAGCCGGACAGTTCGATATAATCATGAGAGGCACTAGCCGTTTTGAATCTATTTGAGGTGTAAAAAATGATATTATCTGTTAAAGATTTAAGTCATGGCTTTGGCGACAGAGCCATTTTCCACGAAGTCTCCTTCCGGTTATTAAAAGGCGAGCATGTCGGCTTGATCGGCGCCAACGGTGAAGGAAAGTCAACGTTTATGAATATTATTACTGGCAAGCTTGAGCCAGATGCAGGAAAAGTCGAATGGGCAAAAAATGTCCGTGTCGGCTACCTCGATCAGCATACCGTGCTTGAAAAAGGAAGAACCATTCGTGAAGTCCTTCAAGATGCATTCCATTATTTATTCTCAATGGAAGCCGCAATGAATGACATTTACGAAAAAATGGGTGAAGCAGATCCTGATGAGCTAGAAAAGCTTTTAGAAGAAGTAGGCGTCATTCAGGATGCCCTGACGAACAATGATTTTTATATCATTGATTCCAAGGTAGAGGAAATTGCAAGAGGTCTTGGGTTAACAGATCTCGGGCTGGATCGTGATGTGACAGAGCTGAGCGGCGGACAGCGTACAAAAGTACTGCTTGCGAAATTGCTATTAGAGAAGCCTGAAATTCTTCTTCTTGACGAGCCGACCAACTATTTAGATGAACAGCATATTGAGTGGCTGAAGCGCTATTTGCAGGAATATGAAAATGCGTTTATCCTCATTTCACATGATATTCCGTTCCTAAACAGTGTCATTAACTTGATTTATCATGTCGAAAATCAAGAACTCACGCGCTATGTTGGTGATTATGATCAATTTAAACAAGTGTACGAAGTGAAAAAGCAGCAGCTAGAGGCAGCGTATAAAAGGCAGCAGCAAGAAGTGGCTGAATTAAAGGATTTTGTCGCGAGAAATAAAGCACGTGTCAGCACTCGAAATATGGCGATGTCTCGTCAAAAGAAACTCGATAAGATGGACATGATTGAATTAGCGGCAGAAAAACCAAAACCAGAATTCCACTTTAAACCTGCACGTACATCAGGGAAATTAATTTTTGAAACGAAGGATTTAGTCATTGGGTATGACGAACCACTCTCTCGTCCATTGAATTTAAAAATGGAACGCGGGCAGAAAATTGCATTATACGGTGCTAACGGTATCGGAAAAACGACACTGCTCCGAAGCCTGCTTGGAGAAATCTCCCCCATTTCTGGTGAGGTGGAACGCGGAGAATTCCTGCATATTGGCTACTTTGAGCAAGAAGTAAAAGAGCAAAACAGCAACACTTGTATCGAAGAGGTGTGGAGCACCTTCCCATCGTACACACAATATGAAGTCAGAGCTGCCCTTGCCAAATGCGGTTTAACGACAAAACATATTGAAAGCCGTGTGTCTGTTTTAAGTGGTGGTGAAAAAGCGAAGGTCCGCCTTTGTAAGCTGATCAATGAAGAAACCAACCTACTTGTTCTCGATGAGCCGACAAACCACTTGGATGTCGATGCTAAAGAAGAATTAAAACGCGCGTTAAAAGAATATAAAGGCAGCGTCCTATTGATTTCCCACGAACCTGAATTTTATCAAGATGTGGCAACCGAAACTTGGAATTGCGAATCTTGGACAACAAAAGTATTATAACGACAAAAAAGCCTTATATCGTTTGCAGATATAAGGCTTTTTTCTATTAATGACCTGCCTGGATATTCACCAAATGCTTACGGCCAAGAAGCAGGATGACCATTCCTAAGAGAACAACAGCCGCCCCTACATAATAAGGGGTACTTGCTGTGTAAGTTTCAGCGAGAACTCCCGCAATCCAAGGAGCAATCGCACCACCAATAAATCGTACAGCACTGTATGAGGATGATGCAATTGAACGCTCAACAGGAGCTGATCCCATCACAGCCGTCGTAAGCACCGTATTGATCATGCCGAGGATGCCCCCAGCAATCACAATACCGCAAATGACCACGACCACATGTGATGTCCATATTCCAATGCCGAATAAAATCACAGCAAACGAAGCAAAGAGAACAACAAGAGCTGTCAATGTCCCCAATTTGCGATGAATGACCGGCGCTGAGAAGACAGATGTCACAGCCAAAAATAATCCCCATCCAAAAAAGACATAGCCAAGACCATGCTCATCAAGATGAAGCACAAATGGCGAATAAGCTAGAAGAACAAAGAATCCAAAATTATATAAGAAAGCAGCAGATGCCATCGTTAAAAGCCCCTTATATTTCAAGGCTCCAACAGCTTCAAATAACTTCACCTTTTTCTGCGGCTTTTGTATAGGTGGAAGCATAAACGTAATGGCTAAAAGAGCAACAAGCATTAACACCGCCACACCAAAGAATGGCCCGCGCCAAGAGATCGTTCCAAGCTCACCTCCAAGGAGCGGCCCAACAGAAATCCCAAGACCTAGTGCCGCCTCATATAAAATGATGGCTTTCGCACTTCCTCCAACAGACACACCGACAATGACTGATAATGCCGTTGAAATAAATAAGGCATTCCCAATGCCCCATCCGCCTCTAAAACCAATTAATTCATTAATGGTTGAAGAAGTACCGCCTAAAGCAGAAAAGACAATAATAAAGATGAGTCCTAATAATAACGTCCATTTGGCACCAATACGACTAGAAATAAAGCCGGTAAAAAACATCACAAAGCCGGTGACAAGCAAATAGCTCGTAAATAAAAGAGACACCTGACTTGGAGATGCATGTAATTGTGATGCAATGGCTGGCAAAATCGGGTCTACAAGCCCTATGCCCATAAATGAAATCACACAAGCAAAGGCCACCGCCCAGACGGCTTTTGGCTGTCTAAGCAGACTCGTACGCTGTTTCAATACATCTTCTTCCTTCATTCCATCAGAACCTTTCCTACAGTTGATTAACAAAATAAAATAAACACGCTGAGGTGTTTATTTTATTTTGTTGACAAAGGGCTAAAATGAACTTGATTTTAGCTCTTTGTCTTCTTTTTCAGCGTGATAGAAAACCTTTGCAGTCTAGGAAGGACAGCTACTTGTGCGGAGCGAATTTGGCATTCGTGAGCACCAGAGCGCAGGACTGACAAAGAATGCGAGGGTTTGTCTACACGCTGAAATAAACACGCTGAGGTGTTTATTTTTGTAATTGCTCAATGGCATGAGCCGCTCTTTCTTTCATCATTTCAAGATCCTTTTTAAAGGATTGAATCGTTTCTAGCTTTTTTGTAATCAATTGATGCTGCACAGTCAGCTGCGCATCAATATCTAACAGTTTCTCTAATCGTTCCTTCGGATCAAGCGACAGCAAGTAGCCTTCTTTATTCAGCTCTAACTGCTTTCCTATTTCCATAAACGATTGAAGCTCTTGTAAAGAAAAGCCAAGTACTTCTTTGGCCTGCATCACTTTCTCCAGTTCTTCCATGTCATCCTCTGAGTAAAGTCTGACACCGCCCTCTGTCCGCTTTGGTGCTGATAATAAACCAATCTCTTCATAGAAACGAATGGTCCGTTTCGTCAGACCGCTTCTTTTCGCCACTTGATCAATTTTCATCCATTCCATCACCAGTGCCTCCTGCTCATCAATTCATGTTTTATTATACACCTTTGTGACCTTAACGTAAACGTTAATGTTTGATCACTTGATTTCTATTGTGGTTTGATGCAGAATAAATAGGAATAATTACGTTTTAAAGGAGGTACCTTATGCGTTCATTTCCATCCAAAAAAGAACGACACGCACAATTCGGTTCTGTCCCGCCAAGCGCTAGAACAAAACCTTGTCAAAAAGAGGACATGATAGACATCCAACAAACCGAACAGGACTTTTATTTTGATCTGGAACAGGTCGGAATTTGCCGTGTGTCGTACCCTGTACATATTTTGTCTAAAACGACTCCACAGCACCAAACCGCTTCCGCTGATTTTACGATGAGTACATATTTGCCAGCTCATCAAAAAGGCATTCATATGAGCCGTCTCACCGAGCAGCTTCACTCATTTTATGAGAGCGGAAAGCCGGTTGATGTGGATTCCTTAAAAGAATTGACAGCACAGCTTGCCAAGCATATGAATCAGCCATCTGCCTCGATTCAAGTTTCCTTTCCGTGGTACATGGAAAAAAAGAGTCCCATCAGCAGAAAGTCCGGTTTGATGCATGCAGACGTGCAATATGACATCCACTTTCATGAAGAAAACGGATGGATTTGTCATATTGGCTGCACTGCTCAGGTGACAACGTTATGTCCTTGTTCAAAAGAAATCAGTGAATACGGCGCACATAATCAGCGCGGCACTGTATCGATTCAGGTAGAGCTGTTTGAACAAGGTCAACTCCCTGATGACATGAAAGCAGATCTACTCCAGATCATCGAGTCTAATGCGAGTGCGCCCCTTTACCCTGTACTCAAAAGACCAGATGAAAAACAAGTGACAGAAGAGGCCTATGAAAATCCACGTTTTGTAGAGGATGTTGCGAGGTTAATTGCAGCAGAGCTATATGAACAAAACTGGATTAAAGGCTTTCAAATTGAGTGTCGAAATGAAGAATCCATTCATCAGCACGATGCTTATGCCAAATGTTCTTATCAAAAAAAACTGTAGATTGTCTCTACAGTTTTTTTGCCAACCTTTATTTTGCATTACTTTCTAATTCCTCAATCATCAGCGACAGTTCTGTCCAGCGGTCCATCGCTTGTTCTAGTTCTTCAGCGACGGCTTTTTGCTTGTCCATCAGCTCTTGAATTTTTCCAAAATCACTGCCAGCCTCTGCAATGCTGGCTTCGAGCTGCTGGTGTTTGTCCTCTAGTGCTTGTATCCGATCTTCAATCCCATCCCATTCAAGCTGGTCCTTATAGGATAGTTTTTTCCTCTTTTTCGGTGCAGCTTCTACTTGTTTTTCAGCTGGTTTTGTCTCTGTCCGCTTCTGTTCTTTTTCTTGCTCCATGTAATCGCTGTAAGCACCCTGGAAGTGTGAAATACGTCCATTCCCTTCAAACACAAGCAGACGATGGACGACTCGGTCTAAGAAATAACGATCATGCGACACGGTGATGACTACACCTGGGAACTGCTCCAAATAATCCTCTAAAATGCTCAGTGTCTCTGTATCCAAGTCGTTCGTCGGCTCATCTAAAAAGAGAACATTCGGCTCTTCCATCAATACCTTCAATAAATACAATCTGCGGCGCTCTCCCCCTGACAGCTTGCGGATAAACGTGCGCTGCATGGATCTAGGGAATAAAAATCGCTCCAACATCTGCTCTGCTGTCACAATGACGCCATCTGCCGTTTTGACAATTTCAGCTGTTTCTTTGATGTAATCAATGATATTCAGCTCTTCATTCATTTCGTTATGGTCCTGCGTGTAATAGCCAATGCGGACTGTTTGTCCAATGGTCAATTGTCCATTCGTCGGTTCGATTTTACCCGCCAGGCAATTGAGTAAAGTCGTTTTGCCCACTCCATTTGGTCCGATAAATCCGATACGATCACCTGGCACGACTAAATCGCTGAACTGATCCACAAGGGTTTGACCAGCAAATGTGATGCTGATCTCTTCTGCCTCAATCACTTGTTTTCCAAGCCGGTGAGAACCGATCGCAAAATCAAGCTCTCCCTTTGCATCAGGTCCCTTTTGATCCTTCAGCTCTTCCACTCTGCCGATACGTGCCTTTTGCTTTGTCGTTCTAGCCTTTGCCCCTCTTCTCAGCCATGCAAGCTCACGTCTAAGCAAATTTTGACGTTTCGTTTCTTTTACTTGAGCTTCTGCTTCTCGTTCCGCTCTTTTTTCTAAAAAGACTTCATAATTTCCTTTATATGTGTAAAGATGCCCCTGATTTAATTCATAAATCCGATTGGCGACACGGTTTAAGAAATAACGATCATGGGTGACAAGAATGACAGCCCCACTGTATTGACTCAAATATCCTTCAAGCCATTCAATGGTTGCGTTGTCTAGATGGTTTGTCGGCTCATCTAAAATCAGCAAACCCGCAGGCTGAATTAAGTTTTTGGCAATCGCCACACGCTTTTTCTGTCCGCCTGATAACGCATGAACAGAACGGCTCACATCTTTGACACCAAGCTTTGTCAAAATCGTTTTCGCCGAAAGGTTCGCATCCCATGCGTCGTCCTGATCCATTTTATTTTGCATACGCATAAGCGCTTCTTGTTTTGCCTCGTTTTGTGGATCATACTCTAAATCAGCCAGCGCCTTTTCATAGGCTTTCATTGTTTGAATCATTGGTGCTGTTCCTGAAAAAATATAGTCGAGAATCGTTTCATCTCCGCTCATTTCAGGATCTTGCTCAAGAAATTCGATATCAAGTGTCCCTGCCTTTGTGATGTCGCCTTCCTCAAATGATTCAAGTCCTGCAATGACTTTTAAAAGCGTTGACTTCCCTGTTCCATTCGGTCCAATTAACCCGATGCGTTCCTTTGGTTCTATATGAAAAGAGATATGATCAAACAGCGTTTTTTCGCCATAGGTTTTATATAATCCTTCTACATTCAATAAACTCATTTTATCAGCCCTTACATAGATTCTTCCTTTATTTTAAATCAGCCAGTAGCAGAAAACTAGTTTTAAAAAAACCCGCTGCTGAAAAGAATGTTTCCTTTTGATGCTCGATACACTATGAAGAGGTGATCTAAAGATGATAACCATTAGTTTATGTATGATTGTGAAAAATGAAGAGGAGGTTTTGGCTGACTGCCTGTCTTCTGTTCAAGACATTGTAGATGAGATGATCATTGTTGATACAGGATCAACGGATCAAACAAAGGACATTGCTCACTCCTTTTCAGCAAAGGTGCTCGACTTTGAATGGGTCCAGCATTTTGCAAAAGCACGCAATTTCGCTTTTTCCCATGCGACTAAAGAGTATATCTTATGGCTGGATGCCGACGATGTCCTACTTGAAGAGGACCGGCAAAAACTGCTTCAGCTCAAACAGACGCTAGATCCCGCAGTAGATGCCGTCTCGATGTTTTACCACGTTGGATTTAGCGAGGACGGTCAGGTGAATTTTAAATATAGAAGAAATCGGCTCGTCAAGCGTGCCTTGAACTTTCAGTGGTATGGGGCCGTTCATGAATTCCTTCAAGTGTATGGCAACATTTTTCCCGCTGATATCGCCGTCACCCATCAAAAGCGTAAGAAAACAACCGCCGGAGAGCCCGGACGCAATCTGCGCATTTATGAAAACATGCTTGCAAAAGGCGAAGAGATGACACCTCGTGATCTCTTTTACTTCGCTAATGAATTACGAGATAACAAGCAGCATGTGAAGGCGATTCGCTTTTATCACAAATTTTTAGCCACAAAACAATGCTGGATTGAGGATGAAATTCGCACATGCCAAAATTTAGCTGACTGCTATTATGCAGTCGGATTTGAGGAAGCCGCCTTATCCTCCTTACTGCGATCCTTCTTATATGATCAGCCCCGTCCAGAATTTTGCTGCCGGATTGGGGATCATTTCAAAGCACAAAATAAACACAAAGCAGCGATCTATTGGTATGAGCAGGCACTGAAGGCACCTGAAATCGAAACAGCCTTTACACTGACACAATATAAAACATGGTATCCTCACCTTCAGCTTTGCTATTGTTATTATCAGCTCGGTGATTTGGCTCAAGCCAAAACCCATCATCTTGCATCCTCAGCCCATTACCCAACCCATCCGAGTGTGCTGTACAATGAAAAGATATTTGCTGAAGAAACGTAAATCTCCTGTTATCACATCCGCCTGTCAATGACGGCGGATGTCTTTTGATACACATTAGACTTTTGTGACATTTAACACTTTAGTGATTTAAAGCGTTTTTCAACCAATTGACTAAATTGTCATTTACGCATATACTAACATTCGTCTTACGAAAAGATTTATCCATTAGGAGGTCAACATGAGTTCTTTATTTAGAAAAAAGTCTCTCGATCAGCTCATGCTTGAAAGTCAAACGAAGCGGCTGAGCCGTTCTTTGAATACATTTGATTTAATCTTGCTTGGCATTGGCTGTGTGGTCGGGACTGGAATTTTTGTGATAACGGGGGTTGCGGCTGCGAAAGATGCGGGACCTGCGATTATTATATCTTTTATTTTGGCTGCGATCGCATGCGCACTTGCTGCTTTTTGCTACGCTGAATTTTCCTCGTCCATTCCAGTGTCAGGAAGTGTCTATACGTATTCTTACGCAACACTTGGAGAATTCCTCGCCTTTTTAATGGGCTGGGATTTAATGCTTGAATATGTTGTTGCGCTCTCTGCTGTGGCAAGCGGATGGTCATCCTATTTTCAATCACTGCTCAGTGGATTTGGTCTGCACATACCGAAGGCTTTATCGGCTGCACCCGGAGCCGCTGATGGGGCCATCTTCAACCTGCCAGGCGCACTCATTATTTTACTCATTACCTTTATTGTCTCAAGAGGCGTAAAAGAGAGCACGAAGCTGAATAACATCATTGTGCTCATCAAAATTGCCATTGTCCTCCTCTTTATCATTTCAGGCTTTGCTTACGTTAAACCTGAAAATTGGACACCTTTTATGCCGATGGGCTTCCATGGCGTGATCGCAGGAGCGGCCACTGTCTTTTTTGCTTACCTTGGATTTGATGCAATCGCTAATGCATCTGAAGAAGTCAAAAACCCGCAAAAAGCGATGCCAATCGGAATTATTGGCGCGCTCGGTGTTTGTACAATTTTATACATCGGGGTGTCCTTTGTCTTAACCGGCATGGTTCACTATACGAAACTGAATGTCAGTGACCCTGTCGCTTTTGCTTTACAAGTGGTTGGACTGAATAGTGTCGCTGGTATTATATCGGCAGGTGCTATTATTGGGATTACGACCGTGTTAATTGCACTTGTCTACGCTCAGGTTCGTTTAACCTTTGCCATGAGCCGAGATGGACTCATGCCAAAAATCTTTTCAAAGGTTCATCCAAAATCGAAGACACCGGTTGCCAACACTTGGCTGACAGGCGCTGTTGCGGCATGTATCGTTGGTTTCGTCAACTTATCAACACTTGCTAATTTAGTCAGCATCGGTACACTTGCGGCCTTTACGGTGATCTCGATCGCTGTGATCATACTCCGGAAAAAACATCCGAATATGAAAACAGCGTTTAAAGTACCCTTTGTTCCTGTTCTTCCCATCATTAGTGCGGTCATTTGTATGATCTTGGCTGCCACACTGAAATGGGAGACATGGCGAGCCTTCCTCATCTGGGTAGCCATTGGTGTCGTTGTGTATTTTACCTACGCAAGACGCAAAAGCCATCTGAATCAAACACAATAGAAAAGAGACACGGGGAATCCCGGTCTCTTTTTTTGTTTAAATCACACTGTTTTTCACTGAATTCGAGTCCACCATATCTGGATCGAGTACGCTTGAAATCGGAATGACAAGCGGTGAACAATCTCCATTGTCCTCACCAAAACCTTGGTTCAATTTCATCGAGAGAAAATAATCGATCTGCTGATAAGGCCCTAGCGTCAGTGATGCCCCCCGATCCATTGCATTGATTTTAAAAGCACCGACATTGACGACTGAGGGTGAGAATAACATCACACATCACTTCCTTGGAATAGGTTTAGCTGCTGGCGAAAAAGAGGCAGGTGAGTCCACTTGATCTCGATCATCTACATGGCTCTTTGTTCCGACAAAACCGCTGGCATCTCCAAAATTCTGTCCGTACCCCTGATTTTTTTTATCTGAGTTTTGCCACTCTGCTAACAAATTTTGTCCGACATTCACCGCCGACGCATTTTCAAAGGAATTAATTTTTAACATGAAAATATTAATATTGATATACGGAGTTGGTTGAACCACAGATAAACCTCCTTTTTATAGGTATATGCGAGCACCCATCAAGTATGTTAACAGGAGGTCTTCACATGGACTTCGAAAAAATGAAGCAGTGGATGGACATTGCCCAGCAAATGCATGGAGATGATTTTTGGAAAATGATATTTGATGATGAGCAAAGATCTCCCTTTATGGCAAATGGTCCGTCTCCCTTTACATTCTCGCAGCAAGATCAGCGAGGAACAGATGCATCGTTTCCACCAGTGGACATCGTGGAAACCGCTACTGAATTTCAGTACTTAATTTATTTGCCTGGCTACCGGAAAGAAGATGTTCAGGTGCTGTCATATGGTGAATATTTAGTTGTAAAAGGACAGCGTTTTTCCTTTTTTAACGAACAGGATTTTCGCCAAAAACAAGGAAAGTATGGTCCGTTTGAAAGAAAAATTCGGCTCCCAGATATGATTCTTGGTCAAATGAATGCGGTTTTTAAAGACGGCGTGCTATACATTCGCCTGCAAAAGGATGAAGGAAAAGCAACTGCGATTATCATAGATGACGAATATTGATACTGACTGCGTCTATTAGATCACGATCATCAATCGTTTCAATCGGCAAGATCGTGATCACGCCATCGGCATTTTGTTCACCAAAACCATTGTTTCTTTTGATCGTCGAGCAGTGATTTCGTACGATCGTTGAGCCGAATGTCATCGAGGACCCTGTACCAATCGTATTCGTCTTCATATGGGTAATCTGAATGCGTGTAGGCAGCATGCCCTTCTCCCCTTTCATGTATCTCTATAAGTATATACCGGGCAGCTTTTCCATAGACTAGAGCAAGGCGAAAGAAAAGGTTGTGGTCCACTTGAAACATTTCATTCAATCACTCTTAAAAAAAACCGAAGCCAGTCCATCCCCATCTGTCGTCGAGCTGGAAAAAAGACTCACCGCTCTTGAGCAGAAAATGTCTGCACCTGCTCCGCCTGTCTCGGAGGATACGCACATTCACATTGAATCACTGCATGTGGACAAAATTGACTACCATTTAGAGTTTGGTGAGCTTTCCATTGATCAGCTTCAAGGCAGACTCAACATTGGAGCCACCTATTACACGCCAAAGGATCCGCACCTCAAAAAGGCAGCTTCAGTACCGAAGCCAAAAGAAACAAAAACACCAAAAGTCTCCATTCGATCAAAGTCTTCATCTCAGCACGACCGGAAGCCAGAAATAAACCGCAAGCACAATCGCTACAATACTGATCACATTTAGCCAAAAGCCAGCCTTGACCATATCAGATATTTTCAGCACGTCTGCACTAAAGACAGCCGCATTTGGCGGTGTGGAAATTGGCAACATAAACGCACATGAGGAAGCTAACGCAGCCGCAGCCATTAAGCCGTACGGCTCCATGCCAATTGCAAGTCCAAGCCCTACTGTAATCGGAATAATCATGTTCGCAACTGCTGTATTAGACATAATTTCGGTCATAAATAAAATAGAAGCCGTTAAAATAATCAGCAGCATGAGGTAAGACAGCCCATTTAAATGCTGTAAATTTTCCCCGATCCATCCTGTTAGATTCGTTTCCGCAAATCCTGTAGCGAGCGAAAGCCCGCCTCCAAACAAAAGCAAAAGCCCCCATGGCAGCTGTTTCATATCCTGCCATTCTAGTATTCTCTCTCCATTTGTCGCTGGAATGAGAAATAACAGCATCGCCCCAAAGATTGCGATCGACGTATCCGAGACAGGAAGCCCGCCAAACAAAAAGATTTTAAAGATCCATAAAAAAGCCGTCATAAGAAAAATAGCAAAAACCCATTTTTCTTCTCGTTTCATTTTGCCTAAATCCTCTAAACCCTTCCGTATAAACGCTGCTCCCATTTCTCCTGTGTGCTCTACCTTGAACTGTATCTTGGTCAAATACAGAAATAAGAGAATGAGCAGAACAGCCGCCACCGGAAAACCAAACAAAAACCATTCAAAAAACATAATTTCTCGATCTAACAGCTTTTTTGACATCGCCGCAAAAACAGCATTTGGCACAGACCCAACGAGTGTCGCCAGTCCGCCAATAGAGGCTGAATAAGCGACCGATAATAGGATGCTTTTACTGAAGCGGTCAAGAGATGCACCAGACAAGATATCGTTCGCTTTCACCTCTTTAATCACAGCCAGTGCCACCGGCAGCATCATCAGTGCTGTGGCTGCATTTGAAATCCACATAGATAAAAAAGCCGTTGCTATCATAACCCCTAATACAATGCGGTCACTTCTTGTGCCAATGATGTTTAAAATATGTAAGGCCATTCTTCTATGTAAATTCCATTTTTCAATGGCAATGGCAATCATAAATCCGCCCATGTACATAAAAACAATCGGGTCTCCATAAGCTCTTGATGTTTGCTCCATCGATAGCCCGCCAAGTGTAGGCAAAAGGATGATGGGCAATAAAGAGGTCGCCGGTATAGGCAAAGCTTCTGTGACCCACCATGTCGCAGTCCATGCTGTGATGCCAAGTACCACTCTCGCTGCATAGGTCAATTCACTTTCTGGAATGAGCAAAAAAATAAGCAAAAAGAAGATCGGTCCAAGAACAAGTCCAGTTAGATTCACTTTTTTATAAACGATCACAATTCCTCCTCCATGAAAACGCTTTTAAAATTTTTCTAATTTTTCACATTCGATGATCACATAAAAAATCCTTTAAATCATAAGAAAAAATGAAGATATCCTTATGAAACAACTGTGTCTTGATTCATATTTCCACTTCATGTCTTGGTCTATCTTCATAGGAGAAACTATACAAATCATACACAGTAACTGTAAACTATAGAGGATCTAATCAAAAATTGAGGTGTTTTCATTGTATACAGATCAACGAAAATCATTTTGGAAACAGAAAAAAGTCATCATTCCCCTTCTTAGCATCATCGTGATTGCTGCTGCTCTCTTTTTCTTAAAAGATTCGCTTTTCTCAAAAGAAAAAGAGGCGCTTAAAGCCGCTGAATCCTTTACGAAATATCTGGAGAAAAAAGAATTCACGAAACTGGCAGATGAGGTCACAAGTGGCTCTCTGAAAGCCAGTGACTACTCTAAAAAACAACTTGCCGAAAAATACGATAAGATCTTTAGCGGCATTGGTGCAAGTGATCTAAACGTCTCAAACGTCAACGTAGAAAAACAGGACAAAGGAAATGGGTATCAATTCACCTATGAAGTCACGATGAAAACGTCACTTGGAAAACTGAATAAGCTCTCTTACAAGGGCGTTCTCTCCGAAGAGGATAACAAGTGGAAAGTAGACTGGAAACCAAATCTCATCTTCCCGCAAATGGAAAAGGGTGACACCATCAAAGTGACAACGGATCCTGCGGTACGCGGAAATATTGTAGATCGAAAAGGGCGCACGTTAGCCGAAACAACTGGTGGACACGCACTTGGTATCATCCCTGGAAAACTCGGGACAGGCACGGAAAAAGAAAGCAACATCAAAAAAATCAGCAGCGCTTTTGATATAGATGAAGAGCTGATTCAAAATCAGCTGAAACAAGCATGGGTTACAGATGACACATTTGTCCCGCTAAAGTCTATGTTAGAGCAAAAGCCGATTCCAAAAGACATAAATGGCGTCACCTATCAAACGAAGGAAATGCGCTACTATCCATATAACGAAGCCGCTGCTCACCTGACAGGCTATGTGGGAAAAGCAAATGCGGATGATATCAAAAGAAATCCAGCTTTAAAGGCGGACCAAATCATCGGCAAAACCGGCCTTGAATTCACATTTGACAAGAACTTAAGAGGACAAGATGGCGGAAGCATCCTCATTATCCATGATGAAACAGGTATTGAAGAAACATTGCAAAAAACAGACCGAAAAGACGGAAAAACAGTCAAGCTGACCATTGATGCATCTTTACAGAAAAAAGCCTATCAACAGCTGAAAGGTGAAAAAGGGGCTGTCACCATTATGAACCCATCATCAGGTGATTTATTAGCGCTTGTTAGCACCCCTTCTTACGATGTCAATTTAATGACCAACGGGATCACGCCTAAACAATATCAAGCATACAGTGAAAATCCTGATCTCCCATTCCAAGCTCGATATGCGAGCAGATATGCACCAGGATCTACATTCAAAACCATTACAGCAGCGATTGGACTGGAAACAGGTGTCACAAAGCCTAATAAAGTACGCACCATTCATGGACTGAAATGGCAGAAGGATCAATCTTGGGGAAATTATCGCATTACACGGGTACATGACAAAGAACAAGTCAATATGGTCGATGCCCTCGTGTACTCAGATAATATTTATTTTGGACAGGAAGCCCTTGAAATCGGCAAAGATACTTACGAGAAAAAAGTGAAAACATTTGGATTTGGTGATGATTTAAACATGCCGTTTACAATGAAACCGGCACAAGTGTCTAACGACGGAATCAAATCAGACATCTTACTTGCCGACTCAGCATACGGCCAAGGAGAATTACTCATGTCACCAATTGAACAAGTACATGCCTATTCTCCATTTGCAACAGGAGGAAAGCTTGTGTACCCTCGAGTCATTCAGGATGAAAAAACAGCATCACCAAAACAGATCATCAAAGAAGATACAGCAAATACGGTGAAGGACGCACTCACTCAAGTCGTCACCAATTCAAACGGAACCGCTCACTCGTTGCAAATAAAAGGGGCTGATATAGCCGCTAAAACGGGAACAGCGGAACTAAAGAGCAAACAAGGTGCGACAGACGGTACTGAAAATGGATTTTTACTTGCGTTTAATCCTAAAAAAGAAGATTACGTCCTCGTCGGCATGATTGAAGGTGTGAAAAACCGTGGAGGCAGTGGACTTGTCATTCAAAAAATGAAGCCTGTCATCGCTTCTTTCTATAAATAACCCTTTAGAGACACACGCTCCATCAAGCGCATGTGTCTCTTTTTTTCTAAATCATGACAATTTGCTATTGTTTTATAGTTCACCTTATGAATAAAATGAGGAGAATGAAAAAAGAAACAAGTTGAATGAAAGGAGGAAGTCTCATTGGCTATTGCTGCTCAAACAAAGGATAAACCTCAAAAAGCGGTCACCGGTTCAACGGTTTATCCTATTTTATTGATTATTGGTATTTGCCATATGCTCAACGACACATTGCAAGCCGTGATTCCTGCCATGTTCCCTATTTTAGAACGCTCAATGGGGCTGACCTTTACTCAATTAGGGCTAATCGCCTTTACATTAAATATGGTCTCCTCTGTCATGCAGCCTGCGATCGGGTGGTACACAGATAAACGGCCGATGCCCTATGCACTGCCTATCGCATTATTTTCAAGTGCTGTCGGCATTTTCGGCCTTGCGTTTGCGCCGTCATTTGCGACCATCCTGCTGTGCGTCGTCTTTATTGGACTCGGCTCTGCGATTTTCCATCCAGAAGGCTCACGGGTTGCCAACATGGCAGCTGGTCCTAGACGGGGTCTTGCTCAATCCATCTATCAAGTCGGTGGAAATACAGGTCAAGCCTTTGCTCCGCTAATCGCTGCATTCATGCTCGTCCCTCTCGGTCAGCCAGGTGTGGCTTGGTTTACGATTGTTGGAATGATTGCTGTCGGTTTCCTTCTTTATATTTCGAGATGGTACGCAAGAAAGCTTCAAACCATTCGAGCACAAGCGAAAAAAGCGCCTGCAAAAGCAGCAAGATCTGAACTTCACCGCAAGTCAGCGCTCACAGCACTTGGCATTATCGTCTTTCTTATTTTCGCGCGTTCTTGGTATGGAAATGCGATCTCGAATTTCTATGCGTTTTATGCGATTGAACAATATGGTCTGACGATTAAAGAATCACAAACTTATATTTTCTTATTTCTTATATTAGGTGCGATTGGGACATTTTTAGGCGGACCGCTTGCAGACCGTTTTGGCAAGAAAACCGTGATTTTAATTTCCTTATTGGCATCCTTTCCGCTTGCCCTACTTCTCCCATTTGCCGGACCGGTTGTTGCTTATGTTTTACTTGGACTTATTGGGATCATTCTGACTTCAAGCTTCTCTGTCACCGTAGTCTATGCCCAAGAACTATTTCCCGGGAAAATTGGCACAATGTCTGGTTTAACTGTTGGGCTTGCGTTTGGTATGGGAGCGATTGGGTCGGTTGCCCTCGGCTCATTAATTGATGCAGTCGGTTTAACGCCTACCATGATTGGTGTCGCCTTTTTACCGATATTAGGCATCCTAGCCTTTTTACTGCCAAGCGATCAGACCATAGCGAAATGGAATGAATCATAAAAGGTAAAAACCGCTCAATAAATGAGCGGTTTTTTCATATCTTATAAAAATGCGTGTCAGGAACATGCTTCTTTGCAATAAACCCCTGCTGAAAGTCTGGAAAGACCTTTTGCACCTGTTTAATTTTCAGATGAATCAAATCCGCATACGGAATATACAAATGATCCACAAGAGTGTGTTCTGTCATATAGTAATACCAATTCAGATTAAAGTTCTTTTCATCAATGATCGTAAAGGCAGAAAAATGATAGAACAGCAGTGGACATTCGTCGAGATACATATCTCCTTTCACAACGGAGAGCTTATAGTTTTCAATATTCCAAATTGCTGCATTGGCACCTTTAGATGCCACCACATAGACACCCTCAAAATCATCGACCCATCTTTCAACATACCGCTGATCACCATATGTCTTTTTTTCCGTATCCATTTCTACTGTACAATGCGCAATGCAGTTCTCTTTCCACTGCGTGACTGCCTGTTTGGCAATATCTGTGTTACGACAGCCTACAAACCCAGTATTAAAGCGGCCAGACAACTCGTAATAACGATAGAATCGCTTGGAATTCATATGATCTGTCAAAAATACATGAGCAAGTGGATTTTCTGCAAATATCGCCTCTGGATCATGATAAAAATACAAATCCGTATCCAAATGAGCGAGATAATCTGCATCAGAGGACTCAAGAATTTTGAGTAGAAACGCAGGCTTAAGCGTCCAGCAATACTCGTGGAACGTACGATCCGCCTTTGCTTTTCGCAGCGAATCATCTTCCACATCTTCAAGCTGTTCATATTGGACATGTGGATGAGGAAACTGACTTAACACCTTGTAAGCCAAAGGATCAGCACATAAGACAGAAAGTTTGTATGATTGAGCCGTCTGCTCAAGTGAATGAATCAGCGCCAGCAGCTTAAATACATGGGTATTGGACACAATGGTTGTGAAATGATAGGATGCCATCTACAACACATCCACTTGGAACAAGTCAACATGCAGCAGCTCTTTTGTGAGCCCTTGAATGGCTTCTACCAGCACCGTGCATCCATGTTCCTGCTTGGCAAGCTGGGCCGCCTCTGACAGCTTTTTCAAAGGGAAATGCTTTGCCGTCAGCACGTCCTTTTGATCACGTTTAATGCCCACATTCCGCTCTGTGATCATATGAAGTAGCTCCAAAAAATAAGCAAGCAGATCATCATATGCTGCATTCTTACGCAGCTGGCGAATGTCTTTCACGATATCATTTGTCACGGTATGAGAAAATGGTCCAGAGAAAGCCAGATGAACATCAATCGAATCAATATTGTTGTACTTCTCGCACATATACAAAATGTTATATTTGATGTCATCGAATGACGTTAAATTACTTGGATGTTCCTGATGCACACTTAAAATATCCTCACGCAGCTCAAATGAGAGGCCAAGCTGATGCAGACGAATGCCTAAATCATAATCCTCAAACCCGTATCGAACGATTTTTTCATCAAACATCCCTAGTTCCATAACATGCTTTCGCTTGACGGAAGAGTTATTTGTGATAAAAAATCGCCACGGCAATTGATAAGAACTTAAATCATAGTCGTACGTGTTTAAAATGTCTTTCAGAATATCAATAAATTCGGACTGCAAGTCGAAGCTTCTCTCTAGAAATGCGCCGTTTTTTATTTCCTCCATCGACACAAGAGACGTTTTGTCTTTCATTTTCCGCTGATATAGCCCTTGTTTTTTTAATCGTTTCACATGATCTTTATCAAAACCGGTGTAAAAATAACGGTAGATTCGCTTCCAGCATACACCGCAAATGACACGGTCCTCATGATCAGCATGTGCCTCTGCGTGCTTTTGAATAAATTGGGGCTCTGCCAACATATCGCTGTCATGGAATATTAAGAGGTCTCCCTCTGCCTCACGAATGGCATGATTGCGCCCCTTGGCAATTCCTTGATTGACAGGAATACGCACCTTTTTGAATGGAAAGTTCACCTCAATGTTTTCGAGCATTTCCATCGTGCCGTCCGTTGACCCATTATCAGCAACAATGACCTCAAATGGAATATCGGTTTCCTGAAGCGTTAAGGAAAAGAGGCTCCCTTCTAAACGCTCTTTCGCATTATAACTCGGAATAATGACGCTGACCTTCGGCTTTTCATTCATGCGCCATCCTCCTCCAGTTTGGCATAGCCGTTAAACATCGGATTGACTTGTTCTACCGATTCAATCACATGACGCAGCACTTCTCGATAGGCTTCTTGGAAAAATGGCAAGTCATCTCTTCCTTTTTCATGGATTTGCTGCATATCATCTTTGCTTAAGATCCGAAAACCACTGAAATGATAGCAAATGAGTGGGCTTCCATCCTCAAGCAAAATACGTCCATTCTCTTCCTGATAAGAATGCTGGCCATAATTCCAGTGACCAATATTCACACCCTTTGTTTGAATATCTTCTACTTTTTCAAACAGCATCGGCATATGATCCAAATACCCTTGATCGCCAAATTTCCCCTCTCCAGGCGCATTTTTGCATTCCTTTAGACATTCTTCTTTCCACCAGCTCAGGCACTTCCGGCCGGCTTCATCTCCTTTAAAATGCAGGAATCCTGAATTATAGCGCCCTAAAAGTTTCTGAAGCATTTTCACTTCCTCTCGATCAAAGCTTGGAATGACAATATCCCCTCTTGATAGAAGCACAGAGGCATCAGGCTGATTTTGAAAAATCACTTGTGGACGCTCATAAAAGAACAAATCCGCATCAAGATACGTCACTTCCTCCGCCTGGCCCTGCTTAAATAGCCACTCAATCCAAATCGGTTTTAATGTCCAGCAATATTCCGAATCATTTCGTTCCTTTTTGATCTCTAGAAGTTCCGGCGTTTCAAGATCACGTACATGAACAAGATCGACATGTGGGAAATTCATTTGATGAAGCAAATCAAATGCAGCATCATCCATACATAACGTCTTGATGACAGCATCATCTTCTACTTGCTTCAACGATAAGAAAAACGCAATGGCTTGATAAAGTCTTCCACTTGATAGAACCGTACAATATATGCTGTTCATCTGTATACACCTCTATTTTTGAAAGAATTCACGATACCATTCAATTGTCTTTTCTAACCCTTCATCAATGGAGTAATCAGGCTTCCAATCAAGCAGCTTTCTCGCCTTTTCTGCTGATAAATATTGATGCTTAATCTCATGCGTTCCTTGATTCAAAATACGAGGTTTTAGTTCACTGCCCATCGCCTTTAAGATTTTATCAACGAGCTCAAGCACGGTCAGCTGAATTTCATTACTAAAGTTAAATGCTTCTCCTGCAAGCCCTTTTTCCTCCATTTTTTCAGCTAGCAGTAAATAAGCCTTGACCGCATCTTCAATATAGAAATAATCACGGATAAAGGTTCCGTCACTTCTAATTTCTGGCGCCTTTCCCTCTAACACAAGCTGGATGGTTTGCGGAATGATCCGGTTAAAATTCAAATCCCCGCCTCCATATAAATTACCGCAGCGCGTAATACAAACCGGAAGACCATATGTGTTGTAGTACGTGTGAGAAATTAAATCTGCACAGCTTTTTGACACATCATATGGGTGCTTACCGTTAAGCGGCATGTCTTCATCATAAGGAAGCTGCTCTTGATCCCCGTATGCTTTATCACTCGATGCCACAATCACTCGTTTGATAAGCGGCTGCCTTCTGCATGCCTCCAGCACATTCCATGTTCCTAAAATATTGGCTTCAAATGTAGAGACTGGGTGACGATTTGCGACCCCAACAATCGCTTGGGCGGCCAAATGAAAGACTGTATCAATCTCATATTCTCCTAACGCACGTTCTATCGTTTGCATGTCCTCAAGTGCGCCTTGGACGACATTCATCTTTTCAAATTGACTGCCTTGATATAAGTTCGATCTTGGCACCTGATCACGTACAAGCCCTGTTACGTTTGCTCCTTGATCTATCAATTCCTTGACGAGGTAACTCCCTAACAATCCCGTACACCCGGTCACAAATACGTTTTTCCCATTCCAAAATCCGCTCATGCTGTCACCAAACCTTCCATGGTTGTTTTCCTTCAGTCCACATGCCGTTGATTTCTTTCAAGTTTTTATACGTATCAATTGCTGTCCAAAATCCGTGGTGCTCATAGACTGCTAGCTCTCCATCATTCGCCAAGTTCTGAAGAGGCTCTGCTTCGAACACACATTGATCATCATCTGTTAAATAATCAAAAACCTTTGGAGACAACACAAAAAATCCTCCATTGATCATCCCGATACTGTCTGTCTTCTCAGAGAAGGATTGTGCCATCCCGTTATACACCTTCAGCGTGCCGTACTGTGATTTCTTTTCAATTCCTGTGACAGTGGCAGCTGCTCCAAGCTCTTGATGGCGCTTGAGCAAATGAAACATATTGATATTGGCAAGTCCGTCACCGTACGTCATCATAAATGTCTCATCACCAATATAATCCTGTACCTGCTTTAGCCGCCCGCCTGTCATCGTATTCTCACCCGTATCTAAAAAGGTGATTTTCCAGTTCTCCGACTTCCCTAAAAGCTTCATTTCCCCTGTCGACATATCCAGCTGCATGCTGTGATGCCGCCAGTCGTAGTTGAGAAAATACTCTTTGATTTTCTCTCCTTTATATCCAAGCAATAAGATAAACTCGTCTACACCGTAATACTGATAGATTTTCATAATATGCCATAGAATAGGCCGATCTCCGATCATAGCAAGTGGTTTAGGAAGCGCTTGTGTGACCTCACTCATTCTCGTTCCCTTTCCTCCGCAGAGAATGACTGCTTTCATCTTCTCCCCTCATCTCTCTATGAAAATTTTTGATTGAAAACCCTATCTTCATGCGGAAAATCAGTACATGTACCCTTATACTTTGTCCGACATCAGGTTTTGAATCTACTCTATTCATATGTCGGAATAAGAGAGGGTGCCACCTAGCATTTAACTATTTTTACAAACAAAAAAGAGCGAGATTTGCATTCTCGCTCTTTCAAAGTTTAAATTGTATATTTTCAGGGTAGATGGTATGATAAACATGTGCATATACAGCACAAACAGCCTCTTTTGATAAAGAGACTACTAGATTGAATGAACTCAAGTGGCAGCTTGCTTCATTCTTAATATGAATCACGGAGGTGAATTCCCATGGCACAAAATGTACTTTGTGAAGTGAACTCTTGCCGTTTTTGGGCTGACAACAGCTGTACAGCCTCTACAATTAAAATTGGTAAAAGCACAATGACTGACGTGACTCGCAATGCTGAAACGGATTGCGAAACATTTGAAACAAAATAATACATGATTTTCTGAGATGAAGGAACTGGCAGGTTCCTTCTTTTCTTTTATCATTCTATCAAGAATGATAATTATTATCAAGCGTTTTTCACGAAACATTTCTCGGGAAATAATGACACGATATTTCTCCATTCGTTGACGATTTTCACTCCTTTTTCTATACTCAACATATCCAAAGAAGAAAAAGTGGTGACCAATCAGTGGATTTTACGATACGTTTCCTATCATTCTATGTGGTTGAAGTAGAAGGCAAAGAGGAACAAGCAAATAAACGGTTTAAACATTACCAAACATTAAACCAAGAAGAATTTGAACAAAGTGAGCTGAAGGACTTTCTAGACGGTGAGCTAAAAAAAATCGTCAAACGAAAAGTGGACAGACACCCTAAGTCTGAGCAAGTACCGACTAAAATCGGACGTTTCATTGTCGAACCCGGCCATGAACTCGATTCAAATCCAAACTACAATTTATTTCATCAGACGAGATTTGCAGATACAAAAGAAGTATTTAACGAATGCAGTGAACAATTTGTTCGCACCTATTTAGATACAAGTGCTGTTAGAGGCGGCGTGTTTTTGGTTGCATCTGCGGTTCCTAAAAAATATTTCGATGACTCTTTTGTCTTTATCATGAAATGCGATTTTGAACAGAAAGTCGCTTCTATTGCTGATACATCTACCTTGATCAAAAAAGTAGAAATGGCGATTACAACAAAAAACATGAAATCGATTCAATACCCGTTTATGCCAGAAGAAGGTATGACAGAGGAAGCTGAAGTGAAAATTCATCAATCCTCACACGCTCGTTATTTTGAAGACTTTCTAAAATTCGTCGAATACGGAGAATCGATGCCTGAAATCATGAAATCACAGGTCATGAATATGGTGCAGGAACATGTATTTGAAACATTTCAGGATGAAAGTGAAGAATTAAAACAATTTGAAGAGGACCTTGAAATATGGGAAGCAAGTGAAAAACGGGAGATTCGGGAAACACTCGATACAGAACAGGTCACGCTAGCAGCTTCTCATATTGTGGAACAAACCCCTGATATCACGATGAAGATGCGTCTAGGCGAAACAGAAATTAAAGGACTTTTAGCCGACTTCGGCCACTCGATTCATATCGCAAAGGTCAACAATCGATATGTCGTGCTCGTTGAAGCAGATCAAATTGTATTTGAAAAAGGAAGCACCCCTGTTGAATTCCATAAACCTAATGGCTTGAAAGAGGTCGTCAGCCAACTCACGCAAAAAGCCTATGATTCAGACTTAGAATAAGAGAATATGACTGCCTCCTGCGATCAGCTGCATGAGGCAGTTTTTTTATATAACGCTTTATTTTTTACACTGCACTAGAAGAAACATGCTGCCCGCTTCTTATCCACATGCTGACGAGCATTAAACTTATGATAAGCATCAGCCAAAAGACGCTGTTTGTTCCGAAAAACTGGATCAACGTATACCCACACAAAGGTCCTAAAGCAGCCCCCATATCTTGAACAAAAGAATAGCTGGCGAGAAAGCGGTTCTTATCTGTTTGAGCAGAAGCTTTTTGAAAGGCAAGTGTATCGGTGAACGTTGTGACTATTGTTGCCATCAGTTGAATCAAAAGCAGCATCAATAGGAACCAGCCGCTTACCTTCAGCATGATCACAAGAAAACTGAGCCCTCCAAATGAAAGAAACATCCAGCTTAACATTCGTTCCTTCATCACAAGACGATCAAACCATTTACCCGTTCTCGGTGCGAGAAATGGTTCCCATCCCCACCTGAGCGCTTGAATAACACCGCTTAAAGCCGAAGCTCCGATGACAAAGCCAAACAAAGTCAATTCATCTTGGTCAATCTTTGCTTCAATGACATGACTCAGCGTGGATGCGAATAAACCTTGGATGATCAGTGCGATCAGCATGCCTGTTATCAGTACTTTTACCACATCTCGTGTCAACCACTTCTGTTTGATGCCATGATACACCTGCGTGCCTTCTCTCTTTTCAATTTCTTCTAACGATACATAAAAAATGCAGCCCATTAATGTGAGTAAGCCAAAGACAAGCGTCATGGACTGAAAACCGATCAAGCTGGCAAGGATTCCACCAAATAACATGCCAAATAAACTGCCAAGCCGGTAAAGCCCATTATAAAGACCCGTCAAATGTCCTTGTGAGACTTCGTCCATTTCAGCCAAGACCCTCATCCCACTCATACGGAGTAACGTCCAAGCGAGACCCCATGCACAGCGGCAAATCAATAGCAGCCAAAATCCACTCATACCATATAATATCGTGGTCACTGACGCGATCAAAATTGCGATCAGTACACCGGTCTTCATTGGAATATATCGATAAAGCCACCATACGACAGGTGCTAGCGGGATACGAATGAATCGGTTGATAGACAGCAGTAACCCCACCTCCCAAATGGATGATAAACCAATCTCTTTCCAATAGACCGGGAGAACAATATAGAGCATTGAATCCCCAATAAGGGCAAATGCTGTGATGAGCGCAATTGACACCACTTGTTTTTGACGACGATCCATTTTTTCTTCCCCCTTCGCTACCTTTACGATAAGGGATACCTTATAATAAATCTAATGAATGTTTTTGATTGAATCATCAAAATAATTGATAGGCGGTGCAAAGATGAATTTACATGCCCTCCGTATTTTTGCAAAGGTAGCCGAAACAAAAAGTGTCACACAAACGGCAGACGTGCTGTCTTTGACGCAGCCGGCTGTGACAGCACAATTACGAAGCATTGAACGAGAGATCGGCTTTCGTCTTTTCAAACGAAACGGCCGGGGGATTACCCTGACGGAGATGGGAAAGATCCTGTATCCATATGCCCGGCAAGTATTCGAGGCGGAAAAAGAAGTAGAATATCAGATCACCCTTCTGCAAAACGGAAAAAAAGGAAGACTTAGAATTGCTTCTACCTACGTACCACTTAACTTTTTGCTGCCTGATTGGCTTGCCTCTTTTAAAACGGCATCGCCACAGACAGACATTGAATTAAAAAGCGGAAACTCCGCTCAAGTGATCGAAAGCCTGCTTCAATATCAATCAGATGTGGCGATCGCCGTAATAGAGGACCTGCACCACGAAGATCTTCACACCTCTCACTTAACTGATTTAAGTTATGACTTTATCGTGCCTGTGGATCACCCGTTAAATGGACAAACCGTCCCCCTAGAACGCCTAAGCCATGAACCCTTTTTAATGCGAGAAGAAGGCAGTTCGACGAGAGACAAACTTTTTTCCCTTTTTACCGCTAAAGGAATTAAAAAACCGACCGTTGATTTACAATTCAGTGGTGTCCACGAAGCCATTCAAATGATCAAAGCTGGCTATGGCATTACCCTTGTTCCTCGTGACGCTGTTCAGCGAAGCTTAGAACGTGGAGAAATTGGGCGTGTGTATATCGAAGGAATTGACATTATCAGACCTGTTGTGGTCTGCAAACGGGCGAATGACCTTGAGGAAAATAGGACGGTGAATGCTTTTCTGCAAATGAAAGACATCGGACCCTTTATAGCACCTGACTCCAATTAAAAAAGTGCCTGCTTCAGCAACAGGCACTTTTTCTATTCGGATGGCTGAACAAGATCAAATGGGACCGCTTTTGAGGCTATCACTAACTGTTCTGGTGTGATGAGGATTTCATTTCCCCATTCTCCCGCTCCAACGCCTAATATCTCTTCTTCTAATAGCGATGCTTCGATAATCGTGCGGAACCCTTCCGGCTGCCAGCAAAATGGCGGAATAGAGCCAATCCGATAGCCCGTCACTTCAAGCACCGTGTCAGGTGAAGCCATTTTGATATTACGAGAGCCTGCGGCTTTCTTTAGTTTCCCTGATTTGATGTGCTGGTCAGCACCCACCATTACAAGCAGCTGCTCGCCTTCCCCTGTTTCAAAGATCAATGTTTTGATCATTTGTCTTTCTCTAAAACCAAGAGCTGCCGCTACATTCGCTGCGCCCTTCTCTGTGTCGGCAGAAAATGTTTTGATGTCATACGGGATGCCATGCTTGTCCAAAAAGTCATGTGCTGGTAATGTTCTCAATGGATTGAACCCCTTTCCTTACAATGTCCTTTCATTTAGATTATCACAATCCTCTCATCCTTAAGATGTATTTTTCAATGGAAAACCTCTGCACACTTCGCCAACATGCTATACTGAACTTGTTTTTGAAAAGGAGTCGGTTGGATATGGGTAATAAGTTTTGGTGTTATACAGGCAGTAAAAGCCTTCTCATGCTAAGTGATATTCTATTTTTGATGACAGTCACATTGGTTATTTACCAAGATACACAATCTGTCGCTTATGCGGCTGTATTTCCGCTCATAAGAACACTATGTCAGCTATTGGCTGGGCTCCTCTCTCCTGTTTTGACAGAACTCTTTCAAGCCAAGCGTCTATTGAAATGGGTCCCTCTTTTACGTATTGGGATGCTCGTCGTATTCACGACCCAATTTGATTTCTTTCAGCAGCACCTGATCTGGCTGTTTAGTGCGTTCGTTTTGATTTCCATCACAGGCGGGTTCATCAGTCCTTTATTGCAAGCCATCATGCCGATGATTGTGCCAGAAAATCAGCTTGTGAAAGCGAACAGTACAGCCTCCGTTTTTTATCAATCTGTTCAAATCGCCGGCTATTCGTTTACTGGAATGCTCGTCCTGTTGATTGGTCCATCTTATTTATTGTGGGCCTCTTGTTTCATGATTGTGTTGTCCTATCTATTGATCATCCCTGTTTTTTCTCTACTCAAGCAAGAAGACACGGTTCAAAAAGAAAATAAGATGAACGGGTTCAAAGATGGCTGGAAGATCATTTGGACAAACAAAACGGTTCGCATCCTGACTTTCATGGATGTTAGTGAAAATATTGCAGGTGCTTTGTGGGTCGGACCGGTTACGCTTGCCTTTGTCACACTTGTTTTAAATGAAGGTGCGGAATGGTGGGGATATATCAATGCCGCATATTATATAGGTGCCATTATAGGCGGACTCATGGCTGCATGGCTAAGCCAGTTTATTCAAAAACAACTTCTCCTCTTTATGGCAGCGGGCTCTTTTATTTATGCAGTGCTGACGATCCTATTTTCGCTAAACAGCCTGCCATGGCTTGCATTGCTGCTTTGTATTTTAATGGGGCCTGCCTATCAAATTCGAGATGTCTCTCAGCAAACCATTCTCCAAACGGAAACGCCAGTCCATGAGTTATCAAAGGTGTATTCGGCTCAATACGTTCTCTCTTCTATGTCTGTCAGTTTATCTATTTTCTTTGTTGGATTAATTGCGGATACATTCGGAGCGAGATTTGTGTATTTGTTAGGCGGACTGTTTGTACTCATCTGTTCCGGGATTGCCATCACCGCTTTCATGATGCAGAAAAAAAGAGCCACTGTTTAAGGCAGCGGCTCTTTTACTTTTCTTTTAACATCGTAAACATGTCACGCGCCATTGCTTCTAGGATATACACAACGGGTGTCTGTGTAGTAATGTTGGCTCTATGGACTCGTTCGTCTGTGACGTAATAAGCAATATTCAAGTCAGAAATACGAGAAATTGTACAGTGCTGATTGTTTGTAATACTAATGATCGTGCTGCCTTCTCTTTTTAGTTTCGAAATATGATCAATCGTAATACTGTTCTCTCCTGATACCGACAGCACAATGGTGACACTATTGTCTAAATACTGCATATTCATCGGGAAAAACGGATCATTGATGTAGAATGAAAATTTCTCAAGACTTGAAAAGTACCTTGCCCCATACTGCGCCAAAATACCAGAACTGCCTGTCCCGATAAATAGCACATTTTTTGCATCCGCAATGAGCTTCGCTGCCTCTTTAATCTTCTCTTCAAAATCTCCTTTAAGTGTCCGTTCGATAAATTCATACAGGAAATGCTGCGTGCTTTTCAAAGAAGGTGTTTGTTCTGCTTCTAAATACATTTTGAGCTTCACCTTAAATTCTGAAAAGCCTTCACAATTCACTTTTCGACAAAAGCGAAGGACAGATGAGGTCGATATATGTGCGGCATCTGCCAAATCACGAATTCTCATATAGACGACTTTTTCACTGTTTTCCATAATGTATCGGTATAAAGCGCTTTCTAGTTCATTAAAGCTGGAAATGACCTCACTTGAAAACATCTGACTTCCCCTTTCTCCAACAACATGACACAAGACGTTTCTTTTATGTAACAAATCTCTAAATAGGGCACCCTTGCCTAAAGACGCTGAAACCGTTTACGCACAAGGTACTCTCACGATAAGCTATAAATGTACAAACAAATGATAAAAGATTGATTCACTCTATTATAACATTGTGCGTTACATTATTCGGAGGTGCAGAACATGACAAAAGGATTAAAGGTTGTCACAATCGGCGGAGGATCAAGCTATACACCAGAACTTGTCGAAGGATTCATTAAACGGTACGATGAATTTCCAATTAGCGAACTTTGGCTCGTCGATATCGAAGCAGGTAAAGAAAAACTTGAGATCGTCGGAAATCTTGCAAAACGCATGGTGAAAAAAGCGGGACTTCCAATCGAGGTTCATTTAACTTTAGATCGCCGGAAAGCACTGGTAGACGCTGATTTCGTCACAACACAATTCCGCGTCGGATTACTGGAAGCACGTATGAAGGATGAACGCATTCCTTTAAAATATGATGTCATTGGTCAAGAAACAAACGGTCCAGGCGGTCTATTCAAGGGTCTGCGCACCATCCCTGTCATTCTTGATATTGTGAAAGATATTGAAGAATTATGCCCAGATGCTTGGCTTGTGAATTTCACAAATCCAGCTGGTATGGTCACAGAAGCCGTACTTCGCTATTCAAACCACCGCAAAGTCGTTGGCTTATGTAACGTACCAATCGGCATTCGCATGGGCATCGCCAAAGGACTTGATGTCGACGCAAGCAGAGTCGAAGTCAGCTTTGCTGGATTAAACCATATGGTCTTTGGACTGAACGTGTTCTTAGATGGCAGAAGCATCATGGATCAAGTGATCGAAGACATGGCAGATCCAAACTCCACCATGTCCATGAACAACATTCAAGCGATTCCGTGGGATGCAGATTTCTTAAAAGGGCTTGGTGTGATTCCTTGTCCGTACCACCGCTACTATTACAAAACAAGTGATATGCTGGCTGAAGAGAAGAAAGCAGCAGAAAATGAAGGAACTCGTGCAGAAGTCGTTCGTGCACTAGAAAATGACCTGTTCGAGCTTTACAAAGATCCTGATCTTGATATTAAGCCACCACAGCTTGAAAAACGAGGCGGTGCTTATTACAGTGATGCAGCATGTAACTTGATCGCATCCATTTATAACGACAAGCATGACATTCAGCCTGTAAACACAATCAACAATGGCGCCATCAGTGACATTCCAAATGATTCTGCCGTTGAACTGAACTGTGTCATCACAAAAGACGGCCCAAAACCAATCGCTGTTGGTGAAATGCCGGTCGCTGTCAAAGGACTTATTTCTCAAATTAAATCCTTTGAACGTGTAGCCGCTGAAGCAGCCGTGACAGGCGACTACAACACAGCACTTGTCGCCATGACCATCAATCCGCTCGTCCCATCAGATGCCATTGCAAAAAGCATCCTAGATGAAATGCTAGAAGCACATAAAGAATATCTACCACAATTTTTTAATAAAGTCGAAGCATAAAAAGAAGCCGCACTTGTCAAAGTGCGGTTTTTCTTATTTCCCAGCAAACAACTGATCCATCTGAGCACGGTCATAGTCTAAGAGCCAGTGCTGTAAACCTTCATAAACTGGACGCAGATGTTCTGGATCTGCCGCAATAAGATCACAGCCTCGATCATCATATAAGTGGAAAATCATCTGTTTTGAGAGATTGATGAGATAAATGTCATAACCAAGCTTTCCTTTCAAGATTTGATTCGGTTTGCAAAAATCCTCTTGGCATATGGCTTGTACTAGCGGGCGCAATCGAATATCTTGCAGCTGACACTTGAGTGTAAATCTCTCTATTTTCATTGTTTCTTCTTGTTTTGGTTGTACATAGGTCAAACGCTCGTGAAGCAATCGGTGACGCACTTGTCGGTCGGCATATTTTTGATAAACAAGGAGCTTTTGCTTCATTAATTCATGTTCATGCTGCGTATAGACATCTGTGACAAATAGAATATCGTCTTCTGAATCAAAAGCATATCTGACGATTTTCAAAGCCCGATCGCCTGCTTTTTCTAATACAACCGATTCTTCTCCTAATGACCAATCTGCCACTTCAAAGCGAAGACCAAAAGGCCACTTATAAAAAAGAGGCGGCGCAAGGACAAGTTCAGGAAAATGACTTTTTAAAAAACGATTGGTTTGATCGCTCATCTCATGTCCTTCCATTGGTTTTATTTCTTATTTTACCGTTGAAACTAATGGAAATTCAATTGGAAATAAACTGTCATTTCTTATATGATAGAAAGAGATGGAGGTGTGACCAATTGAAAAAATGGTTTTTACAAGTGTTCCTCACCGCATTGATCACGATGTGGATACAGACTGGACTTGATCAGGCGAACATCATTCATATCACCAATGTATGGGTCGATGTCAGCAGCTGGATCCTAATCTTCTTTGTCATCTACGCACTTTTTGAATGGGCTGCTCACGTCTTAGCAAAACGGAAAATCGCTCATCGCTGAACATCTCTTTTTACAGAGATGTTTTTTGTTGAAACTCTTCCTGCACAAGTTCATGAATCACACCCATTCCTGCCTGACTTCCGGCTGCTGCTGCAAGAACAAGCTGAGCAAGTCCGCCTAAATTATCACCACATGCAAAAATACCGCTGACGGTTGTACGCCCAAGAATATCTGTTTCAATGCCCCCATTTTTCGTCATTTGACAGCCTAGTTTTTCAGCAAAAGGGGTTGACTGCTTGAAATCACTTGCGACAAATCCGCCTTCTCTTTTCACAGTTTCCCCATTCGCAAGGTGAAGAGAGTGAAGCTGCCCATTGTCATGATGGATCGCTACAATTGGTACATCAATGACTTGAATAGAATGCGCTGATAGCAGTGCTTTCTCCTCTTCATCTAACACTTGCTGTCCATTTGTAAACACAATCAAATCCTTTGTCCAATTGGAAAGAAGTTTCGCCATATGCAAAGCACGCTGGTTCTCTGCAATCAGGGCAAGTGGCTTGTCCTTCAGCTCCCAGCCATCGCAGAAAGGACAGCTAAACAACGTCTTTCCATACACATCATGAATCCCGTTGATCTTTGGCAATATATCCTTAAGTCAAGTTGCCAAAATGATTTTTTTCGCTTCGAATCTTTCTCCTTCTTGTGTCAGTAACGCGAAGTTGTCCTCATGATTTTGTATCTCCACCATTCTGCTTCGTTTGATTTGGATATTGGGGTAGTTTTGGAGATCCGCTTCTCCTGCTTGTCTGATCTCAAACGGTGTCATTCCATCGTTTGTAATAAATCCATGTGATTCCTGAGTCACTCGATTTCTTGGCATCTCATCATCGAATACCATGACCTGTTTTCTGCCCCGCCCCACAACAAGAGCTGCATTTAATCCGGCTGGCCCGCCTCCAATAATGGCACAATCTAATAACATATAAATCTCTCCTTTTTATCCAAGACTTTAAAGACTTTTAATATCTATAATTTACTCAAAAAAAATCACATCTTGAAAAATGGATTTTTTTCTGTCTGCTCTATTTGGCTTGCAATATCAACTAACCGCTTTTGACTTAACGTCTCCTGCATTTTCATTTCAACATCCTGCATGACTTGTTCAATCAAACAGCCATCGTGAGGCATGAAAGAATCATGTTCTAAAGAACAACGAAATAAATGGGTTTGTCCTTCTACCGCCTGAATGACGTCTAAAAACGAAATGTCCTCCTTCTTTTTCAGAATGGTGTAACCACCTTTTGCGCCAGGTGTTGATTCAATCAATCCCGCCTTCACAAGCTTTGTTAAAATTTTGGATAAATAAGTGGGTGAAAGATCTTGCATCTTGGCGAGAGGCTCAACGCCTATTGCTTTCCCCTTTGGTGCAAGGGTTAAAAAAACCATCGTATGCAGGGCATAGTTGGTCGCTTTAGAATATTTCATCAAAACATTCCTTTCTATCTATTGTAGACCTTTTATATCTGTAATTGATCATAAAAGATTCGAGAAGAAAAAGCAAGTATTGTGGATCTGCTTCTTTTTTCATTCCACATTTCGCATTTCCTTCCGATAATAGAAGTAAGCACGAATAAAAGCTTGATGAAGACTAGAAGGAGTGAAAAAAATGTCAGATCAACAGCACAATGCAGCACACGAAGAAGAAGAGGAATTTAACGTATACGACATGCTTCCACCCGCAGGAACAATCATTGGCGAAGCAACAGAAGAAGAAATGGAAGCTGCGGCAGCATTAGAAGTGAGACATTACGCCTTTATGCGTCTGCAAGACTCGTACATTCAATTTGATGGATCTTCTTATAAAGAATTGCTTAAAGACTTTCAAGAACTAGAATTTGATTCTGCAAAATTTTGGAGAGCCATCGCACGACGCCTGCAAGTCCCATACGAATGGCCCATCCGAATCGACCATGCAAACGGTCCTATTTATATTGGTGAAACAGAAGATAGCCGTGATGTTGAGGAGAGTGCGGAGTAAGTTATAAACTATAGTAAACACCTTATGTTAAATATGACTAATGTCTAATAAACTTAAGGTGTTTATATATGAAATTTTCAACTTAGATACGCCTGTTTTCATTACTGATTTTATTATATTCAATAATACAATCTTTAAGTAAGTCACTTAAATAATATCTTCTATCCATGTTTTTTTCTCTATTCCTCACATAAAGAATGTAAAATACGCCAAGTATCACAAATGCAATTAAAATCATATAGAGTGAAAGTTGAAAGACCGGTGAAGGGTCTAGACTCTTTAACCATTCAAATAGCTCATCTTTACTTATTTTTTCTTCCCCTAAATGATTTTTAAGAAGGGTATTAAACATAGTAAAAGTCACAGTAATCATTCCAATTATAACTGTAGTTAATACTGGCAAAAGTACTGTTATAAAGTTGAAAACAATATTATGGAGAGGCTGTATATCTTTGGCCCTTTTAATTTGAGATTCTGAACGTCTTAACATTCTTTTTAATTCAGACTTATCATGATCTAGTATTATTGATTCTCTCAGTTCTTTTTGGTCTTTAAAATTCAACTCATAAATTTCTCCATACCTAGCACTAAGATAATTTGAAACGTATTTAGATTCTCCGTAATCTCTAGTCATTTTTTTCACCTCCAACCTTTATATCGACAATCTAGAAAAAAATCAAAATTAATAAAATCTCATTTTGAATTCATTTGTGTCCCAAAATGGTTTCAAATAATATACCTCCAATTGTTATTTCTATCTCATTTTACCATTTAAGAAAACTAGTTTAATAGTCCTATTCATAAAAAAAGAGAAGGGTTCTCCCTCCTCTTGTTGATCATGATTGTTCTTGATTTCTCGCTTCAAATTCATCTAGCATTGCACGCACTTCATCTGTTGATGATGTGTTCATTAATTGGTTTCTTAGGAAGCTCGCTCCTCTGAATCCTTTTACATAAATCTTAAAGAAACGATGCAGTGCCTTAAATGGTCGCAAACCTAATGAAGAATATTGATCATGAAGATCAAGATGCAATCTTAAAAGACCTAGCAGTTCGTCACTCGTATGCTCTTTCGGCTCTTTTTCAAAGGCAAATGGGTTATGGAAAATTCCGCGCCCAATCATCACTCCGTCTATCCCATATTGCTCAGCGAGCTTTAAACCAGTTTGACGATCAGGAATATCACCATTGATTGTCAAAAGCGTATCAGGTGCTATTTCATCACGTAGTTTTTTAATTTCAGGAATGAGCTCCCAATGCGCATCTACTTGGCTCATTTCCTTTCTTGTACGAAGATGAATCGATAAATTCACAATATCTTGCTCCAAAATGTGTCTGAGCCATCCGCGCCATTCATCGACCTCAGTAAAACCAAGTCTTGTTTTGACGCTGACAGGTAATCCCCCTGCTTTTGCCGCTTGAATCAGCTCTGCCGCAACGTCTGGACGAAGAATCAATCCACTGCCCTTTCCGTTTTGCGTAACATTAGGGACAGGACAACCCATATTAATATCAAGCCCCTGAAATCCTAACTCCGCCATTCCAATACTCATTTGTCTAAAGTTCTCAGGCTTATCTCCCCAAATATGAGCAACAATCGGCTGCTCATCCTCGGTGAACGTTAAGCGGCCTTTCACACTTTGAATGCCATCAGGGTGGCAGTAGCTCTCACTGTTTGTAAACTCTGTAAAAAACACATCCGGTCTCGCCGCCTCACTCACAACATGACGAAACACAACATCTGTCACTTCTTCCATTGGTGCTAATATAAAAAATGGCCGTGGTAAATCACGCCAGAAATTTTTACTCATCTTTCATCCAATTCCTCTCATGACATAGCGCCTAAAGGGCTTGTCCTTCTGTAAATTCTTTCAGCAATTTTTATCATTATATACTTTAATATGAACTAGGCAAAATTGCAAAAAAGGACATTTCAAAACCAAATAAGGGGTAAAGATTAATTTTCGACCTATAATTACCGCTTTGTATTCAAGTGAAAGGCAGCCAAAATAAAAATATCCCGATATCGGTGTTATATCACGAAATCGGGATGCTTCAATACATTATGACTGTTGAATCACAAGACTAGCAACGCATTCAACATGACTCGTATGCGGAAACATATCCACAGGCTGCACTTCCTCCGTCACATACCCACCATCTTCAAGAATACGCAAATCACGAGCAAGCGTCCCTGGATTACAGGACACATACACAACACGGTTCGGTTTCATCTTTAAAATCGTATCAAGCAGTGCTTCGTCACAGCCTTTTCTTGGTGGATCAACGACAAGAGTGTCTGCTTTAATGCCTTCTTTGTACCAGTTTGGGATAACGGTTTCTGCTTCGCCGACTGCGAATTCAACGTTGTTGATTCCGTTTAAGGCAGCGTTGCGTTTTGCATCTTCAATCGCTTCTGGCACAATTTCCACGCCATATACTCTGCCTGCTTTTTGTGCGAGAAATAAGGAAATTGTACCGATTCCGCAATACGCATCGATCACGGTTTCTTCTCCTTGCAGCTCGGCATATTCAAGGGCTTTATCGTAAAGAACCTTTGTTTGAGCTGGATTCACTTGATAAAACGAGCGGGCTGAAATGGCAAATTTGATGTCGCCAATCGTGTCATAAATGTATTCTTCTCCCCATAAAACGGTCGTTTCGTCTCCGAAAATGACATTTGTCTTCTTTGAATTTACGTTTTGTACAATTGACCGAACGTGTGGGAAGCGTGCTATAATCTGTTCAATCACCTGCTGCTTTTGCGGAAAATCAGCCGTTCTTGTGACAAACACAACCATCATTTCACCTGTTGCAATACCGTAACGAACCATGACATGGCGAAGCCAGCCTTTATGACGTTCTTCGTTATATGCTTTGATGCCAAACGCATTGCAGATGTCTTTTACTGCCTGTACCACTTCGTCATTTTCTGATTGCTGGATCAAACATTTTTCCATATCAATGATTTCATGGGTACGCTGCTGATAAAATCCTGCAACAAGTCCGCCTTCGCGTTCGCCAACTGGTACTTGTGCTTTGTTTCGGTAATTCCAAGGGTCTTCCATGCCGAGTACAGGATGAACTTTTACACGGCTCATATCAAGCTTACCGATCCGCTCTAAAACGTCCTTTACTTGTTTCTGTTTAAAAAGCAGCTGGCCTTCATAGCTCATGTGCTGAATTTGACAGCCTCCGCACTGCTTATAGATAGGACATGGCGCATCTTGCCTGTGCTGACTTTCCTTTGTCAGCTCCATAAGTCGTCCAAAAGCAAATCCTTTTTTGACACGTGTGACTTTGATTTTCCCTTGTTCCTCAGGAAGGGCATTCGGTACAAACACAGGGAAACCCTCAATTTTCGCTACACCTGCACCTTCGTGCGTTAAATCTTCGAAGGTTACATTGTAGTATTCATTCTTTTCAACAGGCGGTTTCATTTTCACCAATTTTATCACCTCATTTGCAAAGAAAAACTTGGTCGCCATAAGGAACCAAGTTTAGTCTTCACCCTATTTTTTCAGCTGTTGCTTTTGGCACAATAAATTCAATATGGCGATACAAGTTTTCAAATTCACCTGGCAGCATGCCGCCGTATTCACCATCTAAATTCAATTGCATTTTATCTTTTACATCTACCTTCACGCGATTCGCTTTTGCGTAGATGACATTGTTATCATGAATATGCTCGCCTCGAAGTGCAAGGCTGACCACTCGAATGGCTTCTGCTAGATTGACCTTCTTTAGAATGATCAGGTCAAACATCCCATCATCTAGAATGGAATCTGGTGCGAGCTTTTCAAAGCCGCCTACTGAGTTTGTTAGTGAAACAAGAAACAGCATGATTTCTCCATGAAACAATTTGCCGTCATATTCAATTTCGACTTCTGTCGGGCGAATGGAAGGAAGCATCTCCATGCCTTTCAAATAATACGCAAGTTGTCCTAGCATGGTTTTCAGCTTACTAGGCACTTCATAGGTCAGCTCTGTTAATCGGCCGCCTCCCGCAATATTAATGAAATACTGTCCATTCACTTTACCAATATCAAGCGGCTTTGCTACACCATCAATGATGGCATCTGTCGCTTTTAAAATATCTTCTCTTGGAATGCCAAGTGCTCTTGCGAAGTCATTGGTCGTTCCAACTGGAATGATTCCTAATTTTGGTCTTTTTTCAAGCGGCGCTAATCCGTTGACGACTTCATTAATCGTGCCGTCTCCACCAGCTGCTACAATTAAATCAAAGTCTCTCTGTGCGGCTTTTTCGGCTGCTTGTGTTGCATCTCCTGCACATGTCGTCGCATGACAAGATGTTTCATAGCCAGCCTGTTCAAATTTTTGCAAAACCTGCGGTAAATTCTTCTTAAAGAGTTCACGTCCAGATGTCGGATTGTATATAATTCGAGCACGTTTCATTCATCATCATCCTATTATCATTATGCAATCTATTTTCACCACTAACAACCTTTAATTATACTATGAGATTTGAAAATGGCAACAGAACACCCCCCTAATATTTGAAATCTCATGGCACGTTTCCCTGAGCAGATCAACATTCTGATAAGATAAAAGAAAACGATGAAAAGGATGGTATGCCATGAAAAAGCCTGTCTATTTCAACCATGACGGCGGTGTTGATGATCTTGTGTCCTTATTTCTACTTCTTCAAATGGAACACCTGAAAGTGATCGGAATGTCTGTGATTCCTGCTGATTGTTATTTAGAGCCTGCGCTGAGCGCTTCTCAGAAAATTATTGATCGTTTTAGCCCATATGAGATTGAAGTCGCCGCTTCCAATTCTAGAGGTGTGAATCCATTTCCAAAGGAATGGCGTATGCATGCCTTTTATGTAGATGCCCTGCCGATTTTAAACGAAAAAGGTGCTGTTGATACAAAAGTATCTAAGCTTCCTGCACATCTTCACCTGATTGAAACGGTGAAAAAGTCAACCGAACCTGTTACGCTGCTCTTTACAGGACCGCTCACAGACCTTGCACGCGCCTTAGAAGAAGATCCTTCCATATCAAATAAAATTGAGAAACTGGTGTGGATGGGCGGCACATTCCTTGAAAAAGGCAATGTCGAAGAACCCGAGCATGATGGAACAGCAGAATGGAATGCTTTTTGGGACCCTTATGCTGTGAGCACCGTATTTCAAGAGCGTTTTCCAATTGAAATGGTCGCACTGGAAAGCACGAATCAAGTCCCGCTCACACTCGATGTCCGTCAACGCTGGGCTTCCCTTCGCTCTCACATCGGGATTGACTTTATTGGACAATGTTATGCCTTTTGTCCGCCTCTCATTCATCACGAAACGAACTCGACTTACTACTTATGGGATGTGCTGACAACGATCACTCTTGCATCCACCTCATTTACCCGTTCAAAAGAAATGAATGCAATTGTTTATACCGAAACACCAAGACAAGGACGTACTGAAGAACATCCAGATGGAAAATTGATTCAAGTCATTGACCACGTCGATCGGGATGCCTTTTTCGAGGCCTTTGAAGAGCTGATGAGAAAAGCGGTTTGTCAGATTTCATCATAAAAAAGCCCCGCTTATTAGCGGGGCTCAGATTGTTGACAAAGGACTAAATTATACTTTTTTAGCCCTGTGTCTTCTTTTCAACGTGATAGAAAACCTTTGCAGCCCTAGGAAGGACGAGTACCGGCGCGGAGCGAATTTGACATTCGTGAGCACCGGAACGCAGGATTGACAAAGAATGCGAGTGTTTGTCTACACGCTGAAGCCCCGCTCATTAGCGGGGCTTCCTCTTACTCTTCTTCAGCGTACTTTTTCTTACGTCTAAACTTGCTTAAGATTTCATACACGATTGGCACGATGACCAATGTGAGAAGTGTAGAACTTGTTAAACCGCCAATGACGGTGACGCCAAGTCCTTTTGATACGATCTGACTTCCGCCTTCAAAACCTAATGCGAGTGGCAGCAATGCACCAATTGTCGCAAGTGCCGTCATTAAGATTGGGCGTAATCTTGTTGTACCTGCTTCAAGTAAAGCTTCTCTTGTTGAAAGACCTTCTTTTTCTTTATGAATCACTCGGTCAATCAAGACAATGGCATTTGTTACAACGATTCCGATTAGCATCAGCAATCCAATCATGGCATTTAAGCTGATGGTTTCTTTCGCTACAAACAATCCAACGAGTGCCCCAATAACCGTAAATGGAAGTGAGAACAGAATCGCAAATGGTGCAAGACCTCCGCCAAATGTAATGACGAGAACGAGGTATACAATCGCAATCGCTGCAAGCATTGCGAGTCCTAGCTGTGTAAAGGATTCCTCAATATCCGCACTTACACCGCCTGTATCAATCGTAACGCCAGATTTTAAATCAAGCTTGTCAACTTTCTTCTGAACATCTTGTGTCACACTTGATACGTCGTCTGTTGTCATGTCACCAGATACTTCAGCGTAAATCTTCCCATCACGCTTTGTCACAGTGTTTGCTGTTGTGCCATCTTTCACTTTCACCACATCGCCAATTCGGACTTGTTGTCCTGTTGGTGTTGTGATCTTTTTATTCTCTAGATCTTTTTTACTCTTGTATTCATCTTTTTCCGTTTGAAGCTTCACATCTAGTTCTTTGCCGTCCTCTGTTACTTTCGTCAACGTTGTTTCATTACTTTGAGGAGCGATCGCCTGTGCGATTTGTGAAGCGGTTAAGCCTAGTTTCGCCAGTTTTTCTTGATCTGCATTAAACGTATATTCGTCATATTTCTCAGATAAGCTTGTGCTGACGTTTTTCAAGTTCTTTTCATCTTTTAAAATGTTCTCGACATCTTTGACTGTGCCTTCAATATCACTTGCTTTGTCACCGTACACATAGTACGTCACTGTATTGCTTGCGCCAGCAGATGAGAAGTCTTGTGATTTCCATTCCCCTTTAGACGTTTTGTCTTGAAGGGCTTTAACCATACGATCTTTTTCTTTATCAAAGTTCGGTGTGTCCTCGTCGTATTGTACGAAGAATAATGCACCGTTAGAGTTTCCGCCAACACTTGCTGTCATTGCATTTGAAGAGCCTAATGAATATTGAACCGTATTGACATGATCACGTTTCATTAAGTAATCTTCTGCCTTTTTCGTTTCAGCAATGGCTTGTTCTCTTGTTTGTCCAGGCTCTGGCGTGTATGTCACCATTGCCGTTTTTTCTGCTTCCTGTGGTAAGAAGCTGACACCGACAAGTGGTGCGAGGAATAAGCTTCCGACCAGCATCAGAATCGCAATTCCTGACGTGATCCATTTATGGTTCAATGTCCAATTGAGTACACGTCTATAACCACCAGCAAGTTTGCTTGGTTTGTGTTCTTTCACCTTTTTCGCTTTGCCATACAGGTTCTTTTTAAATAGGCTGTGAGCCATCATTGGAACGATTGTAATGGCAACAAGTAGTGAAGCCATTAGAGCAAACACAATGGTTAATGCAAATGGGATGAATAGTTCACCAATCATTCCACCCACTAGCGCTAATGGCAAGAATACCGCAATTGTGACAATCGTCGAAGACATAATCGGAATAAACATTTCTTTTGTTGCTTCTCTAACGAGTGCTTTGCCTTTTAACGGTTCATCTTTTAACGCCATTCGTCGATAGATGTTTTCTATGACGACAATCGAGTCATCGACAACACGCCCAATGGCGACTGTCATGGCACCGAGTGTCATGATATTTAATGTGATATCGAGCTGATTTAATAATAAAACAGCAATCAACAGGGATAACGGAATGGAGATGACCGAAATTAATGTTGATTTGATATCTCGAAGGAACAACATGATGATAATGATCGCAAAGATTGCTCCGATGATCGCCTTGTTCAGCATTGTGCTGACAGATTCTTTAATCGGCTCTGCTTGATCATATGTCGTGCTGACTTTGATTCCTTTATTGTCTTTTTTGAATGTATCAAGTTCTTTTGTGACTGCTTCTGCTACACTCACTGTGTTGGCATCAGAGCCTTTGACAATTTGCAAACCGATACTGTCTTTTCCGTTCGTTCTAGAAATTGATTCTGCATCTTTCACGACTTTAATATCTGCTATCTCAGAAAGTTTGATCGTCGGCAGTTCTACCGATTGACCGCTTGCTGCACCTGCACCTGTTTGTTGCTGAGCTGCTGCTGCTTGCTGCTGACTTGCACTTCCAGCCTGCTGATCAGCACCTTGAGCTCCTGCATTTCCTGAGCCGCTAGCAGATGCACCAGCTCCTGCGCTTGCACTTGGTGTAACAGGAATTCGCATGTTTTTCAAATCTTTAACACTTAAAATATTGCCATCCACTACGACTGATTTTTGCTTGTTGCCAAATGTGTATAACCCTAAAGGTACATTGACATCAGAGCCTTTGATCATGTTTTGGACAGTTTCTTCATCTAAACCATATTCCTTCAATTTCTTTTGTTTAAAAGAAAATTCTACTTCTTTGATTTGTTGTCCAGAAGCTTCGACAGACGAGACACCCTCTAAGCTTTGAAGAGAAGGAATAAGATCATTTTCCACTTTTTGTGTCAGGTCTTGTAATGATTCTTTATCACCGGAGACACTTAGAGCTAAGATTGGAATCGCGTTGATGCTAAAACGTGTGATTTTTGGTTTTTCTGCATTTTCTGGAAAATTGATATTGCTAATGGCATCTTCAATTTCCTTCTTTGCTTCATCCATATCTTTATTGTAATCGTACTCGATTTGAATCGATGAGGCATTTTCAAAAGAATTAGAAGTGACCACATTCACCCCATTGAGATTTTGTATCGACTTCTCAATTGGATCTGTCACCTTATCTGATACTTCGTCCGGCGTTGCGCCAGGATACGTTGTAGAAACCGTAATGACTGGAGTGTTGATATTCGGGATTGATTCTTGTTTCATATTCAATCCGGCATATAGACCAGCAACTGTTACGATAATCGTCATGAGCCATACAGCGAACTTGTTCTTTAATACAAAATTGATGATCGAATTCATTATGTCCTCCATTTTCCTTTATGTATTGACTGACTGGTCATTCTATATCATAATAAACGGTGATATACAATGCCGTCAACCATTTCACTTGCGTTTGACGTAACATTCTAAAGCTGAAGGGGCCTTATTTCATGAACGAAAAAAAAGAAAAAATCATTAAAGCAAGCATTCAGTTGTTTGCGAAAAAAGGTTTTTCTTCTACGACCATTCAGGAAATTGCAGATGAATGTGGAATTTCTAAAGGTGCATTTTATTTGCATTTCAAATCAAAAGAACAGCTTTTCAACAGAGCGTTTGAATATTATATCGACACGTCTATGCAAAGTATTGAAAAGATTCGAAAAGAAAATCAACATCTTGCGCCTAGAGATATCTTTCAGAAACAAATCGCTGAACAGTTCCAGCACTTTGCTGAGAACAAGGATTTTATCATTTTGATCCTCAGCGAGAACATTATTCCGGAAAACCAGCAAATTAAAAAGTATTCCAAAACGGTTAAAAAGCAGATGAATGATGAAATCCAAATTTCTATTTTGACCACGTATGGACAGGAGATCGAACCATACATAACTGACCTGTCAGTCATGATTCAAGGAATCATCCAATCTTATGTGCAGGTACTGCTTTTACAAGATCAGATGCAATTATCATGTGATGAGCTCTCATCCTTTATTCTCGACCGATTTGATGATTTGGTGCATGGGCTTCTCCGTTCTCATGCGAAGCCGATTCTAAAGCAAAACATTTGGGATGATGAAACGCCAAATGCCGCTACTCTTCAAGAAGAGCTTCGATTGTTAAAATCTGAGCATCTGCTTTCGGATGATACCCTTGTATCCATTGAAGTCATTGAAGAAGAATTGGCCAAAAATGAGCCTCGCAAGCCGGTCATTCAAGGGATGCTGACAAATTTAGAAACGTGTGAGGACTCCGCTGTCCAAAGAGCTGTGGAACAATTGAAGCTATTCCTCCAATGACAATACGTGGCGATGTTCACTTTAGTTCACCTTTATCCCCTTCGAATATGTGCTAAAGCTTATGCTTCATTATAAAAAAAGAACCAATGAATTGATATACGGCGGTGGTCTGAATCTGTGATAAGACCCTGTCATATCCATCAACAAAAAAACCGCCTCTTCCATGAGGCGGTTTTTGCGATTTATCGTTTTTTGATTTCTTCGAGAAGAATCTTGTTGACCATCGGCGGGTTTGCTTGGCCCTTCGATGCTTTCATAATTTGTCCGACTAAGAAACCAATTGCGCGGTCTTTTCCATTTTTGAAGTCTTCAATGGATTGCGGGTTGTTATCAAGAGCTTCTGTGACAAGTTTGAGCAGTGCACCTTCGTCAGAAATTTGGACAAGTCCTTTTTCTTTGACGATTGTTTCTGCGTCGCCCCCATTTTCGATAAGCTCTTTGAATACCTTTTTGGCAATCTTAGAAGAAATCGTTCCTTTTTCGATAAGCTTGATCATGCCAGCCAGTCCTTGCGGCGTTAGCTTCGTATCTTCCAGCTCTTTTTGGGCCGAGTTTAAGTACGCAGATACTTCACCCATGAGCCAGTTTGATGCTTGCTTCGCTTCTGCACCTTCTGAAATGGTCGCTTCAAAGAAATCAGACATTTCTTTTGTCAGCGTTAGTACCATTGCGTCATATGCAGGAAGTCCAAGTTCATCAATGTAGCGTTTGCGGCGCTCGTCTGGAAGCTCTGGAATGGATGCTCTTACACGTTCTTTCCACTCGTCATCAATATACAGCTCCACCAAATCTGGTTCTGGGAAGTAGCGGTAATCATCAGAACCTTCTTTGACACGCATGAGGATCGTCTTTTTAGACGCTTCGTCATAGCGGCGAGTTTCTTGTTCGATCAAGCCGCCAGAAAGCAATACTTGCTCTTGACGTTTTTCTTCGAACTCAAGACCTTTTTGGACGAAAGCAAATGAGTTTAAGTTCTTCAGCTCTGTTTTTGTTCCAAACTCTTCACGGCCGATCGGACGAAGAGAAATGTTGGCATCACAGCGCAGTGAGCCTTCTTCCATCTTACAGTCAGAAACGCCTGTATATTGAATAATGGATTTTAATTTTTCTAAGTAAGCATACGCTTCTTCTGGCGTACGAATGTCAGGCTCAGATACGATTTCAACAAGTGGTGTACCTTGACGGTTGAAATCGACGAGTGAATAACCGTCGCCTGTGTGCGTCAGTTTTCCTGCATCCTCTTCCAAATGAAGACGTGTAATACCAATTCGTTTTGTTTTGCCGTCTACTTCAATTTCAATCCAGCCGTTTTCACCGATCGGTTTATCAAATTGAGAAATTTGATACGCCTTTGGGTTATCAGGATAGAAATAGTTTTTACGGTCAAATTTTGTATCAGTTGCAATCTCACAGTTCAGTGCCATTGCTGCTTTCATCGCAAAGTTCACCGCTTCTTTGTTCAGCACAGGCAGTACGCCTGGATAACCAAGATCGATGACACTTGTTTGCGTATTGGCAGCCGCACCAAAAGGCGTCGGTGAGCTTGAGAAAATTTTTGATTGTGTTTTGAGCTCTACGTGGACTTCAAGTCCAATTACCGTTTCAAAGTTCATTCTGATTCACCCCTTACAGTTCAGGTTTTGCTTTATGATGATCTGTTGCTTGTTCGAAAGCGTGAGCCACGCGGTAAACGGTTCCTTCATCAAAGTGTTTACCGATGATTTGCAGTCCTAACGGAAGACCATTTGCAAATCCACAAGGCACACTGATTCCTGGGACGCCTGCAAGGTTAACAGGGATCGTTAAAATGTCGTTTGCATACATCGTCAGTGGATCGCTTGTCTTTTCACCAATGTTAAATGCCGGAGTTGGTGTTGTTGGTCCTACAATGACATCATACTTTTCAAAAACATCTTCAAAGTCTTTTTTGATCAGTGTACGGACTTTTTGCGCTTTTTTATAGTATGCATCGTAATATCCTGAGCTTAGAGCAAATGTGCCAAGCATGATGCGGCGTTTGACTTCGTCTCCAAAGCCTTCAGAACGGGTATTTTTATATAAATCAATCAGGTTGTCTGCATTGTCTGTACGGTAGCCATAGCGAATACCGTCAAAACGAGCAAGGTTTGCAGATGCTTCTGAAGATGAAAGCAAGTAGTAAGTCGCAAGCGCATATTTAGAATGCGGAAGAGATACTTCTTCCCATGTGGCACCAAGTCCTTCTAATACTTTCAACGCTTGAAGAACAGACTCTTTTGCTTCTTCGCCAACACCTTCGCCAAGATATTCTTTTGGCACAGCGATTTTCAAGCCTTTGATGTCGCCAGTTAATGAAGAAAGAAAATCTGGGACATCGACATTTGCACTCGTTGCGTCCATTTGATCAACACCAGAAATCGCTTGAAGAACATATGCATTGTCCTCAACATTACGCGTAATCGGCCCAATTTGATCTAATGATGAAGCAAATGCGATTAAACCGTATCTAGATACACGGCCATACGTTGGTTTAAGACCAACAACACCACAGAATGATGCCGGCTGACGAATGGAGCCGCCTGTATCTGATCCAAGAGAGAATGGTACTTCTCCAGCTGCAACAGATGCTGCTGAGCCACCACTTGACCCACCTGGAACTGTGTTTAAATTCCACGGGTTTTTCGTTGCTTTGAAGCCCGAGTTCTCCGTAGAAGATCCCATCGCAAATTCGTCCATGTTTAATTTACCGATTGTGACAGCTTCCGCTTCTCTTAAGCGGTTCACAACGGTTGCATCGTAAATAGGATCGAAGTTTTGCAAGATTTTACTTGATGCCGTTGTACGTAAATCTTTCGTCACGATGTTATCTTTGACACCGATCGGCATACCGAACAATAGACCAAGCTCGTCCTTTTCACCAACTGCCTCGTCCAATTCCTTTGCGTACGCACGTGCTTTCTCTTCGTCAAGCGCTAGGAATGCTTGTACTTTCCCGTCTACTTCATGGATTCGTTTATAAGACTCGTCCACTAAATCAGAAACAGACAGTTCCTTTTTATGTAAAAGCTCTTTTAATTCAGAAATTTTGTGGTCAAACAGTGACATGCCTCAGGCCTCCTTTAGTCCAAAATTGATGGCACACGAATATAGCCGTCTTTATGATCAGGCGCGTTTTTGATGACTGCCTCAATGGAAAGACCTTTATTCGGAACATCTTCTCTCATGACGTTTTTCATTTTTAATACGTGTGTTGTTGGTTCAACGTTTTCCGTATCTACCTCGTTTAACTGCTCTGCAAATGAAATGATGCTATCAAGCTGTTCTGTAAACATCTCAGCTTCTTCTTCTGTAATCGCAAGCCGTGCCAAATGCGCAACATGCTTTACTTCTTCTATTGAAATTCTTGACATGCAGGTTCACCTCCAAAATGATACGTGTTCGTGGTCATGATCATAAGTCATATACACTTTATCATATCAAATTTTACTGTTCTAAAGCAACTTTACGAGGACGCCCAGAAAGGCTTTGTCCACTAATATGTCATTGTGGTGCAGCCAGTGTCTAAAATATTCATCAAGTTGACTTTTTATTTTTCAGAAAATTTTTTCTTTTATTTAATTTAGTAAGCGCTTACATATAGACGCTTATCACGCATACACGTATTTTTTTTGTCTGATGAGGATGTTTAAGAAGGTTGATCACTTGGGAATACTCTGATAGGTTAAGTAACCATAGCAGTGAGCAGGCAGTTCAATAGGCTGTTCTTTGTATATTTTGATTGAGGTGATGTCAAATTAATACGAAAAAGGTGATATGGAAACATGAGTATTGAGATTGTAATTTCTCTATCTATTTATTTTATTGGAATGCTGGCTATTGGCTGGTATGCATTCAGAAAAACAAATGACTTGAATGATTATATGTTAGGCGGACGCGGGTTAGGTCCTTATGTAACGGCTCTATCTGCTGGTGCAGCTGATATGAGTGGGTGGATGCTGATGGGGCTTCCAGGCGCTATGTATACAACCGGTCTTTCATCTGGATGGCTTGCTGTTGGTTTAATTAGTGGGGCTTACTTAAACTATCTATTCCTAGCGCCACGATTGAGATCATATACAGAAGTTGCTGATGATGCGATTACCATTCCAGACTTTTTTGACAAACGGTTTAAAGACTCATCTACTTTATTGAAAGCTGTCTCAGCTGTCATCATTATGATTTTCTTTACGCTTTACACCTCATCAGGTATGGTATCAGGCGGACGCTTATTTGAATCAGCGTTTGGTGCTCATTATATGTTTGGTTTAATCTTAACTTCTAGTATCGTGATTTTGTACACACTATTCGGCGGCTTTTTGGCAGTTAGTTTAACTGATTTTGTTCAAGGAGCTATTATGTTTTTAGCATTAGTGCTCGTGCCGATCGTTGCCTTTACTCAATTAGGTGGACCTGTTGCCACATTCAATGATATTCAACAGATTGACCCTAAATTGCTTGATATTTTTAGAGGAACGAGCGTCATTGGCATTATTTCCTTCCTCGCTTGGGGACTCGGTTACTTTGGACAGCCGCACATTATTGTTCGCTTTATGGCGATTACGACTGTAAAAGATTTAAAGCCAGCACGTCGTATCGGTATGAGCTGGATGATTGTGTCTGTCATTGGTTCACTATCTGTCGGTTTAGTCGGCGTGGCGTATGTTCATGAAACAAGCACCACTTTGGCAGACCCAGAAACCATCTTTATTGTGTTTTCTAAAGTGTTATTCCATCCATATATTACTGGATTTTTACTTTCAGCCATTTTAGCTGCGATTATGAGTTCAATTTCTTCTCAGCTGCTTGTCACTGCAAGTGCGATGACAGAGGATTTATACCGTACATTCTTTAGAAGAAAAGCCTCTGACAAAGAACTTGTGATGATTGGACGTATCTCTGTACTAGTCGTAGCGATTGTTGCCATTGGTCTCTCTCTAAACCCAAGTGATACCATTCTTGACCTTGTCGGTTATGCTTGGGCTGGATTTGGATCTTCATTCGGTCCCGTCATCTTGTTATGTCTATACTGGAAACGAATGAATCATCATGGCGCTTTAGCCGGAATGATTGTTGGGGCTGTTGTCGTTCTCGTTTGGATTTCAACAGGCTTAAACAACACGACTGGATTGTACGAAATGGTTCCTGGATTTATTTTAAGTGGTTTGACTGCTATTATTGTCAGCCTCTTAACAAATAAACCGTCTAAAGCTTCTAAAAAGCTATTTAGCAAAATGGAAGACCATCTCGAAGAAGAAACAAAATAACCAGACATGAGGAGTCATCTGCATTATGCGGATGACTCTCTTTATTTTTCAATAAAATGCTTTTCTTTCTCCCGTTTCTGAATAAAATAGAAGTTGTGCAGCCATATGGGCTGTGAGAAGATCATATACATGATGTGAAACGTACATGAAGTGAAAGGAGCGATACGCATGTTTTGGACAATTGAATGGGATACGGTCTTAAAATTAGCCGTTGCCACCTTAATCGGTTTGATCATCGGTCTTGAACGCGAACTTAAGAAAAAGCCGCTTGGGCTGAAAACGTGTATTGTCATTGCTGTCAGCTCCTGCGTATTAACCATCATCAGCATTGATGCAGCCTACAATTTCCCTCGAGTCTCTAAGCTTCAAATGGACCCACTCAGGTTACCGGCGCAAATTATATCTGGTGTTGGTTTTATTGGAGCAGGTGTGATTCTTCGCAAAAGCAATGACGTCATCTCAGGTCTTACGACATCTGCGATGATTTGGGGAGCAGCAGGACTTGGGGTTGCAACAGGTGCAGGTTTTTATAAAGAAGCCTTCCTCAGTCTTTTCTTTATTCTTGTCAGTGTGGAATTTTTACCTTGGCTCTTCCAGCGGATTGGACCCATTCGCTTACAGGAAAAAGAAATCCGCATCAGAATGTCACTTTCTGACCGAAACCGCATGACAGAAATTTTAAAAGAAATGAAAGCACTCAATATTCGTATTCATTCTGTACGTATTGATGATTTAAAGGAAAAAGACTATCCGATCATGGAAGTACGTGTTCGCGTACATAAAGACCGCTATACAACCGATGTGTACTTTGATATTAAAGATTTAGAAGGCGTAGTTGGTGTGAAGTGTGATACGGTTTAGGGTAAAAAGCCCCTTGCTATGTGAAACAGCAAGGGGCTTTTGATTTATGTTGTTAGCTGATGAAAGTCAAAAGGCGTAATTTGGGTTTTGTCCTCAATCTCCTTTCGAAAACGCGCCAGCATGGCACTTTCGTCAGCGCTTAGTGTTCGGAGATCAAATGCTTGATGTAAAAGCCCATAAATAAGCATATGACGCAGCATAAGGAAATCTGGTATTGTCGCCAGCCATGCGTCATCAAGCTCATTCTCCTGTCGATAGCCTTTGAGAAAATGGCTCATAAATTCACCCGTAAATTCAGCTTTATCCTCATACGGAATCACCGGATACCAAAGAACGTTGTATAGCAAAATGCTCATATCGTTGATAAACCAGTGATACCCACAATCATCAAAATCAAATGCAATGATTTCTCCCTGATGATAATGGAAGTTCCCGTGATGTAAATCCGCATGCACCAGTCCATAGACATTCTTGAATATTCGGAGCTGGTGAAGCTTTTGCATCAGTTCATCTTTTCTCTGCAACACAACCGTTTGATCAGAAGGAATATACGTTTCAAGCTTTAATTGCTCCTCCTCATACCACTCTTGACGCTTATAGCGAGGATCTTTCACTTGATATTGTTTAGTCGTTTGATGCATACGCCCTGTATAGGCTCCTAACGCTTGAAACAACTGTCCATTCCAATCTGCTTCGGTCACTTTTCTGCCGGGCGCCTTTTCGTACACTCTCAGCAAAAAAGCGCCTCCTGCTTGATCGGGAATCGCTTCAACATCTTTTCCTCTTGCGGATAAAATCGGTTTAGCTACTGAGCTTCCATGTTGAGATAAATACCGAATCCAGTCCATTTCTCCTAAGATATATGTGCGAGAGCGGCGTATGGTATGGGTAATTTTCAATATATAACTCGACCCTTTTTCATCCGTATATTCATACACATAATTTTCTGCATCGGCTAGAAATGTGACCTGTTCTGGCTGAAAATGATAGAGTAGAGCCGCTTTCTTTAAGACCATTTGTTCATCGTATCGTGCTTTTACTTCTTTATGCATGCTGATTCTCCTTTTATCGTCTTTTTACTTATACATGACGGTAATCAGCATTTATACGAGCATCAACATACCTGCCTTTCCTTTTGATTTCCTCACATACTTTGACAAAAGTTGAAAGATTCCTCTAATTAGAAATAAAAAACCGCCAAAAGGCGGTTTTTATTTAGTCATATATATGGACCGTTGGTTCTTTGTCTTCAGCATTTTTTGTGATGAGGGCTTCTTGCTGATCAGAAGAGGTGATGTTGATTTCTATATTGGTGCTCTTATAGTAATCCATGACTTCACCTGTTAAGTATTGCGTGAATGCCACGACTTCTGTTTTTCCGTAGAATTGCATTGGAATTTCTACTTTCATTTTTTGCAAGTTCCCGTTTTTATAGAAACCTTTGCCTACCACACCTGTGTAATTCGGGAAGTAGTCTTCTACCTTTGTCTTGAAGCGGTCAAATCGCTCTGAATCATCTTTGTAGCTGCTCTTGGCATTATCTGAAGGGAAGAAGACATTCTCTTCTTTAATCGTATCCCAACTGCCAATATCAGCTGATCCTGCTTTTACATCAGTTTTAGCGATAAAGTTTCCTGGAACAATAGATGATTTTGGTGCTTGTTTATAAAGAGCAATCATGACTGGGACTTTTTGCAGTCCGTCCATTTGACGAAGTCGTTTAATGACTTGTTCCGCAATTTTTTCGCCCTCTGCTAAAAGTTTCTTTGAATTTTTCGATGAATCGATGGTCACCTCTTGCTGAGGATCTCCGATATTTTCGCGATAATAATAGACAGAGTTAAGCGCAAGACCGATAACAACCCCGCCAAGCTGTAAGCTATTTTTATCTTTTCTGATTAAGTAATTATGTTCTAGCATGGAAGCTAAGTAGATTGGACTATTTTCATTTTTTGACTTTGTTGAACCTGAGTTTGGAAGAGCAGGGTTTAAGCCTAAGTTCTTAAAGTCTTTGTCTTCTTTTTCAGCTTTTTTCAGATCACTGCCTGTTTTTTTGCGGGCAAGCCAGCTGAGAACAGTATCTTCATCTAAATGCTGTCCTTCTTGGAACAGATAGTCGTTTGTATTGAATGATTCTGTTGCCAGGCGCATGAGTCCTGTTTCAAATTCATCAATGTCTAAGCGTGTATTGAGACGCTCTGCTGTTAGTCCTCTTGCCGCTCCTTGTTTAAACGGCAGCACCATTTTGTAATAGGAATCAGAGATGTTGTACATTGGGATGATCGCTGTTTCTTTCGTTTCATCCGTTTTTTGTGTGACCTCTTCCTCATCCTTTCCCCCAAAAGGTGCACACGCTGACAATACCAGTGTGAGCATTGTCAGCAGCAATAGCAACTTTTTCAATAGAAAACACTCCTCTTATTTCTTTAGCTCCTCGAGCATTTTGGCTTCGTCCCAAATTTCAATATTGAGTTCTTCTGCCTTTGTCAGCTTACTTCCAGCTGCTTCGCCGGCAATGACTAAGTCTGTTTTTTTACTCACGCTACCTGCTAACTTGCCGCCTAATGCTTCGATCGCTGCCTTTGCATCATTACGAGACATTTCTTCTAATTTCCCCGTCAGCACGATCGTTTTTCCTGCAAAGTAGGAATCACTTTCTTCTACTTTCACCGGTTTTGGCCCAGTGTAGGTCATATTGATCCCAAGTTCTTTTAGTTCATTTAGCAGATCTAGAATTTCTTCTTTCTCAAAATACGTGACAACTGCATCGGCCATTTTTTCACCAATTTCATCTACTTCAAGTAATTGTTCTTTCGTTGCTTGTTTTAACTGATCGATATCCTCAAAGTGCATGGCCAACGTCTTCGCTGCTTTAGAACCAATAAATCGAATACCAAGTCCAAACAATAAACGTTCAAGAGAGTTTTCTTTCGATTGCTCGATCGAACGCAGTAAATTATCAACTGACTTTTCGCCCATTCGTTCTAGCTGAATCAACTCTTCTTTTGTTAAACGGTAAAGGTCTGATACACGAGAGACAAGCTGTTCTTTGAAAAGTTGTGTAATGACTCGCTCGCCTAGCCCATCAATATTCATCGCATTACGAGACACAAAGTGAATGAGTCCTTCACGTATTTGAGCGGGGCATTGTGGATTGATGCACCGAAGCGCCACTTCTCCTTCAATTCTGACCAGCTCACTTTGACACTCTGGACATTCAGTCGGCATGTGAAACGGCTTTTCTTCTCCTGTTCGCTGATCAACAAGAACCCCTGCAACCTCTGGGATAATATCGCCCGCTTTTTTGACAATCACTTGATCAAAAAGGCGGATATCCTTCTCTTTGATCAAATCTTCATTATGAAGAGAAGCACGCTGTACTGTCGTCCCTGCCACTTTTACAGGCTCAAGAATCGCTGTTGGGGTGATGACACCAGTACGCCCCACACTTAGTTCAATATCAATCAGCTTCGTCACGACTTCTTCGGCCGGAAATTTGTACGCAACAGCCCAGCGTGGACTTTTTGCTGTGAAGCCTAGTTCTTCTTGCTGTGCCAATGAATTGACTTTAATGACAATGCCATCGATTTCGTATGAGAAATCAGCACGCTTTGTTTTCAGTGTTTCAATGAGGTCGATCACTTCTTCAATGGTTTGGCACATCCGTCTTTCTTTGTTCGTTTTAAAGCCAAGCTCATCGAGAAGATCAAGTCCTGCGCTTTGCGTATTAACACCAATTTCATCAAGCTCCGCTATACTGTAGACGAAGATATCAAGGTTTCGTTTCGCTGCAATTTTCGTATCGAGCTGACGAAGTGAGCCAGCAGCCGCATTACGCGGGTTCGCAAACGGCTCTTCTTCGTTTTGTAATCTTTTTTCGTTAAGGGCTTCAAAAGAAGGTTTTGGCATAAATGCCTCGCCTCTCACTTCAATCGACAGAGGCCGATTGATTTTGAGCGGGATGGAACGAATGGTTTTGAGGTTCTCGGTTATATCCTCACCTGTTGTCCCATCACCCCGCGTGGCACCCCGGACAAACACGCCATTTTCATAACGGAGAGAAACAGCGAGTCCGTCAATTTTCAGCTCGACATTGTAAGCGACGTCGTCACCGACTGCTTGACGAACCCGGCGGTCAAAATCAAGAAGGTCCTGTTCATGAAACGCATTGCCGAGACTAAGCATCGGTGTACCGTGACGTACTTTTTGGAAGGCGTCTAAAACAGCACCTCCTACTCTTTGCGAGGGTGAATCCGCTGCTTTTAAATCAGGGTATTCTTCCTCCAGAGAGATCAGCTCACGCATCCGCGCATCATATTCAGCGTCAGGAACACTTGGACGATCCAGTGTGTGATATTCGTAGTTGTATTGATTCAAAATCTGGTGTAGTTCCTCGATCCGGCGTTTCGCTGCTTCTTTATCCATCTGCTTCTTCCTTTCACTTCATCCGTTTTGTCAGTCCTATCAGTTTATTGCTTTTCGATTGGCGCAAATGCGGCAAGGAGACGCTTAATGCCTGTAGGGCTTGGGAAGGCAATATCAAGCTCTGTACTATCTCCACTACCTTTTACACTCACAACCGTGCCAACGCCCCATTTTTTATGAGCGGCTTTATCACCGACAGCCCAGCCAATGCTGCCGCCGCCTGTGTTTTGAATGGTTTGCGTTTGTGGACGTGAGACAGGCCCTCGTCTTTGCGGTCTTTCTCTCGTTTGGCCAAACGGTGTTTTCGTTTCTTTTTTCTCATTTAGGTTGTCCAATAAATCAGCTGGTATTTCTCTGATAAATCGTGATTCCAGATTCATGTTCGTCCGGCCGAATAACGTTCTCATTTTTGCACTTGATAAATAAAGCTCTTCTTCGGCCCGTGTGATCCCTACATAAGCAAGACGGCGCTCTTCTTCCATCTCTGCATCTTCCATTAATGAACGGCTGTGCGGGAAGACGCCTTCCTCCATTCCCATTAAGAACACAACAGGGAATTCAAGTCCTTTTGCTGCGTGGAGGGTCATTAAAATGACCGCATCCTGATCTTCTTCCTCTGCCTCATCCAGCTTATCAATGTCTGCGACGAGGGCGAGGTCTGTCAGGAAGGTGACAAGTGATTTATCTTCATTTTGTTCTTCAAAGTTTTTAGTGACCGATAGAAACTCGTCAATATTTTCTAAACGGCTTTGTGCTTCAATCGTTTTTTCGATCTTCAGCGCTTCACGGTAACCTGTTTTCTCTAGGATCTCTTCCGTTAATTCAGTGACAGATAAATAATCCTGCATATTTGTCATTTGATCAATGAGCTGTTTGAACTCATCAAGTGCATTGGCTGCTCTTGCACTGAGTCCAATGAAATCCACCTGACCAAGTGCTTCAAACATAGAGAGATCATTCATTTCTGCGTATGCGGCAATTTTATCAACAGAAGTCGCCCCAATTCCACGCTTTGGTACGTTGACAATGCGTGCAAAACTAATATCGTCATCTGGATTTGCCACAAGGCGTAAGTATGCCAAAATGTCCTTGATCTCTTTTCTGTCATAGAACTTCGTGCCACCGACGATGTTGTATTGAATGTTCGCCTTCATTAACGTTTCCTCTATGACACGTGACTGAGCGTTCGTTCGATAGAGGATCGCAAAATCAGATAATTTACGCTTGCCGCTCTGATGAAGCTGACGAATCTTTCCAGCGACAAATTGACCTTCACCGAATTCATTATCCGCACGGTAATAGGCAATCTTCGCTCCTTCGTCATTTTCTGTCCAAAGGTTTTTTGGCTTGCGGTTTGAATTGTTTTGAATGACCGTGTTTGCGGCATTCAGAATACGTTTAGTCGATCTGTAATTTTGCTCAAGCAAAATCACTTCACTGGACGGATAATCTTTTTCAAAGGAAAGAATGTTTGTAATATCCGCTCCACGCCAGCGGTAGATGGACTGATCCGAGTCACCGACCACACATATATTTTGAAAACGCTGCGCGAGCAATTTCACAAGCATGTACTGCGCTCTGTTCGTATCCTGATACTCATCGACATGAATGTATTGGAATTTTCGCTGATAGTGTTCTAATACTTCAGGAATTCGCTCAAACAGACGAATCGTCATCATAATAAGATCATCAAAATCGAGTGATTGGTTTTTGAGTAATCGTTTTTGATAATCTGTGTAGACATCGCTCACGACTTGATCGTAAAAGTCACCGGCTGTTTTTGCGTATTCCTCTGCGTCAATGAGTTCGTTTTTTGCACTACTGATTGAACCTAAAATGCTACGTGGATCAAACTTTTTAGGATCGATATTTCGTTCTTTTAAAATGTTCTTAATGACTGAAAGCTGGTCAGATGTGTCTAATATAGAAAAGTTGCGATTCACACCAATACGGTCAATATCGCGTCGTAAAATGCGTACACACATGCTGTGGAACGTAGAGATCCAAATGTCATCCGCACCAGGCCCTAAAATGGCTTGTACACGCTCACGCATTTCTCTTGCTGCTTTATTTGTAAAGGTAATCGCTAAAATATTCCACGGTGCCACATGCTTTTCTGCCATTAAATACGCAATTCGATGCGTGAGCACTCGTGTTTTTCCACTACCTGCTCCTGCCATCAGTAGCAGCGGCCCGTCTGTTGCTTTGACCGCTTCTTTCTGCGCGTCATTCAGCCCTTCTAATAGATGATTCGATATTTCATTCATTTCATTCACCGCCAATTCGAACTTATGTTCTATTTTAACCCGTTTCGTCTTGTTTGACTATGATGACTTTTTCACTGCGTCGACTGTCTTTAACGCTTCTTTAAAATTGTCATAAATGACGTTCCCCACGACGACAACGTCTGCATGCTGTGCAAAGTCTTTCGCCTGCTCTTCGCTTTCAATACCGCCGCCATAAAATAGAACCGTTTCATGTAGCACTGCTTTGGTTTCTTTCACAAGCTCTATGTCTCCAAGCGTCCCGCTGTATTCTAAGTAAAAGATGGGTAGTTTCATCAAGTGCTCTGCCACTCTCGCATATGCCCTTACGTCATCTATATCCAGTGCCGTATTTGCCTCTGTCAGCTTAGCCGCTTTACACTCTTCGTTTAAGATGACATATCCTTCCGGCACAATCTCTTCCATTGACATCAAATCACCGTATTCCTTCATCGCATCCTTATGCAGACCAACAATCCAATCAGGATGAGCGCTGTTTAACACAGTGGGGATAAAATACAGGTCAAAGCCAGGCACAATCATCTCATGTGTCGAGATTTCAAGGACACATGGCACAAGAAAGCGGCGCACCTTTGACATCAGTTGCAGCACGTTGTCTTCTGTCACGTTGTCACTGCCGCCAATTAAAATGGCATCCGTACCGGATTCACAAATCGCTTCAAGTTGTTCATCGGAAATCTCTTTATTTGGATCGAGTTTAAAGACATGCTTCCACTCGGTAACATCATACATGAAAAACGTTCCTCCATTCGTTTCATTCCATTTAAATATTATAACAAAATCAGACACCGCAAAAAATGGGTAACCTCCTTCAGCTAAAAGTTTCATTCTTTTGAAAATAGTCGATTTTCACTTTAGGCGAGGTGAATGGAGACTATATGAAAAGCTCCACTTCAATAGGAGCGGAGGGAGATCAATAGATGGATACTGAACTGAAATGAGAGCTACTTCATCTCATCACATGATATTATACATGAAAGGAACATTTGACTATCGACCAAGCAGGTGAATGATTTGAAAAGAACCATCACATATGATCAAACGATCGACATCGGATACATCTATCTCATCCCGCCTCGAATCGGGACAATCAAAGAAACCATTGAATTAGACGTGAATGAATGTGTGAACGTAGACATCGACAAAGAGGACCGAGTGGCTGGGCTGGAGTTATTTGCAGAAGAAGCAGAGGTGTTGAAACACACACCCGTTTATGAAGACGAGCTTTCCTTACGTTTTACGGATCAGGAAGTTCTCTCAACCTATCATTTATCGGGCATTGAATTTCTTTTCTCGACGCCTGATCACGAAGGGTTGATCGGTTTTACGATTGTCGATCCTCTTCGATATCACATCAAAAAAAAGACAAGAAAAAACCGTTTTGAATGGTCAAAACGGTTTTTTAAAGCTATTGTCTCACTTCATTAAAATAATGAACAGATGTCATGGCCCCTTCATCGACCATCTTGTTGTCTTGAATATCTAATGGATCAGGGTGTCCAGCTTTTTCAGGAACCTTTTCATCTGATCGGAACATGCTTGCCCATTTTTTGAGATGCTGTTTATTTTTCACTGCTAATAACACTGCACCACCAACCCCTAATCCTGCAAGTACATACGCATTCGGACGCTTATTCATGTATGTTCCCTCCCCTTATGATCTTATTTGTAAGTTACCCCGCCTTTTCATTTCTAAACGTCACAATCTGTTGAAGTGGTTTCTCTTTCAATGAAAAGTGGAATAACAACAGTAATGATAGAGAAAAGAGGGGATTTTCGTGACAACAACTTTCATTGTCATTGGCGCATTATTAGTGATTTTTTTCATCATACCAATCATTTTATTCATCTGGATTTGGATGCGAGATGAAAAACAGGAAGAGCATTCTGTCCTACGAAATTATCCGGTCATTGGAAAATTGCGGTTCATTTTTGAAAAAATAGGACCTGAGCTTCGTCAATATCTGTTTCTAAATGATCGAGAGGAGCTTCCTTTCTCAAGAAGAGAATACGAGCAAGCTGTCATGTCTGGGAAGTACAAAAGCCGGACAATGGGCTTTGGATCAAAACGTGATTTTGACAAGCCTGGTTACTATATTCGCAACGTCCTATTTCCAAAGCAGCGAGATGAGTTACGCATCGATCAATCTGAAAAAATCCAAACAAAAGTGTATCAGATCGATCAAGACAATTTACTGAGAAGAAGTGAACACACGAAAGAAGTCGAAGCAAAACCTTATTATCTCCATGAAGAAGATGTACAAATCATTGGTGAACATACGTGCCAAAAACCCTTCCACGTCAAAGGATTAATCGGTCAATCAGCCATGAGCTACGGCTCATTAGGCGACCGGGCGATTACGGCTCTATCCTCCGGCTTAAAAATGGCTGGCGGCACATGGATGAACACAGGTGAAGGCGGGCTTTCGCCTTACCATCTCAAAGGGGGCGCCGATATCATTTGCCAGATTGGACCTGGTTTATTTGGGGTTCGAACGGAGGATGGCGCATTTTCGTTTGAAGAGTTTAAGAAAAAAAGTGAGCATGATGAAGTAAAAGCCTTTGAACTCAAGCTAGCACAAGGAGCGAAAACACGCGGGGGACACATTGACGGTGAAAAAGTCACAGAAGAAATTGCCCAAATCCGTAAACTGCCGCCACACCAATCCATTGACAGTCCGAACCGGTTCGAGATGTTTCACTCCATTCCTGACATGCTTGATTTTATTGAACAACTGCGAAACATCGGCGGAAAACCAGTTGGAATCAAGCTAGTTGTTGGACATAAAGAAGATATCGAGGAGCTTGCTCTCTATATGAAAAAAAGCGGAAAACATCCTGATTTCATTACAGTGGATGGCGGAGAAGGTGGCACAGGTGCTTCCTTTCATGAACTGGCTGATTCCGCCGGCCTGCCCATTTTCACCGCACTGCCGATGGTCCATCAAATTTTGAAGAAATACGGGGTTCGAGATCAACTCAAGCTGTTTGCGTCTGGTAAACTTCTCTCCCCTGATAAAATCGCCATTGCCCTTTCCATGGGAGCGGATTTTGTGAATATCGCACGGGGCTTGATGTTCTCGGTTGGCTGTATTCGGGCGCAAGTATGCCACACGAATAAATGCCCTGTTGGGGTTGCCACCACAGATCCAAAGCTGCAAAAAGGTTTATCCATTGAAGAAAAGAAATACCGCGTCTGCAATTATATCCTGTCCCTTAGAGAAGGTTTGTTTAATTTATGCGCAGCAGCTGGAATTGAATCACCTATTCATTTTAACGAAAAACATATTATTTTTAGACAAGAAAACGGTCAGACAAGTGAAGTCCCTATGTTCTCAGGCACAGAGCAGTCTGTCTAGTTTAAAAAGGTGCGTTTCCGCACCTTTTTTCGTTGACATTCTTGCTCAATCACGTATAAAGAACTTAATAGATCTATGATAAGGAGAAAGAGTATGCGTGAAAAAAAGGTCCGCGGTATGAAACGAAAGACTCAACAGATCATAAAAGAAATGAACGCACATACGCAGTCGTTTCCGGCGAATGTTTCTGACTACTGGCACCTGCCTCTACCAGCGGCTTATGATTTTATGACGTCCAACAGAACACCGAAAAAGATCAAACGTCTATGCATTCAAACTCTATTGAATAGAGCGGAGCATCTCATTGATTTGAAACCAAACGACGGGGACATATATCGTGTCGTGGTCGCAGTCGATCTGCCTGGATTATGGCATTCACAAATCATTGTGTTTAAAGGGGATTCTTATGTGAAAGATTTCTTCAACAGACAAGATAAGTATCAGACATGGCTTCCCCTTTCTGATCAGAGAAATATTCAAAAAGAATGGGATTTATCTGTTGCACAAAATATGCGAACCATCGGTTTTAAGGAAGTAATCACTGATGACGATGAAGTGTCCTATGAAGGTGAACGATGGTTTATGGGGGAACTTGATGATATCTAATAGAGCCATTTCAAATGAAATGGCTCTTTTTGTTCAACTTCAAAACGACAAATCATAAAGAATGTTTGCAGTGAAAGCTGCTTTATTTTGTTTCGTCCGTTGCTTGTTGCTCTGCTACGCGGTCAAGTGCCATCGTATAGGCATCATTTCCGTAGTTCAAGCAGCGTTTGACACGTGAGATAGTTGCAGTGCTTGCACCTGTCTCCGTCTCAATTTTATGATACGTGTTTCCCTCGCGAAGCATACGTGCTACTTCAAGACGCTGTGATAAAGATTGGATTTCATTGATGGTGCACAAATCATCAAAAAATCGATAACATTCTTCCAGGTCTTTAAGGGATAAGATGGAGTTGAATAGCTGATCTAAGCTTTTGCCCCTTAATTTATCAATTTGCATCTTTATACATCTTCTCCTTTACTATTGGCACACCGCTCCGCACTGACTTTTCCGAGAAAGCGGTATCTTTCCTGACTCATTTTTTTCAACCTCAGCAATGAGCTTTGAACGAATCATGACAGGTTTGGTTCTACGCTGAAAATGCCATCAGGTTCTTTCGTAAGCCGAAGCTTCTTTATCGTAAACAAATTCGACAAGTTTTGTCATATTCCTTGTGCGACAATCTGACAAACTTGTTTGCCTCCGATATCTAGAACACTTCTGCTCTGTTAAGTCTTTCCCTAAAAAAACAGTATGTGTAGAAAGCTTGGCGAGACGACAAACCTGCGCCCCGCCTTGCTTAATTATTCAAAATATGTTGGTCGGCCAGCGTAACCGACAGATTCATTTTACAATTGGGCACTTCATTCGTCATGTCAAAGCCCTATGCTTTGTCACCATATCTAGCAGTGAAGAGATCCATTGCTCACTCCTGCCCTATAACAGCGGTCAGAAATCTAGCAAATATGATACAGCTCCACTCTGTTATATTTTAACGCATTATAGACGGAAAGAGTACAGTTTTTTTCATGACATCAAATATTCCTCTTGGTGTCACTCGAATATACGGCAAGTGTGTGCTTTGGAAAAAGACAAGTGTATCAATTGGGCAGTCAAATGGATACCCGCGCTCAATGAGTAACTCGCGTAACGTTTGCTCCTGCTGAAGAACCGTTTCAAACGATTCAGCTGATGCACAGCCTGATAATTGCAACGGGATTTCATGCAAAATCTTTCCGTTTTCTGCGAGCACAATTCCCCCGCCAATTTCTTTCATTCGCTTATGAGCAAGCATCATATCATCTTTATTTTTCCCAATCACTAAAATGTCACCAGTGGTTGAAAATGAGCTGACAAATCCTTGCACCTTGTTTGCAAATCCTTTTAACATTGTGTTCACGCGCCACTCGCCTTTTCGATCAATCAGACTGAAGAAGCTTTGATCATGGTCACAGGACAGCTGGTTGACAGAGTTATCAATCTCCACTGTATAAGGCTCCATGATGACAGAATTTCGCATTTTGACACCAAGAGGCATTGAGAATTGCAAGTCACTCATTGTCAGGTCATAGCTTAAATCTAATGGTTCAAGCCCGCCATTTTCCCATTTTGTCTCTTGGAATTGATGCTGGTTCTCCCCTTCTAATTTCAGGATTATCCCTTTAGAAATCACCGTTTCTGGATTTGGATTCATCGGATCATCTAAAATATTCAAAGAAGCCAATCGGCCAGGACCGACCACGCCTAATAAGTCATCAATTTGATAGTATTTCGCAATGTTAAAGGTCGCCATATTGTACGCATCAATAGTAGGCACGCCTTCTTCAAGGGCAATGGAAATGAGACGATTGATCATGCCTTCTTCATAAAAATGAGGTGCTGATCCATCTGTTGTATAGAAAAAGTGATCGTAGTGCCTAAAGTCACGCTCATGCAACTCTCTTAAAATGTTCACTAAATCTGGGCGGATGGAAGAATGACGCAAGGACACATGATAGCCAAGAGACAAGCGTTTGAGCACATCGTCTGCATTCATTGCTTCATGATCACTGTCCGCTCCAAACAGCTTCATTTTTGTTAGCGTTTTCTCAGAAGCCCCAGGGAAATGTCCTTCAATTCGTTTTCTCTGCTTCTTCGTTTCTTGCATGCAATATAAAATGAGATCATCACCGTCCATTAATCTTGGCCAGCTCGTTAATTCGCCGCCTTGAAGGACGTCGGGATGATCAATCCATTCTTTCCGATAGTTAATAGGAAGCATCTCATCTTCATACCTGACCTCGGTTTGAAGATCGTATCTGGACCACCAGAAATACTGAAATGGCTGCTTTTTTAATTCACATAGAGTGGAAAGCGCTTTCTTTTCATTGCTTTGCAAAAGAAGAAATAAGTTATCGCTGACCATCGTTGTTGTGCCAAATTGAGACACATATTCTGCAAGTGATTGGGGATTATAAATATGGAACGGATGCGCGTGAGGTTCAATATACCCCGGCACAATGTATTTACCTTCACAATCAATCACACGTTTAGCTGATTTATTTTGAGGAAGCTCTGCTCCGACATAAACAATTCGATCATCATGTATCCAAATATTTGCCTTCACCCATTGCTTCAAAAACGGGTTTAGCACGAGTCCATTCGTTAAAAGGAGTGTTGGAACTATTTTTGAGTCGACTACATCGATTTGTGTGCGGATGTCATTGTTTCTCCAATTAAAAGTACGTTCGGACATTCACATACTCTCCTTCATTTGTATTAGCCCTATCGTAACATAACGAACCACGTTACGCATTAATGAAACGTTACAATTTCTTGAAATCACACTTAAAATAATTTAAAAAAGGAGAATTACTTGCAATGAAACCTAATCTTGGCTTAATGGAAGCGCTCATGAGAATTGCCTGCGGAATGACGATATGTACTGTAGCTGGATCCTTATATGCTCGAAAACCATGGAGTAAAATGCTGCTTTTTAGCATCATGCTCGGCGGATTAAAATTGGGTTCTGGTATTCTTCGTTTTTGTCCAGTGACCTATATGTGTGAACAGCAGAATACACATAAAGAGAAGGCTGAGTAAACAGCCTTCTTCAGATTGTTGACAAAGGGCTTAAATGAATTTTATTTTAACTCTTTGTCTTCCTTTCAGCGTGACATGAAAACCTTTGAAGTCTAGGAAGGGCGAGCACCGGAGCGGAGCGAATGTTACATTCGTGAGCACCGGCGCACAGACCAGCGGGCGAATGCGAGGGTTTATCTGCACGCTGGAGAAGGCTGAGTAGACAGCCTTCTTTTTTTGTGTGTGAATCACTCCGCTGCTTCGCACCATTTGACCAACGTACCAGCAATGATTTCTGCTGCTTCAATGACATGTTTGATTTCAATGGATTCATTCGGGAAATGGGCAAGCTCTGTCGTTCCAGGTCCAAACACAATGATTGGGATATCCGCTGCTTGTGACAGTAATCCGCCGTCTGTCCCCCAAGGGGCGGCTTCCACCTTTGGCGGGTGCTGCATGACCTCTTCATATTGTTCCTTCAATAGACCTAAAAGCGGGTGATCAGAGTCGATTGACCCTGGAAGCCATCTAGCACCAAACCACTCCACCTCCACAGGATGTTCTTGAAACCAATCATCCTTTTCAGCGAGTCCAGTCATCCAATTTTCTAATTCCTTCTCTGCCTGCTCAACTGTCTCACCTGGCATCACACCAAGCCTGCCTTCCATTGTGACAAGATCTGCGACAGAGGACGGCCAATCACCGCCTTGAATTTTCCCAATGTTGATAGGAATTGGAATCGGGATATGCTGAAACAGCGGCTCCGTCACTCGCTGATTTCTTTCTTTTTCTAGTGCCGCTAAATGAGAAAGGACCACCGTGCTCTTTTCAATAGCAGAAACACCGTGATACCTTGTTCCGCCATGAGCTGCCCTTCCTTTAATATGCAACCTAAACCACTTTGACCCTTGCTGAATCGGAAAAATGTTCATATGACTTGGCTCTGGAATGATGGCAGCATCCGCTGTGTACCCCTTCAATATTGCTGCAAGTGTGCCTGCTCCGCCGCTTTCCTCTTCGACGACACTATGAAACACCACATCTCCTTTCAGGGGAATCTGAAGCGCATGCAGTGCCTCAAGCGCAAAGAGTAAAGAAACGTTTCCACCTTTCATATCTGTTGCCCCGCGTCCATAAAGTCTCCCGTTTATGATATGCCCGCTGTAAGGCGGATATGTCCATTGATTCTTATCTCCTGCCGGAACCACATCTACGTGCCCGTTTAATAAAATCGATTTGCCGCCACCTTTTCCTTTCAATCGCCCAGCAACGTTGGGACTCCCTTGAAAAGATCGGCGCGGGGAATAAAAATAAGGATGCTCTAGTAATTCATCGCCGCCAATTTCCCAAACGTCTACATCAAAGCCAATGGCGGACAGTTTATTGGCCACGATCTGCTGAACCTCTTCTTCATTTCCTTGGGTGCTGTCACATTGCACCATTTGCTGAAGAAGCGTAATGGCTTCATCCTGATGCTCTTTCATCCAGTTTCTGATACGTGTCATTGGCTGCAAGTCGTTCATCCTTTCTACACAACAGATTTGACATCAGGCGCTAAAATTAATGGCGCTTCAGTCGCCCTGATGACATCTTCCGGCTGAAATGGCGGCATGACTTCACGTAAAATGAGCAGCTGAGACTTAACCTCAATGACCGCCATATCCGTAATAATCAAATCGACACACGCTTTAGCGGTTAATGGCAATGTACAAGCCGTTTTCACTTTAGATCGACCGTGTTTATCCAGATGGCTCATCACCACTACCACTTTTTTCGCTTTTTGCGCCAGCTCAATCGCTCCGCCCATACCCGGTACTCTTTTCCCCGGTACAATCCAATTGGCAAGATCCCCTTGGCTGCTTACTTCAAGTGCACCCAAAATCGTCATATCCAGCATGCCTTTTCGGATGATGCCAAAAGCAGTCGTACTGTCCATGTACGAGCCGCCCTTTGTCAACGTAATGGGAAAACCGCCGGCATTGCATAAATTCGGATCTTCTTCCCCTTGCAAAGGCGAGGCTCCTGCACCCATAATGCCGTTTTCTGCATGCAGCCACACCTCATAATCTGATGGAATGTAATCTGCTGCTAGGGTCGGAATACCGATCCCAAGATTCACAATCATGCCATCTTCAATTTCTTGAGCTGCTCTTTTGGCAATGCGGTGTCTTAAATCGATGTCTCCCATGCCCATGTCCAGTTCACTCCTTTTGATTGCACGATTTGATTCACAAATACGCCTGGCGTCACGATTTCTTCTGGATCGAGCTGCCCCGCTGCCACAATTTCTTCTGCCTCCGCAATGGTCCAGTCTCCTGCCATCGCCACAATCGGGTTTGTATTCCGTGCGCTTTTATCAAAAATGAGGTTTCCCACTTCATCTGCTTTGTAGGCATTGACGATGGCAATATCCGCTGTGAGCGCAGGCTCTAACATATAATTCTTCCCATTCAGCTCAACCAATTGTTTCTCATCGAGATTCAGGCTATCCATCCCAACATCTGTCACAATGCCCGCCAGCCCCATTCCGCCTGCTCTGATTTTTTCTGCAAGAATGCCCTGCGGATAAAAATGAACGTCTAATGTACCAGCCTGCATTTTCTGTCCGGCAATGGGATTTGAGCCGATATGAGAGGCGATGATTTTTTTCACTCTTCCTTCTGTGATGAGCCTGCCCACACCAATTTGCGGGAAACCTGCATCATTTCCGATCAATGTCAGATCTTGAATATTTGCTTCCAAAATGGCATCAATCAACGATGGTGGTGAACCCACGCCGCCAAATCCGCCAAACATGATGGTCATGCCATCTTTTAATCGCGTCATCACTTCATCCAAACCCACAGTTTTGTTCATGTTCGTTCCTCCTTACATAGCAGATGGGAAAAATCCTCGATTGATCACTTCTTGTTCGACTTGTGTGATGGTCTGACCGAATAAATCAATCAGTTCATCCATTTCCTGCTGTGTGATGGAAAGCGGCGGTGCGATCATAACCGCTGCGCCTCCGACTCCATCCTCTCCAGCGCTTGCTGGATACACAAGCAGTCCCTTTTGTTTTGCCGTTTCAACAACGAGATTGGTTATCTGAGCATGTGCAGGAAATGGCGTTTTGGATAAACGATCTGCGACAAACTCAATGCCAATCAGCAATCCCTTCCCTCTCACATCTCCTATGATGGAATGATTGACTTGCAGATCTTTTAAAGCATTCATCAGATATCGCCCAGAAAGGTCAGCCCGGTCGGGAAGCTGATGTTTTTTCATATATCGAATGACCGCTAATGAAACGGCTGCTGAAAGCGGATTGGCACTATATGTGTGCCCTGCCATGACAGAGCCGGAGCCGCTGATAATTGGTGCCATCACACGATCCGTTGAGACAACTGCTGCGATTGGAGAATAACCTGCGCTCATGCCCTTTCCAAGAACCATGATATCTGGTACCGTGCCCCAGTGTTCCATCGCAAACATTTTCCCAGTTCGTCCAAAGCCCGTCATGACTTCATCTGCGATCATTAAAATGTCGTTTTCTTCACAGACACGCTTCATTGCTTCGAAATAACCGTCTGGCGGCAGGAGCGCCGCTCCCGCTGCGCCAACAATCGGTTCAGCAATCAATGCGGCGATCCTCTCTTTTCCTATACGCTGGATGACGGTCTTAAATTCCTGAACATACCACTCGACCTGCTTGCTGTCTTCCTTTGGCAGCCATGACCGGTAGCTATAGGGCGGAGACAGCACTGGATGCTTTTCAAGCAGTGGTTCAAAGCGCTCTCTCCTTGCAATATGACCTGACATTGACAGCGCCCCTAATGTAATACCGTGGTAACTCATCCACCTTGAGATGATATGATTTTTTTCCGTCTTCCCCTGCTCCTGCCAATGCTGAATCGCCATTTTCATAGCAGTCTCCGTTGCCTCTGAACCGCTCCCTACAAAAAAAGACCAGTTCAGATCACCTGGGCAAAGTGTACTCAATTCATACGCTAGTTCTTCCGCTGGTTCATTCGTAAATTGTGACCTGTACGTAAAGCTCACCTTTTTCGCTTGCTCCGTCATCGCATCAATAATCTCTTGTATGCCATGTCCAATACTTGCCGTGACTGCCCCTGATGAGCCATCTATATATTTTTTTCCGTCCCGATCATATAAATAAATCCCCTCTCCTCTCACAGCCACAGGATATTGCTGATTTAACATCGGTTTGATTAAGTAATCCCGGGTCTCCACTTTGTCATTCCTCCCTCTCTTGTCAGCAGCTGCACTTTTCTTTTTACATGAATCGCAAGAAAATTTTGTATACTTGGTATAAGATTAGCTTAATCAAGAGGGCAGTCATCCTCCATTCGCCATATGCCCGAATTTCACATGTGTTTTTTATACATGGTGTATAAGAGTGTTCAAAAGGAGGTCATGAGTCTATGGCGATTCTCGTCAAAGATGCACTCTCGCTCGATATGATGAAAGAAACCAAACTGCTTGCTGGAGAAAATGGACTGGATCGTCTTATCCAGTGGGTGACCATTGTGGAAATTATTGAAGACACGTCTAGACTTTCCGAAGGAGAATTACTTGTTACAACTGGGTTTGGACTGACAGAAAATAAAGAAAGACGCATCCGGCTTGAAGAATTGATTCAATCTCATCGTCTTTCAGCCATTGCCATCTATAAAGGCGTGTACTTAACGGAAATTCCCGCATCACTCATTGAAGCCGCCGAAAATAGCGGTATTCCGCTCATCGAGATTCCGCCTCATGTCAATTTTTCAGACATCACAAAAGCCGTTCTAGAACAAATCGTCAGCAGTCAGCTCCATCAGCTCAAATATTCTTCCGCGATTCATCAAAGACTGACCCATTTAAATGTGAGCAATAAAAATGTCACGCAAATTACGGATGAACTGGCACATCTCACAGCGGCAAATATCGTCGTACTGGATGTGTTTTTGCACCAAACAGCAGCTCATCTCGAAACAGACGAAGTGACCTATTCCCCTGCTTTTGGCTTTCTAACAGATGACGAACCGATTGAAACCTCTTCTCTGCTCAAGCAGGCAGAGGAAAAAGGCCGGCTCGTCTATGACACATATGGTGCGTTTGTTCTAGCGGCATGCCCCGTGATTGCAATGGGGGATATTTTCGGGTTCATTGTGGCGTTAAAGAAAAAAGAGACGTGGCACCATCTCGATGCCATCGCCATTGAGCATGCCGGTGCGGTGTATGCGATTGAATGGTTGAAACAAAAAGCCATTCAAGATACAGAAAACCAAATGCAGGGGCATTTATTGGATGATATGCTGCAACAGCAATACACAGAAGAAAGTTATGTCATCGAACAAGCAAGAAAGCTGCAATATGATATGAGTGAGGAACAAGTCGTCATCTACTTTCAATTTCAGCATCAGCACACACAGCTCGATCATCAAATGGTGCAGCGCCTATCCCAATTGCTCACATCCATTTTTGAACGCAGACAAATTCCTTTTTTATTAAAGGCAAGGCTTGATTCCATTTTCGTCTTGACACCCGCAGGGAAAAGCACGTATCAAGAAACAATTTGGTATCGCGCATCAGAAGAATGCCGCAGTACTTGGTCTTATTTTTTCCCCGTCCATCCGATTGTGATTGGCATTGGAAGAGCCTACGACCAGATCAGCCTCTTTTCCAAAAGTGCAAAAGAAGCCCAGTATGCAGCAAGGCTTCTTCCTCTTTTGAAAACAGATGACAGCATCATTCATTATCAGAAGCTCGGTCTATATGGGATGCTGCTTGAAATGAACGAAGCCGGAATGAATTTGCATGACTTTTATGTGGAGCTGTTAAGCCCGCTGCTTTATACAAAAAAACAAGGAGCTGACCTCATTCATACACTCGAAGTGTATTTGGCACACAATGAAAATATTCAAAAGTCAGCGGGGGAATTGTTTATTCACCGGCATACGTTAAGCTACCGGTTGAAACAAATTGAAACGAGAACAGGCTGCAGCCTCAAATCCACTGATGATCGAATGAAGCTGCAGCTCAGTATCATGGCGTACCGCCTATCTGGTCTGCTTGATCAGATGAGAACCATTTCATGATTCATTTGGCGTTTTGACCCATAGATTCATATCTTCAATTTTGTCAAAAATATAGCAGTTGTTTTGAAAGCGCCCAGTGTATGTATACCCGAGCTGATAAAATACTTGATTCATTCCATAGGACAGTGCACGGGCAAGAGAATAAAAGACATAAATGTGCATGGATTGAAGCTCTTGTTCGAGGGCTAGAATCAAATGATGCATGAATCCTAGTTTTCTGTATGTGGGAAGGGTTGCACAATCTGTTAATTCTGCATGACCATACGGTACATTGATTTCAGCAGAAGCGGCACTTACAAGTTGACCGTCATGTTCAACGGCATAAAAAACCGTCCCTTCCTCCATTACCTTTCGGATGTAATCTGGCTCATTCATTGGTGTGGGGTACGTTTCAAAGACCGTATCATAGAGCGCTGCCAGCTTGTGCACATCTTCTGGACCGGCTTTCCTCATCACATACTCATCTTGCCACACGCCTTGATTTTTTTTAATCGGCTTTTCTTGAATAGACGTAACGATTTCATCTTCCTTCAGCCAAAACGGGCTGTTCATTCGATCTTCGGTCAGAAAGAGCGACATGCCGTATGCATCACTTCCGAGGAAATAATGAGAAAACACACCTTCAAGCCGAAAGCCTTTTTCTAAAAAAAGCGGCATATGCTCACGCCTTACTTTTACAATGACCTTAGACGCCTTGCAGTCCGCCGCTTCCTGAAGCACGGACTGAATCACATCCTGCACCCTGCCGCTATAGTCATCCAAACGAATTCGCTCATTAAATGGATCCATACAGATCAAAGCAGAAAAACGCTCGTTTGCAAGCTTCTTCAATTGCACCATACACTCATTCCCCTCTTAGCTAATGAAAAACTTCCAAATTAAAAATGAAGAAATAGCAATGCCAGAAAAAATGGATAGGATCATATAACTAATGGCTACGCCTTTTTTCAATTTATTCTGCTTAATGGCAGTCACCATGATGTTATTTATAGTTATGAGATATAAAACAAGCATGACGTTTGCAAAGATGATAAATGCTTTGATTTCCATGTTTCCTCCCTAAATCTATTCGTAATCCCATACTACTTCTTCATCATCTGCCCGCATCCCTCTATGAACAGAAGAAGAAAAAACACCTTTCCATCTCGTCAGATAGAAAGGTGTTTTGATTAAACGTTTTTCCCCGCAGCCTTCAGCGCACGGGCGCCAATGTCACGGCGATAAAATAAACCTGGCTGAATGATTTCTTCAACCGCTTCATACACTCTTGATCTTGCTGCTTCAAATGTGTCGTCAAATGCGGTCACATTTGCTACACGGCCGCCATTTGTGACGAATTGATCGTTTTCCTTTTTCGTTCCTGCATGGAAGGTGACGACATCAGAGACCGTTGTTTGCAAAGCACCGATTGGTGTGCCTTTTGCGTAGTCTTCCGGGTATCCTTCTGATGCAAGAACGACACTGACAGCGGCTGTGTCTTTCCACTGCAAGTCCACATCTTTTCCATCTAGAATATCGAGGAATACTTGGACTAGATCTGATTCTAGACGAGGGAGCACCACCTGCGTTTCAGGGTCGCCAAAGCGTGCATTGAATTCAATGACCTTTGAGCCTTCTGGTGTTAGCATTAAGCCTGCATATAAAATGCCTGTAAACGGACGCTCTTCCTGCACCATCGCGCGGGCTGCCGGTTTGACAACGTCTTCCACCGCTTTTTGTACGACTTCATCTGAAATTTGTGGAACCGGTGAATAAGCGCCCATCCCGCCGGTGTTTGGTCCTTTGTCATCTTCAAATGCCCGTTTATGATCCTGTGCGATCACCATCGGATACACCTTTTCTCCATTGACAAAGGCCATCAGAGAAAACTCTTCACCTGTTAAAAATTCTTCAATGACAACCGATGCACTCGCATCGCCAAACTTTTCATCCTCTAAAAAGTCATGCAGGCAGTTGATCGCCTCTTCAAGCGTCATTGCCACTGTCACGCCTTTTCCTGCGGCAAGCCCATCTGCTTTAATCACAATTGGGGCACCCTTTTCTTCTACATATGCCTTCGCTTCTTCAAACGATGTAAAAGTGGCGTAAGCGGCTGTCGGGATATCATAATTTTTCATTAAGTCTTTTGCAAATTCTTTTGAGCCTTCAATGACTGCGGCTTTTGCATTCGGTCCAAATACCTTGAGACCTGCTTCTTCAAATGCATCGACGACACCTGCAATTAAAGGAACCTCTGGACCAACAATTGTTAAGCCGATGTTATTGTCTTTTGCAAAACGAATTAACGCCTCATGATCACCTTCGTCGATCGGTACAAGCTTTGCTGCGTCTGTCATTCCATCATTGCCGGGTGCGACAAATACTTGGCTGACAAGTTCACTTTGATTCACTTTCCATGCGATGGTATGCTCTCTTCCACCTCTGCCGATAATTAATACGTTCACACTGTCATCCCCTTAATGTTTGAAATGTCTAACGCCAGTGAAGACCATGGCGATGCCGTATTCATCTGCCTTTTGAATCGATTCTTCATCACGAATAGATCCACCTGGCTGGATGATCGCTGTAACGCCTGCCTTTGCAGCAGCTTCCACTGTATCGCCCATTGGGAAAAATGCATCAGAACCTAGTGCACTGCCTTTTGCCTTTTCACCTGCTTGCTCAATCGCAATATTAGCCGAGCCAACACGGTTCATTTGACCAGCGCCGATACCTGCTGTCATTTGATCCTTCGCTAGAACGATGGCATTTGATTTCACATGCTTGACGACTTTCCAAGCGAGCTTTAAGTCTTTCCATTCGTCTTCAGTCGGCTCTCTTTTCGTTGGGATAGAGATCGTTGCTTCCTCTAAACCGTATGTGTCGATATCCTGAACGAGCAATCCACCATGAACACTTGTGAGCTGCTTTTCTTTTTTCCCAAGATCTGCTTCTACATCTAATGTTAGTAGACGAAGGTTCTTTTTCGCTGTTAGCACATCAAGTGCTTCTTGGCTGAACGATGGTGCGATGACGATTTCTAAGAAAATCGTATGGAGCACCTCAGCCGTTTGCTTGTCTACTTCACGATTAAGCGCCACAATGCCGCCGAAAATAGACGTTTCATCTGCTTTAAATGCACGATCAAATGCTTCTGCAATCGTTTCTCCTGTCCCAACACCACATGGGTTCATATGCTTTACAGCCACAGCCGCGGGCTCCGTAAATTCACGTACAATTTGAAGTGCTGCATCTGCATCTTTGATGTTGTTGTAGGAAAGTTCTTTTCCATGTAATTGCGTTGCAGTAGCTAAAGAGCCTTTGCTTGGAAGCGCATTTTCATAGAACGTCGCCGCTTGGTGCGGGTTTTCTCCATAACGAAGAGATTGTTTTTTCTCAAATGTGACTGTGAACTGTTCTGGCTCTGTTTCGCCAACAAAGTTCGTTAAATAATCCGCAATCAGGGCATCGTAAGCAGCTGTATGACGGAATACTTTTGCTGCAAGCTCACGTTTTTTCTCTAGTGAGACGCCGCCTTCTTTGATTTGTTGAACGACAGAATCATAATCACGCGGGTCTACAATCACAGTGACGTCCTGATGGTTTTTAGAAGCAGCACGAAGCATACCCGGTCCGCCAATATCAATGTTTTCAATCGCTTCTTCATACGTGACATCGTCTTTGGAAATGGTCTCTTTGAATGGATATAGATTCACAACGACAAGATCAATCGGCTGAATGCCGTGCTTTTCAATCTGTGCCATATGCTCCTCGTTTTCTCTCACTGCTAATAGTCCACCGTGAATGTTCGGATGAAGCGTTTTGAGACGTCCGTCCATGATTTCTGGGAAGCCAGTCACTTCAGAAATACCAATGACATCAATGCCGTTCTCTTGAAGAAGTTTGTGTGTACCACCAGTTGAAATCACTTCAACGCCAAGTTCTGTTAGTTCTTTCACAAAAGGTACAAGATTTGTTTTATCGGAAACACTGATTAATGCGCGTTTGATCGTCATGCCTTTGTCACCTCATTAAGATAATTCTAAAAGTGATTTGATCACTTTTGGATATAGTGTATGTTCTAATTCATGCATTCTTTTTTCAATGGATTCAAGGTCTTCCCCTTGTTCAATATGAATGGCTGCTTGGTCAATAATCGGGCCGGTATCCATGCCTTCGTCGACATAATGAACCGTGATGCCAGCCACTTTGACTCCTGCTTGATAGGCTTGTCCAATCGCATCGAGTCCAGGAAATGCTGGCAATAAAGAAGGGTGGATATTCACGATTTTCCCTCTGAATGCGTCAAGTAATGTCGGACCGATCAGTCGCATATACCCAGCGAGGAAAATCCATTCCACTTCATGCAGCTTCAGCTGTTCAATGATGGTTTGCTCAAAAGCGGCTTTACTCGGGAAAGCCTTCGGCGTAAAAGAAAAGGACGGAATGCCCTCTTTCTCTGCCCGCTCCAGCACCTTCGCACCCGGTTTATCACAGATCACAATGGCGGCTTTTGCCGGCCACTGTTCTTCTTTTAACGTATCAATAATAGCTTGAAAATTTGTCCCGCTTCCAGAGGCGAAGATCGCAAACTTTTTCATGAGAGGCTTCCACCACCGAAAGTGACGCCTTCTCCTTTTTGAACTCGTCCGATAAGGAAGGCTTTCTCTCCGTCTTGTTCAAGTCCGCTAATCACATCGACGAGATCATCCTCTTTGACGGCTAGGACAAAGCCGATACCCATATTAAATACATTGAACATCTCTTCTGCTTTCAATTGCCCTTTTTCTTGAATAAAGGAGAAAATAGGCGGAACTGGCCATGAACCATTATCAATCTCAACACCAAGTCCTTCAGGTAGCATACGTGGTAAATTCTCAATAAAGCCACCGCCTGTCACATGTGCCATACCGTCAACTTTGCCAGCTTTCACTTGTTTAAGAACAGGCTTGACATAAATCTTCGTCGGTTCCAGCAGCTCTTCTCCAAGCGGTCTTGTAAAAGGTTCATACGTTTGGTGAAGGTCTAGACCTGCGTCTTCAAGCAATACTTTTCGTACAAGAGAATAGCCATTGCTATGAATTCCGCTAGAGCTGAGTCCAATCAGCAAATGCCCTTCCTTGATATTCTCCCCTGTGACGATTTCATCCTTTTCAACGACACCTACAGAAAATCCAGCAATATCATATTCTTCTTCTGTGTAAAGACCCGGCATTTCTGCTGTCTCTCCGCCGACAAGCGCTGAACCAGACTGCTCGCATCCGTCAGCTACACCTTTGACAATGGATTCAATTTTCAAAGGATCTGCTTTTCCAACTGCTAAGTAATCTAAGAAAAAGAGCGGCTCTGCCCCTTGTGCAAGCACATCGTTCACACACATAGCGACAGCATCTACACCGATCGTATCGTGCTGATCCATTAAAAATGCCAGCTTTAATTTCGTACCAACACCATCTGTTCCTGAGACAAGAACGGGCTTTTTGTATGGCAGTTCAGATAAATCAAACATCCCGCCAAATCCGCCTAGAGCCCCCATGACACCTGCTCTTTTTGTACGTTCTACGTGTGTTTTCATTCGTTTAACGGCTTCGTATCCTGCTTCGATGTCGACACCGGCGTTTTTATATGCTTCTGACATCCCATTCACTCCTTTTATCTGCTTGTCTTTCATGTATTTTCGGCAGAATGAAAGAGCAGCATATCAAATCACGTTGACTGCTGCTCCATTATTCGATTATTTCGTCAGGACTGTTTCCTTCACATGAGGAAGGACAGTATCTTCATAAATTTCGGTCGGGTATTTTCCAGTAAAGCATGCTAAACACTGACCGCGCTGCGGATCATCATACTTTCTGCCAATCCCGTCCATTAAACCGTCTACAGATAAAAATGCAATGGAGTCTGCACCGATTTCCTGTCTAATTTCTTCCACTGAATGAGATGACGCAATCAGCTCTTCGTGTGTAGACGTATCAATTCCATAAAAACACGGATGAGCGATTGGCGGTGAACTAATGCGTACATGCACTTCCGTCGCACCTGCTTCTCTTAGCATCGTCACAATTCGGCGGCTTGTTGTTCCACGTACGATGGAATCATCCACCATGACGACACGTTTGCCTTCGACCACCCCGCGCACAGCAGACAGCTTCATTCGCACGCCCTGCTCACGCAATGCTTGAGACGGCTGAATAAATGTCCGGCCGACATATCGGTTTTTAATTAAACCTAGCTCATATGGAATACCTGTTGCTTCGGCATAACCAATCGCTACAGAAATACTGGAGTCTGGCACACCTGTCACGACATCTGCTTCGACATGTGCTTCTTCTGCAAGCTTCTTGCCAAGATTCTTTCTCGCACTATGCACGTTGATGCCATTGATATTGCTGTCCGGTCTTGAGAAATAAATGTATTCCATGCTGCACATGCTGCGGTTAATGTTCATTGAGAAGCGCTCAGATTTTAAGCCTTCATCATTAATGATCAGCATTTCGCCAGGCTCTACATCACGTAAATACGTAGCACCAACGACATCAAAGGCACATGTTTCAGAAGCGACAACATAAGCATCTCCAAGCATACCAAGTGAAAGTGGGCGTAACCCGTTCGGATCAAGGGCTACGATCATTTCTGTTTCCGTCATGATTAAGAAAGCATATGCTCCTTTTAACATGGACAGAGCATTTTTGATTTGATCCTTCAAATCCATATATCCGCTGCGCTTAATTAAGTGAGCGAGCACTTCGGTATCAGAAGACGTTTGAAAAATACTTCCTTGGTTCTCTAGCTGCTGCTTTAATTGCGTTGCATTGACCAAGTTTCCATTATGAGCAAGGGCAAGACTGCCATTGTTTTGCGAGCGGAAGAAGAGGGGCTGCACATTCTCAAAGCCGCCTCCGCCTGCTGTCGCATACCGAACGTGTCCGATCGCACCTTTTCCCTTTAAATCCTTAAGCTCACCATTTTGGAACACTTCCGTAATCAGTCCAAGGCCTTTGTGTGACGTCAGGTTTTCACCGTCTGTTGCAATAATTCCCGCACCTTCTTGTCCTCGGTGCTGAAGGCTATGCAATCCGTAATATGTGATTTGCGGGGCTTCTTCGTGTCCCCAAACCCCAAAGACGCCACATTCTTCGTTTAAGCCTCTGATTTCAGCAAGCATGGGATCGCTCCTTTCCATGCGCGTTCAAGCTCGTTGACTGCCGCATGAATCCATTGTTGTCCTTCTTGATTTTTGACAGTGAATACACCATCATTTGTGACCGTTCCGACTTCTTTTGCATCTTGCACAGCCGCAGCAAACGCTTCGCGGTTTTCTGGTTTCACTGTGACGACAAAACGTGACTGTGATTCACTGAATAGTGATGCTGCGCTGTTTAGATCGATCTGGATATCAGCGCCAAGACCATCTGTTCCAAATGTACTTTCAGCTAGAGCTACACCAAGACCGCCTTCAGACACATCATGTGCTGACTGAACAAGTCCGTTTTGAATTGCTGCTAAAAGGGCTTCTTGACGCGCCAGCTCTACATCCAAATCAATTTCTGGTGCTTTTCCGTAGATACGGCCTTCAGTCATTTTTTGAAGCTCACTGCCTGCGAATTCTTCCTTCGTTTCACCAATGACGAAAATCACATCGCCTGCCTGCTGGAACGATTGAGTCGTAATATGAGCTGTATCTTCAATCAAACCAACCATGCCAATAACTGGCGTTGGGTAAATGGCTGTTCCATTTGACTCGTTATATAAAGAGACGTTACCGCCGATGACCGGTGTACTTAAAGTACGGCAAGCTTCGCTAATGCCGTCAGCAGATTTTTCAATCTGCCAGAAGATTTCTGGTTTCTCCGGGTTACCGAAGTTCAAGTTATCTGTTACTGCAAGCGGACGAGCGCCTGAGCAGACAATGTTACGTGCGGCTTCTGCAACGGCGATTTTCCCGCCAACCTCTGGATCAAGGTAGAGATAACGTGCGTTACAATCTGTTGTCATCGCAAGAGCTTTTTTCGTCCCACGGATTCTGAGCACGCCCGCATCAGAGCCGGGTGCAACGACTGTGTTTGTACGAACCATATAGTCGTATTGATCGTAAACCCATTCTTTACTCGCAATCGTTGGCTGTTTTAACAGCTGTTTCAACGTATCTGCTGCATCTGTGATCGCTGGAGCTTCCACTTTTGTTTCTAAAAACTCGCGATAGTATGCAGGCTCACTTGACGGCTTGTGATAAACCGGTGCTTCTTCTGCAAGTGCGTCAACTGGAAGCTCACACACTACTTCTCCTTGATGGAGTAAACGAAGCATTTTATCGTCTGTCACATGACCGACTGAGACTGCTTCAAGGTCGTATTTTTCAAAAATATCAATGATTTCTTGCTCACGGCCTTTTTCAATGACCAACAGCATTCTCTCTTGGGATTCAGACAGCATCATTTCATACGCTGACATGCCTGTTTCACGCTGAGGGATCAGGTCTAGGTTCATTTCGATACCTGAACCGGCTTTACTTGCCATCTCTGCACTTGAGCTAGTTAAGCCAGCCGCTCCCATATCTTGAATGCCCACAAGCGCATCATTTTTGATGACTTCAAGACATGCTTCAAGCAAAAGCTTTTCCATGAACGGATCGCCGACTTGAACCGCTGAACGTTTTTCTTCTGATTCATCAGAAAATTCTTCAGACGCAAATGTTGCACCGTGAATCCCGTCACGTCCCGTTTTAGCACCAACGTACATGACCGTATTGCCAACACCTTTTGCCTGCCCTTTCTTGATGTCTTCGTGGTTGATTAACCCTACACACATCGCGTTAACGAGCGGGTTGCCTTCATAGCTTTGATCAAAATGAACTTCTCCGCCGACTGTTGGAATACCGATACAGTTTCCATAGCCTGCAATCCCTGCCACTACTTCTTCAAACAAGTACTTCACGCGCGGTGAAGTCAGTTCACCAAAACGAAGAGAGTTTAATACCGCAATTGGACGAGCACCCATGGAGAATACATCACGGATGATTCCGCCAACACCTGTTGCTGCTCCTTGATACGGTTCAATTGCAGATGGATGGTTATGTGATTCGATTTTAAATACAACCGCTTGGTTGTCTCCAATATCAACGATTCCAGCGCCTTCCCCAGGACCTTGAAGAACATGCTCTCCTTTTGTCGGGAATTTGCTTAAAACAGGCTTTGAGTTTTTATAACTGCAATGCTCTGACCACATGACAGAAAAGATACCCGTTTCTGTGTAGTTTGGCAGCCTGCCAATAATGGATTCGATTAAAGCGAATTCTTCATCACTCAATCCCATTTGCTGATACAATTTCTCTTCTTTAATTTGCTTGTGACTTGGTTCAAGCAGTAGTGACATGAGTGTCCCTCCAATTTTTCACGATAGATTGAAACAATTTAAGTCCGTCTGCGCTGCCTAGTAATGAGTCAACCGCGCGCTCAGGGTGCGGCATCATGCCGAGTACATTGCCCTGTTCATTCGTTACACCTGCAATTCGATTGACACTGCCGTTAATATCGTCACCGTAAGTGAAAGCGATTTGGCCTCGTTCAATCAGCTTCGCTAACGTGTCTTCGTCACAGTAGAAGTTACCTTCACCGTGTGCTACAGGAATCGTAATCGATTCACCTTTTTGATAACCGCTTGTAAATTGCGTTTCGTTGTTCTCTACAATGAGTTCAACTGGACGACAGATAAATTTTAGATCTTTATTCCGTCTCATTGCACCTGGCAAAATGCCAAGCTCCTGAAGAATTTGGAACCCGTTACAAACACCAAGAACAGGTTTTCCTTCCGCAGCTGCTTTTTTCACAGCCGGCATGATGTTAGAAAAACGAGCAATCGCACCGCATCTTAAGTAATCCCCATAAGAAAAACCGCCTGGTACGAGTACACCGTCAAAACCATCAAGACTCGTTTCGTCGTGCCATACATATTCAACTTGTTCACCTAACTCATCTTGAATCGCATGATACATATCGATATCACAGTTAGAGCCAGGCAAGACGATCACTGCAAACTTCACTGTGCGACAACCTCCTCCACCTCATAGCGGTAATCTTCAATCACCGTGTTGGCAAGCAATTTTTCACACATTTCTTTGACCACTGTATCTAAGTCACGATCTGATTTCTCAATGACTAGCTCCATATATTTCCCGATACGGACATCCTTTACTTCCTGATAAGACATGCTGTGCAAAGCGTGCTGCACGGCACTTCCTTGTGGATCAAGAACGCTCTCTTTTAAGCTGACAAAAATTTTCACTTTATACATGTTTATGGCCTCCAAGTCTTTTGAAAATTTCTTCGTATGCATTTGTTAAGCCGCCCAGGTTTCGTCTGAACACGTCTTTATCAAGCTTTTCGTTTGTGTCTTTGTCCCAAAGCCTGCACGTATCAGGTGAAATCTCATCAGCTAGCAAAATACGATTCTCGTGATCTATTCCGAATTCAAGCTTGAAATCAATTAAATTCACATGGCAATCTGAGAAGATTTGCTTCAATTCTTCATTCACTTGTCTTGTGATTTGTTTCATTTCCTCGACCTGTTCAGGTGTCGCTGCATGTAAAATGCGAATATGATCTTCTGTAATGAGCGGATCGCCGAGTGCATCATCTTTGTAGTAAAACTCGATCAAAGGTGTGTCCAGTTTCGTTCCCTCTGGAATCCCAAGACGTTTTGACATACTGCCTGCCACCACGTTTCGCACAACGACTTCAAGCGGTACGATGTCTACCTTTTGAATGAGCTGTTCTGTTTCAGATAGGCGTTTCACAAAGTGATTGTTGATTCCTTTCTCATGTAGCATTTGAAAAATCAAGCTGGAAATTTCGTTATTCAGTCTGCCTTTGCCTTCAATTTCCGCTTTCTTTTCACCGTTAAATGCTGTAGCTGAGTCTTTATATTCAACATATAAAATATGCTCGTCATCGGTCTGATAGATTCTTTTCGCTTTGCCTTCGTAGAGAAGTTCTTGTTTCACAGTCATTCAGATTGGCCTCCTAATTTGAATGTTGGCAATTTTCAGGATTAGGCGCCTGACTAGCAGGCGGCCCATTTCTTACGCAAGACCTAGACGTTCGAAAATCATATCGACATTTTTCAAGTGATAGTTGTAATCGAAGCAGTCAGCGATTTGTTCAGGTGTTAAGCGTGAAGTGATTTTCTCTTCTGCTTCTACTAATGTACGGAATGGTACTTGTTTTTCCCAAGCTTCCATCGCTTTTGGCTGAACTGTGTCATATGCTTCTTCACGTGCCATACCTGTATCAATGAGTGCAAGCAGAACACGCTGTGAGTAAATTAAGCCGAGTGTGCGGTCCATGTTGCGCTTCATGTTTTCAGGGAAAACCGTTAAGTTTTTCACGATGTTTGAGAAACGGTTGAGCATGTAGTTCAGGGCAATCGTTGCATCTGGTAAAATGATGCGTTCAGCAGATGAATGAGAAATATCACGTTCATGCCAAAGCGGTACATTTTCATAAGCAGTCAGCATATAACCACGGATGACGCGGGCAATTCCCGTCATATTTTCAGAACCGATTGGGTTTCGTTTATGAGGCATCGCTGATGATCCTTTTTGTCCTTTTGCAAAGAACTCTTCTACTTCACGTGTTTCACTCTTTTGAAGACCACGAATTTCAACAGCAAATTTCTCAATGCTTGTTGCAACTAAAGCAAGGGTTGCCATGTAATCTGCATGACGGTCACGCTGCAAGGTTTGGGTTGAAATTGGTGCAGCTTTGATGCCAAGTTTCTCACATACATATTGCTCAACAAACGGGTCGATGTTCGCATATGTGCCAACAGCACCAGAGATTTTGCCGTATTCGATGCCGGCTTTTGCTTGTTTAAAACGTTCTAAGTTACGCTTCATTTCCTCGTACCAAAGACCAAGCTTTAGGCCAAATGTTGTCGGTTCAGCGTGTACACCGTGTGTACGGCCCATCATGACGGTATATTTGTGCTCTTTTGCTTTTTCTTTTAGTATGTCAACAAATCTCTCAATGTCCTTGAGCAAAATATCGTTCGCCTGTTTTAATAGATATGAAAGCGCCGTATCCACTACGTCTGTCGATGTTAACCCGTAATGAACCCACTTTCTTTCTTCTCCTAGAGATTCAGATACAGCACGCGTAAAGGCAACCACGTCGTGGCGCGTGTCTTGTTCAATCTCTAGAATACGATCAATATCAAAGCTTGCATTCTTACGCATAGTCACAACGTCTTCTTTCGGAATGACACCAAGTTCTGCCCAAGCTTCACAAGCGAGAATTTCTACTTCAAGCCATGCATTAAATTTGTTTTCCTCTGTCCAGATTGCTGACATTTCTGGTCGTGCGTAACGTTCGATCATTTCCCGTTTCCTCCATCTCTTTCAGTCCATATCTTTGTGATGTTTGCCATCCATTCATCATCAAGCTGTTTCATAAATGTCATATGCCCCATTTTGCGGCCGGCTTTTACTTCATGTTTGCCATATAGATAAAGCTTCGCTTCCTTTAAAAGCTCAGGATGTTCTTTTGGGATGTCCACTTCATCGCCCAGCAAATTCACCATCACACCCTCTGATAAAAGAGCTGTTCCGCCAAGCGGCAAACCGCATATGGCGCGAATGTGCTGTTCAAACTGACTCGTCTCACATAAATCCAATGTGTAATGTCCAGAGTTATGCGGGCGCGGTGCCAGTTCATTGACGAGCAGCTTCGCTTCATTTGTCAGGAACAGTTCAACAGCAAGCGTACCGACCAGCCCTAGCTTTTCAGCAAGCGTTGTTGCCAGCTCTTTTGCTTTCTCCTGAATGCTGCCATCTACCCGTGCAGGCACGATGCTTTGGAATAAAATATTGTGCTTATGAATGTTCTCAGCGACTGGGAATGTCGCAATTTCCCCATGAACAGACCGCGTCACAATCACGGACAGTTCCATTTGGAAAGGAACCCAGCTTTCTAAAATACATGTCCCATGAGTGAGAAGTGCAGCCGCTTCATGAAGCTGATCCTTCTCTTTGATCACGTACTGTCCTTTACCGTCGTAACCACCTCTGCATGTTTTCAGCACAGCTGGCAAACCAAGCGCATTTACTGCGTCTTCCAGCTCCTTCTCATCATGAACGATGCGATAAGGGGCGACTTCACAGCCTGCATCTACAATCCCTTTTTTCTCCGTTTCACGGTTTTGGGTTAAAAGAAGGAGTTCGCTTCCTTGCGGTAAATACGCCTCTTCCTTCAGTTGGTTGAGTGCATCATAATCAATGTTTTCAAATTCATATGTGACCACATCACTGATGTCCGCCAGCTGCCTTATTGCTTCAAGGTCACTGTATGCGGCTGTGATTTCTGTATCAGCAACCTGTCCACAAGGAGAAAGTGTGACTGGGTCAAGGACTGCTGCCCGGTAGCCCATTTGCTTTGCACTGACGGCCATGTATCTGCCAAGCTGTCCGCCGCCGATGATACCAATGGTTGCGTTTGGAAAAATGGTCTGCTTAGCCAAGCTGATCACTGCTTTCTAATACAGTTTGTTTTGTTTGCTCTCTTCTTTCTTCAAGGCGTGCTGCAACGGCTTCATCGAATGCTGAAATCATTTGTGCAGCTAAAAGGCCTGCATTTGTTGCACCGGCTTTGCCGATTGCCACTGTGGCAACAGGTACACCGCCTGGCATTTGAACAATGGATAATAAGGAATCCAGCCCGTTTAATGCTTTTGATTGTACGGGCACACCAATGACCGGCAGTGTCGTTTTTGCTGCGACCATCCCCGGTAAATGTGCTGCGCCTCCAGCACCGGCAATAATGACCTTGAGTCCTTTACCTCTTGCTTCAGTCGCATATTCAAACATCAAATCAGGTGTCCGATGTGCGGATACAACCTGTTTTTCATACGGAATGTTTAATTCCTCTAAGATATCGCACGCATGTTTCATTGTTTCCCAATCAGATGTACTTCCCATGATGACACCTACAAGCGGCTTCATTTTGTCCCCACCTTTAAGCTATTATTCGATTTTGTATCGTTTGACACGCTTCCCAAACCTAAGCAGCTTGTCAAACGCCGAACAAAAAGGCCCGGTTTGTATTGCATTGTTAGGAAGCAACACAAACCGGGCCATGGTAAGCGCTGTTCGCTTTTAAAACGCCATGTCAGTTTTGTTCACTATCCTGCATAGTCCAGTCATTTACGGTAACTGGGTAGAAACTTATGGGCCATATTCCCAAGATTATATGAGGCTCGTGTTTTGATTTCATGTTTATCTTAACAACGGATGTTCATGATGTCAACGGATTTATCGAACAATCTATGAAGTCGTCGTTTTAATGTTCGGATTTAGAGTATTTTTCCCTCAAATACGATTTTTTTCCCAATCGGAATGATCTGAATCGACCCATTTTCCTTCTTTTCCTGAAAGATCGGTTCCTCCATTCGTCGGACAGGTGAGTAGCCTTCCTCCGCCATCTGGGACAACACTTGATCAATCGTCATGTTGTCTTCCACGTAGAATTTCTTTTTCTTTGGTTTTGCGGTCATTCTTTAATTCTCCTTTTCTTCACAGCCTTCACCCAGAAGCCGCCATGAATCGTTTTGGGCTCATACGAAATGATAAACGCCTTTGAATCAAGCGTTTTAATCGTTTCATATAATTGCAGTTCATATTTTCTCGGTGTTAAAATTTGCATCGCTGACCGGTCTCCTTCAAGACCTCCTACTACCCAGTTGGTGACGCCATATCCTTTTTCTCTCAATTGTTTTGGGAGATCTAGATCGATTTCTTTTGTAATCACGTTCACAGTAATGTAGCCTAGTGCCAGCTTCTCTTCAATTTTCATCCCGACAATGATTCCAATCCCATAACCTAGCGCATACGCAATGACATTTTGTACTTGATCTAAGTTATCTAATACGATACTCAAACCAATGACATAAATCAGCATCTCGACAGTACCAGCAAAAGCGGCTGCATACCTTCTGCCTTTCATTGTTAAAATTAAACGCATAGTGGAAAAAGAGACATAAACAATGTTAATCACTAAAATAATCAAAACCATGGTGAACGCATTGGATAAAAGTTGTTGAAGCACGATTCGAACCCCCTGCACTAAAAATCAAATAAAGCACCCCATATTCTACTAGAGAACAAACCTTGATACAATCAAATTTGCGCGAGAAAAACACATATATCTTTCGACAACAAGGGGTGGTCTTTGTTACCAAGAGTTTACCCGTTTTTTCCTCTTCTCAACATGAAAAACCTCCTTTTTCAAAAGGAGGCTTTAGATGGTTGATAAAGGGCTAAAATATACTGTATTTTAACCCTTTGTCTTCTTTTCAGCGTGATAGAAAACCTTTGAATTTTAAAAAGACCGAGTACACGCTGAAACGTGTTTTTATCCAAACCGAACTGGAACAAGTGATGGGATCAAATACTCTCCGACAATGCCCCATAAAAGGGCAATGATGACGAGCTCAATCAACAAAAAGACCCAGCCGGCATACATCAAGTCTCCCCGCACAGCTTCTTGATCTGATTGAATGGAGCGGAAGAGCACAATGGCAATCAGCTGAAGACCGAAAAACATCATGACGGATAAAATCACCGTTACATATGGAATATTCAGCATGGCAAATACAAGCCAAAGGATAGATAAAACCAAAACCGGCACAAGCATGGCACCGAACTTCATGATCACTTCTTTCAGCGAGATGTTCCCTTTCAGCATGTACTTACCGAGCACCCAAACCGTCAGCATCATCAGTGTCAACAAAATGAGTGTAAAGACCGCTACCTTCAAAAAGGCGTCACCAAAAGAATAATGAATACCAAAACCTAATAAACGGGTCTTTGACGCCTTTAATTGAACGTAGTTGCCTAAAGCAAAAAACACACTGAATAACACAATTGAAATCCAGGCGTACTTCATGCGTAAAGTGTCCGCTTGATGGATCGCACGGCTCGGTGATTTTAACATCGCGAGCCCATATGAGCCATAGCGCTTAAACGCACCGCCTACACCTCTTGCAATGCGCTGAATGGCTGAACGCTCTTCATCAGTTGGCTTAGCCGTTCTTCCTCGTTTTGCAGCACTGCGGCTGAGGCGAGACTGCCTTGTTTCTTGATCTATTGATGGCTCTTCGTTTTTCGTTTCAGATGTGACCTGCTCTTGATCTTTCTCTAACATCCCATATCAACTCCTATCTCAGACAATCCGCACAGGCTCAGGTGACCTGTCCGGATGACTCCTATTAAAGTAGCGGAGTCTCTCTATTCAGTCAAGATTCCTTGACGTTCATACGAATAGACGGATAAAAGAATGAAGAGGTTTTAAATGGTGAGAAAATAAGCCAAAACAAAAAAGCTGATGAGTGGATCAGCTTTTCATCATCTTTCATCACTTTTCATGAACGATAGCGCCCCTGCTTTGCTTTCTGAATCCGAAGATTCTCCTGGTGTGCGGGGAAACGAGTCTTTTCTGTCGTATCGACTTGTGTAATTTGTCCATTATGAATGGTGATCACCACCGACCCGTATTCAATCCCTTTTAAGGCAGATAAAATAAAATTCAGCTTTTGTTCATCCATCGCTCATCCCCCATCCCACTAATTTTGCTTTCGCTCTTTTAAATAGAGAACCTCATTTTCCAGCTCATGAATCGTATAATGCATGAGCGCTTCATGTTTTTCTTCATGCCCCCATAAAAGGAGTTCCTCAATCAATACCTGCTTTTTCCTCTCAATCACCTGCCTAAGCCAGCGTGACAAGTCATCCCCTCCCCTTCATGATGAATGCAAGAAAAAAGGCACTCTGAACCCTTCTATAGAAAAAGGAAATCAAAGCGCCTTTGGTGATCCAATCAGCGAATTATGTCTTTTTATCATAAACATATAATTCCTATAAGTCAACTATGTTTTTAAAATTTCCCTACAAAAAACAGCAGCCTCCATGAGCTGCTGTTTCAGACAAACCATTAATGATTTAAGAAAGCAAAATATAGAATAAAGATGACAAACAGGCCGTACATAATTGGATGCACTTCTTTTGCTTTTCCTTTAAAGATCATGGTGATCGGGTAGAAAATGAAACCAATTGCAATCCCTGTCGCAATACTATATGTGAGTGGCATCATAATCATGGTTAAGAAGGCCGGTACCGCAATTTCAAAACGATCCCATGCGATCTTTGCAAGAGGTGCAACCATCAGTGCACCGACAATGATTAAAGCAGGTGCCGTTACATTCGGTGTCACGACAGATAAAAGCGGCGAGAAGAACATCGCAAGTAAGAAGAAAATACCTGTCACGACAGCTGCAAACCCAGAGCGAGCACCCGCAGCAACACCTGAACTAGATTCAACATAAGACGTCGTCGTTGATGTACCAAGAACAGAACCGACGACGATAGAAGAAGAATCCGCCAGAAGCGCTTTTCCTGCACGCGGCAGCTCATTATTTTTCATTAAACCAGCCTGCGTTGCCACAGCCACAAGTGTACCAGCTGTATCAAAGAACCCAACGAATAGGAACGTTAAAATGACCACAAGCATTTGAATGGAGAAGATGTCTGGCAAGTGAATCAAGGCTTGACCAAAAGTTGGAGACAAGCTTGGAATGCTATCTACAATTTGAGATGGAACTGGCACAAGACCAAGGATCATCCCAGCAATAGCTGTCACAAGCATCCCAATGAAGACACCTGCATTCACTCGAAGAACCATTAAAATGACAGTCACAACGATTCCAAATACCGTCAACAATACAGGACCACTATGAATGTTTCCAATCGAAACGAGCGTATTATCGTTATTGGCAATAATACCGGAGCCTTGAAGCCCTACAAATGTAATGAACAAACCAATCCCTGCACCAACAGCCAGCTTCAGCTCACTCGGAATAGCATTGATGATTTTTTCACGGAAACCTGTTAAAGAAAGGGCAACGAAAATCAATCCTGAAACAAACACACCGGAAAGTGCTGCCTGCCATGAAATCCCCATACCAAGAACAACTGAGAAAGCGAAGAACGCATTCAGCCCCATACCTGGTGCAATCGCAATCGGGTACCTGGCGATCAATCCCATCAGGAAACAACCTGCCGCAGAAGCTAACGCTGTAGCTGTAAAGACAGCCCCCTGATCAATTCGTAATTTATCTGGAAAATCCGGTACTGCTACTAAAGCAAGTGTGATCGGATTGACAAACAAGATGTAAGCCATCGACAAAAATGTCGTTAAACCGCCGATGATCTCTCTGCGATAATTCGTACCTAACTCATCAAACTGAAAAAACTGTTTCAAAGCCAACTGACTCCCTTCATGTCCTTTTGCTTTAGTCTGCCCCATTCACAAGTCAAATAAAAAACGCCCCAACAGTTTTTGGGACGCTTGACTACAATGTGAATTCAGACCGTGACATCAAACAAGAACAATGCATGATTTATATCAAACGAGTGTGAATTGACGTAGTCAAGCCATTTACGGTAGCTTGGTAGAAACTTGCGGGCCATATCCCCGCCATTATACGACTTCTATCTATTTGATTTCTGTGTCTATTGTACCAACTTCATTTTTAAAACACAATACGAAAAGCGAACATTTTTCAAAGAAATGTCCGCTTCATTCGTCTTATTACACGAATTTGGAAAATCACATCTAGTTCTTTATACACCCATCACTGAATTCTGGCAAAAACAGTTTCTGCTACATCGAAAAATGCCTTCACAGCAGGAGAAGCTTGCGTGAGCGATGGACAGGCAAGCGCCACCTCACGATGATGCGATACATTCAGATGACTGATCTGCACAAGTTGCTGCGTTTTTAGGAATAACTCAGGACCTATCGTCACACCAAGTCCTTCCCCAATCATGCGGGCAATGGTCGTACAATCATGCACTTCAAATAAAATAGACGGCTTGATTTGTGCCTCTGAAAAAATATCCTCTACATGGGATTGATACATGCCAGTTGGCATAATAAATGGTTCATCTGCTAATTCTTCCATGTCTACAATTGGCTGCTGCTTAAAACGATGATTTTCGTGATAGGCGACCACCATTTTATCTTTCATAAGTGGCAATAGATCAAACGCTTCATCCGCTTTACCTTTTACAACAAACCCAACATCAATAATGCCAGAATCGAGCCACTCCAATATTTCTTCATATGTCCCCTCATAGAATTTAAATTCAATCTTTGGATGCTTTCTCTGATAGCTCACAAGCAGTTTTGGCAACAAACAAGCGGATGCACTGGCAAATGTTCCAATCCGAATCAAGCCAGATTCAATATTTTTGGTGAGCGCAATTTCCTGCTGAATTTTCTCTACTCGATTTAGCACTTCTCTTATATGCGGAAGAAGGGTTTCACCGGTATCTGTCAGCGTGATGCCCTTTTTTCGGTCACGTACGAATAAAGACACGCCCCACTCCGTCTCTAAACTTGCCACCGCATGACTCACGGCAGACTGTGTCATATTTAATGCTTCAGCTGCAGCGGTAAAACTGCCTAGCTCGACCACCTTAGCCATTGTCTCGAATCGAACAAAGCTCATGAGTATTCACTCATCCCTTTCATGAAAAACATCAATTTTACTTATGTTAGCACGGAATTTAAAATGAATACAACGTTTCAACATAAAGGAAGGGTTCAAAATGAAAAGTACATCTTATCCATTGCTCATATTTCTTTTAGCCGTCGGTTCTTTCGTCACAGGTACTTCAGAATTCGTCGTATCAGGCATACTGGACATCATTTCTGACGATCTGCGCATCTCCATCCCGGTTGCGGGACAGCTCATCACCATCTATTCTCTTTTTTATGCCGTGGGTGCCCTCTTTTTAGTCATGGCCACATCGAAATTGAATCGAAAAAAGGTTCTTTTATCGGCGATTTCCATGTTTATAGCAGGGAATGTACTCGCCTTTTTTAGCCATCACTTTATGCTGCTCATGCTCTCACGGGTCATCATGGCCATGAGTGGCGGCTTATATATTGTGCTCGCAACAAATTACGCAGCGCAGCTCGCCCCGCCAGAAAAAAAGGGGAGTGCGATGGCAACAGTAATCACTGGATTTACAGTTTCACTAGTACTCGGTGTACCGATTGGAACATTTTTAGCAGGATATGTAGATTGGCATGCCATTTTTCTCATCATTGCAATAGGAACCGCTTGTCTCTTGTTTCTTCTGTATCGATTATTACCGCCTATGGAGGGACATTCCCATGTGCCATTCAAACAGCAAATGCAAATTCTTCAAGACCGTAGGGTGTTAAGCGGCTTAGCCACGACTGCCTTTTGGATTTTAGGGTACACGATGGTATTTGCTTACATTTCGCCATTATTGCGACAGACATCCGGATTTACGCTCGAAATGACAAGCATTGCCTTGCTTGTCTTAGGGATTTCTGCTTTTATTGGCTCACGCTTTGGTGGATACGCTGTCGATCATTGGGGGCCAAACCGAACCATTTCAATCAGCATCACGGTTCAGATGCTCATGCTCTTTGCATTATCCTTTACACAATTTTCGGTAGTTGGCGTCTTCATCACGCTCGCCATTTGGGGCACCGCCACATGGACAACAACACCAGCGAAGCAATTTTATCTCATCTCCCTAAAACCCGAAACATCGGAAACCGTGCTGAGCTTTAATACAGCGATTATGAATATCGGCATGATGCTCGGCTCGTCAATGGGTGGTCTGATTATTCAATATACAAATGTAACGAATTTAAGTTGGATCGGCGGGCTAGCCAGTTTTGTTGCATTGATGTTGATTCGGTACTCGTTCAATCGCAATCGACTGGCGCATCAACAGATAAAAAGCGAACATGTGTAATCATGTTCGCTCATTTATTTATCGATTAGCTTTTGATGTTTCTTTTTTGACTGGAATGGTTACGGGTATATCTTCCTGTGGTGCCAATCGGTTTAGATCTGACAAATCAAGATAAAGCCCATAATCCTTAAAAGAAAATGTGTCTAACTTCTTCACATCAAATTCAAAGGTGGATTGCATAGAGGCTGTCTTGAAATTGGTCACCTTCGCATCGTTTCTCTCCAAGTAATATCCGTTTTCATCATTTGCTTCAGGATCTGACCACGATTTCAATTTTTTAACATCACCTAATCCTATCCATTCACCGACATTCTCCATAACATCCTCATCTAATTCTTTCTGATCTACTCCAGTAAATTGATAATAAACTGTCACAGAGTGCCCCTTTTGCTCTATTTTATTGATTTTGATCCCTATTCCATGATGCTTTGTTTTGAACTGAACAGGTAGCTTTGTCTGAAGAGGAATGATTTTGCTTTCTTCTTGTTCGTCTGTCACACCCGTGTAAAATGTTAATTCAGTTGCCTCTGGATCAATCGACTGATCTAAAATGGTCAAATGATTTTTTCTAGTTTTGTCAGAAGTCAGTTGTTTTTCTCCTAAAACTGTTCCAATTTCGAGCTGATAATCATTCCCTAGATTATCCTTCATTCTTTCTATACTAACTATATCGTCTTTAGCAAAACCATTGTAATCAATGGTATATTGAATAACAGAGCTTTTCACCCCATTTTCTACCTTTATATTTCTTAAGTGATAACGTCCATTTAAAATAGACACGTCTTTTTGTCCAGCTAATAAAGTGGTTTTTTGCTTGACCGCTGGTACCTTGAAGCGCCAATTCCCTACAATATCCCCAATTTTCGAAATGACAAGTGGCACTTGTTGACCTTGTTTGATCGTTTGACCATTTGTATAGACTGTCACCTGCCCAACATAATGGCCATCTTTTAATTTTTTCAATTCATGATTGTAGGAACTCGATTGGGAAGCTTGATTTACTGGATCTAAGTTGACTATGAAAGGGACAACATCTTCCTTTGTATTCAAATTCTCCACAGTAAACGTATAAACAAGCCGCCCGGCATCATAGTACACACTGTTCACTTTCACAGTAACCCCTCTTGATTCAGCCCCCTCATTGACATGCTTCACCAACTCACTCTGAAAAAGAGACATTCCTACTTTATCGTGAAACATCATATATAACTGTCCAACAAACGGTACTCGAGCCATCGCTGTATTAAGAGAAGGAAAAATGAAGCCTGATGAAAAGTAAAGGACAACAAGGGCGATAACTGAATAGATTGGCGTTCTCCAATTCCATGTGAACCAACGTCTTTTCTGTTCCGCTTTCACATCTCCTATTGCTTGGCGAACCGCAGAGGTCACTTCAACCTTTGGTACATCAATCTCATCATAAAGCTTCTTCATTTCTTTTCGTTCCATCGACACTCTCCTCCTTCTCCAATGTTTGCTTTAATAACTTTCTTGCTCGATACAAATGAGTTTTGACAGTTCCTTCGGGCACACCCATCTGTTCAGAAATCATTGAAATCGAATAATCTTGAAAATAAAATAGCTGAATCACGAGCTGATATTGCTCATCTAACACATCAAGTGCATTTTTTAAATCGAGCTTGTCTTCCAAAAAATCATGGCGCTCAACGCTCTCATGATGCTGTTCAAACGGAACAACATCTTGCTGCTTTTTCTTCATCGCAAAAATTGTATGAATCAAAATTCTCGTCAGCCAGCTAGAAAAATAAGCCGGTTCTTTTAATCCAGATAGATGCTTAAACGCTTTAATGACCGTCTCTTGAACAGCATCTAACGAATCCTCTTTATTTCTTGTGTAGAGAAAAGCCGTTTTATATAAACGCTCCTGATACATCAGCATTAATGTCTCAAATGCCGGGACATTCCCTTTTTGTGCTTTTTTAATTAGACGCACTTGCTTCATCTCATCCACACCTCCTACACCTGTTAGAGCAAGCTTTCTCTCAAACGGTTTCAACAAATGGAAATTTCTTTTACTTAGCATATGTCGGATAAAAATAGAGAAAGTGAAGAATAGAGTCGAAAGAACAAGTTGAATATTTGATATAATGGAAGAAATATCTTCAAAAAGGAGTATGTCAATTGTTTCGATTCGAAGAACCCACGTGTGCTAGCTGTCAGAAAAAAATAGAAGGAAACGAAGAAGTGTACGTCAAGCTGGTCTATCCAAAAAGACGAGGAATGACAGAAGTGAAGGCTTGGCTAAGGAATGAAGGGGTTTTTTATTGTCAGGCATGTACAGAACAAAAGACATCGCATGGAGGATAATCAAATGAAAAAAATCAACTTTCCACAAACATTTCCAACCATACATACCGAAAGACTAATCTTAAAACAAGCGACGATCGAAGACGCTGAGGATATGCACATCTATTTATCCAATGAAATTGTGTGCCGCTACATGGGAATTGATGCTCATGAATCCATCGAAGACACAAAAGGAGAAATCAAGTGGTATGACAACATCTTCAAAGAACAAACAGGCATCCGGTGGGGCATTTCTTTAAAAGATGATCCTGCGATCATCGGCAGCTGTGGATTTCTTAACTTGGAAAAACAGCACTGCCGCACGGAAATTGGCTATGAATTACATCACCACCATTGGAGAAAAGGCATTATGAGTGAAGCGATTGCTGCGGTGTTACGATATGGATTTCAGGAAATGAACGTGAATCGAATTGAAGCGATCATTGATCCAGCAAATACGTCCTCTGTTCAATTATTGGAGAACTTTGATTTTGTGCGAGAGGGTTTATTGAGGGAGTATGATCTTGGTCAGAACGGGTTTGATGATGTGTTTATGTATGCGATTTTGAAGAGGGATTACGAGAAAAAATAGACTATTACTTTTTTTAATTACAAGTTAATGGACCAAAAAAGTTATTGTTTTCCTTCCGAAGTAATTTATGTTAATATTAAATCGCTAGTACTATTATCATTTATTAGAGTACTAGGTATGTTGTATAACAATGTCAAGAGATATTACTGTGAAAGCTGAAACTTGTATACCGTATGCTAATCTTAAGATCAGCATACTAGATAAGTAGCTTACCAAAGTTATATCTATCATCATAGAACACCTCACCATCAGAACTTGTCTTCTTGTTATATTATACATTATTTGTATTTGTGAGTATTAAACTCACCCCGCCATACCATATAATATGCCGCGTGGTATAGTAGAGCCTAAGGATCGCGGCGCTTTAGGCAGAGTGCAAGTCAGAAGAAATATAGTAGCGGGACTAGGTCTGTACTTGCTCCAACAATAAAAAAGGGATGTGAGTTTTAAATGGTACATAAATATCCATCTAAACCTTACTTGCATTTTGATAAAATTGCATCTTTTAATAAAAAGGTAGAAAACTACGTCCTGGGTTTTAAACAAAACTCATCACATAGTTTTCTACCTTTAATTTTTAGTGAGTTAACCTTTGAGAAGTTTAACGATATTAAAGATGAAACTGCTATGAAGAGAAACGGTCAATTAGTACCTATTAAAGAAAAAAAAAGACCGATTATGTATGCTGCTCATATTGATAACTTTATATACAAACATTACAGTCTAGAGTTAAATGACTTATATAATAGGTATGCTAAAGATAAACAAATTGATGAATCTGTTACTGCCTATAGAAACAACAAAAAAAGACAAAACAATATACATTTCGCAGCTGAAGTAATTAACTTCATTGCGAAGAATCCAGATTGCTATATATACATAGGAGATTACCAAAATTTTTTCGACACTTTAGATCATAAATTACTTAAAGAAATGATTAACTTGATTTACGGAAGTAAAATGCCAACACATCAATATAAAATCTTCAAGAGTCTCACTAAATATTCATACATTAATAAAAAAGAGATAAATTTAAGATTGGGTGAAGATAAAGAAATATTTAGAACGAACCAAACCTGTTATTTCACTTCATTTAAAGAGTTTAGAAAATTCAAAAATGGGAGAAGCTCAATTACAAATGATAACAGCAAAATTCTAAAAGTAAATACGGATATAAAAGGTATTCCTCAAGGAACAGCTATGAGTGCTATTTATTCTAATATATATATGATAAAGATCGATGAATATATTACTAATTTATTAGATAGCATAGGAGGTTTATATAGAAGATATTCTGATGATTTCATATTGGTTTTAACTAATATAAACGAAAAAAAATTTCACACTATTAAAAATCAAATAGAGAATCAAATCAAAAAATACAAATTATTAATTCATCCCCAAAAAACGCAAACCTTAACTTTTGACGGAAGAAAAATTTTCGATATTAAATCTCAAAGCCTTTCTAAAATTGATTATCTAGGATTCATTTTTGATGGTAATGAAGTTAGAATAAGAGAAAAAAGCATTTATAAATACTATAGAACTGTTTATAAGTTAATAAAGAAAGGAGAAATTGTTTCAAGAAAAAAGGGCTTTACTAAAGAACGAATACGCTTAACTTATAAAAGAAAAATATATCAACATTATCATCAGTTAGGAGAAAGAACTGACATAAAATATAACTATAGGAAAAGAGAATTCGGAACATTTATCACATACGCAAATAAGTGTAATAAAATATTTAATGAGATTTCGCCACTTACTACAAATTTAATGAAAGAACAAATTAAAAACCACCAAAAGAAAATCAACAAAAAAATCCAGAAGTCTTTAAATACTCTAATGGATTAATGTTAATAGATTCATTACCTAAAGAAAAAGTAACTTTTATTTCATGTCAAATCAACCAAAAGCAGCTCACACACGTCGTGGCACGTATACAACGTTCAAAAAACAACCGTAGCATTTTCTTATATTTTTTATTAAACGGTGAAATTAATTATTAAATTCAATAGAATCTAATCAAGAGAATTAAAAAAACCTTATAATAGGCGATCACACAACAAAAAGAAAAGGAAGAAGCTTTCAGAATGATATCCTATGTCTTTGAACCATATAAACCTTGCCCTTGTGGTAGTAATGCTAATTATAAATTTTGTTGCTATAAAAAAAGCAAGGAAGTCTATAGTGGTGCCACTCACTTTAATGCTAAAAGATTGTATTTTGAATCTCACAAACTTTTTAGGGAAACTGACTTTAAGGTTTGTTTCGGCTTCGATGAAAAATGTGAGAATGGCTTTATCGAGGCACATTCTCTACAAAATAATGGTGTATTAAGTTTAATTGCCCATGAGAATCATGTCTATTCATTAGATATGGTCTTTCACGAAAAATCGTTACTCCCAAAACTACAATTCAAAAAAATCGGAAAAAATCAAGCAAGCACATTTAAAGGCTTTTGCAAACATCATGATGAAGTATATTTCAATATCATCGAAGATAAGCCATACAATAATACTCCTGAACAAAATTATTGGCTTGCATTTAGAGCACATTGTTTTGAGGCGCATAGAAAATATCGTTTAAAGAAAAGTTATTCTAATCTTTTTAAACAACGTCCTCATGCAACAAGAAATAAACAAATTGCGGCTAATTATAGAGTTAATGAGTTATCAATAAGAGATACGGAAACTGATTATTCTAGATTTAGAGAAATTTATGAAAAAGGACAATTTAACAGATTAGAAAGTTTCGTTAAGATACTCCCTTTTAAAATTGGATTCACTGCTACGACAGCTGTTGCAGTAAATGTAGATATTCAAGGTAACCCTACTATCGATATTTATAACTATGATGAAAAACTATTTGTTCCAAGTATCTATATATCTGTGCTTCCGAAAGATAATGAATCAATTATTATCGTTTCAAGATTTAAAGAGGACAAATGTTATAAAAATCTCATTAGTTCTTTAGATGCTTGTACAAATGATGACCTTCTATTTTCTTACCTAACTCATTGCTTAGCTGAATATAGCGAAAATATCTATTTCTCACCTGATTTAGTTGATAATCAATTAGCTGAGGTAGATAAAAAACTAATATTAAGCGCTTTTTTAGGAGTAGCGAGCCCAACTCTTGAAATTAGATATAGAAGCATGAAGAGTATGTTTAAATTGAATTTATTTCAATATCATTTATAGACTATAAAAAACACTAACATTAGTAGGCGAAACGAAAAACAGGATTTAAAAATTGATTAAGTCCATTTGTAAATTTCATTTAGTGATTTTTGCTAAATTCATATTAAAGAGAAGAAGGTGACTGTATGAATAGACTTTTTGCCTTGTCTAAGAGTAACAATAAAAGAGCGCTACTTTACTTTTAAAAAAAATAAATAAGAATATTGATTATTAGGTGGTTGCATATGAATGAACAAACAAAAAAGTTTGCTTATTTCCCAGTACAGGATAGACAAATACATGTCTTGGAAGCACTTTGGCTGAGAAATCAAGGTATAATTGAAATGAATCGAGAAAACCCTGCCTTTTTTGATTTCAAGAACCCCTCTATTCGAAGCGGAGTATTACCAGTTTCCCCTACTTTCAGTGGAGAAAAAAAGATTAAAGACGCATTTTACCGATATTATCATAAAGAAGACATGAAACAGATTCTTTATTCAAAAAAAATGACAACTGCTCATTTCCTTTTTCAAATGATGTTTTCACAACTTAATCAATTCAAAATTGAAGACAAAGAAAAAAAGGAAATTAGAGTAGCTATTGAATCAGCAGAAATAGAATCTTATATTAAATATAATGATAAAAAAGGTATATTAATTGATATCTTATTGCACATCAAACAAACGGATCCATACTCTTATAAGTATCTATGGAATAAAAAGTTGGCAATTGAAGTTAAAGTAACCCACGCTGTTGATCCAAAGAAAAGGCGCATATTACGCGATAATAATATTTCAACTTACGAAGCACCTGTTCCTAATGTTATTAAAAAATTGATTCCAAAGGCTCACGAAATATTAAAGAATAAAATGCTTAGACAAAGAGAAATTGACAAACTAACTAAAATTTATAGCAAAAACAGTTGGACTTTATTTGGAGACTTTATTGTAAACTCTAAAGTAGAAGATGAAAATAAGGAGAATTATCTATTGTTATCCCAAGCTGAAATTGAACTAGATAAATACAAAAAAAAGAAAAGAGAATTATCTGAAGAAATACAAAAATCTGAAGAATATAAGTTACATTTATCTAAAATTATTCATAAGCTAAACAAAGACTTATACTCTCTCAAAGAAAAAGTTGAAGTTAATCAAGAATTACTATTGGCTTCTCAAAGAAATAATGATTTGGTATTAAAATTGAAACAAAAAGAGCAACAAATTGAAAATCTTAAAAAAGAAAATGATATCCTCAAGAACAATTTAAATAAACTTCATGACGAATCATTTTTGAAATGGATCAAGAGGAAAATTTTTAAATAACCTTTAATCCAAAATCATAATTCTTTACTAATTTATAAATTATAAAATCAAAGAAATTTGAAATGAGCATAGAAATGTAAAAAAGAATCCGAACTATTGGGAACACTTTGAAGTGGTTCCTAAATAGTTCGGTTTTCTTATTGAAAAAGAGTTTTTATCCTTATTAAAATTATTCCCACTCCATGATTATTAGAGTTGAATAAAAATAAATACAAGATTGTTTATTTTAATGCCTCATAATAACAAAATGACAAATATAGATTGGTTAGAGGCTCAATGAAAATAAAGATAAGCACCCACAGGACAAAAAAAATCAATTGAAAAAGACATCCCTACCACTATCTCTTTTCTGTCATCTTGGTATAATAGAAAAAATCAGAAAAATGAGAATGCGATGATAAGGAATAGTACTTGCCGAAATGTTTTCAGAAAGTTGCTGGTTGATGAGAAGCAATAACAAAAAGGCAGGGAACTCACCTTAGAGTAGCCTTAGTGAAATGAAAAGGATTGATGTAGTTAAGGTCGGCACCCCACCGTTATATGGGAAGGATATAAGATATAACAATCTGTATTCGAATAAGGGCATGATAATGTAACGTTATCATGAAACAGGGGTGGTACCGCGTAAGAAGAAGTCTTTCGTCTCCAAGTTCAATCTTGGAGATGATAGGCTTTTTTTATATTCCAATTACAGGAGGAATCGATGATGTTTAACCACAAAAAATACGAAAAGAAATACTTTTTGCCACCGAACCTTACTTATGATTGGGTGAAAAAAGAAACATTAGAACGTGCTCCGATATGGTGCAGTGTGGACTTACGGGATGGAAATCAAGCATTACCTATTCCTATGAACTTAGAAGAGAAATTGGAAATGTTTCAGTTACTAGTAGAGATAGGTTTTAAAGAAATTGAAATCGCATTTCCAGCTGCTAATGATACGGAGTTTAAGCTATTACGGACACTGATTGATCATCATATGATTCCAGACGATGTCACGATTATGGTGATCACGCAAGCGAGAGAGCATATTATCCGCCGAACCTTCGAAGCCATTAAGGGGGTACCGAAAGCGATTGTTCATTTATATAATTCGACTTCAGAAGCGCAGCGCAGACAAGTATTTCAGAAAACAAAAGATGAAATTAAACAAATTGCCATTGATGGAGCTATTTTAGTAAAAGAACTGGCCGAAAATACAGAAAGTGATATTTATTTTCAATATAGTCCTGAAAGCTTTCCAGGAACAGAAGTGGATTATGCATTAGATATTTGTAATAGTGTTTTAGATATTTGGAAACCGACACCACATCATAAAGCGATCATCAATATTCCGACAACAGTTGAATATTCAATGCCTCATATCTTTGCAAGTCAGATTGAGTATATGCACAAAAATCTGTCTTACCGAGACAGTGTGACATTATCTGTTCATCCACATAATGACCGTGGCTCTGGGGTGAGTGATGCAGAATTTGGTGTGCTAGCTGGCGCAGAAAGAGTCGAAGGGACATTATTTGGTATCGGTGAACGTACAGGGAACGTAGACTTGATTACTTTGGCGATGAATATGTATTCACAAGGCTATGATCCACAATTAAATTTCAATAACTTAGAAGCGATTCGTAAAAAATATGAAAAACTAACAAGAATCACTGTTCATGAGCGGCAGCCATATTCTGGTGAGATGGTTTTCACCGCATTCTCTGGGTCACATCAAGATGCGATATCTAAAGGGATGAAATATAGAAAGGAACATCATGTTGATAAATGGGACGTTCCGTATATCCCAATAGATCCAGTTGACTTGGGGAGGAATTATCAAACGGATGTGATTCGAATCAATAGCCAGTCTGGAAAAGGCGGCATAGGCTATATATTAGAAACAAATTATGGCATTCAACTTCCTTATCAAATGAATGAAGCCATGGGATATGCAGCGAAGAAAGTATCTGATCAGACAAATAGGGAATTGTCTGTCGAAGAAATATATCATGTTTTTGAAGAACAGTATGTTGATTTTCACCCTCATTTCCAGCTGCTTGATTATCAATTTCATAAAGGAGAGAAGCAAGAAGTCACCTTAACTTTGCTGAGAGATCATCAACAAATTGACATACAAGGAACTGGCACTGGAAGTTTAGATGCAATCAGTAATGCGTTAAAAGCACATTTTCATCTCGAGTATGATTTGGAAGTCTATGAACAGAATTCTTTGGGCAACGATTCTCAAGCAAAAGCCTGTGCACAGATTGGTATTTCAAATCAAGGAAAAATGCATTGGGGTGCTGGAATCGATAAAGATATTATAGAAGCAACAGTAAAGGCCCTGGTGGTTGCAGTAAATAAACTAGAGGTTTGGATGTAGATGGAAACAGATAAACTTGAAAAACATGAAGCGATGCAATATTTAAGAGAATATAACGAACAAGAAATCTTTTATCAACAATACCAACAGAAGAAGCATGACAATCAATCATTGCAATTATTTTTGAAGGATTATGATCAAAACAATTTCATGCAAAAGCAAATATATATAGAAGAATTTTTGCTAAAAGGGCAGAACGAATTTGAAAAAGAGGATACCATGTGGTTAGGTCAGGAGAAAGATATCGAAGTGAGAAAGTATAGCCGTTTTATGCCTCAATTGTCGGCTATCCATGATTTCTTTGAGATGATCTATGTTCTGGAAAATGAGATGTATGTAGAAGTGGAAGATAAAAAAATCGTTTTAAAATCAGGAGATATTGCCTTTATTCCACCTGACACAATACACAAGCCACTTGTAATGGAGAATACAATCGCAATACAAATCATGATCCGTAAAAGTACTTTTCAAAAAGTGTTTTTTAAAATGTTAAAAGGAAATCATGTCATTTCAGAGTTCTTTTTGAATGCATTGTATATAAGAGAAAATAAACATATTCTTATTTTCCATAGTCACTTGGATAAAAATTTGCTAGACTGCTCTCTTCAACTATTTATAGAAAATCACAATCGATTTCCTAGTTACCAGTTGATTATGAATAATTTGTTTGAGATATTATTATGTCTCTTATTAAGATTCAAACCAAGTCATATGAACGTCATTCAGGTCAAACAATATAGTGATATACGTATGATTCAAATGCTTCAATATATTCAGCAATGTTGTGAGCATATAACACTCCAGAAGATGGCAGAGAAATTTAACCTTTCACAATCTTATCTGTCAAAATATATAGCTCGTAAACTCGGCAAATCATTTCGTGAGATTCGACAAGAAATAAGATTGGACAAAGCCTGCGAAATGCTAACCGGGAGTAATTTACAAGTGGATCATATTTCGGGAGCCGTTGGTTATCAAAATGTAGAGCATTTCATTCGTTTATTTAAGAAAAAGTATCACCTAACACCACATCAATATCGTTTAAATAATAGAACATAATGAGCAGAATGTATGACACTTATCTTTAAAGTAAAATTTTAAAATCAAGAAAATGTCAAATCAATACGAATAAAAAGGAGACATCATCATGTCAATCAAGCAAGTAAAAGATTATTTTAAACAATATGAAATGGATACTCGAATTCAGGAATTTTCAGTATCTAGTGCAACCGTAGACTTAGCTGCTTCTGCATTGGGCTGCGAACCTGAAAGAATCGCAAAAACACTCTCCTTTCTAGTAAATGGACGAGCTATTTTAGTTGTGACCTCTGGCGATGCAAAAGTTGATAACAAAAAATTCAAAGAATATTTTAAAACAAAAGAGAAAATGCTGCCTCCTCAAGAGGTCGTTGACTTGGTCGGTCATGAAATTGGCGGAGTATGTCCTTTTGCTATAAAGAATGGTGTTTCTGTTTATTTAGATATGTCACTCAAACGTTTTGAGACAGTCTATCCAGCCTGCGGGAGCAGTAACAGTGCTATTGAACTCACAATCAAACAACTAGAAAAACACTCCGGTTATACACAATGGATTGATGTGTGTAAGGGATGGAATGATGAATTCACACAATAAAATGGAAGGAACAAGTGCAATTAAACATAAAAAAGAGCTAGAAACCCTTGATATACAAAGGTTTCTAGCTCTATTATAACTACTCCCACTCAATCGTAGCAGGCGGCTTACTCGTAATATCATACACCACGCGGTTAATATGCTTCACTTCATTCACGATACGAGTCGAGATCTTTTCAAGTACATCCCAAGGGATTCTTGCCCAATCACTCGTCATACCGTCAATAGACGTAACAGCACGGATACCGATTGTGTAGTCGTATGTTCTTGCGTCACCCATGACACCTACGCTGCGGATGTCTGGGAGAACCGTGAAGTATTGCCAGATGTCGCGCTCAAGGCCGAAGTTGGCAATTTCTTCGCGTAGAATCGCATCCGATTCACGGACGATTTCTAGTTTTTCTTCAGAAATTTCACCTAGTACACGGATTCCTAGTCCTGGACCTGGGAATGGCTGTCTCCATACGATGTCGTCTGGAATACCTAGCTCTGACCCTAGAGCACGGACTTCATCCTTGAATAGCGTATTAAGTGGCTCAATCAATTCAAACTGCATGTCTTCTGGAAGACCGCCAACGTTGTGGTGAGATTTGATTGTTTGTGCCGTTGCTGTACCACTCTCAATGATGTCAGTGTAAAGCGTTCCTTGTGCTAAGTAGTCGATTCCTTTTAGCTTGTCCGCCTCGTCATCGAATACATAGATGAATTCGTTACCGATGATTTTACGTTTTTGCTCAGGATCAGACACACCTTTTAGCTTGTTTAAGAAGCGATCTTTCGCATCTACTTTAATCACGTTCATGTTGAAACCTTCGCTAAATGTTTTCATTACCCCTTCTGCTTCGCCTTTGCGAAGAAGACCGTGGTCAACGAAAATACATGTCAGCTGATCGCCGATGGCTTTGTGGATCAATACCGCCACAACAGATGAATCTACACCGCCGCTTAGTGCGCACAATACTTGTTTGTCGCCTACTGTTTCACGGATTTTCTGCATTTCGATTTCAATGAAGTTCTCCATTGACCATTTGCCATCGCACTCACATACGCCGAAGACAAAGTTCTTCAATAGATCATTTCCGTACTCAGAGTGACGTACCTCTGGGTGGAACTGAACGCCATAGAAATTCTTCTCAGCTAAGCTCATCGCTGAGTTTGGACAATGTGCACTTGTTGCATCAACTGTAAAGCCTTCTGGTACTTCAACGACAAGGTCACCATGGCTCATCCAAACGACTTGATCCGTTGGAAGGTCTTTGAATAGAGCAGGTGTTCCGTTAATATGAATGTCTGCTTTTCCATATTCACGCTGGCTTGCCGCTTCTACTTTCCCACCTAAATAGTGAGTCATCAGCTGCATGCCGTAGCAAATGCCTAGAACTGGAATGCCTAGATCAAAAATCTTTTCGTCACAACGGAAAGATCCTTCATCATATACACTGTTTGGTCCACCAGAAAGGATGATTCCTTTCGGCGCCATTTCTTTAATTTCTTCAGCAGTTAAAGTGTGCGGATGAAGCTCACTGTACACACCAAATTCACGAATACGGCGAGTGATCAGCTGATTGTACTGACTACCGAAATCGAGAACCAAAATCATTTCATTTACTAAATTTGTCATGGTGTCACCTCTATGTCCAATATAGTTTTTATAAACGCACAGAAAAAATGAGAGGAGAAAACCTCTCTCAGTGTAAATCACGCTTTTGAAGCGCCCAGACTCACATCCGAACGCTTCAATTTCATGTATTTTAGAAGGTTTTAATATTCACCTATTCTAACAACAGGAAGGTACGGGGTCAAGACTATCTCCTGTTTATTAAATTTTCCCATAACTTCACCGACTGCCGCCAAAGCGCCGACGCATCTTCTCGCCTGTAGAGCGCCCGCTCATAGAACTGCGTTAGTTCAGACATGTGATGATTCCCTTCCTTGTCATCGATCAAAGAAGCAAATTCTCTTAGCGTCATGCCTGGCTTTTTCTCGATCCCTCTGCGCCTTAGCTGTTTTAATAGAGCAGCATACGCGTAGAAAAAAGCTTCCTCATCTGGCAGACGTTTTACCTTTCTCACAATAAAGATTGGCAGCCACCTTGCTCTGAACCGGTAAAGCATCCAGCCTATGAAACCAAGAAAGACAATCACACCTGCTGCGTAGCCCAAGATTGAACCAACATGAACCATACTTGGCTTCGCTTTAGCTGCTTTTTCCTCTTGTTTGGCCGGCTGTTCTGTTTCTTGTTGCTGCGGCTGTTGTGTCTGCTCGTTTTCTTGTTGATCAGATGCGGGCTGATCTTTTTCATCCTGTTGATCATCTGTGTGGTCGTTGTTAGCCGTGGTTTCATTCGTAAATGTCTCTGGGTTCGTGAACCCTTTTGTCGGTTCAAAAGTCACCCAACCACGGTTTGGAAAATACACCTCTACCCATGAATGAGCATTGTTATTGGTCACTTCATACACATTGTTTCCATCCATCTGTGTTTCATATAACTGACCAGACGTATATCCTTTCACCCATCTCGCCGGAATTCCAATTGAGCGAAGCATGACAATCATCGAGGTTGAAAAGTTATCACAATAGCCAATCATCGTATCAAATAAGAACTGATCCACATAGTCTTCGTCACGCCCAGGCACAGCGACATTTTGGGTTTCATATGAAAACTTCGCAGATCCTAAATAATCCTCAATCGCTTTTGCTTTATCATACATATTATCCTTCGTTTCCGTTAAGCTGTTCGCCAATGTTTTCACACGCTCTGGCAACGAGGATGGGAGCTGCAAGTATTCACGTCCGACCTGCTGGTTCACTTGCTGCTTGGTCGGTACTTTGATCCGCTGTAAATCCTCTAGGATAAATGTAGGTGATAAGAAGCTGACTCGATAGTTCCCTAAATTTTTGGGCGGGTTTTGAGTAGACGGCACAATTTTCTCCGTTTTGCCCATCATTTGCAGTGGAATGTTTTCCATTGGCGTCAGCATAACCGTACCAATCGGATAAACAGCATGATTAAATCGATAATTTGATTCCATATCGACTCTTGTTTCATGCTCCTCTGTTTTCACGCGATTGGTAAACCACCGGTTCGGCACTTCATTCCCTTTTAACCGAGTAGGTTTCGTATCATTTGAAGCATCCTCCCAGCCTTTCCCCGTGTAAATACTTTTTGTTTCTACACGAAAATAAGACGGCTCTTTTCCGCTCCATTTAAATACCGGTGTACGGTCCTCACTAAACGGTCCCCCAAGCGACGAATCATCCGCACTATATCCCACCTTATTCTGCCCGGCAGAACCATCTTGATTCGTGACCGCTTTAAAAAACGGGACAGGGTCAGGCCATTTCGGATCAGATTTTGGCAAAGACGCACCGAGTGATGCTGATACAAGAACAAGCGCAAGCATGGGTAAGAACCAATTGAGACGCGCTTTCTGTGACACCCGCACACCTTCAGCCGAACGAAGCCTGTCGAAATAGAGCAGGCCAAGTAAACAAAAGCCAAATACCATAATTCGAATGATCGCAAAAGTCGCATCATAAGGCGTAAACGTATCAAGAATCGTGACATATACAATCGTCATCAGTAAAAAGAAAAAGATACGCTGCTGATACACAACCCAATAATGAAGCAAATAAACAAGTAGCCAAAGCAAAATATAAAACAACAATGTGCGGAAAGACGGATACATGTCACTCCACATGCCCATGCTCATCAAAGAAATATTATCTTGAATATCAGCAAACAGCGCAGGCAAATAACTTGGCTCTGATTGATAAAAAATCAAATATAATGCGAGCAAGATCAATCCAGCACAAATAGGAAACGTCACATACCACTTCAATCGAAAGAACGTAAACAAACACGTAAGCCCTATAAAAATGATGAAATAAGACGTATGACTCGTCTCTGTAAAATCTTGAAGCGGACGAAGCCACTCCCAAAGCAGCAGAAATGCGACAGCATAATAGATGAACAACTCAAAACGGCTTTGCCGCTGATGCATATGCAGCATAAATGTTTGTCACCTCACAGTTCTTTCGTGCAGCCGGTCCTCAAATAAAAGGGTCGTGTGTATCCCAGAAGCTTTAAGCCGGTCCACAAGCTGTTTTTCTTTTGCCGTCAATCGATCAACGGCTCTCTTCACTAAAAGAACGGTGATGTTCTTTCTGTTTCGATTCCCAAGTAAAATGACAGCAAGCTCTTCTTGCAGATGACCTGTCACCACATACTTTCCTGTCTGCTGGTGCTCACTCGCTGTTAATGATTGATAATCAGGTGCACGAGAAGGCTGATACTGCACCTTTGTTAAATAGTAGAGCATGTCCTGTAAATGCCTCTCTCCTTGATCCACTCGAAATAAGTGCTGATACCCAAGCGGGACAAGGCCTACCGGCACCCCTTTTTTCACAGCCGTTTGCAGAACCGATGCGGCCATAGACACAATCGTTTCAAAAGCGGCTTCATCTGTAAAATCAGCAAACACCACCAGATCCTTTGTCTGATTCTGTTCAAACTCCTTCGTCATAAGCTGACCTCTTCTAGCTGTTGTCTTCCAGTCCACCCAAGCGAAACGGTCTCCTTGCTGGTATTCACGCACACCTGTCGTCACATTTGTCGGTTCATTTAACCAAGAGTGCACCGCTTTGCCTCCATTTTCATTCACCGATGCAGCAGATTCAACAGGAATATCCAACATTTTAGGATACACAAGCAATTTTTTCTCTAGTGGAAGAATCACTTCTTTTTCAACAAACCCAAACATATCACCCGTTTTGATTCTAACCGCCGTCAATTGATGCTCTCCCCGCATGATGTCATTGAATTGATACGAAAATCGCCACGTTTTCCGAAACCATGGAAAGATCATTCGTTTCATTTCAATCTGTTCCTGTAAATGGAAGGTATCCGGCGGGTCATCCTCAAGTATGACGTACACGTACGGAAATAGATTCGTCCGCTTGATTTCAAGGTCAACAGACAGCACATCCCCTGCCTTTAACCGGGTATGCTGTAATGTCCTTTTGGCTGTTGCACGAAGTGGAACAAGGGCAAACAGCAAAGCATACAAAGCATATGGTGAAAATGCATAAAAAAGGAACCAGCTCACAAAGCCGCCCTGAAACATGGCATAGCAAAAGACTGCTGCCGTGAGGAGAAGGAGCATAAACACCCGTAACCATAGTGAAAAAGCGAAACGGTCACGTGACTTCATTGAGTCATCGACTTTTGAACTGGTACGCCAATATGCTCAATCATCTGTCGCAACAGTGTCTCCGCCTTCTTCCCTTCATACGTTGCTTCTGATGTCAAAATCATGCGATGCGGCAATGTGTAAGGCGCCAAATACTGTACATCATCAGGAATCACATAATCCCGCCTGTTCAACAGCGCATACGCCTGAGCCGCTTTCATCAATGCAATTGAACCCCTTGGGCTCACGCCTAAATAGACAGACGGATGATTTCGCGTCGCTTGGGCAATTTCGACAATATATTCTTTAATCGACGCATCCACATGTACGGTCTGAACCGCTTGCTGCAAAGCATGGATATGATCTTTTGTCATGACTGCCTGAAGCGTGTCAATTGGCGTTTGCTTCTCCTGCAAATTCAGCACCTCAAGCTCCTCCAGCATGGTTGGATACCCCATCTGCAGCTTAAATAAGAAGCGGTCCATTTGCGCTTCTGGAAGTGGATAGGTTCCCTCATACTCCACTGGATTTTGCGTAGCCATCACAAAGAAAGGATCTGCCAGTGGCATCGTTTCTCCGTCCACTGTGACACTGCCTTCTTCCATCGCTTCAAGAAGGGCTGATTGTGTTTTAGGAGAGGTTCGGTTGATTTCATCAGCCAAAATAATCTGCCCCATAATCGGTCCTTGTCTAAATTCAAACTCATTTGTCTTTTTATTATAAATCGACACACCTGTTACATCTGAAGGCAAAAGGTCAGGCGTAAATTGGATTCTCTTAAACTCACACCCAATGGATTTTGCCAGAGCACGAACCATCATGGTCTTCCCAACGCCAGGCACATCCTCTAATAGCACATGCCCCTTCGCCAAAATCGCAACAAGGCTTAATATCGCAATATCTTTTTTCCCTACCATTACTTTATTGATGTTATCTACGATTTTTTGTAAATCTGAATGCATCGGTTCATCAAATGCCATCCTGATCCTCCTATCACGTTTCCGTCAATTTTCATATAGTCTAACTTTACCATACAACACGCATTTGCATGAAACATCAACACGTAGAAAAAAGAAGCCTTCTCACGATGGAAAAGACTTCTGCTCCTCTTTAGGCTCACTTGCTGGTTCCATATGAACATGAGAGTGTAGAATATCATGTTCCTGCTTCATTCTGCGTTCAATTTCATCTGCAATATCATGGCTTTCTGCGATGTTTAAATGCGGTTCTACTTCAACGACCACATCCACATGGACGGTGCTTCCAAGATAACGAGCTTTAATGTCTTTCAAATCGCCCACTCCTGGTGTCGCTTCAATCGTCTCTTTATATTTAGACATATCTTTTATATGAAAACCGTCCGTTAACGAATGAGACGCATCTCTGAAAATCTCCCACGCCGTTTTACAGATAATTAAGCCAATCACAAACGCAGCAAGCGTATCAACCCACGCCAGCTGAAATTGAGAGGCGATAATTCCGACAAACGTCCCGATACTCACATAAGCATCTGATTTATTATCAGCCGCTGCCGCATATAGCGCCTGGCTATTAATTCGTTTAGAAAGTTTACGGTTATACATATACACGCCATACATCACAACAGCACTTCCTGCTGCCGTCCAAGCCGCAATCATATCAGGCGTTTGATGCTCTGATGAGAAAAGCGACTGGCCTGCGCTCAGCAAAACCTGAAGCCCGACAAGCATCATAATAAAGGAAGCCACAAGTGACGCAATATTTTCAGCTCTAAAATGACCGTATGGATGATCCTCATCAGGTGGCTTCTGAGAAATACGCAGCCCAATTAATACGGCAAGCGAAGCAATGATATCAGTCGTATTATTCAAGCCATCTGCGGAAAGGGCTTCTGAATGAAACACATACCCAATGATCAGTTTGACAGCAGATAAGATCACATAGGCTATAATGCTGACCCAAGCACCTGTTTCACCTTGTCTTAATTCGTTGTAGCGCTCCATACCGAACAGCGCCTCCTCACACATTACTTTTCTATATTTATCTTACAAAGCCAAGCCCGTGTGGGTCTACAGCAACATGATTCGCTTGAATCAGCAAAATAGGATACATAGAAATGTGTTGACCTAAGCAAACTTATTTTTATAAGGTCAATTGACCTCAAGACCTACTCCCATCAACGTTTTTCAAAACCACCCCGAAAAATGAAAAAGAACAAAATCACTCTACTATGCAATTGTCAGAATAGTTTTATTTTAAAACACAACTTTTCTTTCTTCCTTCTTATGCTATTTTTAAGAATGGGCAGAGGAAAATAAGGGAACATAATCTCTCAAATCCTTTATACTTTTTAACATCATGTTAAGAGGTTTGAAATGTCAGTTTGATAACCTGTCCAATGCTGAATGACAATTCAGTATGATAAAATTTAAAATATTCTAAAAACAAACTCTCGAATAAAAGAGAAATGTTTGGAGGTAAAGAAATGTCCAACATGACAAACGGTCTTCAAAAAAACCTTAAGACAAGACATATTTCAATGATCTCCATTGCCGGGGTCATTGGGGCAGGGCTATTTGTTGGTAGTGGTGCTGTCATTCATTCTGCAGGGCCTGGATCGATTCTTTCCTATTCATTTGCCGGACTTCTGGTCATCTTTATTATGAGAATGCTTGGAGAAATGGCCTGTGCCTATCCGACAAGCGGCTCTTTCTCACAATATGCGAGTGACGCCATCGGCCCGTGGGCCGGGTTTACAATCGGCTGGCTTTACTGGTTCTTCTGGGTCATCGTCATCGCCATTGAAGCCATTGCCGGTGCTGCCATTATTCAATATTGGTATGGAGATGCACCTGTTTGGCTCACAAGTCTTATCCTCACAATCCTCTTAACTTTGACAAATATCTTTTCTGTTAAATCTTTTGGCGAATTTGAATATTGGTTTTCATTGATTAAAGTCGTCAGCATTATTCTCTTCCTACTCATTGGTTTTGCATTTATCTTTGGTTTTGGCGGTCATCATACTGCAGGTCTTGCCAATTTAACGGGGAATGGCGGTTTCCTTCCAAACGGATTTGGCTCTGTGCTCCTCGGGATTGTCGTTGTCATCTTTTCCTTCATGGGAACAGAGATTGTAGCAATTGCCGCAGGTGAATCAGCAGACCCTGTCAAATCTGTGACAACAGCTACCCGTTCAGTTGTATGGCGTATTATTGTGTTCTACGTCGGGTCGATCGCCGTCGTTGTCACGTTACTCCCATGGAATTCAGCGAATATTTTAACAAGCCCGTTCGTTGCAGTATTAGAATACATCGGTGTCCCATCAGCCGCTCAAGTCATGAACGTCATTGTTTTAACAGCCGTTCTTTCTTGTTTAAACTCCGGCCTATACACAACGTCCAGAATGCTTTATTCATTAGCAGAAAGAGGCGAAGCACCAAAACGTTTTATGAAAATCAGCAAACGCGGTGTCCCTGTAGCAGCGACAGTCGCAGGTACCTTCTTTTCCTATATTGCCGTCATGATGAACTACTTTTACCCTGAAACCATCTTTCTATTTCTAGTCAATGCCTCTGGTGCCATTGCACTTCTTGTCTACTTGGTCATTGCCGTTTCACAATTAAGAATGCGTCGTAAAATCGAAAAAGAAAATCCAGAACAACTCAAAATCAAAATGTGGCTGTTCCCATACCTTACGTACTTTACCATTTTGGTCATCTGCGCCATCTTGGCCTCTATGCTGTTTATCGAATCAATGAGACCTCAGCTCATACTGACAAGCATCATTACCATCAGTGTACTAGCCGCCTACTTCATCTTTAAACCGAACAAAAAAGTGCCTGCAAGTGCAGCGCTTGAAAATAAACACCCTTAATTCTCCCGCTGAAAAGCGGGTTTTTTTATTTTATTCACCTATTTGGATGTCCGCACTTATAATGTATCAAATTGATTTTAAGTGAGGATTAGTCAACATGAACCTAGAAAAGTTTGTTGACGAGCTGCCAATTCCAGAAGTCGCAGAGCCCGTCAAAAAAAACCCAAGACAAACGTATTATGAAATCGCTATGGAGGAGGTGTTCCTAAAAGTTCATAGAGATCTGCCCCCAACCAAGTTATGGACCTATAATGGCAGTTTGCCTGGTCCAACCATTAAAGCGAATCGAAATGAAAAGGTCAAAGTGAAATGGATGAACAAATTGCCGCTGAAACACTTCCTGCCTGTCGATCATACCATTCACGCTGGACACCATGATGAACCCGAAGTCAAAACAGTCGTTCACCTGCATGGGGGCGTGACACCTGCAAGCAGCGATGGTTATCCAGAGGCTTGGTTTTCGCGAGACTTTGAAGCGACCGGCCCCTTCTTTGAACGAGAGGTTTACGAATACCCTAATCACCAGCAAGCATGCACATTGTGGTATCACGATCATGCCATGGCATTAACACGATTAAATGTATACGCCGGATTAGCTGGCTTTTATTTGATCTCAGATGCGTTTGAAAAATCACTCGAATTACCGAAAGATGAATATGATATCCCTTTAATGATCATGGACCGGACATTCCAGGAGGATGGCGCACTATTTTATCCAAGTAGACCAAATAACACACCAGAAGATAGTGACCTTCCAGATCCCTCTATCGTGCCATTTTTTTGCGGGGAAACGATTTTAGTCAATGGAAAAGTATGGCCATATTTAGAAGTAGAGCCTCGAAAATATCGTTTTCGTATCTTAAACGCGTCCAATACAAGAACTTACGAGCTTCATCTAGATAACGACGCCACAATCTTACAAATTGGATCTGATGGCGGCTTTTTGCCAAGACCTGTTCATCACCAATCTTTTAGCATTGCACCTGCTGAACGTTTTGATGTCATCATCGACTTCTCAGCTTACGAAAACAAAACGATTGTTTTAAAAAATACGGCAGGCTGCGGTCAGGATGTCAATCCAGAAACAGATGCGAACATTATGCAATTTAAAGTCACTCGTCCGCTCAAAGGAAGAGCAGCTAAAACATTACGTCCGATCTTCAAACCACTGCCACCGCTCCGGCCGAGCCGAGCTGATAACGAGCGAACGCTGACCCTTACTGGCACACAAGATAAATATGGGCGCCCTATTTTATTACTAGATAACCAGTTTTGGAATGATCCTGTTACGGAAAATCCTCGACTTGGCAGTGTAGAGGTGTGGAACATCGTCAATCCAACAAGAGGTACACACCCTATTCATTTACATCTTGTTCAATTTCGAGTGATTGATAGAAGACCATTCGATACAGACATCTATCAATCAACAGGTGAAATCGTGTACACAGGACCAAATGAGGCGCCTCCTTTGCATGAACAAGGCTACAAGGATACAATTCAGGCGCATGCCGGTGAAGTCATTCGCATCATCGCTCGGTTTGTCCCATATAGCGGACGATATGTGTGGCATTGTCACATTTTAGAACACGAGGATTATGACATGATGCGGCCGATGGATATCATTTAGTAAATATGAAACCTCCTCTCTCTTAATTGCGTAATATGAAAAGGGCTAACAGCTTCTATATATTAGCCCTCTATTTTCTTTTCAATCTCCATGAGAAAAAACGAACAATGTATCGCATGAATGGCATTTTTTTGAACATTCCACACTTAAAAAGTTGACGAAGTAAACCGATAATACTACTATATACCCATTACCTCTATCAAAAGGCACTTAAGAAACCAAGCACGAACAAATAGAAAATCGTCATAAAAAACGGAGGAGTTCAATTTGAATGAAGAAAAAGAGACTTGCCAGTTCAAGCAAGAAACAGTGGCAGGTAACAGGGAGAAGCTTTCAATTCATGAAAACGAGAGCATTCGATCAAACATTGAACAACTAACAATTGAACTCGGTGAACAAAAAGAATTCAATCACTTCATATTAGATGAAAAACAGAAGGCCATCAGCACATTATCGGCTCTCATTGCAAAAGGTGATTGTGATGAAGAGTTAAAAGCTCATTTTGTACAAGCATTACATATCGGGCTCTCTGTTATAGAGATTATGGAGATCATTAAACACTGTACAAAGGTTGCAGGATTCCCTCATTCCATTAATGCCTTGTTTATTTTTCAAAACTTACTAGATGAAAACAATAAATAAGAGAAAACGAGAAGTCTTCTGTCCTCTCGTTTTTTTATTTCCACTTACTTTACTCTCTTACGCTGATTCTGTCACAGTAGCAAAATATCAAAATACCACTCATTTCCTTGCTTAAAAAGTGATGTTCATTTCACAAATCCGCATTTTTCACCGACACATCCCATGACAAAATAAAAAAACGTCCAGTTATATAAATTAACTGAACGCGCACCTTTTACCGATTGACAGTGAAATTGTTAACAATCCCGCCTTCTTTCTCCCAAGCGGTTTCTACTGTTTTCTTCTTAATATCATATTCAAAAATGGTTCTGACCTTCGCCTTTCGTCCTGTGTCATCCTTTAATTCCTTTGCGTTCTTTGCAACACCTAAGAAATAAACAGATGTACCATCCGCAGAAAATTGCGGCTGGGCAGCACTTAAAATACGCACATCTTGGCTGTTTTTAACAAGTGTCTTTGTTTTTCCTGTATCTACATCCATCACCTTAATAGATGATACTTCTTTTTCATTTCGAACCTTCACTTCTGTATAAATGAGTTTTTTATGATCTGGTGAAAAAGAAATATCATTGATGGTTTGAGAAATACGTGCAATTCGCTTTCCCTTCTCACCTGTTTGTAGGGTAATCTTCATGGTCGTTGGTTCAGGATCCATTCCTTTTTCATTTGCCTCATCCGTCTTTTTATAATCCTCTTTTAACGAATAATGCTGAATGGCCAACAGATTTGATGCTGGATCATAAGCAAAAGAACTCACCGTATCATCATCACTTTTTTCTGGATATAACACTTTCACTTTCTGTGTTTTCAAATCAAAAGACGCTACATAAAATTGCTCACCTGAATCCTTGTTATACCTTAAATATAACTGTTTTCCGTCACCAGAAAGTCTCATACTGTCGATTGAATCGTCACTCGTAAAGAGCGTTTTTTCTTTATCCGTTTTCACATTCAATTCCCGTATACTTACTTTTTGTGTGTCTTCATCTGTATACGTGTAGTATAAAAGCTGTTTTGCCTGATCATAAGCAATTGAAGGATATGCTGTCAGTTTCTCTGTATGAAGCGCCTTGTCATGCAAGTAATAAGTATTGTTTAACTTTTGATCCGTAAATGAAACAAGCAATTCGTCTTTTGCATCTTGATTTGTTTTCACTTTTCCTGCCTGTTTTGCCTCTTGCCCCGGCTTCATCATGAAGAAGATGACGGCCGCAATTGCTGCGACTACAATCACTGTGACGATCCACCATGTTGATTTTTTCATTAATTTTCAGACCCTCTCCACAAGAAAAGAAGCCAGAAAATGAACTTTTCCCGCTTCTTTGCATGCCTATGTATTAATAAGTGTAATGCCCTTTGACGACACCTTTACTCGTTTTATACCCAAGTGCTTTGAATGCTTTCGGACTTACGTCTAATACTGCGTTTGGCATTCTACCTACATCATATTTATATACTGTAATCACTTTATGTGGTTTCGCTTTTGTTGTCACTCTTAGTTTTGTACCTTTTTTCGGTACGTCAAATCCCATTTTTGTTGCTGCATCCCAATGACCGAGTTTTTTTCCATCTGCGCCTTTTTTACCGACACCATTATACCAAGTAATATTGCCGCTTACTTTTTTTGCACTTGCTCCATGTGAGAAACTAAACGCTAAAAATAAACTAGCTACTGTTACGATTGTCGCGATAAGCTTTTTATTCATTAAAAAATCCTCCGTATTTGGTTTCTGACCCTATTATACATGAAGATGCACCCAGTTATTTTACAGTCACATTACAATTCGAATACAAGTTGACCACTTAATGACCGATTTTGTTCATAAATTTCACCAAAAACAGCCAGAACATCGTAAGTAGACCTCCCCTTTCGTTTTATATAATAGAAATGAATCAAAGATAAGGAGGAATTTTCATGAAAAAGTGGTTCATCGTTTTGAGTGTAAGTTTGACCTTCGTTTTGATGCTTTCAAGTATTCCCGCCTCTGCGGCTGGTCCTCGTCACGGCGCCATCGTGACACAAACGGATGAAGCCAAATGGTCAGGTATCTCGGCTGATATTGTGCTGCCAAAAACAGCCACCATTAAAAATGGCTATGCCGACTGGTATCTTGGTCTCGGTTCTGCCGTTGTTGAAAGCGGAATTTCAAAAACATCTTCTGGCTATAAGGTCTTTTTAGGCAGCGGCTCCCAAGGCGGCAGTCAATATTGGAACAGTGAATACGATTCAAGTATTAAAGATGGTGCACGTGTCAACTTAAAGCTCATCAACAACGGTGATGGCACAGTGTCACTATACGTCAACGGAAAACTGCGTTATAAACAGCCTGTTTTCAATCCTAGTCGTCTGAAAGACCTCGATGTCGTCAAAATGGTACATGGCGTACAAGATAATGGAACAAACAGCTACTCGCAAGCAAGTTTCTCTAATGTACAGCTTCGTGCAAATACATCTGGAAGTGTCTATAAAAAATGGGACAGCACCATCAAATCATCCCTTTTACGCAAAAATCTAGAATCAGGTGCTCCGACTCCAAAATTCACGGTCATTTCGTCTATCCCACTTAGTACAACCCTTTCAGCACAATAAAACACGAGCACCCAACTTTGGGTGCTTCAAAATTGCTGACAAAGAGCTAAAATGATTTTATTTTAGCTCTTTGTCTTCTTTTCAGCGTGCAAGAAAACCTTTGCAGTCTAGGAAGGGCGAGCACCGGCGCGGAGCGAATTTGACATTCGTGAGCACCGGCGCGCAGGCCTGACACCGAATGCGAGGGTTTGTCTACACGCTGGAGCACCCAACTTTGGGTGCTTTTGATTGTTCACAGCTTATCAACACTTCTCTTTTAATCAAAACATCAATTCGTGGTAACATAAGCATACATACTTTGAAGAACAAAGGAGAAAGAACGTGAGAAAAAGTCTACTTGTTTTCATGAGTCTTGTTGCAACCTTCTCTATCCTAGCAGCTTGCTCAAATACGGCAAAAGAAGAAAAAACAGAATCTACGGCACTTCCAACGATTAATGAACGCATTCAAAATGAAACGAAAGAGGTCATGGAGCAGTCTAAGCTCGTAAAAGACACAGCGATCACCGTTGATCAAAAGAAAAAAGTCATTTCTTTAAACGTGACGGCTTCATCTGAGACCAATAGTGATTACGCTGAAGTCATTGGTTTGAACTTTGCCAAAACACTAGCTATTGGTGCATCCACTGAAAAGGAAAACAACCTGCATAAACCGGAAAATGACAGCCTCGGCGCCCTCTACTCCTTTTATGACCTAAACATTACCGTGAAACAGGAAAACGGAAAAGTACTGGCAAAAGGAAAGAAAACAACAAACGAAACAAAGATTACCTGGGAGAGAGCCCAGTAATTGGACAAGAAAATCCTTTATGGATTTTCTTGTTTTTTTTAACAAAACTATTAATATTGTGAAAAGAATGCCGATGAGTAAGATTGTGTTGGTTCTTAAGTACCAATAATTCTTATTTACATATCGGAGGAAAGTATCATGAAAAGAACGACAGAATTTGTTTTAGGCTTAATTGGAGGTATTTTGGGATTTTTCGGTGCAATGTTTGCACTTGCTTTTGGAGGACTAGATGCCGCATTTAATGAATCAGGTACGAGTCAATTCACAGGATTAGGCTGGTCAGCGATGCTTTTCTCTATTCTTGCGATTGTGGCATCTGTTATCGTGAAGAAAAAAGCAAAGCTTGGTGGCATTTTATTATTAGTTTCTGCTGTAGGCGGTATTATTTCTATTTTTGTGTTCTTTATCCTTCCAGCTGTATTAATCATCATCGCAGGATGCATGGGTGTGTTTAGAAAAGAGCCTGTCAAAACAGTTCCTGCTGAATAAAGTTGATATAAAAAAGCTTGTAGAGGGTCGCTCTACAAGCTTCTTTTATTGTATATTTTCATTTAAATCTTCTCTTATGATATCAATCAGCGTGTCAATATCCGAGTGAGCTCTAGATGCTAATCGTACCAGCAAATGATCGATATCCTCATACAAATGACGATCTTTCAACATATACTTCCCATAATACGGAATGACAAAGAAATAGAGCAAATCAGCTACTTCTAGTGCAACGTCATCACCAACTTCATTCTTTAGCGCCTCCCCAACACATTGGATCAGCCAATTCAAATCTTCTTTCTTTTCAATCGGAACGTACATCAGCTGATGAATACGGTCCGTATCTCCCGTTTGTAAAATCTGCTCCGCTGCTCCCTTTGATAGAGCACCAATCTCTTTAGAAGATATATTAAGAACCGCGAATTCATTCTCTGATCTGTCTTGATCCATTTGCAGCACGTTTTGGTCCATCTCGACTCACTCCCCGTTCTCAGATACTTTTATTATAAGGAATTCACCTGATTTTTTATGGAAATAGTGGATTTTTTTATGTAATTTTAAACAAAAAAAGAACCTATAATATGATTCAATCTCAATTGGCATAAAAAAACCATTGCACTTTATTTCAATCTATCTCAATATATGTATGTTAGTAGATTGAAAGGGATGAGAGAAATGAAGATGAAACACCCGTGGATCAAAGGAATTATTGTCAGTGTGGTTCTCGTTCTTGGGCTTGGAATTTTTCCTGTCCAGCTGCCCTTTTTACACATGACTCATGTGACACCAGTCGCAAAAGCAGCCGCACCGAAATACGTGACAACAGCGAATGTTCATCTTCGCAAGGGACCTGGAACAAAATATTCAGTGATATTGACCATTCCAAAAGGGAAAAGGATTCCTTATCTTAAAAAGAATGGTTCATGGATTCAAACAAAATATAAAGGAAAGACGGGTTACGTCAGCTTTCAATATATCAAAAAAGCAGGCAAAAGCTCACCAGCTTCATATGCTGCTCCTTCCACTAAAACGCCAGGTACGTATGTAAAAGGGATATTGGTTGTGAATAAGAAACATAGACTCCCATCTTCATACAATCCAGGAGAAAACAAACAAGCGAGAAAAGCTGTAAATGCTATGACAGCAAAAGCAAAAAAAGCAAACATCCGACTCACCGCTTTTAGCACCTTCCGTTCATACGACCGTCAGCGTGTCTTGTACAACAATTACGTCGCCTCTCATGGCAAAAAACAAGCAGATCGATTTAGCGCAAGACCAGGCTATTCCGAACATCAAACCGGCCTTGCTTTTGATATAGGCGGTGCCAATTCAAAACATTGGGCTGAAGATTCTTTTGCCAATACAAAAGAAGCGAAATGGCTGACCAAACATGCCCATGAATTTGGTTTTATCATCCGCTATCCGAAAGGTAAAGAAAAAGTGACAGGCTATCAATATGAACCATGGCACCTCAGATACCTCGGATCAACCAATGCGAAAAAAGTGAAAAAGAGCGGCAAAACCATCGAAGAATATTTGAACATAAAAGGATAACAACAAAAGCACTCTTTTTCTTCAGAGTGCTTTTTTCATATATTCTCTTCTCTCTTTTTCATCGCAGCCGCCATTTCCACCTCACCCTCTGCTTCCAGCTGTTCAATAATGCGAGCATAATCTCTTTCATGGCGATTTTGGCTTAACTTAAAAGCAGCTTGAACTTCATTAATGATGATTTTGAAGCCCACAATCCCTTTCATTTGTTTCTCTAACAGTTCATCAGACAACGTATCCCATAACACTGGCTGATCTCTATGACTTTCATATGTCTCCAGCATCGCTGTTAATTCCTTGACCAGTTCTGATTTTTCGAGCAGTGCGGCCTTTCCATATACATGTACAGCTTGATAATTCCACGTCGGTACGGCTTCTTTCTCATACCATGAAGAGGATATGTAGGCATGCGGCCCTTGAAAAATGACGAGCACCTTCTCATTTTCTTCAAACGTTTTCCACTGAGGATTTCCAATCGCCATATGCCCTGAGATCACATACGAATCGCCAATTTGATGAAAACTCACTGGAATATGTGTCGCAATGGGCTTTTCATTCGTTGTCGTCACAACTGTAGCAAATGAATGAGATTGAATCAATGATTTGATTTTCTCCATATCTTTCACTTGAAAAAATGATGGTACATGCATGTTCCCTTCCCCCCTTATTTAATTAGTAGCTTCTCTTTTTGCCTTTTTTCACATCTTCCCAATCTTTTTCGATATTCTTTCGCACCCTTAGAAGATACTCATAAATCTGTTCCGCTTCCTCTTCAGAAAATCCATCCAGCGCTACCCGATTTGAATGATCATGTTCTCGTTTGATCATTGGATAGACGGCTTTTCCTTTCTCAGTTGGAAACAGCTTCTTGATTTTCCTATTCACTGTGTCATCTTTTTTCTCAATAAAACCATGCAGCTCTAATTTTTGAATAGCCCGGGCCGCCGTTGTTCGGTCTACCTTGATCATCTCCGCTAGTTTTTCCTGAATGATGCCAGGCTCCTCACAAATACGCACAAGATACAAATACTGCCCCTTCGTTAAATCATACTCTTTAAATTCAATATTACTAATGGAATCAAGCGCCCGAGCAATCACGCCAATCTCCCGCAAAATTTCTCTCATTTATCACGCCTCTTTTTTATTGTATTTACATAAATTTTAAAAATTAGTATAGCTCATGAATATTGTATATGCAATAAAAAGCCCACTTCCTCTCTGGAAGTGGGTTCAACCTCTTATTTATCACGCCTCTTCGATCCAAACAATCCAAACACGACAGCCAGTGCAACAATAATCGCCACCCAAGTCGTAAAGCCCATATGATCACCGCTTTTCTTTTGAAAATCATCTCTTTATGTTAGATAAAACCAAAAAATCACTGTCTCTTTAGTTAACGGATGTAAAGCGGTGAAAGTTTCAATTCATTTAACGCTCTTAACCAAAAAATAGACAAAACAAAAACCCCTATATTTCAAGGGGTTTTCGGGGGTGTTTACATCATGCCACCCATTCCGCCCATGCCGCCCATATCCGGCATTCCGCCGCCTGAGCCGCCTTCTTCTGGTTTGTCTGCTACGACTGCTTCAGTTGTAAGAAGCATAGCTGCTACAGAAGCTGCGTTTTGAAGTGCAGAGCGAGTGACTTTTGTTGGGTCAACGATTCCTTTTTCGATCATGTTTACCCATTCGTTTGTTGCTGCGTTAAAGCCTACGCCAATTTCTTCGTTTTTCAAGCGCTCAACGATGACTGATCCTTCAAGACCTGCGTTGTGAGCGATTTGACGAATTGGCTCTTCAAGAGAACGTAGAACGATGTTCACACCTGTTTGAACGTCACCATCAGCTTCGATGGAAGCGACTTTGTTGTATACATTCACAAGTGCTGTACCACCACCGGATACGATACCTTCTTCAACTGCTGCACGAGTTGAGTTCAGTGCATCCTCAATGCGTAGTTTACGTTCTTTTAGTTCTGTTTCAGTTGCAGCACCAACTTTGATGACAGCAACGCCGCCAGCTAGTTTTGCAAGACGTTCTTGTAATTTTTCTTTATCGAATTCAGAAGTTGTTTCTTCTACTTGTGCACGAATTTGGTTCACACGTGCTGCGATTTGAGCAGAATCTCCTGATCCTTCTACGATCGTTGTGTTTTCTTTTGTCACAACCACTTTAGACGCACGGCCAAGCTGACCAATTTCAGTTGATTTCAGGTCAAGTCCTAGGTCTTCTGTGATTAATTCTCCGCCAGTTAGAACAGAGATGTCTTCAAGCATTGCTTTACGACGGTCACCGAATCCAGGTGCTTTTACTGCCACTGCGTTGAATGTTCCACGAAGTTTGTTCACAACAAGTGTTGCAAGTGCTTCGCCTTCTACATCTTCAGCAATGATCAATAATGGTTTTCCTTGTTGTACGACTTGCTCAAGTACAGGAAGGATTTCTTGAATGTTTGTGATCTTTTTATCAGTGATTAAGATGTAAGGATTTTCAAGAACCGCTTCCATCTTATCAGAATCAGTTACCATGTATGGTGAAGCGTATCCACGGTCAAACTGCATTCCTTCAACCACTTCAAGCTCAGTTGTGAAACCTTTAGATTCTTCAATTGTGATGACACCGTCGTTTCCTACACGCTCCATCGCTTCAGCAATGAGGCTGCCGACTTCTTCATCTGCTGCAGAAATAGACGCAACTTGAGCAATTGATTCTTTACCTTCGATTGGTTTAGAAATCTCATGCAAGCCTTCAAGTGCTACTTTCACTGCTTCTTCGATTCCTTTACGAACACCAACAGGGTTTGCACCAGCTGTTACGTTTTTAAGACCTTCACGGATCATCGCTTGAGCTAGAACCGTTGCAGTCGTAGTACCGTCACCAGCTACATCGTTTGTTTTGCTTGCAACTTCTGCCACAAGTTTTGCACCCATGTTTTCAAATGCATCTTCTAACTCGATTTCTTTTGCAATCGTTACACCATCATTTGTGATAAGTGGAGAACCGAATTTTTTCTCAAGAACCACGTTACGTCCTTTAGGTCCTAAAGTTACTTTTACAGCATCTGCAAGTGCATCTACACCACGTAACATCGCACGACGTGCTTCTTCACTGAACTTAATATCTTTTGCCATAATAACGAAACCTCCTCAGTCTTTTTAGAAATATATCTCAATCTTTGTTTATGTGATTAACCAATAACAGCTAAAATGTCGCTTTCACGAAGGATTAAATATTCTTTTCCTTCATATTTCACTTCAGTACCTGCATATTTTGAGAAGATAATGCGGTCGCCTGTGTTTACTTCTAACGCAACGCGCTCACCACTTTCAAGTACACGACCTGAACCTGCTGCAACAATTTTACCTTCTTGCGGTTTTTCTTTTGCAGAATCCGGTAAGACAATACCGCTAGCGGTTTTTTCCTCAGATTCAACGAGTTCAATGATTACGCGATCGCCTAATGGCTTTAACATAAGAAACAACCTCCTCAATTATTATATGTAGTCTTTTTTAGCACTCATCACTAGTGAGTGCTAACACATTTATTATAATAAAGAATGTCTTCTGTAATTTCAAGTAAAAACCTTTAAAAATTTTTACGCTTTCATGATCTTTTTTTATCACCGATTCTTTCCTTTTCAACGAAAAAGAAGACTTGTGTTACAATAAATCTAGTTCTTTTAGTAAAGGGGTTTTCGTTACTTGAAAAAACAATATTGGTACATCATCTTAACGTATATATTGGTGCAGGTTTCTGCGTTTCCGTATGTGTTCATCATGAAGTGGTTAGGTTACATTCAGACACCGATGACACAAGCAGAGCTCTCTGAATTGTCAGGAACCTGGACAATCATCAGCTTCTGTATTGGACTAATCATTATTCTGCTCATCCTTCGGACTGTACCAAAAGCTTCACTCCGAAATGAAGCACCGGCATCAGTCGGCGCGGCAATCGCTTGGATCATTGGCGGTTTCTTTCTTTCCCTCTTTGCACAATCCATTGCGGGGGCGATTGAACAATATGCATTTGGCATTAGCCGAGAATCCGAAAATACTCAAAACATTTTAGCCATTATGGATGCAGTTCCATGGCTTGTCATCGTCATCGCTCTGATTGGACCGATATTAGAAGAAATCATTTTCCGAAAAATCATTTTTGGTGTGGTTTATGAAAAAACGAATTTTTTCATTGGCGCACTTGTCAGTTCAGTGGTTTTTGCTGCTGTACACAATGATTTCCCACATATCTTGCTCTATACCGCAATGGGCTTTACCTTTGCCTTTTTATATGCGAAAACAAAACGAATCATTGTGCCAATCGGCGCACACATGCTGATGAACTCGCTCGTCATTCTTGTGCAGATTGAGCCAGTAAGAAAAATGATTGAAGAACAATCTCAAACAATGCAAATGATTATTGGAGGCTTTTTCTCATGAGAAACCCTGTCGTATGGGGCATTATTTATTTTGCCGTAGGTGTGGCGTTCACCTATATGGCCATTCAAAATCCAGGTGACATGTGGTCATTTTACAGCATTTTGCTGATGGTGTTTGCGGCCTATAATATTAATATCGCGTTAAAAATGTTTGCTTTTTCTGTCAAAATGAAAAAACAGCAGCAAAAATAAACAAAAAACCATTTTCCGCCGTTTGGAAAATGGTTTTTTTATGGAGGTCATGTTTTCATGGAACACGAAAAACTGAACATCATGAACAATCAGCATGAAACGATTGGTACAGCCGCTCGATCTGATATCCATGCTGAGGGCCTTTGGCATGAGACCTTTCATTTCTGGCTTTTAAAAAAGGAAGATGACACAGTGTTTCTCTATTTTCAGCTGAGGAGTCCCACCAAAAAGGATTTCCCTTCTCTATTTGATATCACAGCAGCAGGCCACCTTCTCGCAGATGAACAGCCTTCTGATGGCATCAGAGAAGTCGAAGAAGAGCTTGGTCTCTCCATCTCGTTTGAGAACCTTACCTTTGCTGGTGTCATTAAAGATGAAATCCATCTGCCTTCGTTTACCGATCGTGAGTTTTGCCATGTGTATCTTTATATGGATCAAAAAGAGCACATGGATGTCCATCTACAGAAAGAAGAAGTTGCTGGACTTTATAGAGCAAGGCTGATGGATGCACAGCAGCTTTTAAATAGAGAATGTGAAAAAATGAATATCGAGGGCTTTGAAGTGGATGCAGACGGCAAGCGACGTGAGGAAAAGAGAGAGGTCCATGTACATGATTTTGTCCCGCATGAACCTGCCTATTATGAGCATCTCTTTCAAGCAATCAATCAATTTCTTTCACAATAGAAAAAGCATCGTGACCCCTATTAGGATCACGATGCTTTTTTATGAGACAACATCATTTTCTTTCTCCTCTGTCTCTGTTTGCTGCATTTTGCGATAGGTCACTCTTGAAATGACAATACTCACTTCATACAAAACGAGCATTGGCAAGGTAACCATGAGGTGAGAAACGATCTCTGGCGGTGTAATCAGTGCGGCAATGACAAGGAGGACAAAATAGGCATACTTCCGGATTTTTGATAAAAACATCGGTGTGATGATGCCAAGTCTTGTGAGAAACATCAACACGACAGGCATCTGAAACAAAAAGCCAAATGGAAGTGTTAACTGCATCAGAAATGTAAAATACTCATGAATCCCAATCACTTGCTCCACATGTAAATCATTTGACATCCGTATCATAAAATCGACGACAAATGGAAACAAAATAAAATAAGAGAAAGCCACACCGCTCAAAAATAAAAGCAGTGCAATCGGAATATAAGCAAGTGTCACCTTTCGTTCTTTTTCATATAAGCCAGGACTCACAAACGCCCAAAGCTGATATAAAATTACGGGACACGTCAAAACAAGAGCAATGACAAAAGCGAACTGCATAAACACGTACAGTGGATCTGTGAGCTTAAATGCGTTCAATGTCAGTGTGGCCGCTTCATCGGTATTTTGTAAATACACAATGACCGGCTTAGCGAGAAAAAAACCTGCCACCATAAAGGCAACAAAAAACATCGCAATGATCACTAAACGTTTTCGCAGTTCCACAATGTGCTCCATAAGCGGCATATCTTTGACATTCATGAAGCTCATCCTATTCTACTGATCTTCTTTTTTCTTATTTTCTTCCTGATCATCAGCTAAACCTTTTGTGGCATTTTTAAATTCACGTAATGTATCTCCTGCTGCTCTTCCTAATTGAGGAAGCTTTTTCGGCCCAAAAATAATGAGCGCAACAATCGCAATCAGAACCAAACTTCCAGGACCAATCGGACCCATTTGCTCCACCCCCTTTACCCCTTTTCGTCAGTCCTCCTGTGTAACAGAGTAATGCTTTAAGAAATACACAAGAGACTGAAGTTCAACCGCCAAATCTATATGATGAATTCGAATGTGTTCCGGCACATTCAATCGAGCCGGCGTAAAGTTAAGGATTCCTTTGATGCCAAGGGCAATCAAACGATCTGTAATGGATTGAGCTGCTACGGCAGGCACTGTCAAAATCGCAACAGGAATATCTCCTACCTCTTGCACATGCTCTTCAAGCTTATCCAAATCATAGACAGGCACGCCGCCTATCTCACTTCCTATTTTACTCTCATTGACGTCAAAAGCCATTGAAATTTTTGTATTATTATTTTTAATGAAATTATAGTGTAAAAAAGCAGTCCCTAAATTCCCGACACCGATGAGCATGACATTCGTCATTTCATCTTGGTCAAGGGTCTTTCTAAAGAAGGTCAAGAGGTAATCGACATTATAGCCATACCCTTTCTTCCCAAGTGCACCAAAGTAAGAAAAATCTCGGCGAATGGTGGCAGAATCCACTTTGACTGCATCACTAAGCTCTGCCGATGACACCCTTTGTTTTCCTGATGCATGCAGATTTTTTAAAAAACGGTAGTAAAGCGGCAAACGTTTGGCTGTCGCTTGTGGAATTTTTGACTGGTCTATATTCATATAAGATCCTCCAACTTAAATATCAGATGCTCTGTGAAAATCACCGTTTTTCCCGCCTGTTTTTTCTACTAGATAGGTCGGGCCGATGATCATCCCTTTGTCTATTGCTTTGCACATGTCATAAACGGTCAGTGCACATACTGAGGCAGAAGTGAGCGCTTCCATCTCCACACCCGTACTTCCTTTTGTTTTCACCTGTACTTGTATGTTCAGAATGTACGCATTTCCGTCTTCCTCCCAATCAAAGGAGATATCGACACCTTTTAATGCAAGCGGATGACACATTGGAATGATGCTGGACGTTTGCTTTGCTGCCATAATGCCAGCTACCTGTGCGACAGATAGTACATCCCCTTTTCCAATGTCATGCTTTTGTATTTGATGAAATACTTCTTTTATCATACGAACGCTTGAAACAGCAACGGCAGTTCTCACTGTAGACGATTTGTCACTAATGTCGACCATCTTTGCTCTTCCTTGTTCGTTAAAGTGGCTAAATTGACTCATCTTTCAACGCTCCCTCACTCAAATCATACACTATTTTTTCCTATCTGTCTTTCATTTGACCATGGCAGCCGTATGTAAGATTTGCCGGTTTACTGCTGATAAGCTACACTTAACATATTATAGCAGAGGTGAAGTTACATGATGATTCTACAAGTGAATCAGCTGTCCAAATCGTTTGGCGCTGATACCGTTTTAACGAATATAAAATTGGAAGTCAAAGCGAGGGATCGTATTGCCATTGTTGGTCGTAACGGTGCAGGAAAATCCACGCTTTTAAAAATCATTGCCGGTCAAATGTCTTACGAACAAGGTGAGATTATCAAACCGAAAGACCTATCCATTGGATATCTCGCACAGCATACAGATGTGACGTCTACACGTACGCTAAAAGACGAACTACTATCCGTTTTCGATCATTTAAAAGAAATGGAACAAGAGATGAGAACCATAGAAGAGAAAATGGCTTCTTCCACAGGAACAGAATTAGATTCTCTAATGAAAACCTATGACAGGCTGCAGCAAGCATTTAAAGATCAAGGCGGCTACCAATATGAAGCGGATGTCCGCTCCATTTTACACGGACTCGGCTTTAGTCATTTTGAAGACCATACAACCGTCCAATCCTTAAGCGGCGGTCAGAAAACACGTCTAGCGCTTGGAAAGCTATTATTAATGAAACCAGAACTCTTGATTTTGGATGAGCCAACCAACCATCTAGATATTGATACCTTATCATGGCTTGAGCAGTATTTGCAAAATTATACAGGAGCCATCCTCATCGTTTCCCATGACCGATACTTCTTAGACAAAGTCGTGAACCATGTATATGAAGTGTCAAGAACAGCGATGAAAAAGTTCGCAGGGAACTATAGTAAGTATCTTGACCAAAAAGCTGAGCAGCTAGAGCGTGATATGAAGCTGTATGAAAAACAACAAGAAGAAATTTCGAAGCTTCAAGATTTCGTGGATCGCAACTTAGCAAGAGCCTCCACCACAAAGCGTGCTCAAAGTAGACGGAAACAGCTGGAACGAATGGATCGTTTAGATAAGCCGTTAGGAGATGAAAAATCCGCAAACTTCCATTTCGATATTATGAGGCAAAGCGGAAATGACGTGCTGAAGGTGCATGATCTCGATATTAGTTACGATGAAAAAACGCCGCTCCTCTCCTCCCTATCTTTTCATATTAAACGTGAAGATAGCGTGGCACTCATCGGCCCTAACGGTATCGGGAAATCAACTCTTTTAAAAACCTTAACGGATACGTTAAAACCAGTAAAAGGCGAGATCAGCTTTGGTTCTCATGTGACGATTGGCTACTATGATCAGGAACAAGCCAAGCTGACATCCTCCAAGAAAGTGTTAAATGAACTTTGGGATGATTATCCCCATATGACTGAAAAAGACATTCGGACTTGTTTAGGAAACTTCCTTTTTTCAGGTGATGACGTCTTAAAGCCTGTACATGCTTTAAGTGGTGGAGAAAAAGCACGACTTGCACTGGCAAAGCTGATGCTCCAAAAAGCCAATTTCCTCATTCTCGATGAGCCGACGAACCATCTTGATTTGGACAGTAAGGAAATATTAGAGAATGCACTAATAGATTATCCAGGCACCATCTTGTTTGTTTCACATGACCGTTACTTTATCAATCGCCTGGCAACAAAAGTTCTCGAGTTGTCACCAAATGAAACAAAAGAATACCTCGGTGACTACGACTACTATCTTGAAAAGAAAAACGAACAATTAGAGCTTGAAGCACTCCAAACTCAGGAGACGCATAAAAAACAAGCAGAAAAACCAGTCGAAACAGCAAAACTTTCCTATGCAGAAGAGAAAGAACTCAAAAAGAAAGAAAGACAAAAGCAGCGCCGAATTGAAGAAATTGAAGAGCGTATCGCTGTCATCGAAGACAAGCTCGGTGAAAACGAAGAGCTTCTATGTGATCCTGCTATTTTCCAAGATCACGAGAAAGTACAAGCCATTCAAACAGAAAATGATGCGCTCAATCAAGAGATGGAATCACTTTTTGCGGAATGGGAAGATCTATCAGATGCATAAAGAGTGCCCTAACGGGTGCTCTTTTTTTAAGGTGAGAATCTTTATCCACAATGATACCCACAATAACATCTTGATTATTCTTAAATATTTTAAAGTTATCCACTTTATCCACAGTATTTTAATCACATATCCACATAAAAAATCACATTTATACACATTCTCTTCATTTTAAAACGAATTTTCTAACAATTGTGGATATATAACGTTTACATGTGAATAAATCGCTTTCATTTCAATAGAAAAAAATCCTGTATATCCACAGGAGTTCCAAATTGTTGACAAAGGGCTAAAATGAACTTGATTTTAGCCCTTTGTCTTCTTTTCAGCGTGATAGAAAGCCCTTGAAGTCTAGGAAAGACGATTACTGGCGCGGAGCGAATTTGATATTCGTGAGCACCAGCACGCAGGACTGACAAAGAATGCGAGGGTTTGTCTACACGCTGAAACTCCTGTATCAACAGGAGTTCTTATTCATAGGAGACAAGCGGCAGTCCAGGTTGACCGTTCATTGCCATGTCGCCTCTTATTCCCTTTTCAAATGCAATGGTTCCCGCAGCAGCAATCATGGCTGCATTGTCTGTACAAAGAGACAATGGCGGAATCATGACATTCACTTCAGGTAGCTTCGCAAATGCTGAAGTAAGGGCTTCTCTAAGACCTTTATTGGCAGCAACCCCGCCAGCTAGAACGACTTGTTTCACACCATACGCTTCAGCCGCTTTTAATGTCTTTCCGACTAACACCTCAATCACGCTTTCTTGGAAACTTGCAGCCAAATCCTCTGGCGCAATGGTTTCACCCTTTTGAGACGCATTGTGTAGTGTGTTGATGACCGCTGATTTTAAACCGCTGAAGCTAAAATGATAGGACCCTTCTTCAAGCCATGCTCGAGGAAGCTTAATCGTTGGCTCCCCTTCATGTGCCAATCGATCAATGTGAGGTCCCCCTGGATATGGCAGACCCATTGTCCGAGCTACTTTGTCATACGCTTCTCCAGCCGCATCATCCAACGTTTCACCAATGACCTCAAAAGACCCATGCTCTTTCATCAAAACAAGCTCAGTATGCCCACCAGAGACGACTAGAGCTAAACAAGGAAACACCAGTTCACCAACGAGCTGGTTCGCATAAATGTGTCCAGCAATATGATGAACACCTACAAGCGGAATTTGATGTGCGAAACTCAGTGCTTTGGCTGCATTAACACCTATTAAAAGTGCACCAACCAAGCCCGGTCCTTCTGTCACAGCAATGGCGTCTAAATCCTGAAAGGTCATATTGGCCTGCGTCATGACTTCTTCTAATACGATCGTCATTTGTTCCACATGATGCCTTGAAGCGATTTCTGGTACCACGCCGCCAAATCGTTTATGGCTTTCTATTTGTGAGGCGACAACATTCGCTACGATCTCTTTCCCATTTTTCACAATGGACGCAGCTGTTTCGTCACAGCTTGTTTCTATACCTAATATGAATCGATCTTTTTTCTCACTCATTTATCTTCACCCACATGACTAATGCATCTTCCCCGTTATCCGTATAATAATTCTTTCGAATAGAAGCTGGTTTAAAACCTAGCTTTTCATAAAGGGATTGTGCTGGCGTATTTGATACCCGCACTTCTAGTGAAAGATGATCTGTCTTTTTTTCTTTGCAAAATTCCATGACATACCGAAGCAGCGCTTCCCCGTATCCTTTTCCCCGGTGCTCAGGGAGAATCGCAATATTCGTAATTTGTGCATCATCCATGACAATCCAAACGCCGCAATACCCAACAGGCTGACCATCTTCTTCAATGAGGAAATAATGGCTGTATTGGTTATGGAGAATTTCATAGACAAACGACTCTTTTTTCCAAGGCGCTGTAAATGAATGCACTTCAATCGTATATACCTCTGGGATGTCCTCTACTGTCATTCTTCGCATCTCTACTGTGTTGAGATTATTTTTGTCCTTCAAGCCATTTCACTTCCGCTTCTGCCAAACGAATATAATTAGGAACAAGCTGATGGACATCTTCAGCAGGGCGGTCTGCCCCCAAAAATGCGAGCACTGAAGGTCTTGGGTTGTGAAATGCCTCGTCTGCTAAAACGGCGGTTTCTCCAAGTATGGAGAGTATATTCTCTTGATGAAGATGCACATCATGTCCAAGAAATAAAACAGGGTTCCCTTCTTTTTTTAGCTCTTGAAGCCAATCAGTGAGCAGGATATTTTGATCTGGTTTCACTTCTTTTATCTTTCCACCTTCAAATGTATATAACCCTGTATAAACTTGTCCTCTTCTTGCATCAAATATAGGAGAAATCATTCCATCAAAATATCGAGCATTTGCCGCCAGCGTTTCTAAACTTGAAACAGCAGCTATCGGGATAGACAGCGTCCAAGCAAGTGTTTTTGCAATGGTCACACCGATTCTAACGCCAGTGTAAGAGCCGGGTCCTTTGGCTAAAACAATTTTGCTTAATTCGTTCGGTGCTACGCCGCATTCTTTCATCAGTGCTTCAACTGTCGGCATTGCACGTACTGAATGATTCTTCTTTAAGTACGTAATACTTTCCCCAACCACAGTGTCATCACGGACAAGAGCTATTCCGAGTGTATGGTTTGACGTATCAATTGCCAGTATGGTCAATGTCTTTCATCTCCTTACAAAGGGCCTCATAGCGCTCCCCTTTTGCATAAAACGTGAGATGACGTTCTTCTTCACGTTCTGTTCTCAGCATTTCAATTTTTAAATACGATGAAGGCAATTGAGGTTCAATGAGATGTGCCCATTCAACCAAACATACACCTTCCCCCTCAAAATATTCGCCCAGTCCAATATCTTCTTCCGCATCTTCCATACGATACACATCCATATGATAAAGTGGCAGTCTGCCATCCGTATATTCTTTAATAATTGTAAAAGTAGGGCTGTTGACGATACGGGTAATACCTAAGCCTTCTGCAAAACCTTTTGAAAAAGTCGTTTTACCTGCGCCTAAGTCTCCTTCTAATGTTAAGACATCGCCGGGCATCACAAGTGTAGCCAAGGCAGCAGCAATTCGTTTCGTCTCATCCGCACCTTTTGTTGTCCACGTTAACTTCATGGTGGAGTCACCTCATTTCTTAAAATGATTATATCCTTTTTTCATTAAAATTGTTTGTTGATCATGGTCTTTTAAAATAACACTGGACGCTCGATCATCTTTGACTTGTCCAATACGCGTGATCTGAATGTGTTCTTTTTTACATTTCATCTCAAATCGCTTCCAATCCGTTTCAGGGATCGTACCAGTTAAGACAAAATCCTCTCCACCGAACAAGACCCATTCAAGCCACTCTTTATGTAACAACGGAAGATGTGGATGTTTTGGGAGCTGATCAGCTTCAATTTCAATCGTCACACGACTGGCTTCCGCTATTTCGTTTAACTCACTCGCTAATCCATCACTCACATCATTCAAGGTCACCCGGGGGAAGCTTGAACAAATAAGGCCAGCAGCAATATGCGGCTGCGGCATTTTGTGTCGCTCTAGAAAAAAAGCAGTGTCAATCGAATGTGCAGCATTTACTTCATTCATTAAAAGGGATAGCCCAGCAGCTGATGAACCTAGTTCACCTGTGACAAAGACAACGTCTCCTGTCTGAGCACTATGACGGTAACAGGCTGATCCCTTTGGAATCTCACCAATGACCGTTACTGTGATGACAAAGTCACTGCGGGTGGCTACTGTATCTCCACCGATTAAATCCATATGATATCTGTCAGCCAATGCTTTCATTCCCTCGTAAAAAGCTGCAACAATTGCTTCATCCCCATGAGGCGGGATCGCGATTGATACAAGATAATACTTAGGGGTTCCTCCCATGGCTGCAATATCACTGATATTCACTGCCAGCGCTTTAAATCCAACCTCAAAGGGTGTGGAAAAATCAAATCGAAAATGGACATGCTCTACCATTGTATCAACACAAACGACCTCTTCACAATGTGAATGAGGTTGATAAACACTAGCATCATCACCGATGCCCATGACCAAAGAACGCTGATGCGTTTCTTTTGGTGTAATTCGGCGAATAAGATCAAATTCATCCATAAAAGACAGCCCCTTCATACAATCAACTGATTGAGCAAACATGATGTCAGACACAGTTAGTATTAGTGTAGCGAATATGAGCCTCGGTTCCAACTAAAAACGATATAAAGAAAGCCTGGTATAAAAAAACCAGGCGTTGTTTGTTGAAGTCATGATCTTTTCTTATCACATTTAGTGTAGCCAAACACAAGGAGTTTCATTGCGTCTAGGATACTTATTGAAAGAAAAAGACATAAAAAAAAACGAAACTATACGTTTTCGTTTACAAGTTATAAAAATGGCGGTCCGGACGGGACTCGAACCCGCGACCTCCTGCGTGACAGGCAGGCATTCTAACCAACTGAACTACC
>NZ_VSSC01000005.1:0-462504 GCF_008123875.1 Bacillus sp. Y3 | reverse complement strand
GTGCTGAGAAGAATTTCTAGTGTGGAACATGAGAAAAACACCTTCCTTTAGTATGCTTTTCTCTATTATAAAATGGGGTAGTGGAAAATTTAAGGAAAAAAATAAAGCTGTCGAGATTTTCTCGACAGCCTGAGCCTATAATAGATAGGCTCGTTTTTTTATACAGATTCTTTTTGTGTAAAGCGGTATAGATAAGTTACTGTGCGGAAGGCATCTTCAATTTTTGATAAGAATTCTTCATTATTCATTTGAATAACTTCTTCTCTAGGAAGCTGGATGCCGCAAAGGAGTTCGGCCTTTTTGACTGTTTGAACACGTTCAAATAGTGTTCTCAGCTGTTCAGCATCAAGTTCGCTGTGGCGGAGGACGTCCGGTTTCATATGATCCTTAGACCAAACAAAGTCTTGCGGTATTTTCTTTTGGATCGTGTTCAGCTCTTTTTCGAATAGTTGCCCATATTCACCTTTCACTGGAGATTCATAAATGAGCGCAAACCATACAAATACATGAGTTTTCCAAAGCCCAATTTGAAAATGAGGGAGCTTTTTATACCCACGCTTACTGTTAGCGAAAGCCACCCAAGTGTCATTTGGCGGGTTGACTGATCTTCTTGCATGTTTTGCCACGTGGACAAACATTTCGTCACCTGTAATAGAAGAAAGAAGCGGTGCAAAATGTTCACCAAGTGCTTCAAGCTTTGGACGGACTCTCTCTTTTAATACGGTCATACGTTCATCTAAACCGTCTACTGTGAATGTTTCAAAATCTTCATCTCTAAAACGCATTTCACTCATGTTATGCCTCCTGTATCTTTTCGCTGATCATATTTTACCATAGCTTGGGTCAAGCTCAAAAAAAGATGCACTTTAAAGAGAAAGATAGCAGGGATCTTGGTTCGGCGTTTAAAAACTTCGATTTTGTGGTACATAACAAATAGGTAAAAACACAATTTTCAGAATGTCGTTGCGGTTATGCGATCGCTTCATACGATATAAGCAAGAACCATTTCTCTTATCGATTGTATTTTTTATCAATGAAAACTGACAAGGAATGAATCATTCTCTGGAAGGGGCGTTGACCAGTGAAGCAAATCGTGAAGCATGGGTATAGACAAGAGAAGAAGAATCGCATCGCTGTGTGGAGATTAGAGGTTGATTATGAGCTTTCTACGCTTCATGAAGCCATCGAGCAAAAAGATGATATCCAGGTAGAACGCAGCAAACGAAAGCTTGAGCGCCTAAGAAAAGAATGGGAGCAGCTTCAAGGGTAAAACAAGGTGAGGTAAAAACGAACCAATTCATCGGTTCGTTTTTGTATGAAGCTGCTTTTTTCTTGCTTTTACGTACATAATATCAGTATGCTAATACAAATAGGTACTACATAGAAAAGAGGTTTACAGTCCGATGACAAACTGGGTGGAAATTGACCGACTTGCAAAGCTTTGGGTAAAAGAAGCGGGTAGCCGCATTAAAGCATCCATGCAGGAAGGTCTATCAATTGAAACAAAATCAAATCCAAATGATCTTGTCACAAACATCGATAAAGAAACAGAACGTTTCTTCATTGAAAAGATACAGTCGACATTTTCAGATCATCATATTTTAGGAGAAGAGGGCCAAGGGGAAGAAGTGACCTCTCTTGACGGAATAGTATGGATCATTGATCCAATTGATGGCACCATGAACTTTGTCCATCAAAAACGAAATTTTGCCATTTCAATTGGGATATTTGAACATGGTGTGGGGAAAATCGGTCTTATTTATGACGTCATCCATGACGAGCTCTATCATGCAGTCAAAGGAGAAGGGGCGTATATGAACGATACCTTACTCCCGCCTTTAAAAGATGTCGTCATTGAAAAAGCCATTGTCGGCATTAACCCAACATGGGCGATTGAAAGCCCTCATTTTGACGCTAAGCCGTTTGCTCGTCTCGTACGCGATGTGAGAGGAACACGAACGATTGGGTCAGCTGCACTTGAACTAGCTTATATTGCAAGCGGAAGAAGCGATGCATATGTCACGTTAAGGTTAGCGCCTTGGGATTATGCGGCTGGATGTGTGTTACTTGATGAAGTAGGCGCTGTTTACTCGAATATTCACGGCGAACGCTTGACGTTTCTAGAGAAAAATAGCATTGTTGCTGGAAATCGATCCGTCTGTGAAAAAATCTTGCATGATTACATAAAGGGAAGCGGAAATAAAAAATAAACAACATCACTTCATGAGAATGAAGTGATTTTTTGTATTTGATGAAACTTTTTGACAAGTCAAATGTCTATACGAACGAGGCCTTAATTTGAAGTAAAGGATTGTGTAGCGATGTTTGATTTGTTTAGTGATTTATCCCTCCATTTTGAAAGGTTTTTTATTTTAAATGAGTACAGTATCCACATGATTCAATGGTGTGTGCTTGGACTATTTGTCCTTTTTATTACACTTCCCATATGGAAAGAAAAGAAGAGTAGTTATGTATTTTATGTTGGAATCATATTAAGAGTAGTTCTGCTAGGGAGTATGACACTTGAGATGATCCACCAAGTGCTAGCTAGACAGTATACGATCGAAACATTTGAAGTGCTGACAGATTTCATGCAATTTCTCATCTATGGTTATGTCTTGCTTGCATCACTTTTTTATGTGATTTCTCTTCCTTATTTAAAAAATAGGGGCATGTTTTTTGCGTTTGATTTATCTGTGTTACTTCTGCCTTTATGTCAAACGGTATTTATTGTGTTAGTTGAAAGCAAAAAGTTCTTTCTCAGCGGTGATACGGAGCTGGTATGGAGAAATTTGATGACCATTGTGCTTATGATTGGCTTTGCCGCTTTGGTACTTTACCTATTCTTTCGTTTGTTTTGGCATCAGAAGTGGAAAGAATTGCTGTTTTTCTATGGCCTGATTTTCGCTGCGCTGCTGTATATTTTTTATCCTTCTATCTCGAAGCATGAGCTGCAATCTTCGTTTAAATCCATTGTGATTTTAGTAGCGGCCGCAGGAAGCTTTATGACATTACATTCGTTATGTGCGTTACTACAAAACAAGGTGAAGTTGAGACAGTGGGGTGCTTGGGGAATTGTCGTCTTTTTGATGCTGATGCTGAACCCGGTCCTAAATCTTCCACATATCATGTTTCAATTTACTAAAACGGAACTGACAGATACTTTCTCAGAAGAATATCGCCCTTTATCTGAAGCAAGTGCAAAAGCATTCGCTTCAAAGTTTGTACCAGCGGACACTACATTATATTCAACGACTATTAAACAGCCGATCTCTGATAACTACGTGTTTGCAGCCGATCAATATGAAGTGAATGTTTCTGCGTTTACAGGTGAATTAAACAGTTATTTTTATCATGGTCGCGCAAAGGGTCAGCATTTGACCGATAAAGAATATAGGGAAAAAACGATTGAATTTTTTGAAAGAAGCGGCCGATCCGTTGATCTAGACCGCATTCATATCGTCGTCGAAAAAGAAGACGGGGAGACAAGCGTTCTTCTTTTGCCAAAAATGTCTCAGAATAAAGATGAGAGCCTAGCGTTTGCCACATGGAAAAAAGAGACGCTTCGACAAGCGCAATATGGGAACGCTATCTTTCAATTAAAGGATATAGACGGGATCAATTTAACAAACAAAGAAATGAAAACGAAAATAAATCGTATTTATAAAATGTTAAATTTACAGCCCCCAGCTTACCAGATCACAGACGTTGATGCTTTTTATTTTGAATGGCAGCATGAAGTGGCGGTAAAGACAGCCGATCAATCTGAATTTCTGTTTAATGGTTCAACGAAAGAATTGCTGAAAATACAGCTATCAAAAGCGATTCTTCAACAGAAAAAAGGAAATATCAGTGACGAAGATTTGTTTGAAATGATAGGGGAACAGTCAAAAGACGTGAAGACAGAAACAGGAACTCGTGAACACAAACAATATACTTTTCACGGGTCATCAAATTTACTTCATGTGACGAGAGATGCCGATGGAATTGAGTTGAATTGGCAATCAGACTTTTCTTTACCGCATACGGTATCGAATCAAGAACGTGATGAAGTCTATCAGCAAGTTCTCAAAAAGTATGAACCTTATACCATCTATAAAAAACAAATCAAGCCGGTGAGAATGATCGACAAAGAGGGGAAAATGAGCATTTCGTGGTTTGTGATCATTCAAACCTTCGGATCGAATGAGCGGAAAATATATGAAGTAAATGGACGAACAAAAGAGGTGCAACGTTTTGACAGATAAAGAAAAACAAGCCATCTTTCAAGACTTATATGAATTGTATCAGGAAGGGGAGCTTGGAGAAGAGGCTTCTAACTGGATGAAGACGCATGAAAGGCAGTTTCAGCATTCTGTTAAGGGAAATGAGTTTACTCCTGCCCACACTGAGAATCAGAGCGATTATCTCGAATTAAAACGCATGAAGTGGTTTATTTCTTCGTTATACTTCTTTTTTATCGTTTTATCAATTTGGATGACTGTGTGGTTTTATTTTTGATGTCTAGACCGACCAATCAAATTGAAAAAATATATGAAGAATATTTTCAGGAAATCACCAAATATTTATATCGCAGAACGGGAAATGTCGAAACAGCCAAGGACCTTGCACAGGATGTATTTATCAAGGCACTGCATGGATTATCCTCTTTTAAAGGACATTCAAGCATGAAAACATGGCTTTACACCATTGCTTATCATACATTTGTCAACGACTATCGCCGAAAAGTAAAACGAACTTTTACGGATGTAGAAAAAGCTGATTTTTTAGAGCAGCAGATATTCATGACACCTGAAGACCATTTAGAAACTCAAGCTGATATTCAAAGGCTGTGGAGCCAGATCAATCAATTGAAGGATTCTTACCGAGAAGTCCTCATTTTAAGAGATATTCAGGAATTATCGTATGAAGAAGTAGCGGAAATTTTGAATTGGACCTTATCTAAAGTAAAGACAACCCTTCATCGAGCTAGATTAGAGCTGAAACGAAAGCTACATTGTGAGGAGTTCAACAAATGAGCTGTTATTTGATTGAAGAACTATTACCACTTTATATAGAAGGGGACACGAGTGAAGAAACAAATCAATTAGTGAATGAGCACTTACGTTCATGCAAAAAATGCCTTCATCTATATGAAGAAATGAAAGAACCAGTCTCTATTGCAAAGTCAACAGATTTCATACCGTTCATAGATGAAAAAGAAGAAAAAAGAAAGTTTGAAAAGCGCTACTATGGAAAACTGTTATTAAGGGCAAGTATCGTTTTTAGTATCGTCTATCTCATCATGCTCTTGATCTATTGGATATAAGAAAGAACCCCCATCTGGATGAACCGGATGGGGGTTTTTTGAGCTTAGTTCAATTTTTCTTTAGCAATTTGAACTGCATCATAGAACGTTTTTAATTGCTCTTGAGGAATTTTCTTAAGCAATTGGTTGAAAACAAGTAATTCAGTAGAGCTGAATCCAAGACCTTTAGCGATTTTAGAATCAATTACAACGTTTCCTTTTTTGTCTAGAACAAGTGCATCACCAGCAAGATCAGCAATTCTGATCACTGATTTGAAAAGCTTTTCGAATTTAGTTGCTTCTTCTTTAGTAAGACCAAGTTCAACAGCTTTTTCTGCATCAAAAACTAATTTTCCTTTTTCGTTTTTAGTGATGCTTTCACTGAAAACGATTGTAAGAACAGCTGCGCGATCTAAGAATTTCTCAGCAGTCGCCGCTTCTTCTTCAGTCAGACCGAGCTCAACAGCTTTTTTCACATCAAATGTGTAGTTGTTGTCTTCCTCAACAAATGAATTGATGAGAATGCTGATAACACGCTCGTTTTTCTCCAATAAATCTTTAATAATTTGTTGCTGCTCAAAAGGAATCCCTTTGAAAGTTGCAGCACTTGCTTGCCCAGGAGCTACTGTTGTGAAAGTAAAAATGATAGCTAAAGCGAAAAATACAACAGAGCTGAGCGATTTGCTCAAAAACTTCTTCATGCTTCTTTTCTCTCCCTTTTCTGTTAAATTTTGTTGCAAGAACAGCATACCATGAGAAACTTTGTGGAAGAATAGGAAAAATGTAACTTTGTGTTTGATTTTGGAGAACTATAAAAGTTCTTGTCGAAAAATGGAGGAGTTCAGATTGCTTAGATTTGCCAACACTATATGAAATTTTTAGTTGAATCATTAGTGTTACATAGGTGGTTGGTCTTGTTTTTACCCAAAATAAAAGCCTTCTACATGTAAAATGTAAAAGGCTTTTCATAAATTTTATGATTGCACGTTTAATTTTCGTTTTAATGTAAATCCTGTACCCATGAAAATCATGGCGAACACAATACTTAAGCATGTTCCCAGTATGCTTTTTTCTGCAACAGACACTCCAATAAACGCCATACTGACGACGGCAAGTAATGCACATAATAATAGAAGCCATTTGATTTGTTTCATTTGTCTCCATCCCTTTTTTTAGAGTTAATATAAGTTTACAGAAAAACGATCGGCATTTAAAGGGGATTGTGATATAATATGAAAGTTATCTAATTATTTTAGGAGATGAAAATGTGAAACTTCGAAAAGACCTTCGCAACATCGCAATTATTGCCCACGTTGACCATGGTAAAACGACGCTTGTTGACCAATTGCTCCATCAAGCTGGTACTTTCCGTGCGAATGAAAATATCGCTGAGAGAGCCATGGATTCAAATGATTTAGAGCGAGAGCGCGGTATTACGATCTTAGCTAAAAATACTGCGATCCATTATAAAGATACACGCATTAATATTTTAGATACACCAGGACACGCCGATTTCGGTGGTGAAGTTGAGCGTATCATGAAAATGGTAGATGGTGTACTTCTCGTTGTGGATGCATATGAAGGTTGTATGCCTCAAACACGATTCGTGCTAAAAAAAGCACTTGAGCAAAACTTAACACCAATTGTTGTTGTCAATAAAATTGACCGTGACTTTGCTCGTCCAGCTGAAGTAGTCGATGAAGTTATTGACTTGTTCATTGAATTGGATGCAACAGAAGAACAGCTTGAATTCCCAGTTGTATATGCATCAGCAATCAATGGTACAGCAAGTAACGATGCTAGTAAGCAAGATGAAAACATGGAATCGTTGTTTGAAGCGATTGTCAACCATATCCCATGCCCAGTCGACAACCATGAAGAGCCGCTTCAATTCCAAGTGGCGCTACTTGATTACAATGATTATGTTGGAAGAATTGGAATTGGCCGTGTATTTAGAGGAACGATGCAAGTAGGACAGCAAGTTGCTCTAATGAAAGTGGATGGCAGTGTAAAACAATTCCGCGTGACGAAGATTTTTGGTTTCCAAGGGTTAAAACGAGTGGAAATCAATGAAGCGAAAGCTGGAGATCTTGTCGCAGTATCTGGTATGGAAGACATCAACGTAGGAGAAACAGTCTGCCCGGTAGAACACCAAGAGGCTTTGCCGATCCTTCGTATTGATGAGCCGACACTTCAAATGACATTTGTTGTGAATAACAGCCCATTTGCAGGCCGTGAAGGAAAGTACGTGACATCACGTAAAATTGAAGAGCGTTTAGAACAGCAGCTTCAAACAGACGTAAGTCTTCGTGTAGATCCAACGGATTCACCTGATGCTTGGGTCGTATCAGGACGCGGTGAGCTTCACTTATCAATTCTGATTGAGAATATGAGACGTGAAGGATTTGAACTGCAAGTATCGAAGCCAGAAGTTATTGTAAAAGAAGTAGATGGTGTTCGATGTGAGCCTGTAGAGCGTGTTCAAATTGATGTGCCTGAAGAGCATACTGGCTCTGTTATGGAATCAATGGGTGCAAGAAAAGGTGAAATGATTGACATGATCAATAATGGTAATGGTCAAGTTCGCCTGATCTTTACAGTTCCATCACGTGGTTTAATCGGATATACAACTGAATTTCTTTCATTAACTCGTGGTTTTGGTATTTTGAACCATACGTTTGACAGCTACCAGCCGATGCAGTCTGGTCAAGTTGGCGGACGCCGTCAAGGTGTACTTGTTTCAATGGAAACAGGTAAAGCAACTGCTTACGGAATCCAAGGCGTTGAAGAGCGCGGTGTGATTTTCGTTGAGCCGGGTGTTGAAGTATACCAAGGAATGATTGTTGGTGAGCATAACCGTGAAAACGATCTTGTTGTCAACGTGAGCCGTATGAAACAACAAACAAACGTACGTTCAGCGACAAAAGATCAAACGGTTAGTATGAAAAAACCACGTATTATGTCACTTGAGGAATCTCTTGAGTACTTAAATGAAGACGAATACTGTGAGGTTACACCGGAATCGATCCGTTTAAGAAAGAAAATTTTAGATAAAAACGAACGTGAGAAAGCTGCGAAGAAGAAAAAGCTAGCAGGATTATCTTAATTCCATGAAGAATTAAAAAGATAGAACCCTGAAAGATAAGGGGAGGGAATCTTTTTGAATGATCAGGAAGTAAGTGAGAATCTATCCTTTTTCGCGATGCTGTTTCGTGTCGATGAAAATCCGCAAACAGGGATGTGGCTCCTATATGGCACCATCCTTGTTTTAGCGATTATTGTTTTTAAACTCGGCTTTGCTAGACGTTTACCGATTTTAAAAGCACTTGTCATTTATTTGTTTTTGATTTTTGGTTGCACGTTTCTCACATTTCTAGGTATCTTCTTGCCAGTCGCAGAAGGCCTGGTTGTGGCAGCTGTCATTTTGATTATTTATAAAATACGACTGCATCGTGCGAAAAAAGAAGGAACAGTAAGTACGTAAAAAAGACCTGAACTTGTGTCAGGTCTTTTTTATGTCTTCTGTTCTTTTTTTTCTTTTTTCTTCTTTTTCTCTTTCGTCGCAGGATCTTGATAAAGAGAGAATCTGCCAGTTTTGATGCGTGCCTCTGTCTTTACTTTAATTCTTTCTTGGCAGTCATCGCACATATATGTATGAATCGGTCGATTTCTTAACCGTTTAGCAACAAGTGTATCATCATTAATGGTTTCAAGCTTTTCACATAATGAGCACTTCACTCTCATCATTTTCACCTCACTTTGGTCATGCCTTCATTATAGCATGTTTTTTGAGCCACTTAAAATCAGCATAAAAAAGGCTTATATCACAAGAGATATAAGCCGCAGCGTGTAGGCAAACCCTCGCATTCGGTGTCAGTCCTGCGCTTCGGTGCTCACGAATGTCAAATTCGCTCCGCGCCGATGCTCGTCCTTCCTGGACTGCAAAGGTTTTCTATCACGCTGAAAAGAAGACAAAGAGCCAAAATAAAGTTCATTTTAGCCCTTTGTCAACAATCTAAAGCTTATATCACAAGAGATATAAGCCGTTCTCATTATTTCTTCTGATTCATATGATGGTTTGATTGATCGTTTTGGTTTTTTTCTAATTGCTTTTGATCTTGTTGTTTGAGCTGATGGTTCGGATCATTTGTCGGATCTGTTTCGTTACGGTCGATTTCATTTCGAGGCATTTCTGGCATAACACGTCCCACAATGGCTGCTAATTCGTCCATAATTCCGCTTACTGGTCTGCCAGCTTGAATTTCTTTGCCCATTTCCTTTAAACGGCTCACTGTATCTGGATCAGCGACGACAACAGCATTCGCACCTTCTGGGTCATTTTTCAGTGCTTTGGCGACTGAATATTTAATGGTTTCAACTTTGCTTCTATCTAAATCATCTTTTACATCAATGCCGACGACAGCATACTTGCCGATGACGATTGCTGTTGCGTCATTTACATCTGCTACATGCTCAGTCACATTCACTAGATGATTTGCCACATCTGTTGATGGGCGGGCTTTGTCAGTGTTTTTCTTGGATGAGTCTGATACTCTTACTAAATGCTTGTTTCCGTCTTGATGTTCTTGTGCCAAAGGCTTCTCTTGATACTGGCAAGCGCCTAATAAAAGAATGGTTTGAACCATGAATAACGTCAAAAATAGTCGCATGTGTATTCCCTCCTTCACAAACTGCATGATTTATTTTATTGTTGAATTAACCTTCTAACTTTATTCATGAAAACATATATTTTAACAATCGTTTTTGGAAAGACAAGGATGAATGAAACCCCGATCAGGAGGCGAAGGACCTGAGTAAAATTTATGTATTAGACACAAATGTGTTATTACAGGATCCGAATTCAATCTTTTCATTTGAAGACAACGAGGTCGTGATTCCGGCCGTAGTGTTAGAAGAAGTAGACTCGAAAAAAAGATATATGGATGAGGTTGGGCAAAATGCACGACGTGTCTCACGTTTAATCGACGGGTTGAGATCGAAAGGGAAACTGCATGAAAAAATTACGCTGGAGTCAAAAGGAACGCTGCGTATTGAGCTGAATCATCGCTCTTTCCATGAACTTCAAGAAATTTTCATCGAAAAAACAAACGATAACCGGATTTTGGCTGTTGCGAAGAATTTGAGCTTAGAGGAAGAAACAAAACCGGATGGCCGGCCTGTCATTTTGGTCAGCAAAGATGTCCTAGTGCGAGTAAAGGCGGATGCCATTGGTCTGCAAGCAGAGGATTTCTTAAGCGATCGAGTGCTACAAAATGAAGACATTGATAACGGCTATCACGAGCTCTATATTCCGACTGAGCAGCTGAATACATTTTATAAGCAAAATCAGTTACCGATAAAAGACGTCACCCAAACACCATTAAACCCTCATCAATTTGTTATTATGAAGGGAAATGAAGGTGGATCTGCTTTGGGGATGCTTGATCAAAAAGCAGAGCATGTGAAACGGCTTATTTATGACCAAGAACATATTTGGGGAATTCGCCCAAAAAATGTCCAGCAAACGATGGCGCTTGAGTTACTTTTACGCCGCGATATTCCGCTTGTGACACTTATCGGAAAAGCGGGAACAGGCAAGACACTGCTTGCACTTGCTGCTGGATTAATGCAGACAGAGGACCTCGGCATGTTTAAAAAGCTCATCGTGGCGCGCTCTATTGTTCCTGTCGGTAAGGACTTAGGGTATTTGCCAGGCGAAAAAGAAGAGAAGCTCAGACCGTGGATGCAGCCGATCTATGACAACCTAGAATTTTTATTTAACACAAAAAAACCTGGTGAACTCGATGCGATACTAGCGGGCATCGGTTCAATTCAAGTGGAAGCTTTAACGTATATTCGCGGGAGAAGTATCCCTGATCAATTTATCATTATCGATGAGGCGCAAAACTTAACAAAACACGAAGTAAAAACATTATTAACGCGGGTTGGTGAGGGAAGTAAAATTGTGCTGATGGGAGACCCAGAGCAGATTGATCACCCTTATTTAGACAGCTTAAATAATGGGCTCACATATGTCATTGAGCGTTTCAAAGGGCAGCAAATATCTGGACATGTCAAGCTTGTCAAAGGAGAAAGGTCTGGACTTGCTCAGCTTGCAGCTGATTTATTATAGTCCAGACCCGTCATCTTATGTAATGATTAACTCTTTGACGCCTTTAATCGGCTGAGTGATGTTGGACTGATCCTCGAAATAAACGTGGATTGGTCCTTCTTCTGTTATAGGCTTTCCATTTTGGCTGAAATGGGCAATGCTATCCATCGCCTTAGAGAGTGGAACAGCAATTGTTTCTGTTTCTGTGACAAATTCACACGTCTCCGCTTGTTCGAGCGGTTCTGCATTTTTTATCATGTCGCCAAGTTTCATCCCGAAGCTGCCTGTGACGAGTCTTTCTTTTTCGTACTTTTTCTCTGTTTTTAATGTGGGTGGAAGTGTTTGACCTTCTCTTATGACCCGCTCTTGATCGAGTTCCTGATCTAGCTGCTGCTCTTCGTTTGCTGCACTTTTCTCAAAAAATGAATCCATTAAAAATTTACGGTCATCAAAAATCCATACACTCGGATCAATGGTGATCTTGTATTGTACGTTCCCCTTGATTTGAATAATGCTCATGTTCAAGACAACCCCTTTCCAACATAAATTATAGAAGTTTTCGCCCGCTTTGTCACTTTCATAAACATGCACTTCCTTGTACACACTACGATTAGACGAAAAACAGGGAGGATTTTGGGCATGGCATGTCGTGACAATGAAGAGCTTCAGCGATTTGTAGAAGAGGCAAAAAAGGTGGCCAAAAATGGAAAGGTAGCATCCTATATTCCGGCACTCGGTAAAGCGGATCAATCGGATTTATCTGTCGCTGTATACCATGTGAGTAATACGTGCCACTCAGCGGGAGATGTTGATAAACGATTCACCCTGCAAAGTATTTCAAAAGTATTAGCACTGGCGCTCGTGCTCTCAGAAGAAGGACCGAAAAAAGTGTTTCAATATGTTGGACAAGAACCGACTGGCGACCCGTTTAATTCGATGATTAAACTAGAGACAGCAAGCCCCAATAAGCCGCTGAACCCAATGATTAATGCAGGAGCGCTTGCCGTTACAAGTTTAATAAGAGGGGCAACGCCGCAAGATCAGCTGAACCGGCTGCTTGGTTTTATTAGAGAGCTTGCCAATGACACCACCATTACATATTGCAAAGAAACCGCTGCATCCGAATTTGAAACATCAATGATTAACCGCGCAATGTGCTATTATATGAAGCAATATCATATCATTAAAGGGAATGTAGAAGAGGTGATGGACGTCTATACGAAGCAATGCGCCGTCATGATGAACAGCCTGGATTTGGCGAAGATCGCGTGTGTTTTTTCATTAGATGGCAGGCATCCAGAGACAGGAAAGCAAATCCTTTCGAAAGATGTTGCTAGAATTTGTAAAACGTTTATGGTCACATGCGGTATGTACAATGCGAGCGGGGAATTTGCGATCAATATCGGAATCCCTGCTAAAAGTGGTGTTTCAGGCGGAATTATGGGGGCGGCGCCATACGACTTTGGGATAGGTATATTCGGGCCTGCTTTGGATGAAAAAGGGAATAGTATTGCGGGTATTAAGCTGCTTGAGCTCATGAGTGAAAAATATGAGATGAGTATCTTTTAATGACGAATGGCTTCTTTTTATTTTTACAGAGCGAACTGTACAAATCTGCTTGCAATTTTGGGCGTTTCGCTTTATGATAAATAGAAGAATTAGGTACTCGCCTGGGGAACGGAGGGATACTTTTGGCGTCAGAAATTTTAGTCGATCATCGGCAAAAAGCACTGGCTTTATTAAAATTGGATGCAGATAAAATTTTAAAATTGATCCAAGTGCAAATGGACAACTTAACGATGCCGCAATGTCCTCTTTATGAAGAGGTTTTAGATACTCAAATGTTCGGATTATCGAGAGAAATTGATTTCGCTGTCCGGCTTGGATTAGTTGATCAACATGAAGGCAAAAAACTACTCGATAAACTTGAGAGAGAACTATCCGCACTTCATGATGCGTTCACAAAAAAATAATGATTGAAAACTCAAACTTCCACAACATAAGTTTGAGTTTTTTTGTCCGCCTTTTTATTTTGCTTGATGCCAAACGGACTTGATTGTCTCATGAAAGACGAACAATATAAAGAGGTAAAACGGGATCAAACGGAGAAAATGTAGTAGAATAAGAACAGCTAAGAGAAGAGAATATCAAGCAGTAGAAATAGACGTTAGGAAGAGGATTATATGTTAAAGAGAATGCTAAAATCGTATGACTACTCATTATTGTTCGCCATTATATTAATTAGCGCATTCGGCTTGGTGATGGTGTATAGCTCAAGTATGATTACATCTGTGATCAGATATGATGCTGCGCCAGATAATTTTTTCAAGAAACAGCTTTTATTTATGATTGTCGGGGCGGTCATCTTGATTTTTACAGCCCTCATTCCGTATCAGCTGCTCTTAAATAAAAGATTCCAAATTGTGATGCTTTTGCTATCTGTGTTTTCTCTCATTTATGTGTACTTTGGCGGTCACATTGCAGGGAATGCTAGAAGCTGGATCAAATTTGGGCCTTTTAGTCTTCAGCCAGCGGAATTCGTGAAGATCGTTGTCATCATTTATCTTGCTGCTGTCTATGCAAAGAAGCAGCATTATATTGACCATATTTTAAGAGGGGTGACACCTCCAATTGTGGTTGTCTCCATCCTATGCGGATTTATTATTTTGCAGCCAGACTATGGGACAGCTTTTATCATTGGTATGATTGCCCTTGCGATGATTTTATGCTCAGGGTTTAGCGGTAAAACGCTGGCCAAGCTGCTCGCTTTATTTAGTGCGGTGATGGTTGTTGTGACACCGTTTATTATTCTTTTTTGGGATAAAATTTTCACGCAGAATCGTCTTGGACGTTTTGAGAGTTTCCAAGATCCATTTAAAGACGCAGGCGCTTCTGGGCATCAATTGATTAATTCATATTATGCGATTGGATCAGGCGGCTTTTTTGGGCTTGGTCTTGGAGAGAGTGTACAAAAGTATGGATACCTTCCAGAACCGCATACAGATTTTATCATGGCAATTATCTCGGAAGAGCTTGGTTTTTTCGGTGTATTTTTTGTCCTTGCTCTCCTTGGCTTTATTGTTGTGAAAGGTTTTTACATTGCGAGAAAGTGTGAAGATCCGTTTGGAAGTTTGCTTGCAATAGGAATTTCTTCAATGATTGCCATCCAAACGTGTATTAATTTGGGCGGTGTTTCAGGTCTCATTCCGATCACTGGGGTCACACTTCCGTTTATCAGCTACGGGGGATCCTCTATCATTTTACTGAGTGGATGTATGGGAATATTGCTGAATATCAGCATGTTCACTGAATATAAAGAGCGTTATAAAAAGAAAAAATCAATCAGCAAACCATCGATTCAAAAAAATGGATTGCAGAAAACTTTGAATCTTTAGAAAACAAAAGTGTACAGTTTTCATTTCTTCCTTTATTATAGAGTACATATAAAATTTTAAGGGATATGGAGGAGTGAGAATGTCACAGAGAACAATTCAAAAGGTTCTAGTTGCAAACAGAGGGGAAATCGCTATCAGAGTCTTTAGGGCCTGTACGGAGCTCAACTTACGTACAGTGGCCATTTACTCCAAAGAAGACTCGGGCTCTTATCATCGCTATAAAGCCGATGAAGCATATCTAGTTGGAGAAGGGAAAAAGCCGATTGATGCCTACCTTGATATCGAGGGGATCATCGAAATTGCAAAACGAAATGACGTGGATGCGATTCATCCAGGATACGGATTTTTATCTGAAAACATTCATTTTGCAAGACGATGCGAAGAGGAAGGCATCCAATTCATCGGCCCAACTTCTCAACATTTAGATATGTTTGGAGATAAAGTAAAAGCGAGAGATGAAGCGAAAAAAGCTGGGATTCCAGTCATTCCAGGAAGTGACGGGCCGGTTGATTCGGTCAAAGAAGTCGAAAAATTCGGTGAAGAATACGGTTACCCGTTTATTATTAAAGCTTCACTTGGAGGCGGCGGCCGAGGTATGCGGATTGTCAGATCAAAAGAGGAGCTGAGCGAAGCCTATGACCGTGCAAAGTCAGAGGCGAAAGCGGCTTTTGGAAATGACGAAGTATACGTTGAAAAGCTGATTGAAAATCCGAAACATATTGAAGTGCAGGTGATTGGAGACAATCACGGCAATATCATTCATTTATATGAGCGTGACTGCTCTGTTCAAAGGCGTCATCAAAAAGTCATTGAGGTTGCACCAAGTGTGTCTCTTTCTAATCAATTGCGTGAAGACATCTGTGAAGCGGCTGTTCAGCTGGCGCAGAATGTATCGTATATCAATGCAGGGACTGTAGAATTCCTAGTGGCAAATGGGGAGTTTTATTTTATTGAAGTCAATCCTAGGGTCCAGGTGGAACACACGATCACAGAAATGATCACAGGTGTCGATATCGTCCAAACCCAAATTCTTGTCGCAAAAGGACATGACCTTCACAGCAAAGAAGTCGGGATACCAAAGCAAGAAGATATCTTTACACATGGATTTGCCATTCAATCAAGGGTCACAACAGAAGATCCTTTGAATGATTTTATGCCAGATACAGGAAAAATTATGGCTTACCGTTCAGGCGGTGGTTTTGGTGTACGTCTTGATACAGGGAACAGCTTCCAAGGTGCGGTGATTACGCCTTTTTACGATTCACTGTTGGTCAAGCTGTCTACTTGGGCACTTACTTTCGATCAAGCTGCGGCTAAAATGGTCCGAAATTTACAAGAATTCAGGATTCGCGGCATTAAAACAAATATCCCGTTTCTTGAAAACGTTGCAAAGCACGAGAAGTTTCTAAGAGGGGAATATGATACATCGTTTATTGATTCGACACCAGAGCTATTTAACTTTCCTAAGCAAAAAGACCGCGGAACGAAAATGCTTACTTATATTGGTAACGTTACCATTAATGGGTTCCCTGGTATTTCGGAAAATAAGAAGCCTCATTTTGATCAACCAAATGTGCCGAAACTTGCTGTCCATGAAACGATTCCTTCTGGAACGAAACAATTGTTAGACAAGCATGGACCTGAGGGGCTCGCCAATTGGGTGAAAGAGCAAAGCGGTGTACTCTTAACGGATACAACCTTTAGAGACGCACATCAATCCCTGCTTGCAACACGCTTTAGAACACACGACTTAAAGAAAGTTGCTCAGCCAACAGCAGGTTTATGGCCAGAGTTATTCAGTATGGAGATGTGGGGCGGTGCTACCTTTGATGTGGCATATCGTTTCTTGAAAGAAGATCCTTGGGAAAGATTGAAAGAGCTTCGTCAAGAAGTGCCAAACACTTTGTTCCAAATGCTATTAAGATCATCAAACGCTGTCGGATATACAAACTATGCGGATAATGTGATTAAAGCATTTGTAAAGGAATCGGCAGAGGCAGGCATTGACGTCTTCCGTATTTTCGACAGTCTAAACTGGGTCAAAGGCATGACGCTTGCCATTGATTCTGTTCGTGAATCCGGCAAAGTGGCAGAGGCAGCGATTTGTTATACAGGTGATATTCTTGATCCATCACGTCCGAAATATGATTTGAAATATTATGTCTCTCTTGCGAAGGAGCTTGAATCCGCAGGCGCTCATATTTTAGGCATCAAAGATATGGCGGGATTATTAAAACCTCAAGCGGCTTATGAGCTTGTATCGGCTCTAAAAGACGAGCTCACGATTCCAATCCATCTTCATACACACGATACGAGTGGAAATGGACTCTTCACCTATGCAAGAGCGATTGATGCAGGTGTTGATATTGTTGATGTTGCTGTCAGCTCTATGGCGGGGCTCACATCACAACCAAGTGCGAGCTCATTATATTATGCTTTAGACGGACATGAAAGAAAGCCCGAAATGAATGTTCAAGCGGTTGAACGTCTTTCTCAATATTGGGATTCCGTCAGAAAATATTACCATGAGTTTGAAAGCGGAATGAATTCACCGCATACAGAAATTTATGAGCATGAAATGCCTGGTGGCCAGTATAGTAACCTGCAACAGCAGGCGAAAGGGGTCGGCCTTGGCGACCGCTGGAATGAAGTAAAAGAAATGTACAGACGTGTAAATGACATGTTTGGTGACATTGTGAAAGTGACACCATCTTCTAAAGTGGTCGGAGATATGGCACTTTATATGGTGCAAAACGATCTGACAGAAGAGGATGTTTATGAAAAAGGAGCAACACTGGATTTCCCAGATTCGGTTGTTGAATTGTTTAAAGGCTATTTAGGACAGCCTCATGGCGGATTCCCAGAAAAATTGCAAAAGCTGATTTTAAAAGGGGAGGAGCCGCTTACTGTCAGACCAGGTGAGAAACTGAAACCAGTGGACTTTGAAGAAATCAAAAAGCAGTTCAAAGAATCACATGATCTGACGTTGACAGAACAAGATGCCATTGCATATGCTTTATACCCGAAAGTCTTTTCTGAATTTGTTCAAACAGCAGAAAGCTATGGAGACATCTCTGTTCTTGACACACCAACCTTCTTCTACGGCATGAGACTTGGTGAAGAAATTGAGGTAGAAATTGAAAAAGGGAAAACCCTCATTGTCAAACTCGTGTCCATTGGAGAACCGAATCCGGACGCTACAAGAGTGCTTTACTTTGAACTGAATGGACAGCCGCGTGAAGTGGTCATTAAGGATGAAAGCATCAAATCCTCCGTTCAAGAAAAAATGAAGGCAGATCGCTCAAATCCAAATCACATTGCCGCATCGATGCCAGGCACTGTGATCAAAGTGCTTGTTGAAAAAGGACAGAAAATTTCTCAAGGTGAGCACTTGATGATCAATGAAGCGATGAAGATGGAAACGACGGTACAAGCACCGTTCTCAGCAGTCGTGGATGAAATTCATGTCACGAATGGAGAAGGGATTCAAACTGGAGATCTGTTGATTGTCTTAAAGCCTGAATAATGAGTGAGACACATCCACTGCGATGTGTCTTTTTTTTGAGCGCATTAAAATGTGCAGCCGGCCGATAGAGTGATTACACTATAGAATGAGGTGAAGAAAGAGTGGAAATTGTCGTGATTTGGTTTCGCCGAGATATGCGATTGGATGATCATATCGCCTTATCAAAAGCGATCACATATGCAAAAAAACATCAGTACCGATTATTTGCTTTTTATCATCTAGATCCGTTTTTTACAGAAATGGAACTGGATTTGAACAACGAACATTTCTTTCAAAACTTGGCCAATTTCGTCAAGGAAGCGAGAGAATCTCACATGTATGTTCATCTCATTCATGATGATATTTTGTTCGCTTTTCAAAAGCTCCTGGATGCTTATGACATCAATGCGGTCTTTTTTAATGAGGACGAAGTAGGAAATGGTCGAACACGTGATGAGCAAGTGACCCGTATCTTAGAAGAAAAGGGCATTCATGTGTCAAAGTGGCAAGATACGCATCTGCATGGTGCGAGAGATATTTTAAAAGCGGATGGTTCTCATTATCAAGTGTTTACTCCATACTACCAAGCGTGGCGGAAGCAGGAGAAGCAGTCTGTGATAAAAGTTGACAAATCATTTCTGAGCAGCAAGCATACGATTTGTGATGAGTCACTTTCTGAAAAGGGAGACGAGAAACTGAGGGACATCATCAAGAAATGTACAAGGAAATTCGATCAGATTGGATCAGACAAAGCGATGAGCACGCTAGGCGGCTTTATTCAAGAAAGATTGACGCATTATCATGAGAAACGAGATATTCCGTCTGTTTTTGGGACGAGCAAGCTGTCTCGGTTCTTAAAAACCGGGACCATTTCTATTCGCACAATCTTTCATGCGGTCAATGAGGAAGAACTTTTTGAAGATGAGGGCAAGGAAACATTTATGAAAGAGCTGGCATGGCGTGATTTTTATCATATGATCTTTGCGCATTATCCAGAGATGAAAGAAAAAGAAATCAACGCCTCCTTTCAACACATAAAATGGAATGATGATGAGACACTTTTTGAAGCTTGGTGTAAAGGACAAACAGGCTTCCCGCTCGTTGACGCTGGGATGAGACAGTTAAATGAAGAAGGCTGGATGCATAACCGTTTGAGAATGGTGACGGCTTCATTCCTGACAAAAGATTATTTCATCGATTGGAGAATGGGCGAAGCGTATTTCGCAAGAAAACTTGTCGACTATGATGAGGCTTCGAATATTGGAGGATTTCAGTGGGCAGCCTCTGTCGGAACGGATGCTGTTCCTTACTTCCGTATTTTTAACCCAACGACCCAGTCGAAACGATTTGATCCAAGCGGAGAATATATTAGAAGGTATGTGCCAGAACTTAAGCATGTGAATGAAAAATGGATTCATGAACCGAGTAAAATGCCGATAGATGAGCAAATGAAATCGGGATGTGTGCTGGGGGATACATATCCTCTGCCTACAGTCGATCATCAAGAAAGACGGAAAAAAGCCATTTCGCTATTTGAAGAAGCGAAACAAACATAAAAGAAATCCCCCTTTTCGGATGAAAGGGGGATTGTATGTTTATCTGAAAGGCTCTCTATTTTCATATTTAAACCGGGCAATGAGTAAGCAGAAGTAGCATAGTACACCAAACAAACAAGAAATAAAGAATGAATGAGCAAGCGCATAACCGAGTGCGAGCTGAGAATAAACAGACATGACACCAGAGATCGCTTGAAGTGTAATCAAAATGGCTGAAATGATCCATCCATAATACAGCTGCTTTTGTTCTTTATAATGTTTAAGGGCATGGAACATCGCAACAAATATCCAAACGAATAAAAGAAGGGCTGCTGCTCGGTGAGACATTTGAACCCATTGATTAAAATACGCTGGAAGTGCGCCGTCTTTTGAACAAAATGGGAAGACAGAGCATGCAAGACTTGATTTTGTATGTCTCACATAGGCGCCCGTATACACCACAATATACGTATATGTGATCAACCCATAAATATGGAACTGCATTCTTTTGCCGATATGAAGCGGCTTCACAAGCTTTGTTTCAGATCTGGTTGCTTCAAACACAAGCAGTGCCAGCAGTAAAATGGAAGCAAAAGAAATCAGTGAAATACCGAAGTGCAGTGCCATGACAAGTGCGTTAGAACCAAACACAACGGCGAGTGCCCCTAACAGCGCTTGAAGCAGTAAGAATATAATGGACATGATGACCAAAAATTTGGTTTCACGGAATACTGGACTGATTTTTTTCCAGCATAAGACCGCCAGTGCCAGTACAAGAATGGTGGAAACTCCTGTTGACATGCGGTGGCTCCATTCGATAATGGAAGCAGGGTTCATTTCTGGAAAGAAACGACCGTGGCAAAGGGGCCACTGTCTGCCGCAGCCAAGACCGGAGCCAGTTTTCGTCACAAGCGCACCGCCAATCAGAACGATCAGCATCACAAATGTTGTGACAACGCTCAATAACCTTAAAGCAAATTTCATCAAATGATTTCACCTTCTCTAAATAACTTCTGATCTAAATGAAAACCTCACATGCTCTCAAGTTTAAGCCAAATGCGTGTTCTGTTGCAATTCATAATGACCAAAGTTCACAAAAAAATGATATGTTAGTTCACAAAGTTTACAGATTTAGAGTGCTTGATCTTTCTTTGACAGTCTGATAGAAATAGAGGAGAGAATATTTCATTTTGCACCGCCTTCTGAAACGCACATCCTAATAAATTCACGAAAAGTTCACAAATAACTTCAAGTTTGTCGTTTATTATTTAATAGGATGTTTTTTTACAGCTCTTTATCTTGTATGATAGAGTTGTAACGATTTTACGTTTTATTCGTTCGTTTGAAGGTTTGGGCAAGGGAGGTTATACACATTGGCAAATTCCAAAACAGCCGCGGAAGCAGCTATTCATGGACAAATAGAAGAAACAACCGCTTTAAAAGATTTTCTTGCTCTTATTAAAATGGGCATCGTCAATTCCAATTTCATTACAACTTTTACTGGAATGTGGCTTGCTTTTTATTTTACAGGTATGAGTTTCCTTGGGAATCTTGATATTGTGCTGTTAACAATGATTGGTTCTTCTCTTATTATTGCCGGTTCATGCGCCATTAATAATGCGTTTGACCGTGATATTGATATACTAATGGAAAGAACAAAAACAAGACCGACGGTGACAGGTAAAGTTCAGCCAGGTCAAGCGTATGCATTTGGTATTCTGCTTGTTGTACTTGGACTGATTATGCTTCTGATGACAACTGTTACATCAGCAGTGATTGGATTTATCGGTGTCTTTACTTATGCAGTTCTATACACGATGTGGTCTAAACGCCATTACACCATTAATACAGTCATTGGAAGTGTATCTGGTGCGGTTCCGCCATTAATTGGCTGGACAGCTGTTACAGGTACCATCGACACAACGGCTTGGGTCCTGTTTATGATTATGTTCATCTGGCAAATTCCACATTTCTTATCACTTGCGATTAAGAAAACGGAAGATTACCGCAAAGCAGGTATTCCAATGCTGCCAGTTGTTTACGGCTTTGAAGTCACAAAACGCCAAATCATCATTTGGACAGCATGTCTTCTTCCGCTTCCATTTTTCTTAGGTGGATTAGGATGGCCGATTGTCGCACTTGGCACATTGCTGAACATTGGATGGCTCGTCATTGGTCTTATGGGCTTTAAAATGAAAGATATCATGAAGTGGTCTACACTCATGTTCGTTTATTCATTAAACTACTTAACGATCTTTTTCGTTGCGATGATTATTATTACACTATTCTAGAGTGAAATACACTTTGATCACATCAAAACAATGGCTATATCTTATAACACAACATTTTCTTACAACTATGAAAGCCGCCTGATATTCAGTTCTATTTAGGCGGCTTTCTGTTTATACATAGATGGTATTTTGAGTAAAAACATCATTTTTTTATGAAAAGAGGAAATGTAAGTGCTTTTATAAGAGGCGGGGGTTATGGATGGGTGAAAGGTGATTTTATAAATAAGAGGTAAAACCGAAAGGCAAAGGAGATCAAGCAAAAGGGGTTGGGACAAATTATGATAAGAAAATGGCGTGTTTATTCACTGTTTCTCTTACTGACGCTCGTTTTGGCGGGCTGCGGTGAACCATACTTATCAACACTGAGGCCAGTTGGGGAAGTAGCAGATAAACAGTTTTTCCTAACGGTACTGAGTACACTTATTATGGTTCTTGTCGTTATTGTTGTATCGATCATTTTCTTTTACGTCATCATTAAATTCAAACGTTCTAAAGTGGGAGAAGATACGATTCCTAAACAGGTAGAAGGGAACCGTAACCTCGAAATTACGTGGACAGCGATTCCGATACTTCTACTCATTATTCTCGTTGTACCTGTTGTGGCATACACGCTTGAGCTAGGGGATACAAGCGCCATGGATAAGAAAAAACGAGATCCTGAAAAAACACTTGTTGTGAATGTAAGAGCCAGCTTATATTGGTGGGAATTTGAATACCCTGATTATGGGATTGTGACAAGTCAGGAATTGATTGTTCCAACTGATCAAAAGGTTTATTTTAAGCTGAAAGCATCTGATGTGAAACACTCATTCTGGATTCCATCAGCTGGGGGTAAAATTGATACAAATACAGACAACGAGAACAAGTTTTATTTAACATTTGACTCAAAACGAACGAAAGATGCTGGAGAATATTTCTATGGGAAATGTGCGGAGCTTTGCGGTCCATCACATGCTTTAATGGACTTTAAAGTTAAAACGCTTTCTCAAGATGAGTTTTTAGGCTGGACGAAAAAGATGGCAGATTATAAGAAGCCTGCATCTACGTCAGATCTAGCCCTTGAGGGTGAAAAACTCTTTAAAGAGAAAAACTGTTTAAGCTGTCATGCGGTAGAGCCTGGAGATGAACGACCAGAGGCGGCAAGGACTGCACCAAACCTTGCAACCTTCGGAGAGCGGACAAAAGTAGCTGGAATTAAAGACATGAACAAAGAAAATGTCAAAGCATGGCTGAAAGATCCAGAGAGCTTTAAACCAGGTAATAAGATGACAGGGACGTACCCTAAACTAAATGACTCAGAAGCAGATGCACTCTACGAGTATTTAAAAGGTCTTCAAATACAGTAAATGCCTTGAGCAGCTTGAAGTGGTGCACATTCAAAAGGGTATACGATCTATGTGAAGTTTTTGTTAAGAGCTCCCGAATAAGTCTCTACATCCAAGAATAAGTCATCTGTCAGATATAGTCTGTTTTAGAACGTGAAGATAGACATTGATATGAAAAGGGGCAAATGGGAGATAAGAGGGGGATTTCATGGTGAGTACAATAGCTAAAAAGCGGGGGTTTGGCGCTGTCTTATGGGATTACTTAACGACGGTTGACCACAAAAAAATTGCCATACTATATTTAGTGGCAGGGGGATTTTTCTTTTTAATTGGTGGCCTGGAAGCGATGATTATCCGTATTCAGCTAGCCATCCCTGAAAATGATTTTGTGAGTGCAGGGTTTTACAATGAAGTCATGACGATGCATGGAACAACGATGATTTTCCTTGCAGCAATGCCGCTTTTATTTGCATTAATGAATGCGGTTGTACCCATTCAAATTGGTGCACGTGACGTAGCGTTTCCATTTGTGAATTCACTTGGTTTTTGGCTGTTCTTTTTCGGAGGAATTTTCTTAAACCTTGGATGGTTTATGGGCGGAGCACCTGATGCAGGCTGGACTGCCTATGCGTCGCTCACGCTGAATTCAGAAGGGCACGGCATGGATTTCTATATTTTAGGGTTGCAGATAGCGGGTATTGGTACGCTAATTGCCGGAATCAACTTTCTTGCAACGATTATTAATATGAGAGCGCCAGGTATGACGTATATGAGAATGCCGCTCTTTACCTGGACGACGTTTGTGGCATCTGCACTAATTTTATTCGCATTCCCGCCGCTGACAGCAGGACTTGCGATGCTGATGCTTGATCGAATGTTTGATACGAGCTTTTTTAATCCAGAGCTCGGCGGAAATACAATCATCTGGGAGCATTTGTTCTGGATTTTTGGACACCCAGAAGTGTATATCTTGATTTTGCCGGCATTTGGGATTTTCTCTGAGATCATTCCGGTGTTTGCAAGAAAAAGATTGTTTGGTTATTCGTCCATGGTGTTTGCGACTGTATTAATTGGTTTCCTTGGATTCATGGTGTGGGCGCATCACATGTTCACAACAGGACTTGGTCCAATTGCCAATGCGATCTTTGCCGTAGCCACAATGGCGATTGCGGTGCCAACTGGAATTAAAGTGTTTAACTGGTTGCTCACCATATGGGGCGGTAATGTGAAGTTTACAACGCCGATGCTATATTCAGTTGCGTTCATACCGTCATTCTTACTTGGCGGTGTAACCGGCGTCATGCTTGCAGCAGCAGCAGCGGATTATCAGTTCCATGACACGTACTTTGTTGTGGCGCATTTCCACTATGTCATTATCGGTGGTGTGGTCTTCGGTATTTTAGCTGGTGTGCATTATTGGTGGCCGAAGATGTTTGGGAAAATACTGAATGAGAAGCTTGGGAAAATTGGCTTTGTGCTGTTTTTCGTCGGTTTCCATTTAACGTTCTTTATCCAGCATTTTCTCGGTCTTTGGGGCATGCCGCGCCGAGTCTTTACATTCTTGCCAGGTCAGGGTCTAGACCTTGGGAACTTGGTCAGTACGATTGGGGCACTGTTCATGTTTGTAGCAGTTGTCATCATGCTGATTAATATCATCTGGACGACAGCAAAAGGGGAGCGTGTATCGGGCGATCCTTGGGGAGATGGAAGAACGCTTGAATGGGCAGTATCTTCACCTCCGCCAGAATATAACTTTAAGCAGCTGCCTCTTGTACGGGGACTTGATCCATTATGGATTGAGAAAATGGATGGTAAAAAAGGAATGACAGCATCTGAACCGCTCGATGATATTCACATGCCGAATAATTCCATCTTGCCTATCATTATCTCATTCGGTCTATTTGTGTCAGCGTTTGGTTTTATGTATCGTCAAGAACACAGCTGGGGTCTACCGGTGATCTTCATTGGTCTTGGGATCACGTTTGCGACCATGCTCGTTCGCTCTCTTAAAGATGATCATGGATACCATATTCACAAAGAAGATTTGACGGATGACGATGACAAAGGGGTGAAAGCATAATGGAACCACAAAAAATGACAGCGGAAACCTTTCCGGCTTCTCCTGAGAAAGCCACGTTAGAAGGAAAGAATAAGTTCGTTGGGTTCTGGTTGTTTCTTGGGGGAGAAACGGTCCTGTTTGCATCTTTGTTTGCCACTTATTTGGCGCTGAAAAATTCAAATGCAGGCGGCGCAACAACAACTGAAATGTTTGACCTCACACTTGTCTTTATTGCCACAATGCTTCTGTTAACGAGCAGTTTAACGAGTGTGTATGCTATGTATCATATGAAAAACTTTGCCTTTAAAAAAATGCAGCTTTGGTTAGGTGTAACCGTTCTTTTAGGTGCTGGATTTTTAGGGGTAGAAATTTATGAGTTTTATCATTATGTGCATGCGTATGAATTTACCATTACGAGCTCTGCACTTGGCTCTTCCTTCTATACGCTTGTTGGAACACACGGGGCTCACGTTGCATTCGGGCTATGCTGGATCACCGCTCTGATGATTCGGAATATGAGACGCGGACTTGATTTATACAATGCACCAAAATATTATGTGGCGAGCCTTTATTGGCACTTCATTGATGTTGTGTGGGTCTTCATCTTTACCGTTGTATATTTAATGGGAATGGTGGGATAAGAATGGGAAATAAAAACACAAATCAGTCCAAAGTCGATCTTGTCTATCGGAAAAAGAAAAATGCCGAAGAAATGAAGCATCAGCTCATTTCTTTCGGCTTGATGATTGGTTTAACGTTTGTTGCCTTTTTAACAATCGCCTCTGAAGACGTCGGAAATTGGTTCGCTGTCCCTTTTATTTTACTGCTTGCAGTGATTCAGGTGGCTTTTCAGCTTTATTATTTTATGCACATGAACCAAAAAGGGCATGAAACACCCGCGTTGTTTCTTTACTCAGGTGTGTTTGTCGCGTTTATTACCGTTTTAGCCTTTTTGACCATTATTTGGTGGTAAGCTCGCTTTGCCCTTGAAGGAGGCGCAGCAATGGAAAACTTAGAGATATTTGGATTTCGTGCATTATGGAGTCCTTACTATTTGACATGTATTGTAGTAGCAGCCGCTTTTTATCTGCTTCTCGTGACGAAGGGCAAGCACCGTGCGACGGTGAAAGAGAAAACGCTATTTCTCACGGGGCTTGTGTTGCTTTACGCAGTGAAGGGGAGCCCGATTGATTTAATGGGGCATATTATGTTCAGTGCGCATATGGCGCAAATGGCAGTGCTCTATTTGGTCATCCCGCCGCTTCTTATTACAGGTTTACCTGCGGCGATTTGGGAGCGGATCATTCAAACACGGGGTATTCAGCCGATTTTCCGCTTGTTTTCTAAGCCGTTGATTGCCTTGCTCGGATTTAACGGGTTGTTTTCGCTTTATCATATTCCGCTTGTGTTCGATTTTGTTAAAACAGATCCGTTTTATCACGCATTGATGACGGTTGTCATTTTTATCGCTGCCTTTTTCATGTGGTGGCCGCTTGTCCATAAAGTGCAAAGTCAGCCGCAGATTACAGGTATCTTAAAGCTTGGATATATTATGGCAGATGGGATTTTAATGACACCTGCCTGCGCACTCATTATGTTTAGTGAAGCGCCTATCTATGCCACTTATTCAGATGCCGGTGCATGGATACAAGCACTGCACCTATGCGTACCGAGTGATATGCTTGCTGGTCTTGCGCTTACAGGACCTGACATGTTTCATACATTGCCGCTGCTAGAAGATCAGCAGCTAGGTGCTATTTTGATGAAAATCATTCAAGAGATTGTATACGGATCGATTCTTGCTGTTGTCTTCTTTGACTGGGCGAGAAAAGAAAGAGCGAAAGATGCCGTACCAGATGCGCTCATTCCGAAATATGAATAAATGAAAAGCACAGCCGCAAGGGCTGTGCTTTTTATGCTTCAGCAGTTATCGCTTCTAGTTTTTCTTTTAATTGGTTCAGCGTTTTTTTGCTTGATTGAATAAGAGATTTAGGGAAATCTTCGCCTTCTCCATATTCAACACCATGCGGATAATAGTGTTTTCCAAGTAAAGGTGTCAGCAGCTGGATGTGGGCTTTTTTGGAGCCAACATCTCCTTCAGTGGCGTAGCCAGAGATCCGTAAGTAAAACGTCCCCTCTACCATGTTATACTTCCTGTCGTACGTCACACGCTCATAATCCCATTGATCGGCTCGTACAAATCCTTCACTTTCCATAATGAAATCCAATTTATTTAAGTCAGCTGATACATTTTCAATCCCCGTACCTTCAAACTTCACCCAAAACCCCTCCTTATAAAAATTCCCTTTACTGACAATCATAGTATGAAAGCGTTAAACTTTCAACTGTGAAAGGTATGTTCTTTTATAAGCTGGTTACAGTAATAAAGAAAATAACGGATGGAGGAATCAACGTGAAAACGAAAAAAATCAAAGATATCATGACGAAAAAAGTAGTGACGTTGCAAAAGGACGACAATGCGTATGAAGCGGCAGTCAAAATGAAAGATGCTGACATTGGTGCCATTCCAGTAGTCGACGGAGATCAGCTTGTTGGTATTGTCACAGACCGCGACCTTGTACTTAGAGGTATTGCTGAGAAAAAGCCGAACTCACAAGAGGTAGGTGTCCTCATGACGAAGGAAGTTTTGACAGCTGAAGAAGATGCAACCCTAGAAGAAATTGTCCGGTTGATGTCAGAACATCAGCTCCGCCGTATCCCGGTTGTCAAAAATGGGGCACTCACAGGAATCGTAGCCCTTGGGGATTTATCAGTTGAAGATTTATCAAACGATCGTGCAGGTGATGCTCTGACGGAAATCTCTCAACAAGACCAGGATCATGGCCAAGGATTTCTTCATTAGGAGGGGCATATTTTAAATTCGTGTTAAATAGGCTGTATTGTCGTTGATAAATGGAGCAAGTTTTGTTTAAATGACAGTAGAAGGTACTTTTTGTACCTTGCCAATTTAACGGAGGTGTTTATTTGAAAACTGTGCTGAAAACACTCTTCATCCTCCTGATTATATCTGGAACGTACGTTCTGTTTATTCAATATGGATCTTCACCAGAAAAAGAAAACAGCAATGAGCCGAAGGTGTCTAATGAAGAAACATCTAGCGATAAGCCGATCAACATTCCGAAAAAAGGGCTCATGTCCTTTATGGGGAAGTCTTCAAACGAAGTGCTTAAACAGCTAGGGGAACCAGATCGCATTGATCCTTCCGCATATGATTATGACTGGTGGATATACAATCAATCGAAGAAACACTATATTCAAGTAGGGGTAAAGGACAGTAAAGTGGTGACCTTGTTTGCGACAGGGGATGGGCTGAATGTTGAGCCGTTTAAAATCGGTCAAGCCACAAGTGAAGTATTTAAAAAAACACAAATCGCTCCTTACATTCATGTAGAGGACGAGGGAAATTCATATCGCTTTGAATTCTCAGAAGATGATATGAATACCAGGCCGACGGTGAAAGTGGGAGATGATGTGTATGTCCAGCTCTACATGGATAAGTTTGAAAGCACTCTTTCGAGCATTCGAGCCTTTAACGCAGATACATTTGTCAAACAAAAGCCGTATGAAGTCGTTTATCGAGGTCAATTAATTGAACCTGAGGCGATATCAGGCGAAAAGTGGAAGGATATTGAAGCGTCGAGTCAAAAACAAATTTTTGATATGACCAATATTATCCGCCATAAGTACAAACTGCCGACCTTAAAGTGGGACGATGAAACCTCTGAAGTGGCATTCATGCATAGTGAGGACATGAAAGATCATCATTATTTCTCACATGAATCTAAAAAATACGGCACGCTGAAAGACCGGTTAGAAAGAGGCGAGGTCGCATTTCAGCTTGCGGGGGAAAACATTGCGTATAATTATGTTGATGGCCCTGCAGCTGTAGAAGGCTGGCTGAATAGCGAAGGTCACCGGAAGGCATTGTTAAATCAAGATTACACGCACCTTGGTGTTGGTGTGAAAGAAAAGTACTATACACAAAACTTCATTAAGAAAACGTCTTAATCCTCTAAACAGCTGCGCACAGATGGCGGCTGTTTTTTTATGAAAAGGGCTCACCAAAATAGACCCAGATGTATATAGTATAGTAGGCATTTGTATGGGGGGTGAGGATATGACAAATAAGCAAAAGCAAACATCCATTGATGAATTTAAACAGTTCGTCAGACGCCATCCGAAATTAATTCAAGAAGTGCAGACGCAAGAAAAAAGCTGGCAAAGTTTATACGAGAATTGGGTCATGTTTGGTGAGGAAGATGACATGTGGTCTCCTTACCGGCAAACACAAACGGAAGAAGCAAAAGAAGAAAAAGCCACTAAGCAAAGTGAACCGGGAAAAGCAGATTTTATGTCTAAAATGGTTTCTGCAGTGAAAAAAATGGACACTGATCAAATGAATGAACAAATTAATAAAATGAGCCAGTCTATTTCCTCTTTACAAAGCTTACTCGGTCAATTTTCATCAAATGGCTCAAAGAAGGGTTCATCTGGAGGCAGCCAGCACCCATTCTCCTTCAGGAAAGATTAATTGAAAGGGGATGCTTTTGGTGCGGAGAGAAGTACAAGAGTTTGTCATGGCCGAAGAGGATCGAATCAAATTCATCAGGCAGCGCCCACTCTGGTATAGACAGTTAACGCGGCATCCTGAAAATGTCACTTCGTTTGAATTAGATAAAATGAACTTTTACGAAAAAACCATTCCTCATCGTGTGAGCCAGTTGAGCAATAGTGTCCAAATGGCTGAAATGATGATCCAGATGTTCCAAGCAATGCGCAATCAAAATGGAGCCGGGTGAGGCTTTTTTTGAGTTGATTAAGATGTCTATTTCATGAGCATCCTATGAAAGTAGACGAAAGGAGAATCAGAACATGAAATGGATGCTGTCAATATGCGCATTGCTTTTTCTTCTCACCGGATGTCAAAGTCAACATGATCAAGAGCAAGTAACTAGGCAAGAACCAGCAATACCAGTCATGCAGCAGACGCAAAGTGAAATGAAGCAGCAAGGCTTTTTAAAATACAAAGTGCAGGGATCTGTTGTGTATATAGAAAGTACACTTCAAGATTTTCACCTTGAACCTTCACCCTTGAAAAAGGATAAGAAGGCGGGGTATTTTACTGTGTATGTAGACGGGAAACGGGCAGGCAATGAGTATACTGCGGCGTTTGTGGTCAAGCACCTTTCAAAAGGAAAGCATAAAATGACCGTTGTGCTAAATTCTCGTCACCCTGAATATAAGCAGAAAAGAGAGACATGGGATGTATTTGTCACGTAAAAGCATTTTCTGATCCATAGGTTTCGTGGTAAACTATGAATTGGAGGTGCAACATTTATGTATGCGACAATCGAATCTGTGGAGCTCCAAGAGGAAGCAAATCAATTGGCTGCCATGATTCTTCAGTCGGAGGAGGCTGAACATTACCGCAACTGCTTTAAGCGTCTCCAGCAAGACGAAGAAGCCCAACAAATTATTGCCCATTTTACAAAAGTAAAAGAGCAATATGAAGATGTGCAGCGGTTCGGCAAATACCATCCGGACTATAGAACGATCTCAAAAGAAATGCGTGAGGTCAAAAGAAAGCTAGATCTTCACGATACAGTGGTTGATTTCAAAAAAGCAGAAACAGCGATTCAATCCATCTTAGATGAGATTAGTATTGAAATCGGTCAAGCTGTATCAGCATATATTAAAGTTCCAACAGGGAACCCATATTTTGATGGTCTATCATCATGCGGCGGTGGCTGTGGATCAGGAGGCAGCTGTGGCTGTAAAGTATCTTGACGAGACTTGAACGTCTCGTCTTTTACATAATGAACGGAAAGAATTGAAAAGCGGCAGGTGAAAAGATGGATACCAAACGTCAAGGGATGGTCGTTTGGCTGCATTCGTTAAAGCAGTCAAAAGCGCTAAGGAAATTTGGGAATGTTCACTATATTTCAAGGAAAATGAAATATGCAGTGATTTATTGTGATATGAATGATCTTGAGCGCCACATGGCAAAGCTCAGTTCATTGCCATTTGTGAAACGTGTTGAGCCTTCCTATAAACCTTTTATTAAATTAGAGTACGAATCGAAATTGGACAAAGCAAAAGAGTATGACTATAAGGTGGGCTTTTAAAGACACAAAAAAACCCCCGCGGCATCACCCGCGGGGTCCTTCTATTCTTAATGATTCATTAAGGAGAAGGCAAAGGGAGAGGAGAAACCGGAGGAAGAACTTATGGGGAAACGTAAGTCTTCTCCGCGGTTGGCAACAGCACCACATCAGATGCTGTTAACAGTAGTATGACCCTCTCTTTTGTGATCTATACATAGAAAATGAATGGAATTCAGTGCATTGTCCCATGTGGAGTGGATATGGTAAGATAATGTTGAATTTTTTGTCATCAAACAATATTCAATAGATGCAAGCAGAAAAAGTGGTGGAAAAATGAGAGTGATTTCTGGAACAAAAAAAGGCCGCACGCTGAAAGCCGTACCCGGCCAATCAACAAGACCAACAACAGATAAAGTAAAAGAATCCATTTTTAATATGATTGGACCGTATTTTGATGGGGGATGGGCCCTTGATTTATTTGCTGGAAGTGGTGGTTTAGGTATTGAAGCGCTTTCTAGAGGGTTCGATCATTGTATATTTGTGGATCGAGATATGAAGGCGATTCAGACGATTAAAGGCAACTTGAATCAATTGTCGCTGATGGATCAAAGTGAAGTGTTTCGAAATGATGCAAACCGTGCACTCGCTGCTGTAGTGAAGCGAGAAGAATCTTTTCAAGCCATCTTCCTTGATCCGCCGTATAAAGATCAAAAGTTGAAAGCACTTCTTGATACGATTGATGAGCATTCCTTATTAGCAGATGATGGCGTCATTGTGTGTGAGCACGATAAAGATGTGACACTGCCAGAGGAAGCAGGACAGCTACATATCTCAAGGCAGGAAATGTACGGAATGACTGGCATTACGATCTATAGAAAGCGGGGAAATTAAAGCATGGGGAATATAGCCGTTTGTCCGGGTAGCTTCGATCCAGTCACATTGGGCCATTTGGATATTATCAAAAGAGGGGCAAAGATTTTTGATGAAGTATATGTGTGCGTCCTTAATAACTCGTCAAAAAAGCCGCTTTTTACTGTTGAAGAGCGATGTGAACTCATTCGTCAAGCAACAAAGGAGCTACCAAATATCAAAGTGGAATCCTTTCATGGACTGCTCGTTGATTATGCGAAACAAAAAGAGGCGAAAGTCATTTTGCGCGGACTTAGAGCGGTGACGGACTTTGAATACGAGATGCAAGGGACATCAATGAACAAAGTGTTGAATGATGACATTGAAACGTTCTTTATGATGACGAATAATCAATACTCCTTCTTAAGTTCAAGCATTGTTAAAGAAGTAGCGAAGTATCATGGATCAGTCAAAGAGCTTGTACCGCAAGAGGTCGAAGCTGCGCTGAAAGAAAAATTTAATGGATGAGTGCATTGTGCACTCATCCATTTTTTAATTTCTGATAATAGAGCGCAATATACACGATCAGACTGAACAAGGTGATGAGAGGACCAGCAGATACAAGCTGATTCCATAAAACGCTGCTAAACATCACGACTTGCTCGCTTGCTTCAAATGCCCCTGCTGGAAGCGCCATTTCTGCTTTAGAGACATAAAGGGGTTTGAATAACAGAAAGGCAAAGACGGCTGCGTAAATACCGTGAAGCAAACGGGCGAAGAAAAACGGTTTAAAGCGTATATCGGTTGCTGCCAAAATGCCGGCTACCTGAGCTTGAACGGAGAATCCGCTAAATCCTAAAATAAAGCTGACCACAATTGTTTTAGCGAGCAGGGAAACCTCTTGTGATCCTGTGAGCTGACTTCCTAATGTGATTTCAAATAGACCCGCAATCATGGCTAGATCTAATTCCGGCGGAAGGTGCATCGTTTTCAGTATAGAGCCGATCCCGATAGAGAGAAGATCTGTTACATGAACGACAGCGAGCATTTGACTAAAGACAGAAAATAAAATGATAAAGCCGCCAATCATAAAGAGCGTTTGAACAGATGACATGACAGCGTCACTTAATATTTGGCCAAGTGGTCTTTTTTCTGCGAGTCTTGCCGTATGAAGAGTGCTGAATGCTTCTCGAATTGGAGGCAATAAAAATCCTTTTCGGCTTCTGAGGTGCGCATCATGACGTGCTTTATATCCGCGCATCGTTACCCCAACCGCGAGATTTCCTAAATAATGTGCACAGGCTAACACAATGCCTAAAGCTGGGTGATGAAAAAATCCTACAGCCACTGCTCCAAAAATGAACAAAGGGTTTGAAGAATTGGTAAATGACACAAGGCGTTCTGCTTCAATTCTTGTCAGCTGTCCTTCCTGCCGAAGTCTTGTCGTCAATTTAGCGCCAGAAGGAAAACCAGAGGCCATTCCCATCGCTAATACAAATCCGCCGACACCAGGCACCCGAAAGATAGGCCGCATAAATGGCTCTAATAATACGCCGACAAATCTAACAATCCCGAAACTGATTAATAGCTCGGACAAAATAAAAAAAGGTAGCAGCGATGGAAAAACCACTTCCCACCACATTGCAAGTCCATTTTTCGATGCTTGCAAAGAGGCTTGTGGATGTGTAATCACAGTGGCTGTTAAAAAGATAAAAAAAGCAGCGATGAACAGAGTGTTCCATTTTTTCATGGAGATGTCGCCCCTTGCCGTTATAATCTATTGGCGAGCTCGTGATTAAAGAAAAAGAGATGCTAGCCGAGCCTGTCTTCTATTACTATACGATGAGAAGGGGCATGTTTAGACCTATAGATTCGTATATATGCATAGAAAGAGGAGGGTGGATTCATGAAACGACCGATTATCGGGCTTGCGCTGGGCTCCGGGGGTGCCAGAGGGATGGCGCATATCGGGGTTTTATCTAGTCTTGAGAAACAAGGAATTCAGGTGGATATGATCGCAGGAAGCAGTATTGGTGCTCTTGTGGGGAGCTTTTATGCGGCAGGACAAGACGTAGAAAAAATGAAAAAACTTGCACTTGTCTTCAGAAGAAAGTATTATGCTGACTATACACTGCCAAAAATCGGTCTGTTAAAAGGAAATCGAATTTTGCAGCTGATTCACACGTTTACATATGGGAAGAATATTGAAGAAATGCGCGTGCCTCTTGCGATTGTCGCCTGTGACCTTCAGACAGGGGAGAAGGTTGTGTTCAAAGAAGGGTCTGTCTCACAAGCAGTCAGGGCAAGCATTAGCATTCCGGGAGTGTTTGTTCCGCATGAAATAGGCGGCAGGCAATTGGTGGATGGAGCGGTAGTGGACCGCATTCCTGTCTCTGTTCTCAAAGAAATGGGAGCAGATCTCATTATCGCCTCTGATGTATCAAGGGTGAAAAAAACAGAAAAGGCAACGAGATTATCGGATGTCATTATGCAAAGTTTGGACATCCTTCAAAATGAATTGGTTCGTCACCAAACCATTCATGCAGATCTCATGATTCGGCCGAAGCTCGAGACCTTTAGCTCTAGTGCGTTTACACAGGTTCAAGAAATGATTGAAGCAGGTGAACTCGCCGCCGACCAACTAAAAGGAAAACTGAAAGATGTCATTGATAAATGGGAGTGTTAATCGAATGAAAAAATTAAATATTCGCTGGCTCAGCTTTTTTGCTGTTGTTCTAGTCTTATTTGGCTTAACTTTTGTGAAACTGCCCTATTACGTCACAAAGCCAGGTGATGCAACAGAAATTGCGCCACACATTCAAGTAGACGGAGGATATGGCGAGAAGGGCAGCTTTTCTCTTATGACCATTAAAGTAGGTCCAGCCAATCCATATACGTATTTGCTTGCAAAAATGAACAAGTATGACGAAATCGTTCCAGAAGAAAATATTAAAGCGGACGGAGAGTCTGATGAGGATTATATGAAACGGCAGCTGCAGCTCATGAAAAGTTCTCAAGAAAATGCGATGATTGCCGCTTATACTAAAGCAGGGAAAAAAGTAGATTATACGTTTAATGGGGTATATGCGAGCTATGTGATGAAAGGAATGCCTGCATATGGGAAGATTGAAGTGGGCGATAAGATCAAAAGCGTCGACGGTCATACATATGAGTCAGCAGATAAAATGGTTTCGTATATCAGCAGTAAAAAAGCAGGCACGACTGTCCGTTTTGTACTTGAACGTAATGGCAAAGAAATCACGCAGAACGTGACGTTAAAACCATTTAAAGAAGAGCCAAAACGAGTGGGAATTGGCGTATCACTATTTACAGACCGTCATGTGAAAGTGTCTCCTTCTGTGAAAGTGGATATTGAAAACATAGGCGGTCCATCGGCTGGTTTAATGATGTCACTTGAAATTTACAATCAGCTGACAAAAGAAGATGAAACACATGGCTATGCGATCGCAGGAACTGGAACGATTGATGCAGATGGTACAGTCGGACCGATTGGTGGAATTGATCAAAAGGTTGTTGCAGCAGACAAAGCAGGAAAAGACATCTTCTTTGCACCGAATGATAAAGGTGACCCAAACTCTGACTACAAAAATGCAGTCAAAACAGCAAAAGATATTAAAAGTGATATGAAAATCGTTCCTGTGGATACCATGCAGGACGCACTAAACTATTTAAACAAATTAAAAGAGAAAGCATCATAAAAAAGAGCAGCCTGCAAATCAGGCTGCTTTTTTTATCGAGATGAAAAGAGTCCGCTCTCTTCATCATATCGAATCGGTGATGTTTTAAACTCTGCTTTTGTTAACTCTGTTTGCATGGGTTCACAGATGGGAAGGCTGAACACCCTTGAAGCGCGAATATCAAGATCAAGGGCGGGATGTGAAAAGGAAGACAGTTTACTCACAAGTGGTACATCCAACTCTTTTTTTACAAGAGACAAGTACTGTTGTCCTTTCCTTGTCATTCCAAGTAAACGAATATAGGGCGCTTTTTTCTCTTCAAGCAGCTCGTACATCGTCTTTTTCTTCACGTTCATTAATAGATGCGTATTCATCCGCTGTAACCTTGTCCACGTATATCGTTTTGTTTTGACAAGTGATAGATACTCCTCGTAGGAAGATGCATGTGTCATGGCTTTTTGCATGCGGTGTTCAATGCCTTCTTCAATTTCATAGATGCCCTCTAGTTCACTCGTATCCATTGTATGAAAAACATGTTTCAGAAAGCGAAAATAGGCTTCTTGCGTATGTAAAAGATCATATGAAGAATGATAGTCGTGTAATTGCTTTAAAGTAGCGTCCGGGAGATAGGGCGTGACTGCTTGAAATGAGTTCTGTTCTTTTAATGCTTTTCGGATACTTGTGGCGCTTGCGATTTTTTGGTTGTTAGGCAGTTCTTCATCATGATAATCAGATGCAATTCTTTGAGACGTAAAAGGCTGCATGTGAGGAGCTCTCTCTAAGATGGCTTTAACATAATGAAAGCCTAAAATGTTATTTGGTTTGGACAAATCCAGTAAGTGTTCAGAATGAATGGCTTCTTGAAACGCAGCAGCAGCTGCTGCGGGATAACTAAGACCTTTTTTCACCTTTTCTTTTGTTAAAAGATCAATCTCTGCCTTTTTTTCATGCCAAGCGTGTGCTGTGCGCTCAAATGCATTGATCTCTCCATCCTCACTGCCGAAAAAAAGAGAATGGCATTTTAATGCATCAAGGATGGACACAGCGCCATTGGCGAAGGTTTCTGCCTTTTGTACGGCATATATGTATGGAAGCTCACACACAATGTCTACCCCGTTTTGCAGTGCCATTTTTGTACGTGCCCATTTTGAGACGATGGCAGGCTCCCCGCGCTGGAGGAAAGAACCGCTCATGACGGCAATGGCAACATCTGAGGAGGTTTGTTTTTTCGCCTGATTCACATGATAGGCATGCCCATAATGAAATGGATTGTACTCGACAACGACTCCCACTGCTTTCAATAGATGTTCCGCCTTTCTTGCTATGGTTAAATGGTCTGTGCTACAGTAGCATAAGGGAAAAATGAAGACCATTTTTTTCAGTTTAGGCATTCCGAGAACTGATGTCAAACAGCCCTTTGACGTCATGAAGGACTGTAAAGAAAAAATATTGACAAATAGCATGATGAAAGCTATAATCATGTTTGTTGCTCTTAGAGGTGATACAATTGAAATGGACAGTTTATCAGTTACATCAAAAAGCTAAAAACAGCTTCGATTTTCATGAGACGGTTGACTTAAATGAACTTACTAGCCTTCATTCAGATATACGTCGTATTTCACCAGTAGAGGTGAAAGGGACTGGAGTGATCGAATCAAAGCAAGTCGCATTTGATTTAACCATCACAGGTGAAATGACATTGCCTTGTTCAAGAACGCTTGTTGATGTAAATTATCCATTTGCGATTTCAACAAAAGAACTATTTGTACTTCATAAGACAGACGATATAGAAGATGAAGACGTATCTGTTGTAGAAGACGATATCATCGACTTAACGCCTATAGTCAAGGAAGAAATTCTTCTTGAAGTGCCTATGCAAATCTTTTGCGACCAAGCTGACGTAAAAGGTGCTGCACCACAGGAAGGGAATGACTGGGCGGTCATTTCGGAAGATGCACATCAAAACCGAATTGATCCTCGTCTGGAAGGCTTGAAGAAGCTCTTAGAAGAAAATAATGAATCTTAACTCTTTAAGGAGGTGGGAATAATGGCTGTACCTTTTAGAAGAACTTCTAAAATGAAAAAAAGATTGCGTCGTACGCATTTCAAACTACAAGTACCTGGTATGGTAGCTTGCCCAGAATGCGGTGAAATGAAAATTTCTCATCGTGTCTGCAAATCTTGCGGAACATACAAAGGCAAAGACGTAAAAAGCAACTAATGTTTGATAAAAAACGTGAGGGAATCTTCCCTTGCGTTTTTTTATTGATCTATTTTTTAGGTTTCTCTCCTGCAAATAGTCTATCTACTCTAGTAAGCGCATATGATGTGGTATTCAGATTCAGGGGGGATGATGAGTTGACGATTACACGGCAGGACGCATGGACACAAGATGAAGATTTACTTTTAGCAGAAGTTGTCTTAAGGCATATCCGAGATGGCGGTACCCAGCTTTCAGCATTTGAAGAGGTGGGAAAAGCATTGTCAAGAACAGCAGCAGCATGTGGATTCAGGTGGAATTCTTACGTCAGAAAGCAGTACCAGGCGGGCATTGAGCTTGCCAAAAAACAGCGAAAAGAACTGCGTAAAAAAATTGGTATCCATTCTTCGGGTTTACCGCAGCATGCGTTCACCATAGAGGAGAAGGCATCTTCTGATCAGACTGAACTGACGCTTCGAGAAGTAATTCGGTTTCTAGAGCAGCTTGAGAAAGAACCATCTGGTCCAGCTTATTTACGGGAGGAGCTTAAAGATGCACAGCATCAATTAAAATCACTCACCGAAGAAAATGAACAGCTGAAACGTCAATTAAAAATGACAGAAGAAGATTACCGGGCACTTATTGGTATTGTTGAAAGAGTCAAACAGAATATCAGCTTAAAAGATTACGCAAAATAAGAAAACGCCCCTCACAGATGGAAAGAGGGGCGTTTTCTTATTGATTAAAATGATTAAGCGGACTCACCTGTGTTCTTTTGTATATGTGCAGGCTCCCAAATGAGTGGGTTTTCTCCTTTATCGCGTTCCATATCATATTTCACCGCTTCAAAGCCCATTTTATCCCAAAAACCGGCAGATTTGACGCGTGGATTCGTTCGAATTGGAAGGCCGAAAGATTTTGCGAAATCAACAAGCGCTTCGCCGTATCCTTTACGCTGATATCCTGGCAGCACTTCTAGTTTCCACAGCTCTAGATAATCATGATTATGGTCAAAATACGTCGTCGTCGAGCCATCTACTTGATAGAGGCTCATACGTGCCACAAGCTTATCTCCAAAGTAAATCCCATAAAATGGAGAGTTGCTGTCATTTTCAATCATATTACTTTCTAGGTCTTCAAGCATGGAAAGTTCTTGTATGCCATATTCCTTAAATTGTTTAAATTCCTCTAATGTTTTGTAGTTAATCAGAAGACGTTTTACTTGTGTCATGTGATCTTCCCCCTTACACACATAATGTCGACAGTGATGTCATTGAAGGCGTTTTCATCCCATCCGCCTAAAAAAAGTTTTTACACTTATTATTATAGTTTTTTAATTAAAAAAATTCAATCATAGCGCGTTATCTGCTTTTTGCATCGTAGCACGAAACTGGTAAAATAGTTGATAACATGAAGTAAACAGAAAAAGGGAAGTGCGGCAATTGAAAATTGGAATCATTGGCGGTGGTGCGATTGGTCTGCTTTGTGCCAGTTATTTATCAGAGCATCATGACATCACCCTCTTTACAAGAAGAAAACAGCAGGCAGAAGAAATTCGAGCATTAGGCATTGAACGAATGGTGAGAGGGGAAACCATTCAATCAGCTGTTGGAGCCGATACGGGAGTCAAAGGAATATTTGATTTGCTGATTGTGACAGTGAAGTATCATCACCTGCAAGATGTTCTAGGGGAATTATCGGGACTGCCTCATCAGCGGATCTTATTTTTGCAGAACGGAATGGCCCACCTCGTCGATTTAAAGAACTGGAAAACGGCACATCAGTTATATATTGGTGTAGTAGAGCATGGCGCAATGAAGGTGTCTGATCGCGCAGTAAACCATACAGGAATTGGTGTCATCAAGTGGGGAGCATTTCTGCATGAGGAAAAAGGACCTATGAGTAGTGAACTGTCAACGGGCGATTTTCAAATGGTTTATACAGATGAATGGAAGAAAGTACTGGAGGAAAAACTGCTCGTCAATGTGTGTATTAATCCGTTGACGGCTTTATTACATGTGAATAATGGGGAATTGGTATCGAACCCTGCATATGAACATATGATGACATGTGCATTTGAAGAAGCGGTTTCCATTCTAGGGTTGCCTGAGAAAGATCGTCTATGGGCTCATGTGAAATCAATTTGTCATCAAACGGCTGCCAATCAATCGTCGATGCTGCAAGATATCGTCAAAGGCCGCCAAACTGAAAGAAAAGCAATCATTGGCTACCTTTTAAAAAAAGCTCAAGGTCAAGGGATGACGCCGCCATTCCTCACTTTCTTGAATAGAAGCTTGGAAGTATTGGAAAAAAAGCAAACAAAATCTTTTGAGTGAGCTCATTTACATGCTATACTTTTTTCGGGAAACTAACTATTTATTGAAGAAAGGAAGTTCTAAACATGCAATTGACTGAACTTTCCATCCGAAGTCAGAATTTATTCATACGTGATTATATAGAAGAAAAAAAAGAGATGACTGCTTTTTTTGATTATGATATACATTCTGAGCACACATGGAAAAAGAGATACGACGATCTCATGGAAAGGAGCTTCCCGCGCGAGGCTTTAGCGGATTATATGAGCGCATATCATGCGAAATTTGATTCGGCTGCGATGCGTGAGAATATTGAGAAGATCCGTGATGAACGGAGCGTCATGGTGGTTGGAGGACAGCAGGCAGGCTTACTGGCAGGTCCGCTTTATACCATACATAAAATCATTTCCATTATTCAGTTTGCCAAAGAAAAAGAATCAGCGCTTGGCGTTCCTGTTATTCCGGTCTTTTGGGTAGCGGGTGAAGATCACGACGTAGACGAAATTAACTTTGTGTACACGTCTGGCGAAAAAGGCCCAGTCAAACAAAAGCTTCCATTACATCATGTGAAAAAAACAGCTGCGAAAAGAACACCTCTTCACCAAGAGAAAACAGAGAGATGGCTTCGTGATGTATTTTCAACCTATGAGGAATCTGCTTACACCAATGACTTGTTTGATCAGCTTCTTCGATGTTTACGCAAATCAGAAACGTTTACTGATTTCTTTGAGTGGATTGTTTGCGATCTATTTGAAGAAGATGGACTCCTGTTATTGAATTCAGGAGACTTCGGCGTGAAGCCACTTGAACGTACGTTATTCAAGCAAATTGTGGAGTCGAGTGATGCGATCGTGGCTCGCTTAAATAACACGCAGGCTGCCATGAAACAAGCGGGGTATCAGCCGATTATTGAAGCTGGTGACCATCAAGCCAACTTGTTTTACGAATATGATGATGAACGTTTCCTCATTGAACAAGAGAATGGCCAATTTTCTATATCTGAAGTGGGGCTTACTTGGACAAAAGATGAGCTTTTGCAGGAAGTCGAGGAGCACCCAGAGCGGTTTAGCAATAATGTGGTGACCCGTCCATTGATGCAGGAAGCCCTTCTTCCAACGCTTGCTTTTATGGCTGGACACGGTGAAGTGAACTATTGGGGTGAGCTGAAAGGCATCTTCGAGTACTTCGATGTCAAAATGGCACCCGTTCTTCCAAGACTGCACGTCACCATTCTTGAAAGGCATATTGATAAGAAGCTGCCAATAAGAGAATTGTCGGTTGAAGAGGTGCTGACAAAAGGCGTGAAAGAAAAGAAGGATGCGCACTTTCAGCAAAGTCTTCCAGACAGCTTCGTTCAATCAGTTCAACATGCCAAACGTGAATTAGCGAATGTTCACGAGGCAATGAGACAAGAAGCGCTAGAGATCGAACCAAGCTTTGAACAGCTATTAGATAAAAATGCCAAATTTATAGAAGACCAGCTTCAATTTGTTTATCAAAAGGTTGCAAAGCGTGTGGAAGAGAAGGAAGGATACATCCTTCGAGATTTTGAAAGGATTGAAAATAGTTTAAAACCACTCGAAGCACCACAAGAAAGAATTTGGAATATCATGTACTTTTTAAACAAATATGGTCCAGAATTCTTCAAAACGTTCAAAAATCTACCATTTTCATTTCAAAACAAGCAACAAATTGTCAAACTTTGAAATAAAGTTTTAATGAACCCTGACTAGTTCAGGGTTTTTTTTTATGTGGAAACAGTGTAAAATAAGTTTTGTGGAGAGAAGTGGTGGATAGTGGAGAGTATGGGTGAGAAAGTGGGGCTCTAATATCATGTTCATGGGTGAATACCAACATACGATTGATACAAAAGGGCGCATGATCATCCCTGCTAAATTTAGAGACGGTCTCGGAGAACAGTTTGTGCTGACGAGAGGGCTTGATCAATGTTTATTTGGCTACCCTATGAGTGAGTGGAAACTAATTGAAGAGAAACTCAAAGCACTGCCGCTAACGAAAAAAGATGCACGTGCGTTTACCCGGTTCTTCTTCTCCGGCGCAGTTGAATGTGATCTGGACAAGCAGGGGCGCATTAACATCGCATCCAACCTACTCCAATATGCAAAACTCGAAAAAGAATGTGTGGTCATCGGCGTTTCAAATCGAATTGAGTTGTGGAGTAAGTCGATCTGGGAACAATATACAGAAGAGCAAGAAGATTCTTTTGCTGAAATTGCTGAAAACATGATTGGATTTGATATATAATAATCCCTTGTGCAGCAAGCTTTCTACACATTCATTTCTATTTGAAAAAGGTGGGACCATATCATCATGTTTCAACATGAGACAGTATTATTAAAAGAAACAGTTGACGGTTTAAACGTCAAAGAAGACGGTACATATGTGGACTGCACGCTAGGCGGCGCAGGTCATAGCTCATATTTACTATCTCAATTATCAGAAAAAGGTACATTGATTGGGTTTGACCAAGACGATGCTGCACTGGATCATGCACGAGAGAAGCTCGCACATGTTAAAGCGAACATTCTTTTCATAAAAAGCAACTTCCGATATTTAAAAGAACGTCTGAATGAACAAGGAATTACAAGCGTAGACGGTGTGATTTTTGATCTTGGGGTTTCATCACCTCAGCTTGACACACCAGAGAGAGGCTTTAGTTATCACCATGATGCACCTCTTGACATGCGAATGGATCAAACCGCTGCTTTGTCGGCAAAACAAGTGGTGAATGAATGGCCATTTGAAGATCTAGTTCGGATTTTCTACAAATATGGGGAAGAAAAATTCAGCAAGCAAATCGCACGCAAAATTGAAGAAGCCAGAAAAAAAGCGCCAATTGAAACAACAGGTGAGCTTGTCGACATCATTAAAGAAGGAATTCCCGCACCTGCAAGACGAAAAGGCGGACATCCAGCGAAAAGAGTATTTCAAGCGATCCGAATTGCCGTAAATGACGAATTGAAAGTATTTGAAGAAGCACTAGAACAAGCAATAGAGTTACTCAATCCGAAGGGGAGAATTTCTGTCATTACATTCCATTCACTTGAAGATCGGATTTGTAAAAGTACATTTAAAGAAATGTCTTCTCTTCCAGAACTTCCGCACGGACTACCAGTGATTCCAGAAGGACTTGAACCAAAACTGAAGCTGATCACGAGAAAACCAATCGTTGCATCAGAACAAGAGCTGGAATATAACAACCGTGCCCGTTCAGCGAAGCTCCGAATTGCAGAAAAAAAGTAAACGACACCATAGATGATGATAAAAAGGAGGTTTCTTATGAGTAATTTGGCTTACCAAAGAGAAGTAAAGCAACATCAAACCGAGCAGCAAGGTCAATCGGTTGTGATTAGAAGAAGAGGTTCTATTACACTTGGTGAAAAAATCTTACTTGTCATGTTTGTCATGGCTCTCATGTGCAGCTCGATCCTCATCATTTCGAAAGCCTTTGCTGTTTATCACGCAAATATCGAAGTGCAGAAGCTAGAACAGCAAGTGTCTTTAGAATCGAAAAAGATCACTGAACTGCAAAAGCAAAAAGATTTACTAAGTGAACCAGAGAGAATCATTGAAGCCGCTAAAAAAGCAGGCTTAAGCATGTCGAAAGATGTTAAGAAGGTCGATTAACATGGCGATGCCTAAAAAGAATAAAATGATGAACAGAGGCGCGGCAATTGCGAGTATTTGCTTCGCCCTGTTTTTCTTTATCATCCTTGCACGTTTTATTTATATTCAGATTACGGGAACCGTCGATGGACAAGTGTTAGCTGCAAAAGCCAATGAACAATATCAATCGAAAAAAACACTTGAAGCCAAAAGAGGGTCCATTTTAGACAGAAACGGAAATGTGATTGCAGAAGATACATCTGTGTATAAGCTGATTGCGATCATGAGCAAGAAAATGACGGTCGATCCAAAGCATCCGATGCATGTCGTTGACAAAGAAAAGACAGCAAAAGAGCTGTCAAAGGTCATTGATATGAGTGAGAGTGAAATTTTAAAGCGTCTGAATACAAAAGATGCATTCCAAGTCGAGTTTGGTAAAGCTGGAAAGGATATTAGTTTTTCAACTAAGGAAAAAATTGAAAAGCTAAAACTTCCTGGGATCGCCTTTGAAAAAGATACAAAGAGGTATTATCCAAACGGCATGTTTGCTTCGAACTTAATCGGTTATGCTAGATTAGATGAAGCGACGAAGGACATGTCAGGCGCAATGGGTCTAGAAAAGGCTCTGAATAAATATTTAAAAGAAAAAGATGGCTATGTAACGTATAACAGCGACAGAAGCGGATGGGCACTTCCGAATAGTAAAGAAGACATCGTTGCCCCGAAAGACGGGAAAAACGTCACACTGACCATCGACCAAAAAATTCAAGCATTTCTTGAAGAAAGTATGACGCAGGTTGCTAAAAAATATAAGCCGAAGAAAATCATTGCGACAGTCGTTGATCCGAAAACTGGAAGAGTTCTTGCAATGGGACAGCGGCCAAGCTTTAATTTAAATGAACTCGACATTACGAATTATAACAACGATGTCATTTCCTACGCATTTGAACCAGGTTCAACGATGAAAATTTTTACACTTGCTGCTGCTATCCAAGAAGGAGTGTACCAAGGCAGTGACAAGTATCAGTCTGGTACTTATAAAGTAGGCGGTGGTCTTGTAAGAGACCATAACAACGGAAATGGCTGGGGAAAAATTGATTTTCATGAAGGTGTTCTACGTTCTTCAAACGTAGCTTTTGCGAAACTGGCAAAAGAAAAGCTAGGTTTCACACGCTACGAACAATACTTACAAAAATTCCATTTCTATGACAAAACAGGCATAGATTTGCCGAACGAAGCGTCTAGTAAAATCAATTTCAGATACGAATATGACAAAGCATCGACTGCTTATGGTCAGGCGTCCGCGATTACCCCAATTCAGCAAATTGAAGCGGCGACAGCCATTGCCAACGGTGGAACGATGATGAAGCCATATGTAATCGATCATATTACAGACCCGAACACAAACAAAACAATTTTACAGCACGAACCAACCGTGGCAGGAAAACCAATTTCTTCTGATACAGCGAAGCAAGTCCGTGACATTTTAGGTGAGGTCGTTTCCTCAAAAATTGGCACAGGACAGCCATATCAAATCAAAGGTTTTGATGTCGCTGGGAAAACGGGCACAGGACAAATTGGCGGTGCTGGCGGCTACCTTCAAGGGAGAAACGATTACGTCTTTTCATTTATGGGAATGGCACCAAAAGATGATCCGAAGCTACTCGTTTATGTGGCTGTCCAACAGCCTCAGCTATCTGAAACACAAACAGGCTCTGCCCCTGTTTCAGAAATCTTTAACCCTGTGATGAAAAATAGTTTGCTTTATTTAAATATCGCACCAACAAAAACAGACGATAAAAAATCTGGCAAACAGAAAATAAAACAAGAAACAATGCCGTCATTCCTAGATTTAGAAGTGAAACAGGCAGAAACAGAAGCAAAAAACAAAAAGTTATCACCTGTTGTCATTGGTGACGGTCTATCCATTAAACGCCAATGGCCAAATGCGGGCTCTGAATTCTCTGAAAGCCAGAAAGTCTTTTTGAAAACAGCAGGGAAAACCATTAAAATGCCTGATATGACAGGCTGGTCCAGAAGGGAAGTTCTTCAATATGCGTCTATTTCAGGTGTGCATATTGAAACAAATGGACAGGGATATGCTGTCAAACAAAGCGTGAAAAGTGGAGCGGAGATTTCAGATAAAGTCGTCACAGTGACCTTCAAAAGTCCAAATTAACTTGAAAACCTAGCAAATCATTTGCTAGGTTTTTTTCTTCTGCTTGAGCGATGGACGAGATCGTTCTATAAAAAGACGAGCCTGCATATGATGAAAACAAGCCATATGTAAGGAGTGAACCGGGCGTGCGAGTGTCAAGTGTAACAGTGAGAAAACGATTGCTTTTCGTGCTGCTGTTTGGGGTGATCATTTTTTTCATCATAGATACTAGATTAGGATATGTGCAGTTTATTATGGGCGAGAAGCTGACAAGTTTAGCGAAAGATTCATGGAGCCGTAACCTTCCATTTGAACCAGAACGAGGAGATATTTTGGATCGAAATGGAGTGGAGCTGGCGACGAACAAAAGTGCTCCCTCTATTTTAGTCGTGCCGCGGCAGGTGAAAGACCCAGCAGAAACAAGCAAAAAATTAGCAGCAGTGCTGAATATGTCTGAGGAGAAAGCGTACAAGCATGTTACCAAGAAAACGTCTATAGAACGAATTTCCCCAGAGGGGAGAAAAGTATCTCATGAAAAAGCAAAAGAAGTCAGAGAGCTTGATTTAGATGGAGTCTATGTAGCAGAGGACAGCATCAGACATTACCCGTTTGGAAGTTTCTTATCTCATGTATTAGGTTTTGCTGGAATTGATAATCAAGGCTTACTTGGGCTAGAAGCGTACTATGATGATGACCTAAAAGGTGAAAAAGGCTCTGTGAAATTTTATTCTGATGCAAAAGGGCAGAAAATGCCAGATGAAGCAGATGATTATACACCGCCTAAAGATGGGCTTGATATGAAATTAACCGTTGATTCAAAAGTGCAAACCATCATCGAACGAGAACTAGACAATGCTCAGGCAAAATATAACCCAGATGGCATGATTGCCATTGCCATGAATCCGAAAAATGGTGAGGTTCTGGGAATGTCGAGCAGACCTGACTTTGATCCGGCTGACTATCAATCAGTTGATTCAAAAGTATTTAACCGAAACTTACCGGTGTGGAGCACATATGAGCCAGGATCGACGTTTAAAATCATTACACTGGCAGCTGCCCTGGAAGAAAATAAAGTAAATTTAAAACGTGATCATTTTTTTGACAGCGGATCTGTGACAGTGGATGGCGCAAGGCTCAGATGCTGGAAAAAGGGAGGACATGGATCACAGTCGTTTCTAGAAGTGGTACAAAACTCTTGTAACCCAGGATTTGTCGAGCTAGGCGACCGTCTTGGAAAAGATAAACTATTTTCTTATATTAAAAATTTCGGCTTTGGTCAAAAGACAGGAATCGACCTTCAAGGAGAAGGTAGAGGAATTTTGTTCCCGCTTGATCGTGTTGGTCCTGTAGAACAGGCAACAACAGCCTTTGGTCAAGGTGTATCTGTTACGCCGATTCAACAAGTAGCTGCAGTGGCAGCCGCAGTAAATGGAGGAACGCTTTACACGCCGTATATTGCAAAAGAATGGATCGATCCAATTACAAAAGAGGTAGTGAAAAAGCAATCACCAATTGCCAAGAAGAAAGTCATTTCAGCGGAGACGTCTAAAGAAATCAGGTATGCCCTTGAAAGTGTAGTCGCTCAAGGAACTGGCCGGAATGCATTCGTTGAAGGATATCGGGTGGGCGGAAAAACAGGAACAGCACAGAAAGTAAAAGACGGAAAGTACATGGAAAATAACCACATTGTGTCATTTATCGGGTTTGCACCTGCGGATGATCCAAGCATTGTTGTATATGTAGCAGTAGATAACCCAAAAGGCACGATTCAATTTGGTGGGACAGTAGCAGCACCTATTGTGGGCCATATTATGCGAGACAGTCTGCCTGAAATGGGCGTGAAAAAAAGAAAAGGACAAATTGAAAAGAAGTACCAATGGCTGGACACAAAAACCATTGAGGTACCGAATCTTGTAGGAGGATCTGTTTCTGACCTTGAATCACTCTTGATTAATTTAAAGATTGATGCTTCAGGAACTGGCAGTAAAGTGGTGAAGCAATCGCCTGCTGCCGGCACAAAGGTCAAAGAAGGTTCCACGATCCGATTATACTTAAATGATGAATAATAAAGAATGAACAGAGGGTAGCCGCACTCATTCGGCTGCCTCTTTTTGTTGAAAGAGAAGGGTCGTTTTAAAAAAAGAGCATAAAGTGTGTTTTTTCCAAGAGAAACTTAAGGAATACGCTGGATGTATCCTTTTTTTTACGATAAAATATAGACTGTGTGTTTTTTTCACAAGACATGCACGTGAACGAATTTGAGAGGTTTGATATGAAATGAAATTACAAGAACTCCTTACATACTTTAAAAGTGAAAACAGTGAACTGATAAACGAAAATCCGGAGATTACTTCCATTGAAATGGATTCAAGAGAAGTGAAAAAAGGGAGTCTTTTTGTCTGTATAAAAGGCTATACAGTAGATGGACATGATTACGCTGAAAAAGCAGTGAAAAACGGGGCTGCAGCGATTGTAGCAGAACACCCACTTCACCTAACAGATGTACCAGTCATTATTGTAAAACACTCTCAAAGAGCACTTGCAAGAATGGCAGATGCTTTTTACGAACAGCCAACTCATAAACTCAATCTAATTGGTATTACAGGAACGAACGGGAAAACGTCCACAACACACATGATTGAACAAATGATGAGAAAAGCCGATAAAAAAACAGGTTTAATCGGTACGATGTATATGAAGGTAAACGATGAAATTCTCGAAGTGAAAAACACAACACCTGAGAGTGTCACCCTTCAGAAGACCTTTAAGCAGATGCTTGATCAAGACGTAGATACAGCCATTATGGAAGTATCATCACATGCTTTGCATCTTGGGCGTGTTCATGGATGTGATTATGATATTGCCGTCTTTACAAATCTTACCCAAGATCATCTGGACTACCACAACACAATGGAAGAATATAAACATGCAAAAAGCTTGCTCTTTTCCCAGCTCGGAAGTGCCTTTCAGCACGATAAGCCGAAGCATGCCATTTTAAATGCAGATGATGAAGCGTCTAGTTATTTTGAAAAAGTCACAGCTGCTGAAATTATGACGTATGGCTTAGAGCAAGAATCAGATGTAATGGCAAAGAACATTCAAATCAAACCAAAGGGAACACAATTTGATTTGATCACCCCAATCGGCACAAAAAATGTGACGGTTGCACTTGTTGGGAAATTCAATGTGTATAACATTCTAGCAGCTGTATCAGTAGGAATTGTATCAGGCTTAACGTTTGAAACGATCGTTAGTGCCATTGAAGAACTTGAGGGAGTCAAAGGAAGATTCGAACTTGTGAATTGTGATCAAGATTTCCCAGTCATCGTTGATTATGCGCACACACCTGACAGTTTAGAAAATGTACTGACTACGTGTAGAGAATTAACAGAAGGTAGAATTTTCTGTGTAGTTGGCTGCGGGGGCGACCGTGATAAAACCAAGCGCCCTCAAATGGCCCAAATCGCTGTGAAATATGCAGATGAGCCTGTTTTTACATCAGATAATCCAAGAAGTGAAGATCCATCAGCCATTTTGAAAGACATGGAAAATGGTGTGCCAAACGCCTATTATCACAGCTTTGTGAACCGGAAACAGGCCATCTTTTTTGCCATTGCTAATGCAAAAAAGGGCGATACAGTCTTAATAGCTGGAAAAGGCCATGAGACGTACCAAATCATTGGTGATCAAGTCTATGACTTTGATGATGCCAAGGTGGCAGCCGACGCTATTTTAGATCTAAACAAATCTTAAAAATGATGAAAAGAGTGTAATGAAATGAAGCATTTTGTACAAAAACAACATACGAAAGACACGAATGAATATCATAATAATGAATGCTATTTTCTAATGGAAAACGGCTTTGGAAATTCGGAAGGAGTAAAGAACAATGCTTGAACAGGTGATATTGTTTACAATCATAATGGGATTTTTAATCAGTGTTCTTTTATCCCCGATTTTTATTCCGTTTTTAAGAAGACTTAAATTTGGTCAAAGTATTAGAGAAGAAGGACCTCAGTCTCACCAAAAGAAATCTGGTACCCCAACAATGGGTGGAATTATGATTATCTTTTCTATTACAATTACAACGATCGTGATGATTAACAAATTCTCTGAGATTAGTCCAGAAATGTTTTTATTGTTATTTGTCACCCTTGGCTACGGATTATTAGGATTTTTAGATGATTATATTAAAGTAGCGATGAAGCGAAATCTTGGCTTAACATCAAAACAAAAACTGATCGGGCAAATTGTGATTGCTGTGATTTTCTATGCAGTCTTCCATTATTATGAGTTTGCAACGACTATTCGCATTCCAGGAACAGATGTCAGCTTTGACTTAGGATGGGCATACTTTATCCTCGTCGTTTTCATGCTTGTCGGTGGTTCTAATGCGGTAAACCTTACAGATGGACTTGATGGTTTATTATCTGGAACAGCTGCTATTGCATTCGGAGCTTTTGCTATATTGGCTTGGAATCAATCTCAGTATGATGTGGCGATCTTTTCGGTAGCAGTAGCAGGGGCTGTCCTTGGGTTCCTTGTCTTTAATGCGCATCCTGCAAAAGTATTTATGGGTGATACGGGATCGCTTGCTTTAGGCGGTGCCATCGTGGCCATTGCCATTTTAACGAAACTTGAGATTTTACTCGTCATTATTGGAGGAGTATTTGTTGTTGAAACGTTATCCGTTATCCTTCAAGTCATCTCCTTTAAAACAACTGGAAAAAGAATCTTTAAGATGAGCCCGCTTCACCACCACTATGAGTTAGTTGGCTGGTCTGAGTGGAGAGTAGTTGTCACCTTCTGGACAGCTGGTTTATTGCTTGCTGTTTTAGGAATTTACATCGAGGTGTGGTTATAATTGAATAGGATGCAAATGTTAAAAGACGAACATGTACTAGTACTAGGCCTTGCAAAAAGCGGATATGCGGCAGCCTCAATTCTTCACGAGCACGGAATAAACGTGACGGTCAATGACCAAAAAGCTTTTGAAGAAAACGAGCCTGCTCAGTTACTTTCTGAAAAGGGGATTGATGTCATTTGTGGCAGTCATCCTCTTCGTATGTTCGACGATAAAGCAATTACGATTTTAATTAAGAACCCTGGAATTCCTTATGAGAATGTGATGGTTCAAGAGGCGCTTCGCCGAAAAATTCCAGTTTGGACTGAAATAGAATTGGCGTATCATTTGACCTCATCTCCTTTTATTGGGATTACCGGATCAAATGGAAAAACGACCACGACTACTTTGATTTATGAAATGTTGAAAAAAGACAGCCAAAAAACATTGGTAGCAGGTAATATCGGAACGGTCGCAAGTGAAGTTGCCGCGCGTGCAGCGGGCGATGAATGGATCGTAACTGAGCTCTCTTCATTTCAGTTAATGGGAACCGTTGAATTCAGACCTAAAATCAGCTTAATATTAAATATTTTTGACGCACATTTAGACTATCATCACACGCGTGAAGAATACGAAAAAGCAAAACAGAAAGTGTATGCACATCAACAAGAAGATGACATAGCTGTGGTTAACCTAGATGATCCTTCTGTTGTCAAACTAGCAGAAGATTCGAAAGCGCAAAAAGTGTTTTTCTCAGTTAAAGAGCCGGTAGCACATGGAGCGTTTATTAAAGATGGTGCCATTTACTATATGAATGAACATGTCATTGACCTCAAGGATGTTGTTCTTCCTGGTGAGCATAACCAAGAAAATATTCTAGCAGCTATTTGTGTTGTAAAAAATGCAGGCTGCTCAAACGAAGCGATTGCGCAAGTTCTTACTACATTTAGTGGAGTGAAGCATCGTTTGCAATTTGTGGAGACGATTCAAAATAGAAAATTTTATAATGACAGTAAAGCGACCAATATACTGGCAACAAGTAAAGCTTTGTCTGCCTTCAAGCAGCCGACCATTTTACTAGCAGGTGGACTGGATCGTGGCAATGAATTTGATGAATTAAAACCTTTTATGAAGAATGTAAAAGGAATAATTACATTTGGTGAGACTGCGCCTAAGTTTGTGAAGCTTGGTGAAGAGCTGGGAATACATCACGTAAAACATGTCGATAATGTTGAACAAGCAGTACCTGCGGCGTTTAGCATATCTGAAGAAGAAGACGTGATTTTATTGTCTCCAGCTTGTGCAAGTTGGGATCAGCATAAAACATTTGAAGAACGTGGAGACATGTTTGTAAACGCCGTGCATATGCTTAAATAAGGGCTTGTCTCTCATATGACTGACAGCCCAAATGAAATTATGCTTGGGGTGTCGGTCTCTTGACGAATAAGAAAACTTCTCCGGATTTTTTGCTTGTTGTCATTACGTTACTTTTATTGACGATTGGTTTAATTATGGTGTACAGCGCAAGTGCTGTGTGGGCATCGTATAAATTTGATGATTCGTTTTATTTTGCAAAAAGACAGCTTTTGTTTGCCGGAATCGGAGTTATCGCAATGTTTTTCATTATGCGGGTCGATTATTGGACGTGGCGGACTTGGTCAAAGATACTGATTGCAGTGTGTTTTCTCCTCCTCGTGCTTGTCTTGATTCCTGGTATCGGTATGGAGAGAAATGGTTCAAGAAGCTGGATTGGTGTCGGTGCATTTAGTATTCAGCCCTCTGAATTTATGAAGCTTGCGATGATTGCGTTTCTTGCAAAATTCTTATCTGAAAAGCAAAAGAATATCACATCCTTTCGTAAAGGTTTCGCCCCAGCACTAGGCATTGTGTTTTCTGCATTTGCTATCATTATGCTGCAGCCGGACCTAGGTACAGGAACGGTTATGGTTGGAACCTGTATTATTATGATATTTGTTTCAGGTGCGAGAATCGCTCACTTTATCTTTCTCGGTCTTTTAGGGCTTAGCGGATTTGCCGCACTTGTCTTATCAGCACCCTATCGAATAAAACGAATTACATCTTATTTAAATCCTTGGGAGGATCCACTTGGCAGCGGGTTTCAAATTATTCAATCCTTATACGCTGTCGGTCCAGGCGGTCTGTTTGGAATGGGGCTAGGTCAGAGTAGACAAAAATTCTTCTATTTGCCTGAGCCTCAAACAGACTTTATCTTTGCTATATTGTCTGAAGAACTTGGATTTATAGGTGGATCACTCATTTTGCTGCTCTTTAGTGTTCTATTGTGGAGAGGCATTAGAATAGCCCTCGGGGCACCAGATTTATATGGAAGTTTCTTGGCAGTGGGTATCATCTCAATGGTTGCCATTCAAGTAATGATTAATATCGCAGTTGTCACTGGTCTCATCCCTGTGACGGGCATCACACTGCCATTCTTAAGTTATGGCGGTTCATCACTGACATTAATGCTGATGGCAATTGGCGTACTTTTGAATGTAAGCAGGTATGCTAGATATTAATGTGCTGATAGTTCATGAAACCATATAGACTTTTATTTTGCAAAAGTATGAAAAAATGATTTGAAGAGTGAAAATGGCAGTTTCTGTTTCGAAAACATGATGATTGACTCTTCTTTACAGGTTTTGACGGAGCCCTGTTGTTTAAAACAGGGTTTATACTTTGTTCAGAGCAGAAAAAAATTGAGGGGAAATGGTATAATGCGTATAGTTATTAGTGGAGGCGGAACAGGCGGGCATATTTATCCTGCTCTAGCTTTTATTAAAGAAGTGAAAAGACTGCATCCTGATGTGGAATTTTTATATATTGGCACTGAGAATGGGCTTGAAAAGAAAATTGTAGAAAGAGAAAATATCCCTTTTAAATCAATTGAAATTTCAGGTTTTAAAAGAAAGCTTTCCTTTGATAATGTAAAAACAGTGATGAGGTTTCTAAAGGGCGTCCAAAAAAGTAAATCTTATTTAAAAGAATTTAAGCCGGATGCTGTTATTGGAACAGGTGGTTATGTGTGTGGTCCAGTTGTTTATGCTGCGTCTAAGCTAAAAATCCCAACGATCATTCACGAACAAAATAGCCTACCAGGCATCACAAATAAGTTTCTGGCACGGTATGTGAATAAAGTAGCCATCTGTTTTGAAGAAGCAAAGGAACACTTTCCTTCAGAAAAGGTTGTTTTTACGGGAAACCCAAGGGCCTCTGAAGTCGTCTCTATTAAAGAGGGAAAATCTCTTAAAGAGTTCGGACTGGATGAGAAGAAAAAAACGGTTCTCATTTTTGGCGGGAGCAGAGGTGCAGCTCCAATCAATCGAGCAGTGATTGACATGCAAGATGAATTAAAGACAAAGAACTATCAGCTTTTATATATTACAGGTGAGGTTCATTATGAAAAAGTGCTGAACGAATTAAAAGAAAAAGGTGAAGCACCGAATATGATCACAAAGCCTTTCTTGCATCAAATGCCGGAGTATTTAAAATCAATTGATGTCATTGTTGCAAGAGCGGGAGCCACAACGATTGCTGAAGTGACGGCACTTGGAATTCCGACAATCTTCATTCCAAGTCCATACGTGACCGCAAATCATCAAGAAATTAACGCTAGATCACTTGAAAAACATGATGCTGCGATCGTTTTAAGAGAATCAGAGCTTTCTGGAGATCGCTTGCTTCATGCAATTGATGAAATTGCTGGTAATGACGAGAAACTACATCAAATGAGCCGTTTAACAAAAGAACTCGGAGTACCAGATGCGGCCACACGTTTATATAATGTGTTAAAAGAAATTACGACTTCATGATGAATGATATGAGGTAAGGCGGAGGGTAATATGGAGAACTTGAAGAATGAATTATTAGAAGCGCAAGTTGGTAAAGTACTTGAAAATGAACCGCTTGCAAATCATACGACAATGAAAATAGGCGGACCGGCCGATCTATTAGTCATCCCTAAAGATGTCGATGCTGTCAAAACAATTATGGATCAGGTGAAAAAACATGATACTCAATGGACGGTCATTGGGAGAGGGTCCAATTTACTTGTCCTTGATAAAGGAATTCGCGGGGTCGTTTTAAAGCTGGGCGCTGGACTTGATCACTTAACTGTCAATGATGAAGAGATTACAGTTGGCGGAGGCTATTCAGTTGTAAGACTCGCGACGTCTCTTAGTAAGCAGGGGCTGTCAGGATTGGAATTCGCAGCTGGTATTCCAGGATCTATTGGTGGCGCTGTTTATATGAACGCAGGAGCACATGGATCTGACATCAGCAAGATTCTTGTGAAAGCGAGAGTCTTATTTGAAGATGGAACGATCGAGTGGTTAACTAATGAGCAAATGAACTTTAGCTATCGAACTTCTGTGCTTCAAAAGGAACGCCCTGGAATTGTTCTCGAAGCAGTGTTCAAGCTTAAACAGGACGAACGTGAGAAAATCACAAAGAAAATGCAGCAAAATAAAGATTACCGCAAGGAAACACAACCGTATAATAAACCATGCGCCGGCAGTATTTTCCGAAATCCATTACCTAAATATGCAGGACAGCTTGTAGAAAAGGCGAATTTAAAAGGATATCAGATTGGCGGCGCTAGAATTTCTGATATGCACGGAAACTTTATTGTCAATGCTGGTGGGGCGAAGGCTCAAGATGTGCTCGACTTAATTCAGTACATTCAAAAGAAAATCAAAGATGACTACAATGTAGAGATGCATACAGAAGTAGAAATTATTGGTGAAGCAAATTAAAGGCTACTACTTATGAATGATGGTATTACAGGGAAACAAACGGCATTTTTTCATGCCGTTTGTTTTCTAATCAATATGAGATAAAGAATGATCCAAAGGTGCGGACAAGCAGCTTTGAATGAGGTGAAGAGTATATATGCGGCCTGATCATGAAAATGAAAAGATCGTCAATATAGAAGAGCGAATCCCTAAAATTAAAGAACAAAGGAAGCAGAAAGCGAATCGGAGATTAATCTCTTTTATTTTGCTGTTTTTTATCATGGTTTTAATTATTGTCTATTTGCAAACACCAATCAGTAAAATTTCTTCTTTAACCATTACCGGTAATGAACATGTACCAACAAAACAGCTCGTTAAACTTTCGCAAATTAAAGAAGGCGAGACAGAGTTTTGGAATTTAAATAAAGATATGACAGCAGACCATATAAAGCAAAATAAATTGATTAAAAGTGTCAGTATCAAAAAACATTTCCCTAATAAGGTCAGTATTGCTGTCAAAGAGTATGCAAATATTGCGTATCTGCAAAAGGGACATTTTTATTATGAGCTTCTTGAAAATGGGACGGCTTTGCCAGATGAAGTAACGCCAAGTCACGCAGGACCTATTTTTGTCGATTGGGACAATAAAGAAAAATTGAAGCAAACAGTGAGAGCTCTGAATCAACTGCCGGCTTCTATTCAGGAACTAATCTCAGAAGTATATTACGTACCGACTAGCTCCAATCAGTGGCTCGTTAAATTTTATATGAATGATGGAAACACCGTTATTGCATCAATTAAAACATTCGCAGATAAAATGACGACGTACCCTGCCATTGTCAAAGAGCTTTCGTCCTCTGAGAAAGGTACGATTCATATGGAAGTAGCTACGTATTTTGAAGCTTTTAAATCTAAGAAAAAGGAAGATGAACGTTGAGAGGCAAAACCGTCATATTCTCAATTGTAATGCTTGTTCTTGGATTTCTGATTTCTTTTTCATACCAATATACGAAGCAGCATCGAGCAGATGTCAATCGAACAGAACAATGGAAAAAAGAATATTCTTTGAAAAGTCAGCTAACAAAGCAAGAAAAGGCGAATCAAAAACTTGAAAAAGAACTTTATCGTCTTCAATCAAAAGTCCAAGAAACAGAGTTTGGTTTGAAAAATGAAAAAGAGCAGTATTTTAATGTTTTGGAAGATGTTGAGAAATACAGAATGTTTACAGGAGAAATAGGTGTAAAAGGGAAAGGGGTAAAAGTATCTCTTGAAGATGCATCTTATATCCCGAGTGGACAAAATGTCAATAATTACATTGTGCATGAGAGCCACATTTTCCATGTGATAAACGAACTATTTATATCAGGGGCATCTGCTGTAGCTATAAACGGACAAAGAATCACACACCAATCATACATACATTGTAACGGTCCAGTCGTCACGGTTGATGGTGTTCAACATCCAGCACCATTTGTCATTTCTGCTATTGGAGATCCAGCTGTTTTAATTCCTGCATTAAACATTGCAGGCGGGGTGGTTGATCAGCTGACAAGTGATCATATTTCCATGACGATTGAAAAGAAGGATATTCGTATGAATCCTCTTCTAAGAAACAAAGATTAATTGTGAAAAGGTGAGTGGTGTTGAGGAAAAAGAAGCCATTACTTAGTTTGACAGTCCTGATGGTCATATTTGGCATCATGGTCTCGATCCAGTTTAACTCTCTACAAAAGCCTAAAGTTCGCGATACTCGAGACGTTTGGGAATTAAGAGAGGATTTATCTGCATCTAAAAGTAAGGAACTGGATTTATTGAAAGAAATTGATAAATATGATGAAATGCTAAAAAAGTATGGCAACCAAGAAGATCAATCCAAAGAAGCACAATTAACAAAAACGTTGAAGGATTTGAAAGAAAAGGCTGGTTTTACAGAGGTAACGGGTGAAGGAGTTGAAATAGAAATTACTCAGCTTTTTTCTAAGGAACTTACCGGAGAAGAAGTCAAAAATATACCACCTGATCTTCTGAAAAAATTAATCAACGAAGCCAATATGTTTGGGGCAAAACATATTTCCATTAATGAACACCGGGTGATTAACACCAGTGTTATTCGAGATATTAATGGTACGACGAAAATGGATGGTTACAGCATAGATGGTGATACAGTCACGATTAAGATGGTCAGCGAGCAGGCCGATAAATTATACAGCCGTTTAAATGTATCAGATATTGGTGATTTGTTTGCTCAGGAAAATTTCAGTTTGAGTATTAGACCGCCGAAGAAAGAAATTCATTTAAAAGCATTTGACGGTACAATTCAATTAAATGAATTGAAGCCTCTTGACGATGTAAAGGAGGGAAAATCTTAATGTGGCTTCCTGTACTTGGTTTAATCATAGGAGTTGCGATCGGTTTCTTAACGAATTTTACGATACCGAATGAGTATTCTAACTATCTTTCCCTCGCTGTACTTGCTGCGCTTGATACATTGATTGGTGGAATCAGAGCACATCTGCAAGGGGCATACGATGAACTAGTGTTTGTATCAGGTTTCTTCTTTAATATTATACTCGCAATAAGTTTAGCTTTTCTGGGCGTCCATCTTGGTGTAGACTTGTATTTAGTCGGAATGTTTGCATTCGGTGTTAGATTGTTTCAAAATATCGCCGTTATTCGAAGAATTCTACTAACAAAATGGACAATTTCTAGAGAAAAAAAGAAAAAAAGTGAGTCATAAAAAAGGATATACATATGATGTAACGAATATTTTCAGTAATCCTAATAAAAAATGTTGATTTTTTAAGTTTTGTTACACACTTGTAAAAACACATTCATTGTATTGTTGTTCAGCAAATAATAGAATAGAAAGTATTGATATGTGAGGAGGTGCCATAGAATGAACAACAATGAAATTTACGTCAGCCTTGACATCGGTACATCCAATATAAAAGTCATCGTCGGAGAAATGGCGGATGATTCGCTTAACATTATAGGTGTTGGAAATGTCCCTTCAGAGGGGTTAAAAAAAGGATCGATTGTTGATATAGATGAAACAGTTCATTCTATTAGACAAGCATTTGAACAGGCTGAGAGAATGGTAGGTTTTCCTTTACAAAAGGCGATAGTCGGAATTAACGGAAACCACATTCATATTCAAAATACGAGCGGCGTGGTCGCAGTGTCTAGTGAAAATAAAGAAATACATGCTGAAGATGTGAGACGTGTCTTGGATGCTGCACAGGTAGTATCTATTCCGCAAGAACATCTCGTAGTAGACGTCATTCCGAGACAATTTATCGTCGACGGAAGAGATGAGATCACAGATCCGAAAAAAATGCTAGGTGTAAGGCTAGAAGTGGATGGATCGTTAATTACAGGTTCTAAAACGATTCTACATAACTGGCTCCGATGTGTAGAGCGGGCTGGTATTGAAATTATGGATATTTGCTTGCAGCCACTCGCATCGGGTTCAGCGGCGTTATCGAAAGATGAAAAAAATCTAGGGGTAGCTCTTGTCGATATTGGCGGCGGCTCTACTACGATATCCGTATTTGAAAACGGGCATCTCTATTCTACTCACAGTATCCCATTGGGCGGAGAGAACATTACAAAAGATTTGTCTATAGGACTTAGAACTTCCACTGAAGAAGCTGAACGAATCAAAAAGCAATTTGGGCATGCATTCTATGATGAGGCATCGTCTGAGGAGACATTTGAAGTTTCCGTCATCGGTACGGACCAAAAACAGACGTATACACAACTTGAAGCAGCCAATATCATCGAAGCACGATTGGAAGAGATTCTGCTTTTTGTGGCAGAGGAATTACGCAATATGGGTGTCCATGATTTGCCTGGCGGATTCGTTCTAACAGGTGGACAGGCAGCTATACCAGGTATCCTTTCTCTGGCACAAACGGTCCTACAAAACAATGTAAGAATCGCAAGTCCTAATTATATTGGGGTCAGGGAACCTCAATATATGACAGGAGTGGGCTTGATCCATTTTGCTTATCGCAATGCAAAGATTCAGGGCAGACAGGTTGGATTCCAAATGCCGGATGAAGCATTTCATGAAGTAGGCGCGTCCATGGAGCCGGTTTCTTCTACACCACAAGTAAAAGAAGCTCAGCCAAGACCGAAAGTGAAACAAAAAGCGCAACAAGAGACAAATAAAAAACCGGGCAAAATGAAAAAACTATTTAATATGTTCTGGGAATAGAACTAGATTTTCGACGGATTAGGAGGATTCAGCATGTTGGAGTTTGAAACAAATATAGACGGCCTAGCATCAATTAAAGTAATCGGTGTAGGTGGCGGCGGAAATAACGCTGTCAACCGAATGATTGAAAATGACGTACAGGGTGTCGATTTTATTGCAGTGAATACAGATGCACAGGCGTTAAACTTATCAAAAGCAGAAACAAAAATGCAAATCGGTGCTAAGCTGACAAGAGGGCTTGGAGCAGGTGCGAATCCTGAAGTCGGTAAAAAAGCTGCTGAAGAAAGCAAAGAACAAATTGAGGAAGTCTTAAAAGGCGCTGACATGGTCTTTGTGACAGCCGGTATGGGCGGTGGAACTGGTACGGGTGCTGCACCTGTCATTGCGAAAATCGCAAAAGATTCTGGAGCCTTGACAGTTGGAGTTGTGACTCGTCCTTTCACATTTGAAGGAAGAAAGCGTCAGCTTCAAGCAGTTGAAGGGATTGCTTCTATGAAAGAAGCAGTTGATACGTTAATCGTGATTCCAAACGATCGCCTGCTTGAAATTGTCGATAAAAACACGCCGATGCTTGAAGCATTCCGTGCAGCAGATAACGTGTTAAGACAAGGTGTTCAAGGGATCTCAGATCTCATTGCAACGCCAGGTTTAATTAACCTTGACTTTGCTGACGTGAAAACGATCATGTCTAACAAAGGTTCAGCTCTTATGGGAATTGGTGTCGCAACAGGCGAAAACCGTGCTGCTGAAGCAGCGAAAAAAGCCATTTCTTCACCACTTCTTGAAACAGCGATTGATGGAGCACAAGGTGTTATCATGAATATTACTGGTGGTACGAACCTTAGTCTTTATGAGGTACAAGAAGCAGCGGATATTGTTGCATCAGCCTCTGATGAAGATGTCAACATGATCTTTGGATCTGTCATTAATGATAACTTGAAGGATGAAATTGTGGTCACAGTCATCGCAACCGGTTTTATTGAGCAAGAGCCCGAAGTGACAAAACCTCAAAGAAATCCATTAGGACAAGGATTAAAGCAAAATCAATCCATTCCACAAAAGCGTGAAGTAAAACGTGAGGAACATCAGCAAACATCATCACAACCAAGACAAAATACACAGTCAAGTGATGATACATTGGATATCCCAACGTTCTTACGTAACCGCAATAAACGATAAGCAAGCACGATTCAACCCCTTCCTTTGGAAGGGGTTTTTTTATGTCTGCATGGTGAGAAGATCCTGAACCTGATTGATATAAAAGTCTTGTTTCCGCGTGTTATTTGGAACTATTGTATGTGTTTTGGCTTGAGTCTTTTAAGTCAAAAGAATCATTTTTAATTTCCTTTACAAAAAACGACAAAATGTTGAACTTTATTTGACTACATTAATGAGAACACCAAGAAACTTGTCATGATCAAAAAGAAGGGGGAGGGGCAGGATACACACTGTTTGACCATTTGAGGAGGAGGGATTTTATTGAAAGTGAAGTTTCGCAAAACCGCCGTCTATCGTTTCATGAGTCTTTTGGTGATTGGTACTTTAACGATGACAAGCTTTGGGATGGTTCAAGCAAAATCGACTTCTACCTCATATCAGGAGGAAGCCGTTTCCTCTAAGACAACAAAAGCCAAGATTTCTTCGAGATTAAAGAAGCAGTTTCAAAAGGAAGATAAGGTGACCTTCTTAGTCAAAATGAAGGAACAAACGAATGTACAAAAAGTAGCAAAAGAAGCTGTATCAAAAGCAAAAAAACAAAAATTAACCGCGGCTAAAACGCAGTACACAAAAAGATCAGCCGTTGTATCTGAGCTGAGAGCAACATCTGATGAAACGCAGCAAGCGCTCCTAGCGTATTTACAAAAGGAAAAAAAGAATAAGCAAGTGAATGATATTCATTCCTACTATATTGTGAATGGTCTAGCTGTGACGGCAACAAAAGAAGTGATGGAAAAGGTTGCTTCTTTTCCAGAAGTAGCTCAAGTGCTGCCGAATGAAACACGTCAACTTCATCGTCCTGTTGATTTGAAGCATGCTAAGCCAAACAAACAAATCAAAGCAGTAGATGGAGTTGAATGGAATATTGCTCAGGTGCATGCACCAGAAGCGTGGGATTTAGGCTATGACGGGACTGGAACCGTTGTGGCAAGTATTGATACAGGTGTCGAATGGGATCATCCTGCGCTAAAAGAAAAATACCGCGGGTTTGACCCTGCTCGTCCGAACGAACCATCTCATGAACTGAATTGGTATGATGCCACGACAGGCTCTGAAGTCCCTTATGATGACTTGGAGCACGGGACCCATGTGACAGGCACAATGGTTGGTTCTGAGCCAGATGGAAAGAATCAAATTGGGGTCGCACCGGGAGCAGAATGGATTGCAGTGAAAGCTTTTTCAGAAGATGGCGGTACAGATGCTGATCTTTTAGATGCTGGTGAGTGGGTTTTAGCACCGAAAGATCAAAACGGAAATCCTCACCCAGAAAAGGCACCTGATGTTGTGAATAATTCGTGGGGCGGCGGGCCAGGTCTTGATGATTGGTATAAAGATGTAGTGAATGCTTGGAGAGCAGCAGACATCTTTCCAGAATTTTCAGCCGGTAATACCGATTTATTCAATCCAGGCGGCGCGGGTTCGATTGCAAATCCCGCTAACTATCAAGAAGCCTTTGCTACAGGCGCAACAGATCAGGACAACAAGTTAGGGTCTTTCTCCCTTCAGGGTCCTTCTCCATATGGCGTAATGAAACCAGATATTGCTGCTCCGGGAGTAAACATTCGCTCTTCGATCCCGGGAAAAGGATATGAGGATGGGTGGAATGGTACATCGATGGCAGGTCCGCATGTCTCAGCTGTTGTTCTTCTTCTTCGCCAAGTGCAATCAGACCTTTCTGTGGATGAAATTCAGCAAATTCTTATTGAGACAGCGAAACCACTGACAGATCAGCAATTTCCTGAATCCCCTAACAACGGCTATGGGGCAGGGTTAGTTGATGCAAGAGAGGCGATTACTGCTTTAACCAATGGAATCGGTACGATTGAAGGTCAGGTGACAAAAGAAGGAGAAGATACAGAGCCACCTGTTTTTTCACATAAAGGTCCGAATGAAATTTTTGCTGCAACGCCAACCCCATTGACCATCACTGCAGAAGATGGGATAGCAGTGACAAATGTTTCTTTGACTTACCGAGTAGATCAAGGTGAGTGGGAGACGCTGAAAGCCGACCGCACGGATGGAAATCATTTAAAAGGAACCTATACGGTGCAGCTCCCTGAACTTGAGGGGGAAAACGTGACATACCGATGGATTGTGAAAGATTTTGGAGGAAATGAAGCGGCATCAGATTCTTATACACTTCCAATTAAAACATCCATCACCACTGGCTACTCACAAGATTTTGAAGCATGGCCAAGTGGATGGTTCAGTGGTGGAACAAAAGATCCGTGGCAGTGGGGAAAACCGTCCACAGGTCCAAAACAAGCATTTAGCGGGGAACATGTCTATGCCACCAATTTAGACAGTCCTTATGAAAATAAAACGGACGCCAATTTGTCTATGCCGCTCATTGCTGTACCAGATTCAGGTTCTTCCTACCTGCAATATCAATACTGGCATGATCTCGAAGCCAATTATGATTATGTGCATGTCTATGTACAGCCAGAGGGTGAAGACGCTGTTCAAGCGACAGCTTATACGGGGAAAACAAATGCGTGGACAGCAGGCGAAGTTGATTTATCTGCTTATAAAGGTCAAAAAGTGAGAGTCCTGTTTCAGATAAGAACAGATGGCAGTGTCACAAAAGATGGCTTTTATTTAGATGATGTGAAAATCACAGATCAGGCATTGTCTCAACAAGCCAAGAACCAGCTGGGTGTGATCAAAAAAGAAAAATCCACAAGCCAGAATAAGAAATCAGTTGATCCAAAAAAGGCAAAGCCTGCTAAAGTAAAAAATAAACATGTACACATTCAAAAGCAAAACAGTCATGATGCTCCGTCTATTCAAGCTCTTCCAATGAGAGCGCAAATCAGTGTTCTAGAAAGCGGAAAATCAACTTCCACCGATGAAGCGACAGGGAAATATCAGCTGTCTCAAGGAGCAGGAGAATGGACAGTGAAAGCAGAAGCTTACGGCTTTGAATCACGGTCCCAAAAAGTCAAAGTGGCATCAAAAGAAGCTGCAGAAGCGAATTTCTCCTTACAGCCGCTAGAGAAACGAACGATCTCTGGCACGGTCGTCAATGAAACAACTGGTGAAAAGGTGAAGAATGCAACTGTTTATCTTGTGGAGGACGCAAAAATTGAGCCGGTGAAAACAGATGAATCCGGTGAATTTTCTCTAGAGGCATTAAGCGGTGTCTATACAGTCAAAATTTTTGCGAAGGGGTTTAAAGGCTATACGTTTACAGCGGATGTGACGGAAAAGCCGCTTGAAAAGTCAGTGAAACTTGAGCCTTTTATCGGTTTTCCGGGAGAGATTGGCTACGATGATGGAACGGCTGAAAATGCACGGGCTTTCTACGATCCTGGCAATGGCTGGGCTGTGAAGTTTTCATTAGAAAAAGGAAAGAAACAAGCACAAGTCACAGGTGGTCTTTTCCGGTTTTGGACATCAGAATGGCCAGCTCCTGGAGGCGATGAATTTGCTGTTGAAGTATATGATGCTTCTGGGAAGGGTGGCGCACCAGGTGAGAAAATCGCAGGACCTTTAAAAGCAAATGCGCTGCGTAATGGTGAATGGACAAAAGTAGATTTAGAAGATCAAGCCATTACAGTGGATGGAGATTTCTATCTTGTTTATATTCAAACGAAAAAGAATACCGAATCTCCGGGACTTGCCACAGATGAAGATGGCCCTAATGCTGAAAGAAGTTGGCAGCTGACGAGCGGTGCTTTTTCTCCTTCTCCGAAAGAAGAGGGGAATTATATGATACGTGCGCTCGTAAACTATGAAGCAGATATACCAGAAATCACTTCTCCAAAGGCAGGAACCATTACAAATCAAGGTGAATTGACGATTGAAGGCACGGCCTCTCCGGGTCTCGATGTGGCCATTTATCAGAATGATGAAGAGGTGGCCAACGTCAAATCAGATGAGTCGGGTACTTTCAAAGAAAATGTATCTGTTCCAAGTGGAGAGCATGTCTTCACGGCGGCGACTGTAACGGATAAAGGCTCAACAAAACATTCCAAGCCAGTCAAGGTGATCATCGATCAAACAGCACCGACATTGACCATTGATACACCGAAAAAAGGCGACAAGTCTAATAGAGAATCACTCACGGTGGAAGGGAAAGTAGCGGATGATTATCTAGATCAAGTCACAGTCAATGGAAAAAAAGCGACCGTAAAGGATGGGGCATATTCTGCAAGGGTGCTGCTTGAGAACGGGAAAAATACAATCAAAGTGACAGCAAAAGATGCGGCTGGAAACAAAACGACTAAAAAGGTCGACATCGATGTACAATATGATGCACCTGTCATTTCTGAATTAGCGCCAAAAGACAATATGAATCTATCATCAGGTGAATCGGTTAAGATTTCATTTAAAAGCAGGGAAAAGCTAGATGCCACCTTTGTTCTTCATATGCCGCTGACAAATGCTAGATCAAAACTTCAAAACACAACCGAACTGCCGATTCGTGAAGTAGCACCGGGAACGTATGAAGGCTACTGGACGGCGACATCTATTGCAAAAGCAAAAGGTGCAGTGATTGAAGTCATTGTCAAAGATGATTATGGAAATGTCACAAGACAGAAGGCAGAAGGAACAATCACCATCAATGAGAAAGAATGACAGCGAAAAAGACACGACTCTTCGGAGCGTGTCTTTTTTTGTGCAATTGATAGAGGAGACACTTGTCCAACAAATCATTCCGATGTTCTTTCTGTTTCATACGTCGACAAAAACGATAACAATCCACCAAAAGTTCTCTATCATCCCCTACAAGAATTGACAGACTTCCATCCGATGACTGTTTTATACTGGTACAAACAAGTGCAAGTACTGCTTTTGATTCTTTGTTTCAGATGAAAGGAGCAGAAGGTGGTCATTTATTTAGATGTCATTTGGCTGTTAAACTTTTGTTTTGATCTATTGCTGCTCTTACTCACGGCATTTATTCTCAAACGACAAGTGAAAAAAAGGCGATATATGTTAGGAGCTCTCATTGGATCGAGCATTGTTCTCTTGCTCTTTACGCCATTTGCAATGATTGTGTCGCACCCTTTAGGCAAACTGCTTTTTTCTGTCTTGATCGTGCTTGGAACCTTTGGCTTTCAAAGATTTCGTTCCTTTTTTCAAAACCTGTTTGCTTTTTACTTTGTCACATTTTTGATGGGAGGGGGCATGATCGGGGTTCATTCGTTTTTGCAGACAAATACAGTCATTCAAGATGGACTGCTTATTTCACAAAATGATGGATTTGGTGATCCCATTAGCTGGCTTTTTGTTCTCACTGGCTTTCCGGCCATTTGGCTGTTTTCAAAGAAACGATTAGGAGAGGTTGGTGCGAAAAAAAGACAATATGACGAACAAGTACTTGTGGAGATACACATTCAAGGAGAAACGATCCGCTTAAATGGTCTGGTCGATTCTGGAAATCAGCTGTATGATCCATTGACGAAAACACCTGTCATGATCGTCCAGCTCGATCAGCTCACATCTATTTTCGGAGAGCCATTTATAGAAAAAATGAAACAGTTTCATCCTGTTGAAGTGATGCAAAAGCTTGATGATTTTCCGCTGCTTGATCGTTTAAGACTTGTTCCGTATCGCGCAGTCGGTCATGATCACGGGTTTCTACTATGCTTTAAACCAGATACGGTCGTCCTTTATACAAAAACACATATGATCCAGCCAGCAAAGTGTTTTGTTGGGATGAGTCTAAGTGGATTATCAGCAGATCAGGAATTTCAATCCATCATTCATCCAGAGATGTTAGACGGAAAAATGATACAAGGGGTGTCGTAGTTTTTTGTGATGTCTTTTATCTTACGAAGTCAACTGGACATTTAGAAGGGAGAAGAAGATGAAAAAATTAAAATTTAAACTCACTTACTACTGGTATAAACTCCTCATGAAGCTAGGGCTAAAGAGTGATGAGATTTATTATATTGGTGGAAGTGAGGCACTGCCTCCGCCGTTATCAAAGGATGAAGAACAAGAATTGCTCGTTAAATTACCAAAAGGGGATCAAACAGCAAGAGCCATTTTGATTGAACGAAACTTGCGATTGGTCGTTTATATCGCAAGAAAATTTGAAAACACAGGCATTAACATTGAGGATTTGATTAGTATCGGAACGATAGGCCTCATAAAAGCAGTAAATACGTTTAATCCAGAAAAAAAGATCAAACTGGCCACATATGCGTCTAGATGTATTGAAAATGAGATTTTGATGTATTTGCGTCGAAATAATAAAATCCGTTCAGAAGTATCGTTTGATGAGCCGCTTAACATTGACTGGGACGGTAATGAACTGCTTTTATCAGATGTACTTGGGACAGATGATGATATTATCACCCGGGATATTGAAGCAAATGTCGATAAAAAATTACTGAAAAAAGCGTTAGAACAATTAAACGATCGTGAAAAACAGATCATGGAACTGAGGTTCGGTTTAGTTGGCGGTGAAGAAAAAACCCAAAAAGATGTTGCCGACATGCTTGGTATTTCTCAGTCCTATATTTCAAGGCTCGAAAAAAGAATTATTAAACGATTGCAAAAAGAATTTAATAAGATGGTCTAAAAAAAATTTTTGAAAGCTTTATCCCTGTACTGTCAAAGGGATCACCATTTTTTCACATCTTTCTCGTCGTAGACCGTGCATATTTTTCCATCCCACGGAGATACTGAACTTTGTACAACAGCTCCTGTAGGGAGGGAAAAAAGTGTCCAGAAATAAAGTGGAAATCTGCGGAGTCGACACCTCCAAACTGCCTGTTCTGAAAAACGACGAGATGAGAAAATTATTCAGACAGCTGCAAGATGAAGGTGATGATACAGCAAGAGAAAAGCTAGTTAATGGCAATTTGCGGTTGGTTTTAAGTGTGATCCAGCGTTTTAACAACAGAGGCGAGTATGTTGATGATCTCTTCCAAGTAGGCTGTATCGGATTAATGAAATCAATTGATAATTTTGATTTAAGCCACAATGTCAGATTTTCAACTTATGCGGTTCCTATGATCATAGGAGAAATCCGTCGATACTTGCGCGATAACAACCCTATCCGGGTGTCTCGTTCACTAAGAGATATTGCCTATAAGGCGCTTCAAGTCCGTGAGAGATTGATTAGTGAGACAAGCAAGGAACCAACGGCAGAAGACATTGCCAAAGTGTTAGAAGTCCCTCATGAGGAAATTGTTTTTGCCCTAGATGCCATTCAAGATCCTGTTTCTTTGTTTGAACCGATTTATAATGACGGAGGAGATCCGATTTATGTGATGGATCAAATTAGTGATGAACGGAACAAAGATACACAATGGGTAGAAGAATTGGCCTTAAAAGAGGGAATGCGCAGATTGAATGATCGAGAAAAAATGATTCTTCGTAAACGCTTTTTCCAAGGCAAAACACAAATGGAAGTGGCAGAAGAAATCGGCATTTCTCAAGCACAAGTATCAAGGCTTGAAAAAGCAGCAATCAAACAAATGAATAAAAATATTTTTTAAAGCCGCCACTAATGTGCGGCTTTTTTCATTCTTTTTAGAGAACCCATTTCTAGTATTGACTCTGTTATTTTTTTCATTTAATCTGTTTTTAACAAATGTTATTTGAAATATCATTTGTGAGGGAATAGAGAAGCGGAAAGAAGGGTTATTATGACATTCCATGATGAAAGAAGGCTGCTCATTAAGGTTGCGCATATGTACTATGAAGAAGGCGCCACTCAATCTAAAATTGCAGAAGCTGTTGGGGTTAGCCGTTCGCTCATATCGAAATATTTGGCAAAAGCACGTGAAGCAGGAATCGTGGAAATCATTATTCATGATGAAGTAAATCAACAATATGGTTCGTTAGAAAGAAAAATAGAGCGAAAATACGGGCTGCGAGAAGTCGTGTGTGTGGAATCTCTCAGTCAAGAAACAACAAAAAGTCGAATAGGAGCTGCGGCTGCGGGCTTTTTATTAAAAGTTATGAAGGATGGACAAGTCATCGGTTTTTCATCAGGGACCACCTTGCATGAAATGGCGAAAGCGCTTACGTCTGTTCAGCATTTTCCGTCTGTGACATTTGTTCCGCTTGTCGGAGGCGTCGGAAATGAAGATGTTGATATTCATGCCAACTATATTATTGGAAGATGCTCAGAAGCACTCAAATCCAAATGTGAGTTTTTACATGTGCCTGTCATGCTTGATACGAAAGAAGCGAAAGATGTACTCATTAGACAGCCGTCGATCAAAAAAGTCATTGAATTAGGAGAATCATCAAATATCGCAGTCGTAGGAATAGGCGGGGTTCCGCAACATTCAACGATGGTGAAATCCTATATGACAAGTGGTGAGGAAGATATCCTGCAAGCGAAAGATGTCGCGGGTGACATTTGTTATAACTTTATTGATCATACAGGTGAAGTGTATCCGCATCCGTGGAACGACCGGGTGATGGGGATCAGTCCTCAAAAACTGAAAGAGATCCCGCTTGTGATTGGTGTCGCTGGAGGAGAAGAAAAAATTGAAGCAATCAGGGCAGCGTTAGAAGGTGGATTAATTCATGTGTTAATTACAGATGAACAAACCGGAGATGCCCTATTAAAGTAACTACCTAAGCCGATTAGGTAGTTTTTTTGAGTCTTTAGACTCAAAAAGATTGAAAATTTTATCGATTTTATCTTGACACAAAGTTGACACATCATATAAACTAAGTTCATAACAAATGATAAATAAAATAACAAATGTTACAAGAAACAGATTTTTGTTAATTTTTATAACATTTGTTAAAAGTTTCAGATTATTTTTCTAGCAATCTATTGTGAAGCAAGAAAACCTGAAAGGATGATTTAGATGTCAATTTATCAACAATTGTTAGCACGAGAACGCAGCGGAGATCCAATCAAAGTTGGGATTATCGGGGCAGGCCAAATGGGCTTTGGACTCATTTCACAAATTTCTAAAATTCCAGGTATGATTGTCGCAGGTGTTTGTGATATTCATCTTAGTGCAGCTGAGAAAGCAGCGAATTTTTACAAGCAACATGCGAAACCACATCAAATGGTCGTCACAAATGATTACAGAGAAGTGATTCAATCAGATTCTGTGGAAGTCGTTGTGGATGCAACAGGTGTTCCAGAGGTCGGAGCAAACATTTCTTTGGAAGCGCTTAATTCAAAAAAACATCTCGTTCTTTTAAATGTAGAAGTCGATATTACGATCGGTTTGGTCATGCATAAATTATTCACGAATGCAGGACTTGTGTACTCTGGATCAGCTGGAGATGAACCAGCAGCAACGCTAGAACTATACGAATTTGCAAAAACAATGGGGCTTGAAGTATTGGTTGCTGGGAAAGGTAAGAACAACCCATTCTTCCCAGAAGCAAACCCAGATACGTGTAAAGCTGAAGCAGATAGTAAACATATGAGTGCCCACATGCTGGCAGCATTCCAAGACGGAACAAAAACGATGGCAGAAATGAACCTATTAAGTAATGCAACAGGACTTTTGCCTGATAAAGTCGGCATGCATGGAGTAGAAGCGAATTTAGAAAATGTAGCAGATAAATTAAATCAAAAACAGCAAGGCGGCGTACTGGATAACTTCGGAGTCGTTGAATATGTAAACGGACTGGCGCCAGGTGTCTTTGTCATCGTCAAGAGTGATCTTGAGCCAGTAGATGAAGAGCTTCGTTACTTAAAAGTTGGAAAAGGTCCTCACTACACACTGTATCGTCCTTTCCACTTAGCAAGCCTTGAAACACCAGTGACGATCGCAAAAGCAGTCTTACAACACGATTCTTCAATCCATCCAATTGGTGTACCAGTATCAGAAACTGTCGCTGTGGCGAAAAGAGATATTAAAGCAGGAGAAACACTTGATGGTATTGGCGGATACTCCGTAAGAGGTGTACTTGAAACACATCAAGACATGAAAGCGAACGGCCACATCCCAATTGGCTTAATCAGTGGAAAAGTGGTAGCGAAAAAAGATATTAAATTGGGGCAATTCTTATCTCATGATGATGTAGAACTTGATGCAAGCACAACGGTCTGGAAGCTGCGTTCATTACAAGATCACTTATTTCAATCATAAGGACGTGAGGCTATGGAAAAATTAGCAATCGTACTTTGTATCATTCTAATTGTGCAGTATGGTTTATCGTTTATTCAAATCAAGTACTACCGCAAAAGCATGGATTCACTGATTGACGACTATAAAGGGAAACAAGGCTATCACTTGTTTTCAGGAATGGAGCGGCGCAAATTTGGTCCTGGAGCCATTGCGCTCATCATTGTCGATGAATCATACATCATTCAAAAGTGTCATGTGCTGGGTGGCGTCTCGATTTTGTCTAAATTTAAGGAACTGCCTTCCTATGAAGGAAAACATGTGGGGGCTGTGCTTGATGAGCATCACATGATGAAACAAACATTGAAAAAGCGCAAAAGGGGACCAGCTGTCATGCAAGCACTTTCCATGGCAGCGGAGCAGGCGCTTGTCTCAATTTCTAAAAAAAATATAACAAATGTGAACTAAGAAAGGGGAGATGAAACATGGAATGGATTCAATGGTTTGGAGAGCACTTTATCGGGATGTTTGAAGCCGGCGGAAAGCAGTTCATGGGTCTTGTTACAGGTATCGTTCCAACGCTTGTTGTGTTACTTACTTTCACTTATGCTGTCATGAAGTTTATTGGAGAAGAGCGAGTGAATAGAGCGATTCAGTTTGCAGCGAAATATACCATTTTGCGCTATACGTTAATGCCGATCTTATCCGTTCTTATTTTGACAAACCCAATGGCTTATACGTTTGGCCGCTTCTTACCTGAAAAACAAAAACCAGCATTCTATGATTCAGCTGTTTCATTTGTTCATCCGGTAACATCACTGTTCCCGTATGCCAACGCAGGAGAGCTGTTTGTCTACTTAGGAATTGCGAACGGGATTAAAGAAGCTGGATACTCTATGTCAGAGCTGGCTGTTCGTTACTTCTTAGTCGGGATCGTTGTCATTTTACTTCGCGGAATCATTACGGAATGGATCACAAAGTACTTAGCAGGAAAAATGAAAGCGAATTCACAATAGGGGAGGGTTAGACATGACAAACCACAAAGTATTTGTTGCAAAAGGTGCTGGCGGATGGGGAAAAGGATTAGAGCTTGAACCAACCGGTAAAAGAAGAAAGGTCGTTTCCATTACAGGAGGAGGCATTCACCCAGTTGCACGTAAAATTGCAGAAATGACAGGGACAGAAGCATGTGATGGCTTTAAAAATTCTATACCAGAAGATGAAATGATGTGTGTTGTCATTGACTGCGGAGGAACAGCGCGAATCGGACTTTATCCAATGAAACGCATTCCAACTGTCGATGTGCTGGCATCCTCTCCTTCTGGACCGCTTGCAAAACACATTACAGAGGATATCTTCGTATCAGGTGTCACAGAAAAAGATATTTCCTTTGCGGAAGCATCTGATAGTGAAGGGAATGTAGAAGGTCAAGAAAGCAGCGGCCCAATTGACAAAGAGAATTTCAAAGAAACCTATTCAAAATTGAAAGAGGAAAATATCGAACGTCAAGAAAAAGGGAATTTCCTCATGAGATTCTCAAGAGGAATCGGAAAAGTAACCGGCACATTCTATCAAGCTGGTCGTGATTCTGTTGATATGCTCCTTAAAAACATTATTCCATTCATGGCCTTTGTCAGTATGTTAATTGGAATTATCAATTATACAAAAATCGGTGATCTGATTGCCCATTTCCTTTCACCTTTGGCAGGATCTTTATGGGGGCTCTTACTGCTCGTTGTTGTCTGTACCTTACCGTTCCTATCGCCTGTCTTAGGACCTGGGGCAGTCATCGCACAAGTCATCGGTGTACTGATTGGTAGTCAAATTGCACTAGGAAACATTCCGCCTCAATTTGCTCTTCCAGCACTGTTTGCGATCAACGGTCAAGTAGGGTGTGACTTTATCCCGGTTGGGCTATCACTTGGTGAAGCAAAGCCGGAAACGGTACAATATGGGGTACCAGCTGTTTTGTATAGCCGTCTCATTACAGGCGTTCTATCTGTTGTGATCGCATACGTTGCCAGCTTCGGTATGTATTAAACGTATTAAAGGAGGAATCGAGATACATGGTAACACAATCTGTCGTAAAAGAAATTGGGATCTTAGTCCCGCAGTTTAAAGAAGATAAGCTGATTGTTTTATTTGGACCAGCAGCGCCGCAGGAATTAAGAGATATGTCTGTCATTCATGAGTTTGAACACTTAGAAGAAGAGCCGCTGAAATTAGGCGGAACGATTCAAGTGGGCGACCAAACGTATACCATTACTGCTTTAGGCAATAAAGCAAATGACAACTTTAAGGAACTCGGCCATATTTCGATCTACTTCCAAGAGCCGTTTGATGATGTATTACCGGGAGCTGTCTTTGCATCCCCGCATACGTTTCCTGATATTAAAGAAGGCGTGCGAATTGAAATTTCGTAACCATGCAAAAAAGCTGTTCCTTTTAGGGAGCAGCTTTTTTGCGTTAGGTTTACTGATTGAAACATTTGCGATATGCTGTAGACGTTATTATTTGTATATTCAGAATTTTTATTCAGGGGGAAAAGATCGTGTCGCTTGACTTGAAGGATGTTTCTTTAAAACGAAATGGAAAATGGCTGCTTCGTTCTATTGACTGGCAGGTGAAAAACCAGGAACACTGGGTGCTTTATGGTTTAAATGGTGCTGGGAAAACGGCTTTATTAAATATGCTTTGCTCATATTATTTTCCAACGTCAGGTGAGATGACGGTGTTAGGCCATGTGTTTGGCAAGGAAGCGCTTGGTGAAAAACTAAGGAAGAAAATTGGTCTCATCTCTGCTGGTCTTGAAAAGAAGCTGCACAGAGATGACAATGCATTTGAAATTGTTTTGAGCGGGGCATTTGCTTCCATCGGACTTTATGAAACACCGACAGATGAGATAAGAGAGAAGGCGATTGATTTATTAAAAACATTTGGCTCGTTTCAATATGCCAATCGCACGTATGAAACCCTCTCGCAAGGGGAGAAACAAAAAGTGCTCATCGCAAGAGCTTTAATGAATGATCCGAAGCTCCTAATATTAGATGAACCTGTGACGGGTCTTGATTTTTTAGCAAGAGAACAGGTGCTAGAGACGATCTCATTGATTGCATCAAAACCAGATGCGCCCACATTGCTCTATACGACCCACCATGCAGAAGAGATTCTCCCGATTTTTCAGCACACCTTATTATTAAAAGAAGGTACTGTTTTTCATAAAGGGGAGACAAAGCAGATGATGACAAGTGACTTGCTTTCTTCCTTCTTTGAATGTCCAGTCGAAGTCATGTGGCAAAACGGCCGTCCTCACTTAAGTAAATTGTAGATAAGAGAAACTATTGGTCTGCTTCCCTGCTTTTCCATCATACATATTATAGTAGAAAACGAAAGGCGGGGAAGGACAGATGATCAGTATTTCTGAATTCCAAATCAAAGATGTCGTCGATGTGTCCAGCGGAAAAAAATTAGGTACTATTGGAGACATCGATATCAATGTCACGAGCGGTAAAATACAAGCGATTATCATAGGCGGTACAGGTAAAATGATGGGATTTTTCGGAAAAGAAGAGGAAATGATTGTCCCGTGGCGAAATATAGTAAAAATTGGCGAAGATGTGATACTTGTCCGTTTGTCTTCTTAATTTGTGTAAATTCCTCAACTAATAGATCAAATTTTCCTTAAAACATGCTCTCCATTCTCAGCAATCAATGTCTTTTTCGGGTAAAAAGATTACGTTTTCATATCAATTTGAAAAAAAACCTGTAGAAAGGGCACATTTGAGTGTAATATTTAATGAATCCCACTAACTGTCTTAGCAGGTCTTGTGGTAAAATAGGAGCGATATAAAGAGAGATGAATGAAAGGTGGGAGGCAGCTTTGATAGACAAATATGACCCCTTTCAGCAGAAATCACCTTATGCAATGCTGATTCATGATTGGACGAACATGACATGTTCTGGAAAAGAGATATTGGCCGGTTTTACGACCAAAAATGGCGGCTTTAGTCTTTCTCCATATCAATCACTGAACACTGGACTCCATGTAGGAGATGATGCTTCTAGTGTCCAAATGAATCGTCAAGTCATTGCAGATGCTACTGCTGTGCCGCTCTCTAATTGGGTGTTTGCTGACCAAACACACGAGGATCGCATCATGAAAGTCACGAAGGAACAAAAGGGAAGAGGAAGTCTTCAGTATGATGAAGCGCTCTCTAGAACAGATGGTTTATACACCTCTGAACCAAACATCATGCTCGCTCTTTGTTTCGCTGACTGTGTTCCGCTTTATTTTCTAGCGCCGCAATCTGGGCTGATTGGAACGGCTCATGCCGGCTGGAAAGGAACCGTTAAGCAAATTGGCGCCAACATGGTTGATGCATGGGTTCGCCAAGAAGGCGCTGATGCCGATCATATACAAGTCGTCATTGGACCATCCATTGGCAGCTGCTGCTACATAGTAGATGATGTTGTCATAGATCAAGTGAAACAGCTTCCTTTTTCAACAGAGGATGTGTATTCCGAGATGTCACAAGGACAATACAAAATTGACTTAAAAACACTAAACAAAAACGTATTACTTCATGCAGGATTAAAAGAAGAAAACATACATGTCAGTTCGATGTGCACAAGTTGCAATGAGCAGCATTTCTTCTCACACCGGCGTGATCAAGAGAAAACAGGACGTATGATGTCTTTTGTCGGGTTTAAGGAGGCATAAGTGCAATTGAATGTACGAGAGAATCTCAGACAAATAAATGAACAAATCAACGAAGCATGTAAAAGAGCAGGTAGACATCCAGACGATGTATCGGTTGTCGCTGTCACAAAATATGTCTCGATTGAACGAGCATTTGAAGCAAAGGATGCCGGCATTTTGCACTTTGGTGAAAATCGTGACCAAGGGTTACTTGAAAAACAGGCAGCCATAACCGATGAAAACATTAGCTGGCACTTCATCGGCAGTTTACAGACGCGAAAAGTGAAATCTGTCATTCAGACCATTGACTACTTACATTCGCTAGACAGAATGTCCCTTGCGAATGAAATTGAAAAAAGAGCGGATCACACGGTTCGCTGTTTTGTACAGGTGAACACATCACTTGAGGAGTCAAAACACGGCTTACAAAGCGAAGACGTGATTCCATTTGTCAAACAGCTGGCTGATTTCAAACATATTGAAATTGCTGGACTCATGACGATGGCTCCATTTACAGATGATCATACTGTGATACGAAACTGTTTTAAAACATTAAAAAGCCTTCAACAAGAGGTAAAACAACTGAACCAAGTAAATGCACCTTGTCAGCATTTATCGATGGGCATGTCAAACGATTTTGAAATCGCAATTGAAGAAGGTGCGACATTTGTTCGGATTGGCTCTTCACTTGTTGGAAATGAAACAGGAGGTGCGTGACATGAGCATAAAAAATAAGTTTAAAAGCTTCTTCACACTCGATGATGAAGAGTATGAGTACGAATATATTGATGAAGAAAGAGAACCAGCACAAGAAGAAAAAAACACAAAAGATAAAGCGGCATTTCAAGAGCGTCCTCAGGCAGGAAAACAAAATGTCGTCAGCTTGCAAAGCGTGCAAAAATCCTCTAAAGTGGTGTTAAGTGAGCCACGTGTTTATGCAGAGGCTCAAGAGATTGCAGATCATATTAAAAATCGGCGTGCAGTCGTCGTCAATTTGCAGCGCATTCAGCACGATCAAGCAAAGCGAATCATCGACTTCTTAAGCGGAACGGTTTATGCAATCGGTGGAGACATTCAGCGTATTGGCTCGAATATATTCCTCTGCACACCTGATAATGTGGATGTATCTGGCACAATATCAGAACTATTGACAGAGGAAGAACCTCAGAGGTGGTAAACCAAAGTGATTCTATATTACATTTTTCAGTTTCTACAGACTGTATTAACGATTTACTCATTCGCGATCATTATTTACATCTTTATGTCATGGGTACCATCTGCAAGAGAAACAGCGATTGGCCGCTTCTTGACAAACATTTGCGAACCGTATTTAGAACCATTCCGTAAAATTATTCCGCCAATTGGCATGATTGACATCTCGCCAATTGTGGCATTGCTTGTGATTCGTTTCGCATCATTGTATGGACTAACTGGTCTTTATAATATGATTGTACGATTCATGTAAACAGGCTGCCGGGCTTGGCATCTGCCAGGCTCTTTTACATAAAAGGGGAACAAAATGAGCGATATTTATCAACATTTTAGAAAAGACGAACAGCCATTTGTCGACCAAGTATTAGGCTGGAAAAACATCGCACTCGATCAATATCGAATGAAATTAACAGATTTTCTTGATCCGCGTGAGCAGTTCATTACCCAGTCCGTGATTCAGCATTCTGATGAACTGGGTCTCATGTTTTTTGGCGGGTATGAGGAAGCAGAGCGAAAAAGGGCTTTGATCTATCCTGATTATTTAGCACCGTCTATACAGGATTTCGAGCTGACTTATTTTCAGGTGAACTATGCGAAAAAGTTTATTTCGATAGAACACCCAAATCTTCTCGGTTCGCTCATTGGGACAGGCCTGAAGCGTCAAAAATTCGGTGATTTGTTGTTTTCAGAGGACAACGTGCAATTTATTTGTACAAGCGATGTTGCCGATTTTGTTCGGGCTCAGCTGACGCATGTCGGCAGAGCGTCTGTTTCATTAGAGGAAATCAGCAAGGCAGATATACAGCCAGTCATCAGCAAAACCGATATCAAAGAAGATACGATTTCTTCACTGCGGCTTGACGCTGTATGTGCTGCTGTCAGCCGTCAGTCTCGGCAAAAAGCACAACTTTTGGTCAAAAATGGTCTTGTTAAAGTAAACTGGAAAGTCACTGAAGACCCTTCCTTTACAATTGGTGAAGGTGATCAGCTCTCTGTCAGGGGATTTGGCCGCTTTAGCTTAAAAACAATTGATGGGAAGACAAAAAAAGATAAATTCAAAGTAACATTTGAGCTTCTGACATAACGAATTTGAATCTGGAGGTGGCAAGATTGCCATTAACACCTAATGATATTCATAATAAAACGTTCACAAAAAGTTTTCGCGGCTATGACGAAGATGAAGTAAATGAGTTTTTAAGCCAAGTACGTAAAGATTACGAGATCGTACTTCGCAAAAAGAATGAGCTTGAAGACAAAGTCAACGAGCTTGATGAAAGACTAGGCCATTTTGCAACAATTGAAGAAACATTAAACAAATCCATTCTTGTGGCGCAAGAAGCAGCAGAAGACGTGAAGCGTCATTCTGATAAAGAAGCGAAATTGATCATTCGTGAAGCTGAGAAAAATGCAGACCGTATTATCAACGAAGCGTTATCAAAATCAAGAAAGATTGCAATGGAAATCGAAGAGCTCAAGAAACAGTCGAAAGTCTTTAGAACTCGTTTCCAAATGCTCATCGAAGCTCAGCTTGATCTTCTGAAAAATGATGATTGGGATCATTTGCTGGAATATGAAGTTGACGCTGTCTTTGACGAAAAAGAATAAGCGCATCATCTTGACATGACGTGCTCATGTTGCATATAATACCATCATAAATTAACAAGAGATAAACGTTTGAAAGGGACACTCGCAGCGGTCACATGCGTAATAAAGCGAATCAGGGACGGTGGAAGCCTGACATTACGAAACGCTGCAATGAGATCACCCCTTTAGTTCCTTTTCTGAAATGAATGAGTAAGAAAAGGCGTCTGATCACGTTACGATTTTAGAGTGGATAGGCGGTTATTTCATAGCGCTTGTCTAAAAGGGTGGTACCGCGAGACAAGCCTTCTCGTCCCTTATGGGATGAGAGGGCTTTTTTTATTGTTTTTTAATACGAATTTGCATGTGGAGGAATAGGTATGAACTACAAAGACACCTTATTAATGCCAAAAACAGAATTCCCGATGAGAGGAAACTTGCCGAACAAAGAGCCTGAAATCCAAGAGGAGTGGGCAGAAAAAGACATCTATCAAATGGTTTTAGAGCGGACAAAAGGACGCCCGACCTTTATTTTGCATGATGGACCTCCATATGCGAATGGTGACATTCATATGGGGCACGCACTCAATAAAATCCTCAAAGATTTTATTGTCCGTTTTAAATCAATGAATGGATTCCATGCACCGTATGTACCGGGCTGGGATACACATGGCTTACCGATTGAAACAGCCCTTACGAAAAATAAAAAAGTCAAACGCAAAGAAATGTCGACAGCAGAATTCCGTAAACTATGTGAGGAGTATGCTTGGAAACAAATCGAAGGTCAGCGCAATCAGTTTAAGCGTTTGGGCGTAAGAGCAGACTGGGACAATCCATATGTGACATTAAAGCCTGAATACGAAGCGCAGCAAATTCTTGTCTTTGGTGAAATGGCGAAAAGAGGCTATATTTACAAAGGTCTTAAGCCTGTTAACTGGTCTCCATCAAGTGAATCAGCACTTGCTGAAGCAGAAATTGAATACAAGGACAAACGTTCACCATCGATTTACGTATCATTTAAAGTGAAAGATGGCAAAGGCGTACTTGAAAACGGCGAGCAGTTCATCATCTGGACAACAACACCTTGGACACTTCCTGCAAACCTTGGCATTTGTGTACATCCAAACCTAGAGTACAGTGTGCTTCAAGTGGGTGCTGAGCGATATGTCATCGCATCTGAACTAGTTGAACAAGTGGCAAAAACACTTGGCTTTGAAGAGTACGAAGTTGTGAAAACGTTAAAAGGTAAAGAATTAGATAAGGTCGTTGCAGCACATCCAATTTACGATAGAGATTCTCTTGTGATGCTTGGCGATCACGTCACAACAGATGCAGGAACAGGCTGTGTTCACACAGCGCCAGGTCACGGGGAAGATGACTTTATCGTAAGTATGAAGTACGGTCTTGATGTGTTATGTCCAGTAGATGAAAAAGGTGTGATGACAGAAGAAGCACCTGGTTTTGAAGGACTATTCTACGAGGATGCCAATAAAGCCATCACAGAACAGCTTGAAGCAAAAGGCGCATTGAAAAAGCTCGACTTTATCACGCACTCCTATCCGCATGACTGGAGAACGAAAAAACCAACAATTTATCGTGCAACTGCTCAGTGGTTTGCTTCCATTAAAGATTTCAGAGAAGCACTATTAGATAATATTAAAGAAACGAAATGGGTTCCAGCTTGGGGCGAAACGCGCCTGTTCAATATGGTGCGTGACAGAGGTGACTGGTGCATTTCAAGACAGCGTGTATGGGGCGTTCCAATCCCGGTCTTCTATGCTGAAAATGGTGAGCCAATCATCACAGATGAAACGATTCAGCACGTTTCTCAATTATTTAGAGAACATGGCTCAAATATTTGGTTTGAAAAAGAAGCAAAAGAATTATTGCCTGAAGGCTTTACACATCCAGGCAGCCCGAGCGGTGAATTTACAAAAGAGCAAGATATCATGGATGTATGGTTTGATTCTGGTTCTTCTCACCAAGCGGTATTAGAAGAACGAGATGACCTGGTTCGTCCGGCAGACCTTTACCTTGAAGGTTCTGATCAATATCGCGGCTGGTTTAACTCATCTTTATCTACAGCAGTTGCTGTCACTGGAAAAGCGCCATATAAAGGTGTTCTCAGCCATGGCTTTACGCTTGATAAAGAAGGGCGCAAGATGAGTAAATCATTAGGCAATACGATCGATCCGACGAAAGTGGCGAAGCAGCTTGGTGCGGAGATTCTTAGACTTTGGGTATCTTCTGTCAACTATCAAGCCGATCATCCAGTGTCTGACGACATTTTAAAACAAGTCGCAGAAGTTTATCGTAAAATCCGTAACACGTTCCGCTTCTTGCATGGTAACCTGTTTGACTTTGATCCAGCAGTCAATGCAGTACCGGTCGAAGAGCTTCGCGAAGTGGATCAATATATCTTAATCAAATTAAACAAATTGATTGATAAAGTGAAAAAAGCTTATGATGATTACGAATTTGCGGTTGTCTATCATGCCATCCACAACTTCTGTACGATTGAGCTTAGCTCTTTCTATCTCGATTTTGCAAAAGATGTGGTATACATTGAGCATGCGGATCATCCAGACCGCCGCAGCATGCAAACGGTCTTCTACGAAACATTAATGGCGTTAGTGAAGCTGACAGCACCAATTCTTCCGCATACAGCAGATGAACTATGGAGCCACTTAAGCTTTGTTGAAGAGCCAAGTGTTCAGTTAACAGATATGCCAGAAGGTGTAGCTGTTCCTCAAGCAGAAGCGACAGAAGTGAAGTTTGACCGCTTTATGGAAGTACGTGACGATGTGCTAAAAGCGCTGGAAATTGCGCGTAATGAGAAAGTCATCGGACGTTCACTTGAAGCAAGTGTGACCCTTTATGCAACAGAGGAAGTAAAAAACCTTCTTGCATCCATTAAAGAAGATGTGAAGCAGCTCTTCATCATTTCTGAATTAACAGTAGAAGATGAGAAACATGCAGACGCATCAGCGCCTGAATATACATCAGGACGTATTGTTGTTCAAAAAGCAGAAGGCGAACTGTGCGAACGCTCCCGCATTATTTCAAAAGATGTTGGCGCAAATCCAAAATACCCAACATTGTCGCTCAAAAATGCTGAAATTGTGGAGAAATATTACCAGAATTAACAGCACAATATCACCAACTAGCGCCCCGCATATAGCGGGGCGTTTTTGATATAGAGAAAATGACAGCGTTTAGAACGAAAGGAAAAATCTTATGGCTTTAAAGTGAACAGGCGGGGCAACAATATGATTATCACGACAGGGCAGGAGTTGAAACAGCGACATGAATGGCGATCTAGAGACGATTTACATGGAACTCCTTCAAATGAGAGAAGAACTGCAATCGAAACTGTTTGAATATGCATCATTGCGTTCACCCGCTGAACATGTCACGTTCGATCAAGCAAAAACGACCACGCTTCTTTATCACATCAAAGAAGAACTGCAAGATGTTTCGCTCGCGATTGCAAAAATTGAACAAGGAACTTATGGCATATGTGAGGCGACAGGGCTTACAATGCCCATTGAACAAATGAGTATTCTTCCGACAGCTCGTACGACTGACGACTTTTTATATCATAAGCAATACGAGAAAAAAGCATTCACCCCTTATCCTCACGAATCAAACGATTCTCATTTCGAAGCCTTCCACATGTAGGGAGGTTTTTGTCTGTCAACTAAAGTTTCTTTACTCCTTCCTGTTTTCTTGATAAAATGCTTAAAGACCAAAGTATGAAGATGGAGGAACGTGTGTGTTCTATTACATAATCGCATTCGTGATAATTTGTTTAGATCAATTAACAAAATGGCTCATTGTCAAACATATGATGCTCGGTGATTCTATTCCTGTGATTGATGGCTTCTTTTACATCACATCCCACCGAAATTCAGGAGCCGCATGGGGGATTCTCCAAGGACAAATGTGGTTTTTCTATGTGATCACACTCGTTGTTATTGCAGGAATTGTTTATTATTTGCAAAAACATGGACAAAAGGACAAGCTACTTGGCGTAGCGCTTGCCTTAATGCTTGGCGGAGCGATTGGAAACTTTATTGACCGTATTTTCCGTCAAGAAGTGGTTGATTTTGCTCATTTCGTATTTGGGGATTATCATTATCCAATCTTTAATATCGCAGATTCCTCTCTATGTGTGGGGGTCATTCTGCTCTTTATTCAAATGCTGTTAGATGGAAAGAAAAATAAGGAGTCAACTACATGAATCAAGTAAACATTGCCGTTTCAGAAGAACAAACAAGTGAACGGCTTGATAAATTTTTAAGCACAACTGAACCAGAATGGTCAAGAACCCAAGTCCAGCAGTGGGTGAAAGATGGGCTCATCGAAGTAAATGGAAAACAAGTGAAGGCCAATTATAAAGTACAAGCTGGAGATCAAATCAAAGTAGAGATTCCAGATCCAGAAGCACTAGATGTAGAAGCGGAATCAATGGATCTTGATATTTATTATGAGGATGAAGATGTACTAGTGGTCAATAAACCAAGAGGAATGGTCGTTCATCCAGCACCAGGACATGTGACAGGTACTCTTGTCAATGGCCTCATGGCTCATTGCAATGATTTGTCAGGCATTAATGGTGTGATGAGACCAGGAATTGTCCACCGGATTGATAAAGATACGTCAGGGCTTTTAATGGTCGCAAAAAATGATATGGCGCATGAATCACTCGTCAATCAGCTGGTGGCGAAAACGGTCACTAGAAAATACACAGCCGTTGTTCATGGCATCATTCAGCATGATACTGGAACGATTGATGCACCAATAGGTCGAGACAAAAAAGATCGCCAAAGCATGACGGTCACAAAAGAAAATGCAAAGCAGGCAGTCACTCATTTTGATGTGATGGAGCGCTTTAAAGACTTTACCGTTGTAGAATGCCGCCTTGAAACGGGAAGAACCCACCAAATTCGTGTTCATATGAAATACATTGGCTATCCGCTTGCCGGAGATCCAAAATATGGCCCGAGAAAAACGGTTGATTTCAATGGACAACTGCTACATGCAGGCGTGTTAGGATTTGATCACCCTAGAACAGGAGAATATATGGAGTTTACAGCTCCAATTCCAGCTGATATGAGGGGCTTTATCGATTCATTAAGAAATAACGATTGACAGACCGTTCTTTTTTTGAAATAATAAACGAAGAAATTGAGATTCTTTAAAACAGTCCAGAGAGGCTGAGAAGGATAACGGATCAATTTGTGCACGAGTATGCACAAATGAGCGCCCCTCTCTGCCCTTTGCAGAAGGGGCTTTTTATTTGTCAAAAAGAGGTGTAAAAGATGGAACAAAAAGCAGTCATTCTTGATGAACAAGCGATAAGACGAGCGCTTACCCGTATTGCACATGAAATGATTGAGCGCAACAAAGGGATGAAGGATGTCATCCTGGCCGGGATCAAGACAAGAGGTATTCATCTTGCAAAGCGCCTTGCAGAGCGCATTGAGCAAATTGAAGGAAACCCCGTGACTGTGGGTGAACTGGATATTACGCTATACCGTGATGACCTGACAAAAAAGACAGAGAATCAAGACCCGCTTGTCAAGGGTGCAGACATTCCAGCTGACATTAATGACAAAACACTCATTGTCGTGGATGATGTTCTGTTCACAGGCAGAACGGTGAGAGCAGCTATGGATGCGCTTGTGGATGTAGGAAGACCATCTTCCATTCAGCTAGCTGTTCTAGTCGATCGGGGACACCGGGAGTTGCCGATTCGAGCGGATTATATCGGGAAAAACATCCCGACATCAAAAGCTGAGACAGTCATGGTTCAGCTCAATGAAGTAGATCAAAACGACCTTGTCGCTATATATGAAAAATAACCTTTTTAAATGCATTCCAGAGAGTTTGCAAAGAGGGCAATAACAGGGACACCGAGCACACGACTAAAGTGACGTGTACGGTTTTTCTAGGCCTCTTTGCGCATACTCGCAAAGAGGCTTTTTTAATGAAAAAGGACACATCTAGGAGGAAAATCATGAGTCAGCAAAAAGCCAATTTAGGCATTCGAGATATCCCAAAACCGTTCACATGGCTGTCACTCAGCCTGCAGCACTTGTTTGCCATGTTTGGTGCAACCATTCTTGTACCAAAGATCATTGATATGAGCCCAGCCGTAGCGCTCATCTCAAGCGGGGTTGGAACCATTGTGTACTTAATCATCACAAGAGGGCAGATTCCGGCGTATCTTGGATCGTCCTTTGCCTTTATCGCCCCTATCTTGAATGTAAAAGCCACCGGCGGCCCTGGAGCCGCAATGGTAGGTGCCTTTATGGCTGGTGTGGCATATGCACTCATCGCATTATTTATCAAATGGCTTGGCACAGGCTGGCTAATGAAGCTTCTGCCGCCTGTCGTTGTAGGACCCGTCATTATGGTCATCGGACTCGGACTCGCTGGAACAGCTGTTAACATGGCGATGTACGTGGATCCGAATGCAAAGGAGCTTGTTTACAGCCTGAAGCACTTAATGGTTGCAGGCTTCACACTCGCTGTCACCATTATTAGTATGATCTTCCTAAGAGGATTCCTTAGCTTGATTCCAGTCTTAATCGGCATTATCAGCGGCTACCTCTTTGCCTTAACACAAGGCATTGTGAACTTCCAGCCGGTCATTGCTGCAAAATGGTTTGCTGTACCAGACTTTGTTGTGCCATTTGTCGACTATACACCTGCTGTGACTTTAAGCATTCTCACAGTGATGGTGCCGGTTGCCTTTGTGACCATGTCTGAGCACATCGGCCATCAAGTCGTGTTAAGCAAAGTTGTTGGACAAGATTTTATTAAAAAGCCAGGTCTTCATCGCTCCATTTTAGGAGACAGTGCGGCGACAATCTTCGCTTCACTCATCGGCGGACCTCCAACAACGACTTATGGAGAGAACATTGGCGTCCTTGCGATCACAAGAGTGTTCAGTATCTTCGTCATCGGCGGAGCAGCGGTGTTTGCGATCTGCTTCGGCTTTGTTGGGAAAATTTCAGCATTAATCAGTACAGTACCATCCGCGGTTATGGGGGGCGTTTCGTTCCTGCTCTTTGGAATCATAGCCTCAAGCGGACTGCGAATCCTGATTGATCATAAAGTGAATTTTGAAGAAAAGCGCAATCTCATTATCGCATCAGTCATCTTAGTCATTGGAATTGGCGGGGCATTCATTGAGGTGAAACAAATCAATCTGACGCTGTCAGGAATGGCACTCGCTGCCATTACTGGCGTCCTGCTAAACCTGATTCTGCCGCATCAGAAGGCAGAAGATGATGAGTCAAATGAATCGAATACCGAAAACCTTTTAAAAGAAGTCCAGTGAGGCTGACAAGGGTTCTAAACGGAGCAGAACGTGCGAAAGCACCCCTGCTTCTTTTGGAGAACCCTAAGCTGCCGAGGCTTAGGGTTTTTTTGAACCTGAAAGTGATGAAAAACTAGAGGGGGCAGAAAAAATGAATGATTTATCGACAATGAGCAGCTTGTCAAAGGAAGAAATTTTACAGCTGATTGAAGAAGCATGTGCATTGAAAAAAGGGAAACAGGAACATGGTTTAGCAGGTGAATTTGTAGCGAACCTCTTCTTTGAACCAAGTACAAGAACGCGTTTTAGCTTTGAGGTGGCAGAGAAGAAACTTGGAATGAATGTGCTGAACCTAGACGCAGCAAGTACCTCTGTTCAAAAGGGAGAGACCCTTTACGATACAGTGAAAACACTTGAATCCATCGGAGTCAAGGCATGTGTCATCAGAGACAGTACAGACGAATATTACAAAGAGCTGATTGGGAAGGTCGGGATTCCAATCATTAATGCGGGAGATGGCTGCGGTCAGCACCCTACCCAATCATTGCTGGATTTGATGACGATCTTCGAAGAGTTTGGCGGTTTTGAAGGCTTAACCATCTCGATTCATGGTGATATCAAACATAGCAGGGTGGCAAGGTCCAATGCTGAAGTCCTCGCAAGACTAGGAGCGACAGTGCTCTTTTCAGGACCAGCATCCTTCCAAGATGAACAAAATCCTCATGGAATGTATGTCGAAGTGGACGAAGCCATGAAGCGGTCTGACGTGGTGATGCTGCTGAGAATTCAGCATGAAAGGCACTCAGAAAAGATGGGCAACGAGGGTTACTTATCGACTTATGGATTAACAGTAGACAGGGCAAGCAAAATGAAAGAAAGAGCGATTATTATGCATCCAGCACCAGTAAATAGAGGTGTTGAAATAGATGATTCATTAGTAGAGTCAAAACAGTCAAGGATTTTTAAACAAATGGAAAATGGTGTGTATATCCGAATGGCTGTGTTAAAAAGGGCTTTTCAAAATAGCAGACTACATCAAAAAGGGAGAGATTCTGTCTATGTCATATCTCATTAAAAACGGTTTTATCTTAACAAGCACAGGGGAAAGAGTGCAGCAGGATATTAGGGTAGAAGGAAAAGTGATTCAAGCAATGGGTCATTTAGAAAGAGAAGACGGAGAAGAAGTCATTGATGCAGCAGGGCTATTTGTATCACCAGGTTTGATTGATCTGCATGTGCATTTAAGAGAGCCAGGCGGCGAGAAAAAAGAAACCATTGAAACAGGTTCTAAGGCAGCAGCAAGAGGCGGGTATACGACCATTGCAGCGATGCCAAATACACGGCCAGTTCCAGATACAAAAGAACAAATGGAATGGCTGATGAATCGAATCAACGAGACCTCCTCTGTAAGAGTACTGCCATACGCTTCCATCACGACGAGACAAATTGGCGAAGAGATGACAGACTTTGCAGCGTTAAAAGAAGCGGGCGCATTTGCCTTTACGGATGACGGTGTTGGTATTCAAACCGCAGGCATGATGTACGAAGCAATGAAAAAGGCAGCAAGCCTTGATCAAGCCATAGTGGCGCACTGTGAAGATAACTCACTCATTTATGGAGGATGCGTTCATGAAGGAGACTTTTCAAAAGCAAATGGGTTAAACGGGATACCGTCAATTTGTGAATCGGTGCATATTGCAAGAGATGTCCTCTTAGCAGAAGCAGCGAATTGTCATTATCATGTATGCCATATCAGCACAAAGGAATCCGTCCGAGTGGTACGCGATGCAAAAAAAGCAGGCATTCGTGTGACAGCTGAGGTCTCGCCACATCACCTGCTCTTATGTGATGCAGACATTCCATGTCTTGACACAAACTATAAAATGAATCCGCCGCTCAGAGGAGCAGAAGATCGCGAGGCACTGATCGAGGGGCTTTTAGATGGCACGATTGATTTTATCGCCACAGACCATGCACCGCATACAGAAGAAGAAAAGAACGAAACGATGCAGAGGGCACCTTTTGGGATTGTTGGACTTGAAACAGCGTTCCCGCTTCTGTACACACGTTTTGTGAAAACAGGGGAATGGACATTAAAAGAACTTGTTGATTATATGACCATCAAACCAGCAGAAGCCTTTGCTCTTCCATACGGAAAGCTGGAAGAAGGTCAAATCGCTGATATCACACTGATTGATTTAAACAAAGAAATGGCAATTGACAAAAAAAGCTTCTTATCTAAAGGACAAAATACACCGTTTGACAAATTGACTGTATCAGGATGGCCGGTCATGACACTTGCATCTGGGGAAGTCGTTTATGAAGAGGGGAGACTAGTAAAATGAAGAGACGCTTAGTGCTAGAAAACGGAACAGTATTCGAAGGAACAGGCTTTGGCAGCTTAGAACCGTCAGTCGGAGAAGTCGTCTTTAACACAGGGATGACAGGCTATCAAGAGATTTTGTCTGACCCGTCGTACTGCGGACAAATTGTCACACTCACTTACCCGCTGATCGGCAACTATGGCATTAACCGTGATGATTTTGAATCGATCACACCGTTTGTGAAAGGGCTGATCGTGAAAGAGCTTTGTGAAAAGCCTTCAAACTGGCGCTCTTCATACTCACTTGATGAGTATTTAAAAATGAAAAATATCCCGGGTCTTAGCGGCATTGATACACGCAAGCTCACGCGCATGATTCGAAGTGCAGGTACATTAAGAGGAGCTTTTGCAGGACCGGATGAACAAGTAGAAGACGTTGTAAGCCGCCTTCAAACGATGCAGCTACCAACAGATCAAGTAAGCCAAGTATCTGTGAAAAATGCGTATCCAAGCCCAGGAAGAGGAAAAAGAATTGTGCTTGTCGATTTCGGCATGAAGCATGGCATTTTGCGCGAACTCAATAAGCGAGATTGTGATGTCATTGTGGTGCCATACAATATCACGGCAGATGAAGTATTACAGTTAAAACCAGACGGCATCATGCTTTCAAACGGACCTGGAGACCCAGTCGATGTGCCAGAAGCGGTTGAAATGATTCAGCAGCTGATTGGAAAGGTACCACTCTTTGGTATCTGCCTGGGACACCAGTTATTCGCGCTTGCGTGCGGCGCAAGTACAGAAAAAATGAAATTTGGGCATAGAGGATCCAATCATCCAGTCAAAGAACTAGCAACTGGCAAGGTAACCTTGACGTCTCAAAACCATGGCTACACGGTTAGCGCCATTAATGAAGACGTGCTTGAAGTCACACATATTGCGCTAAATGACAATACCATTGAAGGATTAAAACATAAAGAAGCACCAGCATTCACTGTCCAGTATCACCCAGAAGCATCACCGGGTCCAGAAGATGCGAACTACTTATTCGACGAGTTCATGGACATGATTCATACAACTGAGAAAGAAGGGGAAGAAGTATGCCAAAACGCGTAGATATCAAAAAGATTTTAGTGATCGGTTCAGGTCCAATCATCATCGGTCAGGCAGCGGAGTTTGACTATGCAGGCACACAGGCTTGTTTAGCGCTAAAAGAAGAGGGCTATGAAGTCGTTCTTGTGAACTCTAACCCTGCGACGATCATGACAGATACGGAAATGGCCGACAAGGTATACATCGAACCACTGACACCAGAATTTTTAACACGAATCATTCGAAAAGAACGTCCTGATGCGATTCTGCCAACACTTGGCGGACAAACTGGATTGAACCTTGCTGTTGAATTATCAGATCTTGGTGTACTCGCTGAATGCGGTGTTGAAGTACTAGGCACAAAGCTGTCAGCTATTCAAAAAGCAGAGGACAGAGATTTATTCCGTAATCTAATGAATGAATTAAATGAACCTGTACCAGAAAGTGAAATCATCCATAACCTTGAAGAAGCGATGGCATTCACAGATCAAATCGGTTTCCCGGTCATTGTTAGACCAGCCTATACACTAGGCGGAACAGGCGGCGGAATTTGTACAAATGAGCAAGAATTAAAAGAAATCGTCGAGAATGGACTGAAGTTAAGTCCGGTGACACAATGTTTGCTTGAAAAAAGTATCGCAGGTTTTAAAGAAATTGAATATGAGGTTATGCGTGACAGCGGAGATCATGCCATTGTGGTTTGTAACATGGAAAACTTTGATCCTGTCGGCATCCACACAGGTGACAGTATCGTTGTGGCACCAAGTCAAACGCTAAGTGATCGTGAATATCAGCTGCTTCGTAATGTGTCACTCAAGCTGATCCGTGCACTTGGCATTGAAGGCGGATGTAACGTACAGCTGGCGATTGATCCAGACAGCTTCCAATACTATATTATCGAAGTAAACCCGCGCGTGAGCCGTTCTTCTGCTCTTGCGTCTAAAGCAACTGGATATCCAATTGCAAAACTTGCAGCGAAAATCGCAGTTGGCCTAACACTTGATGAAATGATGAACCCAGTCACAGGTAAAACATATGCAGCGTTCGAGCCAGCACTCGACTATATTGTTTCAAAAATCCCGCGCTGGCCGTTTGATAAGTTTGAATCTGCCAACAGACGACTTGGAACACAAATGAAAGCAACGGGTGAAGTCATGGCGATCGGCCGCACATTAGAAGAGTCTCTTTTAAAGGCTGTTCGTTCACTTGAAGCGGATGTGCATCACATTGAATTAAAAGACGAAGCGGACATTACAAACGAAGTGCTTGAAAAGCGGATTATCAAAGCAGGAGATGAGCGTCTGTTTTATATCGCTGAGGCACTAAGAAGAGGCTATACCGTCGAACAGATTCATGAATTCTCGAAAATTGATTACTTCTTCCTTCATAAACTGGAAGGCATCATCGCTTTTGAAAAGACACTAAAAGAAAACAAAGGCAATGTAGACGTTTTAAAAGAAGCGAAAGAAAAAGGTTTCTCAGATATTTATATTAGCCGCGAATGGAATATGAATGAGGCAGATGTCTACAACCTAAGAACAGAAGCAGGCATCGTTCCTGTGTATAAGATGGTGGACACATGTGCGGCAGAATTTGAATCAGAAACACCGTACTTCTACAGCACATATGAAGATGAAAATGAATCCGAACGAACAGATAAGAAAAGTGTCATCGTGCTAGGCTCAGGTCCAATCAGAATCGGACAAGGGGTTGAATTCGATTATGCGACCGTTCATTCAGTGTGGGCAATCAAACAAGCAGGCTATGAAGCCATTATTATTAACAACAACCCTGAAACCGTCTCAACAGACTTTAGTATTTCAGATAAGCTCTACTTTGAACCACTCACTGTAGAAGATGTGATGCACATCATCGACCTTGAACAACCAGAAGGTGTCGTCGTTCAGTTTGGCGGACAAACAGCGATTAACTTAGCAGATGAATTATCAAATAGAGGGGTTCAGATACTTGGAACATCGCTTGAAGACCTTGACCGTGCGGAAAACCGTGACAAGTTTGAACAAACATTAGAAACTCTCGGCGTGCCGCAGCCAAAAGGTAAGACAGCAACGTCTGTGCCAGAGGCAGTAGCGATTGCGAATCAAATCGGTTACCCCGTGCTTGTCCGTCCTTCCTATGTATTAGGCGGCCGTGCAATGGAAATTGTGTATCAAGAAGCTGAGCTCCTTCACTACATGGAGAATGCGGTGAAAGTCAATCCGCAGCACCCAGTGCTCATTGACAAGTATTTGACAGGAAAAGAAATTGAAGTAGATGCTGTGTCTGACGGAGAAACGGTTGTCATACCAGGCATTATGGAACACATTGAAAGAGCCGGAGTTCACTCTGGAGACTCGATTGCGGTCTACCCGCCGCAAACTTTGTCTGAGGACATCAAAGCGAAAATCGCAGAATACACGATTAAACTCGCAAAAGGCCTTAACATCATTGGACTTTTGAACATTCAATTTGTGCTATCAAAAGGTGAAGTGTATGTACTTGAAGTGAATCCGCGTTCAAGCCGGACTGTCCCATTCTTAAGTAAAATTACAGGCATTCCAATGGCGAACTTGGCTACAAAGGTTATTTTAGGAGAAAAACTGAAAAACTATGGCTACCAAGAAGGGCTTCATGTTGAGCAAGAAGGCGTATATGTGAAAGTTCCAGTCTTCTCTTTTGCAAAACTAAGAAGAGTAGATATTACACTAGGGCCTGAAATGAAATCAACAGGTGAAGTCATGGGGAAAGATGTCACAATCGAAAAAGCCCTCTACAAAGGATTGATTGCATCAGGCATTCAAATTCCAAAAGACGGAACGGTTCTCCTGACAGTGGCTGATAAAGATAAAGAAGAAGGACTTGAGATTGCAAGAAGATTCCATTCCATCGGCTATCATATTTTAGCAACAGAAGGAACAGCGAATTACTTAAAACAAGCTTCCATTCCATCAAGTGTTGTCGGCAAAATAGGAGAAGAAGGAAAGAATCTGCTGGATGTCATTCGAAATGGTGAAGCCCAATTTGTCATCAACACCTTAACAAAAGGAAAACAGCCGGCAAGAGACGGCTTTAGAATTAGACGTGAATCTGTTGAAAATGGTGTCGCTTGCTTAACGTCACTAGATACAGCAGAAGCGATTTTAAGAGTGCTAGAGAGCATGACATTTAGAGCAGATGAAATGCCAGAAGTGAAAACGAATGCTGAGGTGACAGTAACGATATGAAAAAAGCATACTTGACGGTCGTCTCAAACCGAGAGATCGCTGATCATATTTACGAAATGACATTAAAGGGTGATCTTGTTGAATCCTTTCAAACAGCTGGACAGTTTCTTCATATAAAGGTCAGTGAATCCATGACACCGCTGCTGAGAAGACCGATCAGTATTGCCAACATTCATGCCGAAAAGCAAGAAGCAACCATCATTTACCGCGCAGAGGGAGAGGGCACAAAGCTCCTTTCCCAAAAGCGGGCGGGAGAGTCAGTCGATGTGTTAGGACCGCTTGGAAACGGCTATGACCCTTCAGTCGTTCAGGCCGGACAGACTGCATTATTAGTCGGTGGAGGAATCGGTGTGCCTCCGTTATATGAACTGTCTAAGCGGTTAACGAAAAAAGGCGTCATCGTAAAACATGTTCTCGGTTTTCAATCGAAAAAGGATGTATTTTATGAGGAGAAGTTTCAAGCACTCGGAGATACGTTTATCGCAACCGTTGATGGGACATATGGTTCGAAAGGTTTCGTGACAAATGTCATTGAAGAGAATGAGCTGGACTTTGATGTCTTGCTTTCCTGTGGACCGACACCTATGTTAAAAGCACTAAAAGACTCTTATCCCGATAAGCCTGTCTATATTTCAATGGAAGAACGAATGGGCTGCGGAATCGGTGCATGCTTTGCTTGTGTCTGTCATACCGATCAGCACGAGAAACCGTACGTTAAAGTTTGTCTGGATGGACCTGTTTTTAAAGCGGAGGAGGTGGCGCTATCATGCTAAACATCGAATTACCCGGCTTATCTTTAAAAAATCCAATCATTCCTGCATCAGGCTGTTTTGGATTTGGAAAAGAATTCGCATCATTATATGACCTTTCCTTGCTGGGCGGCATCATGATTAAAGCCACGACCCTTGAACCGAGATTTGGCAACCCGACACCTAGGGTAGCTGAGACAGGAGCCGGTATGCTGAATGCGATTGGTCTCCAAAATCCAGGTCTAAAAGGCGTGCTTGAACATGAATTACCTTGGCTTGAGCAGTTCGATACCCCTATTATTGCCAATGTTGCTGGATCACAAGTTGATGATTATGTTGAAGTAGCAAAGCAAATTAGTCAAGCAAGCAATGTTCATGCCCTTGAACTGAATATCTCGTGTCCGAATGTGAAAACAGGCGGAATTGCCTTTGGGACCGATCCAGAAATGGCGGCTACATTGACAAAAGCCGTTAAGGAAGTTTCCTCCGTTCCTGTTTATGTGAAACTGTCACCTAATGTAGCCAATATCGTTGAGATTGCTAAAGCGATTGAATCGGCTGGAGCGGATGGACTCACCATGATCAATACCTTGATTGGGATGCGTTTAGATTTAAAAACAGGCAAACCCATTCTTGCCAATAAAACAGGTGGATTATCAGGTCCTGCTGTAAAACCTGTTGCCATCCGAATGGTGCATGAGGTCAGTCAGGCCGTTTCTATTCCGATTATTGGGATGGGCGGCGTGCAAAGCGCTGAAGATGTACTTGAATTTTTACTAGCTGGCGCAAGTGCGGTAGCTGTTGGGACAGCCAATTTTGTGAACCCATTTATTTGCCCGGAAATCATTGATGAACTGCCGAATGTGTTAGCGGCTTATGGGTATTCATCTGTAGAGGAATGCATCGGAAGGAGCTGGAAACATGAAGCACTTGCCCATCATCGCGCTTGATTTTCCATCAGGACAGGAGGCGCACGCCTTTATAGATCGTTTTGAAGGCACTCCATTATTCGTAAAGGTCGGCATGGAGCTGTTTTACCAAGAAGGTCCTGCCATTATTGACGCACTGAAAGAAAAAAATTGCCGTATTTTCCTTGATCTGAAGCTTCATGACATTCCAACAACTGTGCAAAAAGCGATGAACAGGCTTGCTGCACTTGGTGTTGATTTGGTGAATGTGCATGCAGCCGGCGGGAAAAGGATGATGCAGGCGGCTTTAGAGGGGCTTGAAAGCGGAACCCCTGCCGGCCAAAATCGCCCGGGTATTATTGCAGTGACCCAGCTGACAAGCACGTCAGAAGATATGATGAAAAAAGAATTACTAATTAACCGCCCATTGCAAGAGGCTGTGCTTCATTATGGACAATTGGCATATGAAAGTGGACTTGATGGTGTGGTGTGCTCTGTTCATGAATCAAAACAGCTTCATGAACAAATCTCTCCTTCCTTTCTCACTGTGACGCCAGGAATTCGCTTACCAAATGATCAAACGGATGACCAAAAGCGTGTGGCGACACCTGCCTTTGCCAAAGAGCAGGGTGTTTCACAGATTGTTGTGGGAAGATCGATCACAAAAGCCACAAACCCAGTGGAAGCTTATCAACAAATTTTAAAAGAGTGGGAGTGACTGCCGGATGAAAACGAAAATCGCGAAGCATTTATTACAAATCAAAGCTGTCTCTTTAAAACCAGACGAACCATTTACATGGGCGAGCGGTATCAAATCACCGATTTACTGTGACAATCGCCTCACCTTGTCTTATCCTGAGGTCAGAGGGGACATTGCGGAAGGTTTAAAAGACTTGATTCTCACTCATTTTGAAGGAGCGGAAGTTGTCGCAGGTACAGCTACAGCTGGCATTCCTCATGCGGCATTAGCAGCTGATCGTCTGAACGTACCGATGTGTTATGTAAGAAGTAAACCAAAAGCACACGGAAAAGGAAATCAAATTGAAGGAGCCGTATCACCTGGCCAAAAGGTGGTTGTCGTAGAAGACCTCATCTCAACTGGAGGCAGCGTTCTTGAAGTTGTGGCTGCTCTACAAGAAGAAGGCTGTGACGTACTCGGAGTTGTTGCGATCTTCACTTATGGACTGCCAAAAGCAGCTGCGGCTTTTCAAGAGAAAAACATTCCCTATGTCACGCTGACAGACTATGACACACTGACAGAAGTGGCACTTGAGCTAAAAGCAATTGAGCCCTCTGCTATGAATAAACTAAAACGCTGGAGACAGGATCCTTCGTCTGAATCTTGGATGGAAGAAACGGTCTAAAAAGCTTGTCCTTTTTTAAAAAAGCTGTGCTGCGCTGCACAGTTTTTTTATTTGGTTAAAAATAGTAAAATAGACTCAAATTTAAATGAAAACTAATCCTATCAATAAAGTCGGGTTGACTTTTGTTTGAATTGTGTTAATATTTAATACAAATTAAAACTCTTATCCAGAGAGGTGGAGGGACTGGCCCGATGAAGCCCGGCAACCTGCGATTTGCAAGGTGCTACTTCCTGCAAAATGATTCTATTTTGAAAGATAAGGAAATCGTGAGCTTCCTCATCTTTCTTTCGGACTGAAAGAAAGTTTTTTTATTTTAACGGTGAGGAGGAAGAGGAGATGGAACTGAAACAAAACCAGGATGAGGACTTAGTGAAGCATATGCAAGAGCTGATTGGGGATATGAAATTCGGTTCAATTACGTTGATCGTTCAGGACGGTCAAGTGATTCAAGTGGAAAAAAATGAAAAAATCAGATTAAAGTAGTGCGGAGAATGGCAATAGAAGCAGTACTCCGGAAGGGGAGAAACAATGTTAACTTATGAAAATTGGCAAGAGCCGTCCATTACATTTCAAGAGGACGATTTGTATAAAGGGGCCCTATCTGTGCTGAAATGGGCGTACGGCCACTATGGTGATCAGCTCGTTTATGCATGCAGTTTTGGCATTGAGGGCATTGTCCTGATCGATCTTATTGCGAAAGTAAAAAAAGATGCAAGAATTGTCTTTTTAGATACAGGTCTGCATTTCAAGGAAACATACGACACCATTGATGCAGTGAAGGAAAGATATCCTGGTTTAGACATCGTGCTGAAAACACCTGAGCTGACGGTGGAAGAGCAGAATGAGCAGCATGGTGATAAATTATGGGAAACGAATCCTCAAAGCTGCTGCCATATGAGAAAGGTCATTCCATTGCAAGAGGCACTATCTGGCTATCCGGCATGGCTGTCTGGTTTAAGGAGAGAGCAGTCGCCTAAACGAGCAGGTACGAACTTCTTAAATAAGGATGAAAAATTCCAATCAGTCAAAGTATGTCCGCTCATCCACTGGACGTGGAAGGACATATGGAGATATGCGTCTAGAGAGGATCTTACTTATAATCCGCTGCATGACCAAGGATATCCAAGCATCGGGTGTGCACCTTGTACACAGCCGGCATTTACTGCTGATGATTTGCGTTCTGGAAGATGGTCAGGGACAGCAAAGACTGAGTGCGGATTACATGAGTAAGGGAGCATAATGTATGGAAATCGCCGCAATTTTATTTAGCTTATTCTTTGCTTTAAATATTGGCGCAAGCGGAGCAGCTGCTTCGATGGGCATCGCATATGGTTCAGGTGCGATCAAAAAGCCAATATACGCGCTCAGCGTTTGTGCGGTTGGAATATTAGCAGGTTCAGTGATTGGCGGCGGTGAGGTCGTCAAAACGATCAGCTCCGGGATTATGCCGGAATCTGTCATCACACTTGAAATTGTGTGTATCATCATTGGCTCGGCCGCATTATCACTTTTCATAGCGAATCTCTTGGCCATTCCTTTATCCACAAGTGAGGTCACAGTAGGAGCTGTGGTCGGTGTGGCAGCCGCATATAAAGTGCTGTATGTGAAATCGATCTTAGTCATTGTCTCTTTTTGGGTGATTATTCCGATTGTTGCCTTTGTTTTTACCTTTGCTGTTGTCAAAATCATCAGATTGTTCCCTAAACGGACATTATCCAAAAAAGGTACATTGATCTTATCTGTTGTTTTGATTATCAGTGGGTTTTTAGAAGCATTTTCAGCCGGCATGAACAATGTCGCCAATGCGGTCGGCCCGCTTGTCGCGTCAGGTGTTTTATCAGTCGGGCAAGGAACCCTTTACGGCGGAATCTTTGTGGCCATTGGGGCGCTGCTTCTAGGAAGAAGGGTACTAGAAACAAACGGAAAGAAAATTACACGCTATCAAACGGGTGAAGGCATTCTATTATCGAGCACCGGTGCAGGACTTGTCATCGTCAGCTCTATATTCGGACTCCCTGTTCCTCTTACTCAAATTACCTCATCGTCCATTATTGGGCTAGGTATGGCAAAGGGTGGACCGAACATTTTTCATAAACATGTTGTGAAAAAAATGCTGAAGGTATGGGTTGTGTCACCTTTCTTATCACTTAGTCTATCTTATTTGCTGGTAAGCCTTTTCTTAAAAGGAGACTATTACTCTATCTTTATCATGATGAGTGTACTGCTTGCTTCACTAGGTGCACTGAGTCTTATGAAGGCAGTTAAAAATGAGAGCAGCTCGATTCATGAACAGGGCGGCGGGATTTAAATATAAATCCGACTATTAACATCTAATAAATATGAACATTGAGAGGAAGATGAACAAATGAGTTTAACACCACATGGTGGCGTATTAATTAATCGAGTAAATGAAGAATTTGATCTAAGCACAGCTGCGAAAGAAATTGAGCTGGATGCCATCTCTTTTGCAGACCTTGAACTCATCGCAATTGGCGGGTATAGTCCAATTGAAGGGTTTTTAACGAAAGCTGATTATGAAGCAGTTGTCAGCAGTATGCGACTAGCAAGTGGTGTCGTTTGGTCTCTTCCGATTACTTTGCCTGTCACAAAGGAAAAAGCAGCGGAGATCAATCAAGGTGACATTGTTCGTCTATCGTATAATGGAACAGTATACGGGGTCATTGAGGTGGAAGATCAATACACACCTGATAAGGAAAAAGAAGCAGTGAATGTGTATAAAACAGATGACCGCAATCACCCAGGCGTGAAAAAATTATTTGAACGCGGTGACACGTATATTGGTGGTAAAATTACACTGACAAAACGCAGTGAAAAACCTTTCCCGCAATTTACGTATGAGCCAGAAGAAACAAGAAAACATTTTAAAGAAAACGGCTGGAAAACCATTGTCGGTTTCCAAACGAGAAACCCAGTCCATCGTGCGCATGAATACATTCAAAAGACAGCACTGGAAACAGTGGATGGTCTATTTCTAAATCCACTTGTTGGTGAAACAAAATCTGATGATATTCCAGCAGATGTAAGAATGAAAAGCTATCAAGTGTTACTGAACGGTTATTACCCGAAAGACCGCGTCTTTTTAGGTGTTTTTCCTGCTGCCATGCGTTATGCTGGACCAAAGGAAGCGATTTTTCATGCGCTTGTGCGTAAAAATTATGGCTGTACACATTTTATTGTCGGCAGAGATCATGCAGGTGTTGGTGATTATTACGGCACATACGAAGCGCAGGAGCTATTTGAACAATTTACAAGCGAAGAAATTGGGATCACACCATTAAAATTTGAACACAGCTTTTACTGCAATACATGTGAAGCCATGGCTACACCAAAAACATGCCCACATGATAAAAGCGAACATGTCATTCTCTCAGGTACAAAGGTAAGAACGATGCTGAGAAATGGTGAATTACCACCGAGCACGTTCAGCCGAAAAGAAGTCATTGAAACATTAATCGAAGGATTAAAAACGACGGTATCTTAAAGGAGGATATGACATGAGCAACGAACATATCGTGTGGCATGATTCATCTATTACTAAAAAAGAATATCAACAGAAAAACAACCATACAAGCGGGATCATTTGGCTGACAGGACTAAGCGGTTCAGGTAAATCGACGATCGCCAACGCAGCGGCTCGAGAGCTGTTTGAACAGGGGTACCAAGTGACAGTCCTTGATGGCGATAACGTACGCCATGGACTCAATAAAGACTTAGGCTTTTCAGATGACGACAGAAAAGAGAACATTCGGCGCATCGGTGAAGTGGCGAAATTATTTGTTGAGCAAGGAACGATTGTTATTACTGCTTTTATTTCACCATTTCAAGAAGACCGCCAAATCGTAAGACAGTTAGTCGAAGACGGAGAATTTCACGAAGTGTTTGTGAAATGTGATCTGAACGTGTGTGAAGAGCGTGATCCAAAGGGATTATATAAAAAAGCAAGAAACGGCGAAATTCCATTTTTCACGGGAATCGATTCACCATACGAAGAGCCAGCTGCGCCTGAGCTCGTCCTAGATACAGGTGAATTATCACGCGAGGAGTCAAAACAGCGCCTTGTTGATTATGTAAAGGATAAAACGAAATAATCGCCTGATGGCAGGGGGAGAAAGCAAGATGGGGAAAGTATACATTGTTGGTGCCGGACCGGGTGACCCAGACTTAATTACGCTAAAGGCCCATAAGGCAATACAGCAGGCAGATGTCATTTTATATGATCGTCTTGTCAATCAAGAGATTCTTGCCCATGCCAAACCGGAGGCGGAGTTGATCTATTGCGGCAAACTGCCGAATCATCATACGATGAGACAGGAAGCGATTAACGAAGCGCTTGTTGCTCATGCGAAGGAAGGGAACATAGTCGTTCGTCTAAAAGGCGGTGATCCCTTTGTATTTGGCCGTGGCGGTGAAGAAATCGAATGCTTAGCTGAGCATGGTATTCCATATGAAGTTGTCCCAGGGATTACTTCTGGCATTGCAGCCGCTGCTTATGCAGGCATTCCAGTCACGCACCGAGAATTCAGCTCAAATGTTGCGTTTGTGACAGGGCATTATCAAAAGGATGAACATTTTGAAGAAAAGTGGGAAGCGCTGGCGACGGGGATAGATACCCTTGTCATTTACATGGGCGTCAAAAACGTGGAAAGAGTCCAGCGGCTGCTTTTGAAAAATGGGCGGAACCCTGAAACCCCAGCTGCGTTTATTCACTGGGGAACGACCACGAGGCAAAAGACGACTTGCTGCACGGTGGCGACACTATCTGAAACGGTTGAAAAAGAAGGGATCGAGCACCCAAGTTTAATCGTGGTAGGAGATGTCGTTCACTTTCATCAAAAGTTGAACTGGTTTGAACCAGCACTGATTGAGAAATGAAAACAAAGATGAAAAGACACGTGTAGACATCGTGTCTTTTCGTCTGAATAAAACTAAGGTCGCAAGGAGGAGTCAAATGAAACAAGCTGTCCTTTATGTTGGGCATGGAAGCAGGGTAAAAGAAGCACAGGATAAAGCCATTTCTTTTATGAAAAGCTGTATGCCGTTAGTGGAAGCAGATATCCAAGAAATTTGTTTTTTAGAGTTGACGGACCCTTCAATCGAAGAAGGGTTTGAGACTTGTGTACAAAAAGGAGCAACCCACATTGCGATCGTCCCGCTCCTCCTTTTAACTGCCATGCATGCCAAATCAGATATTCCAGATGAGATTGTGAAAGTACAAAAACGTTTCCCACAAGTGAAGGTGACATATGGAAGACCTATAGGCGTGAACCAAGAAGTCACGAAAGCGGTTATCGCAAGGATTGAAGAAGCAGGATACAAGGGAGAGCACGCAAAAATTCTCTTAATTGGCCGTGGAAGCTCTGATCCAGATGTAAAGCGGGATGTGTTTGGCATTGCAGATGATGTCCGTAGCATGTTGCCTTGTGCAGAGGTTTTTCCGTGTTTTATTACAGCGTGTGAACCGAATTATCGTGACGTCTTAGCACAGTTAACAGTAGATGACGATACGCCTGTCTATCTCGTGCCTTATCTTTTATTTACTGGCGTTTTAATGAAAGAGATTGAGAATGAAGCGAATCAGGCGAGAGAGCGGTTGCGAGATGTCCGTGTCTGCCGATATATTGGGTTTCATCCCCATGTAAAAGCAGCTTATATTGAACGTGTGCAGGAAACCATCTTAAACAAAGAGGATGCGTTTCGTTTTCAAGGAGAAAGCCATGCTTCCAGTTCATCTTGATCTAACCAATAAACATGTGCTGATTGCCGGCGGTGGAAGGATTGCGGCTAGAAGGACGAGTGCGCTATGCATGGAGCCATGCAGCATAACCATTGTAAGCCCTGACATTTGTGATGAAATGGCGAATCTCATTGAGACATATCAGCTGACTTGGAAGAAAAAGAAAGTTGATGCGGAAGATGTAAAGGATGCATTTTTGATTGTCGCTGCTACAGACGACCCTTCAGTAAACGAGTGGATGACGCAATCAGCGCTTCCTCATCAGCTCGTCAACTGTGTGAGCCAGTCAGAGCTAGGCAATGTAATTGTGCCAAAGGTTGTAAGGGCAGGAAAAGTGACAATCTCCGTATCTACGAGTGGTGCAAGCCCAGCCCGCACTAAACAGCTGGCAGAGGCCATTGAGACCTTGCTTGAACAAGAGGATGTAGATGCACTCGATGAGCTCTATATAGAAAGAAAAAAACGATAAAGAAAAAGCCGATAAAATCTCATCCAAAGATTTAATCGGCTCTTTTTTATTTTCTCAGCTTTAGGACAACATCCTCATCAGGCGTCACAAATAATGTTTGCTGCTGATCATACGTGACAAAGCCCGGTTTTGCTCCGTTTGGTTTTTTCACATGCCGGATTTTCGTATAATCGACAGGGACGGAGCTTGATTCTTTTGCCTTCGAGAAGTAGGCAGCAATTTGTGCCGCTTCAAGCAAGGTTTGTTCATCAGGCGCTTTGTGACGAATGACGACATGTGATCCAGGAATATCCTTTGTGTGTAGCCAAATGTCATCACGAGCTGCCGCCTTTGTGGTCAAATATTCGTTTTGCTTGTTGTTTTTTCCAACGAGAATCGGAACACCTCGAGAGGATTCATATGCTTCAAGCTGAATGGCCGATGGTTTTTTCTTTTTGGCGTTGCGTTTTTGTTTGGGACGCAAATATTTTCCTTCCACCAGTTCTTCTCTTATTTCCTCTAAATCTTTTGGTGAGGCAGAGGACAGCTGCTGGATCAGCTCGTCAAAATATACAATTTCTTCATGTGTTCGCTCAATTTGTTCATTTACGGCCTCTACTGCATTTTTTGCCTTTTGGTATTTTGTAAAATACGCTTGTGCATTTTCAGAAGGGGTTTTGTTTGTTTTGAGCGGGATCGTGATCTCTCCGCCTTCTTCATCATAATAATTGATGACAGTCGCTTCTTTATCCCCTTTTTTAATCGCATATATATTGGCAGTAAGCAATTCACCATAAAGCTGATACTTATGCGCATTTTGAGATTCTTCAAGCGTTCTTGTTAGTTTTTTCAGCTTGTTTTCATTTTTCTTTTTTTCATTCGCAACAAAACGTTCAAGATCAGCCGCCTGCTGTTTGACTCTGTCTCTTTCAGCTTTTCCGAAATAAAAGCGGTCAAGTAGCTCACTAAGAGAATCAAACGTCTTCATGTCACCATCGACGTGCTGAAGTTCTAATAAATAAAAATACTCTTTCCCGTCTTTTCTCGTGAGCTGAGGGGTAAAAGAATGCGCCTGAATGAGCTGGAACATCTCGAGCAATGTACTTGGAATCGTTTCCTGATTGGCAAGACCGGCCCTGTGGACAGCTTCCTTAGCAAACAGCGGAGAAACCCCGGAGAATGTATCGACAATTTGATTGGCAATTTTCCCTTCTTGAAAACGTAAATGCTTTAAAATATCTTCCTTCGTCACGTCAAAAGGATTCAGCTTTTGCTGTGCCGGCGGCAGAAGATATTGATGTCCTGGCAGCACCGTTCGATAGCTGTTCACAGATGGAGAAAGGTGTTTCAGTCCGTCAATGATCTGTTCCGTTTCGTCCTCCACGAGAATTAAGTTGCTGTGCCTGCCCATAATTTCAATATACAGCTTACGGGTTTGTTCATCGCCAATTTCATTTCGGCTTCGCACGTGCAGCACGATCACCCGATCTAACCCAATTTGTTCAAAACGTTCAATGAACCCACCCTCAAGATGTTTTCTGAGGAGCATACAAAACATTGGCGGTTCGCTCGGATTATCATCATGGTGCTCAGTGAGCTGTACCCTTGCATAGCTCGGGTGAGCGGATAAAAGCAGCTTATGATTCTTCCCCTTTGACCGGATATGAAAAATCAGCTCATGCTTGTATGGCTGATGTATTTTCGAAATTCTTCCGCCAGTTAATGTTTCTTGCAATTCATTTGTCATACCGTATGTAAAAATGCCGTCAAATGACATGTTGGATACACCCTCTTCTTTCACACAAATCTACTGAAAGAACCTTACGTTTTCTCGTTCTTTAGGCAGTCTTATTATTATAGCATGATTTAGGACGAGTCTGAATAAACTGGCTTATAGAACACTGCATAAGAGAGAGAACAAAAGAGGAGTGGACGAGGTCAAATGAATTGGCATGAACTGAACCAAACCGATTTATTAAAAACAATGAATACATCGATAGGTGACGGACTGTCAGAAAAAGATGTGCAAAAGCGGCTTGAAAAGCATGGGCCAAATGAATTGCAGGAAGGGAAAAAGGCGTCGGCATTCGTTATTTTTTTAGCGCAATTTAAAGACTTTATGGTGTTAATCCTGCTTGCGGCAACGATTATTTCTGCCTTTTTAGGTGAATACATTGATGCTGTGGCGATTGTGGCGATTGTGCTGATAAATGGTGTGCTTGGCTTTTATCAGGAACGCCGTGCGGAAAAGTCCCTCCAAGCACTAAAGGAATTATCAACGCCGCATGTCTATGCAAGGAGAAACAATGAATGGGTCAAGATCCCGTCGAAGCACCTCGTGCCGGGAGATATTGTGAAGTTTTCAAGTGGGGACAGAATTGGGGCGGATATCAGATTACTAGAAACAAAGAGTTTGGAAATCGAAGAATCTGCCCTCACTGGAGAGTCCATCCCAGCGGTCAAACATGCGAGTCCGCTCTCACGAGATCATGTCTCGCTTGGAGATTTGACGAACATGGCCTTTATGGGGACGCTTGTCACAAGAGGAAGCGGTGTAGGGGTTGTCATTGGTACAGGGATGAATACGGCGATGGGACAAATTGCCGGTATGCTGGATTCAGCAGGTAATATGGAAACACCGCTGCAAAGACGCCTTGAGCAGCTGGGGAAAATTTTAATTGTTGCTGCATTATTTTTAACTGTGCTTGTAGTTGTTCTTGGTGTGGTGCAAGGTCATGATTTGTATCATATGTTCTTAGCGGGTGTATCTCTCGCTGTTGCTGCGATTCCAGAAGGACTGCCGGCGATCGTCACTGTCGCACTTTCCCTAGGTGTGCAGCGGATGATTAAACAAAAATCCATTGTCAGAAAGCTGCCGGCTGTGGAAACACTCGGCTGCGCCTCGATTATTTGCTCAGATAAAACAGGCACAATGACACAAAATAAAATGACAGTGACACATGTATGGGCAGAGGGGAAAACGTGGAATATTTCTGGCACTGGGTACGAGCCGTCAGGTGATTTTACCTTAAACGGAGAACTTGTCCATGTAGACAAACATCCAAGCCTGCAAAAGGTGCTATTATACGGAGCGCTTTGTAATACATCGACCATCGTTGAAAAAGACGGTGAGATGAGACTTGATGGCGATCCGACAGAAGGAGCACTTCTAACCGCTGCGCGTAAAGCGGGTTTTACAGAGCAATTCATCGAAGCGGGATTTCGTGTGGTGGAGGAATTCCCTTTTGACTCTGAAAGAAAAATGATGTCAGTCGTCGTGGAAACGAATCAGAAGGAGCGGTATGTCATTGCCAAAGGGGCGCCAGATGTGCTGATGAACCGTTCAAGTCATATGATGCACGGCGGACGCACCGCATCATTTTCAAAGGCCCACCGGCAAGAAACAGAAGCTGCGATTCAAGGTTTAGCAAGACAAGCGCTCAGAACCATTGCGATTGCATATAAAAAAGTAAGCCTGACAGAAAAAATCACATCTGTTCAGCAGGCAGAAACTGGCCTCACATTTATCGGTCTAGAGGGCATGATTGATCCACCTCGTCCTGAAGTGAGACGAGCGATTAAAGAATGCCGGGATGCTGGCATTAAAACAGTGATGATTACAGGCGATCACGTAGAAACGGCTAAAGCGATCGCTAAAGATTTAAGTCTCTTACCGAAGCAAGGAAAGGTGCTTGATGGAAAAGCTCTGGATCAGCTAAGCGACAAAGAGCTGGAGCAAACAGCAGAAGATGTGTACGTCTTTGCCCGTGTATCACCTGAGCATAAACTGAGAATTGTGAAGGCCTATCAAAAAAATGGCCATATTGTCGCGATGACAGGTGATGGGGTGAATGATGCGCCAGCGATTAAACAGGCGGATATCGGCATATCCATGGGGATTACCGGAACAGACGTTGCCAAAGAAGCTTCTTCTCTTATTTTGCTTGATGACAACTTTGCGACCATTAAATCCGCTATTAAAGAGGGCCGGAATATTTATGAAAACATTCGCAAATTTGTCCGCTATTTGCTGGCATCGAATGTGGGAGAGATTTTGGTCATGCTGTTTGCGATGCTTCTTGCGCTTCCATTGCCTCTCGTTCCAATTCAAATTTTGTGGGTAAACCTTGTCACAGACGGCTTGCCGGCTATGGCACTTGGAATGGATAAACCAGAAGGCGATGTCATGAAGAGAAAGCCGCGGAACATGAAAGAGGGGATTTTTGCAAGAGGGCTTGGCTGGAAGGTCATATCAAGAGGGTTTCTGATCGGGATTGCCACTTTGTTAGCCTTTATGTTTGTGTATCACCGTGATCCGAACAATCTTCAATATGCGCAGACGGTTGCATTCAGCACACTCGTTTTGGCGCAGCTCATTCATGTGTTTGACTGCCGCAGTGAACGGTCTATTTTTGAACGCAATCCATTCGGGAATATGTACTTGATCGGCGCCGTTGTGTCTTCCCTGCTGCTGATGCTTGTGGTCATTTATTATCCGCCGCTTCAGCCGATTTTCAAAACGGTGGCGGTCGCACCAGTTGATTGGCTTCTGATCATCGGTATGTCTGCATTGCCAACTTTTTTACTGGCAGGATCACTTTTGACAAGAAAAAAATAATTGGTTATGGTATAATTTTGAGGTAATAGTGTCTGCTATTACCTTTTTCATTTTATTAATTATGAAAGAATTGGGTGTTTTCACATGATACGCAGTATGACGGGATTCGGCCAAGCGAGTAAAACGGATGGTGAACTGACAGTGTCAGTTGAGCTAAAATCGGTCAATCACCGTTTTAAAGAGGTTCATGCCCGTTTGCCGAGGCCGCTTTTATATTTCGAAGATACATTAAAAAAAATCATTCTTCGTCACGTGCAGCGCGGTCGAATTGAGCTGTTTGTTACGATTGAAGGCGGTAAACTTGCAAGCCGGTCTTTACAGATTGACTGGCCGCTGCTTGATGAATATATGAAAGCCGCAAAAGACCTTGAGGACCGCTATCATATTTCAGGTATTCAGCATGTACATGACTTACTGAAGCTGGAACAGGCTGTTCAGGTGGAAGAGTCAGTCAGCCGAAATGAGCAGCTGGAGCATTTGCTGATAGACACTTGTGAAGAAGCTGTCAAGGAGCTTTGCTTCATGAGAGAGCAGGAGGGAACATCACTTCAAAAAGACTGTGAACTCAGGCTGTCTGAACTCGAGGCATTTACAGAAGAAATCAAAGTGTTTGCACCAGAGGTTGTGAGTCAGTACAAAGAACGATTGAATCAAAGATTGCAAGAATGGATCGGAGAGGCGCTTGAAGAGAGCAGACTGACCACAGAGGCGGCCATTTTTGCTGATCGCTGTGACATTACAGAAGAGATTACCAGGCTGAAAAGTCATTTTCAGCAGTTCCAGCAAATTTTGACGCAAGGTGGCGCTGCCGGACGAAAGCTTGACTTTCTTGTACAGGAGCTCAACCGTGAAGTAAACACGATTGGATCAAAAGCAAACCATCACCATTTAACAAAGCTGGTGGTTGAAATGAAAAGCGCTATTGAAAAAATAAAAGAACAAGTGCAAAATATAGAATAGTCATTGTGTATGCTGTTTACAGTGCGTCTCTTTCGGCGAGACTAGAGACGTTTATATTACAGGGGGACGAAAGAAGATGACCATAAAGTTGATCAATATCGGATTTGGAAACATCATTTCAGCGAATCGGATGATTTCAATCGTCAGTCCGGAATCAGCACCGATTAAACGAATGATACAAGACGCAAGAGATCGAGGCATGCTCATTGATGCGACATACGGAAGAAGAACCCGTGCTGTTGTCATTATGGACAGTGACCATGTCATCTTATCTGCCGTTCAGCCTGAGACTGTCGCGCAAAGACTTTCTGTAAAAGAAGAAATCATAGATGAAGGGCAGGGGTAATACGCCATTATGAAAGAAAGAGGACTTTTAATCGTTCTCTCTGGACCTTCGGGAGTTGGAAAAGGAACGGTCAGACAAGCCATTTTCTCCCAGGAAGATACGAAATTTGAATACTCTATTTCTGTGACAACCCGCAAACCGCGTGAAGGTGAGAGAAATGGTGTTGATTATTTCTTTAAAACCAGGGAAGAATTTGAACATATGATTGAAAACAAAAAGCTGTTAGAATGGGCAGAGTATGTCGGGAATTACTACGGCACGCCTGTTGACTATGTAGAACAAACATTGAGCGAAGGAAAAGATGTTTTCCTTGAAATCGAAGTGCAAGGTGCACTTCAAGTAAGAGAAGCATTCCCGGAAGGTCTCTTTATTTTCCTTGCACCGCCAAGTCTTTCAGAACTTCAAAACCGCATTATTACACGCGGGACAGAATCTGAGGATCTCATCCGTAACCGAATGGCTGCTGCAAAAGAAGAAATTGAAATGATGGATGCTTATGACTATGTCGTTGAAAACGACGATGTCGAGCTTGCATGTGAAAGAATTAAAGCGATCGTCCTTGCAGAGCACCTGCGAAGAGACAGAGTCGCACCAAGATATAAAAAAATGCTGGGGGTAGAATAAACCATGTTAGATCCTTCAATTGACTCATTGATGAACAAACTTGACTCAAAATATACACTTGTCACAGTGTCTGCACGCCGTGCACGTGAAATGCAAATCCATCAAGATCAACAAATCGAAAACACAAAATCCTATAAATTTGTAGGGAAAGCTCTTGAAGAAATCGATGCTGGTCTTTTGACATTTGAAAAAGAAGAGCAAGAATAACATCGCTTCTGCTATGCAGATACGATACGTTCAAAAAAGTCAAAACTATGATTGGTTTTGACTTTTTTGAATTGTAGACGAATTTGTGAAAAAGGCCGTTAAGGGGGACAAACAAATGTTACAGTCAAAGAATATTTTACTCGGCGTCAGCGGAGGAATCGCCGTATATAAAGCAGCTGCACTCACTAGTAAACTCGTACAGGCAGGCGCAAACGTAAGAGTGATTATGACAGAATCTGCCCGTGAGTTTGTGTCTCCACTCACCTTTCAAGCCCTATCTCGGCATGAGGTGTATGTGGATACATTTAAAGAAAACAATCCAAAAGTCATTGCGCATATCGATGTAGCTGACTGGGCCGATCTCATTCTTGTTGCCCCTGCAACAGCACATACCATTGGTAAAATGGCCGCAGGACTTGCTGATGATATGCTCACAACGACCTTGCTTGCTTCAACAGCTTCTGTATGGGTTGCACCGGCTATGAATGTGCACATGTATGACCATCCAGCTGTCAAGCGGAACATCCGCACTTTATATGAAGACGGCTACCGGTTTATAGAGCCAAGTGAAGGCTATTTAGCATGCGGCTACATTGGAAAAGGACGCTTAGAGGAGCCTGAAAAAATTGTTGAACACATTCGTGCGTTTTTTGATGAGCCAACCAGCTTGCCGCTTTCAGGTAAAAAAGTCGTGGTCACAGCTGGCCCTACACGAGAAGTGATCGACCCTGTTCGTTTTCTTTCAAATCGTTCTTCTGGGAAAATGGGCTATGCCATTGCAGAAGCTGCCGAGCAAATGGGGGCTGATGTCACGCTCATTTCAGGACCTGTTTCGTTGACTGCGCCTGAGCATGTGGATGTGGTGCAAGTGGAATCGGCTGAGGAGATGTATCAAGCAGCGTTAGAGGTATACGAGACAGCGGATATAGTGATTAAATCAGCAGCTGTTGCCGATTATACGCCTGTCACGACGTATTCTCATAAAATGAAAAAACAAGACGGTGCACTAGCGGTTGAATTTAAGCGGACGAAAGATATTTTAAAAGAGCTTGGGAAAAGAAAAGAACATCAGGTGCTAGTCGGCTTTGCGGCTGAGACGCAGGATGTAGAATATTATGCGAAAAAGAAAATCGAATCCAAGCATTTAGATATGATTGTCGCGAACAATGTTGCAGCAGAGGGCGCAGGCTTTGGCACAGATACGAATGTCGCAGCATTGATCAAAGCAGACGGAACAAAAAAAGAGCTGCCAATGATGAGTAAAAAAGACCTTGCCTTTGAAATCTTACAGGAGGCAAAACAGCTGCTGCCAAAAGAGCGTGATCGAGCATGATTGCTGAAGTGATCGTCGATGTCACAACGAAAGCCATTGACAGGCCATTTGACTATCGTGTGCCAGACCGCTTTAAAGGCCTTGTCAAGGCTGGTATGAGGGTAGTAGTTCCTTTTGGACCAAGGAAGATTCAAGGGTTTGTGACAAAAATCAAAGAAGAAACAGACGTACAGTCAGGAAACATCAAGGACATTGTCGATTTATTTGATTTATCTCCTGTTCTGACAGATGAGCTATTGGAGCTTTCCCACTGGCTGACGGAAAAAACATTGTCCTATCATATTACGGCGCTTCAATCGATGCTCCCAGCAGCGATGAAAGCCAAATATGAAAAAGAAATTCAGGTGTTATCAGCTGAGGAACTTCCGCAGTCATTGAAAGAGCTTTTCGGTCAGCAAGAGAGCATCCTTTACGCTGACATTCCGCCTGAACAGCTGAAGCCTATTCAAAAGCATGTCCAAAAAGGTCATCTAGAAGTCAGATATCACGTCTCGCAAAAATCCGGAAAGAAAAAGGTGCGGACACTTCAGACAGCTGTTTCAAAAGAAAAACTTGAAGAAAAGCAGGAACAGTTAAAGAAAAATGCGGTGAAACAGAAGGCGTTACTTGCTTTTTTACTTCAAGCGAATGAAACGACGTTTTTAGCAAAAGATTTGCAGCAGCAAACAGGTGCTAGTTCTCAAACGATAAAAGCCTTGATTCAAGAAGGTCTGTTAACAGAAAGCTATGAAGAGATTTATCGAGATCCTTATCGGGATAGGGAGTTTACACCATCTACTCCTCTTGATCTCACAACAGAGCAAGCAGAAGCGGCAAAACCCATTCATCAAGCAGTGAGCGATGACAAACATGAAACGTTTTTACTGCACGGAGTCACAGGAAGCGGTAAAACCGAAATTTATTTACAGACGATTGATCATGTCCTCCAAAAGGGAAAAGAAGCGATCGTCCTAGTTCCTGAAATTTCATTAACGCCTCAAATGGTCCAGCGTTTTAAAGAGCGCTTCGGGTCCAATGTGGCTGTCCTTCATAGCGGCTTATCAACGGGGGAAAAATACGATGAATGGCGGAAAATCCACCGCAAGGAAGTCAAGCTTGTCGTTGGCGCAAGATCGGCTGTTTTTGCCCCGTTTGAGAATCTAGGAATGATCATTATAGATGAAGAACACGAATCGTCATATAAACAAGAAGAAATGCCTCGGTATCATGCGAAAGATGTGGCCATTGAACGAGCAGGGCGGCACCAATGTCCTGTTGTATTAGGCAGTGCAACGCCTTCACTTGAGTCATATGCGCGTGCGAAAAAGGGTGTGTATACACTGCTGACGCTCAAACGGCGCGTCAATCAGCAGCAGCTGCCGCACGTTTCGTTAATTGATATGAGAGAAGAATTAAGAAACGGCAACCGCTCCATGTTCTCAGAAGAATTAATGCTCAGGTTAAAAGAAGTACTTGAAAGGAAAGAACAGGCTGTTTTATTTCTAAATAAAAGAGGCTATTCATCCTTTGTGATGTGCCGTGATTGCGGATATGTGGAACAATGTCCACATTGTGAGATTTCTCTCACTTATCACCGCTTTCAAAAACGGCTGAAGTGCCATTACTGCGGTCACGAAGCTCCTGTACCTGCAGAATGTCCAGAATGCCATAGTGAGCATATTCGCTATTTTGGTACAGGCACGCAGCGTGTGGAAGAAGAGCTGACGAAGGTATTGCCAGAAGCAAGGGTCATCCGAATGGATGTAGATACAACCTCTCGGAAAGGCGCGCACGAAAAGCTTCTCACGTCCTTTGGTCATAAAGAAGCGGACATTCTGCTTGGGACGCAAATGATTGCAAAAGGATTAGACTTCCCAGATGTTACACTTGTCGGTGTCCTTAGTGCGGATACGTCTCTTCACATCCCTGATTTTCGTTCAAGTGAAAAAACGTTTCAGCTTCTTACACAAGTAAGCGGACGGGCGGGACGTCATGAAAAAGCGGGGTCAGTCATTATTCAATCATATACACCTTCGCATTATAGTATTGAATTAACCAAACAGCATGATTATGAAGCCTTTTATGAGCAGGAGATGTTGCACCGTCGTCATCAGTCCTATCCGCCATTTTATTTTTTGGCGATGGTGACTGTATCACATGAAGAAGTGACAAAGGCAGCGCATGTCACAGACAAAATTGTTCAGTTCCTGAAAATGAATTGTGCACCGAATACAAGGATTCTCGGTCCTGCTGCTTCTCCGATCGCTAAGATCAAAGATAGATATCGATATCAATGCGTGATAAAATACAAAAGGGAAAATGAACTGGCAAGTTTATTACGGAAAATACAAGATCATTATCAAAAAGAAATGGAACAAAAACAGTTGATGATATCAATCGATATGAATCCATATATGATGATGTAAAACGGAGGTCTTTTCGTGGCAATCAAACCGATCGTCTTACATCCTGCAGACGTGCTTGAACAACAAACAGAGCTTGTTGATACATTCGATAAAAAACTGAAAAAACTGCTGGATGATATGTATGATACAATGCTTGAACTAGATGGAGTCGGCCTAGCCGCACCACAAATCGGCATCTCAAAAAGAATCGCCGTGGTCGATATCGGAGAAGATTCTGGGAGGATTGACTTAGTAAATCCTGAGATTCTTCATGTGGAAGGGAGCCAGACAGACATTGAAGGCTGCCTGAGCTTTCCATCTTTATACGGAACGGTTGAAAGACCAAATTATGTGAAGGTGAAAGCCTTTGATAAGAAAGGCAAACCATTTACAATAGAAGCAGAAGGATTTTTAGCAAGAGCTTTATTGCATGAAATTGATCACTTAGACGGCGTATTATTCACGTCGAAGATCATTCAAACCTATACAGAAAAAGAACTTGCGGAAATGGAAGGGTGAAGAAAATGGCACGTATCGTATTTATGGGAACCCCTGATTTCTCAGTACCTGTGCTGCAAACACTTATAACAGAAGGATACGAAGTGGTAGGGGTCGTCACACAGCCAGATCGCCCGAAAGGCAGAAAACGAGTGCTGACACCGCCTCCTGTAAAAGTAGAAGCCTTAAAACACGGCATTCCAGTTTTACAGCCTGAAAAGGTACGTCTTGATGAAGAAATTGATAAAGTGCTTGCGTTAAAGCCAGATTTAATCGTAACAGCAGCATTCGGACAAATCTTGCCAAAAAGATTACTTGATGAACCTGAATTTGGCTGTATCAACGTTCATGCCTCACTGCTGCCAGAACTAAGAGGCGGTGCACCGATCCATTATGCGATCCTGCAAGGCAAAAAGAAAACAGGCGTGACGATCATGTATATGGTAGAAAAGCTTGATGCAGGTGACATGATTAGCAAAGTAGAAGTAGAAATTGATGAATTAGACAACGTCGGAACACTGCACGATAAATTAAGTGTGGCTGGTGCGGCCTTATTAAAAGACACCGTTCCAAATGTGTTAAGCAGGTCTATCTCGCCAATTCCGCAAAATGAAGAGGCAGCAACGTATGCACCAAATATTAAGCGGGAGCAGGAAAGGTTAGATTGGACCAAGCCAGGAGAAGAGCTTTACAACCAAGTTCGCGGCTTAAATCCATGGCCAGTTGCCTATACTGAATGGAGCGGTGCTAACTTAAAAGTATGGGAAGCGAAAAAAGTTCCGCTTCAAGCACCAGAAGAACCTGGGAAAGTGATTGAGCTTCAAAAAGAAGGACCAGTCGTTGGAACAGGAAATCAGCAAGGCCTTTTATTAACGAGTGTACAGCCCGCTGGAAAGAAAAAAATGAGCGGTGAAGACTTCTTAAGAGGCGCAAATATCGAAATTGGACAGAAATTAGGGCTAATCAATGAAGAAAAGTAATGTGAGAGAAGTAGCGCTAGACGCTTTAATCAAACTCGAACAAAATCAAGCCTACAGTAACTTGCTTTTGCAGTCAGTGATGAAAGAGAAAGAACTCTCCGATCAAGACAAACCGCTATTAACAGAACTTGTATACGGTACACTGCAAAACAAGCTGGCACTTGATTATATGCTCACACCCTTTGTGAAAAAACCGCAAAAAGTGGCTCCATGGGTGATGCAGCTTTTGCGGATGTCTCTTTATCAGATGGTTTATCTTGAAAAAATTCCAGATCGTGCAGCCATCCATGAAGCAGTGGAACTAACGAAAAAGCGCGGACATAAAGGTATTTCTTCACTAGTCAACGGCGTTCTTCGTTCTGTGCAAAGAGAAGGCGTGCCATCATTTGATGCGATCAAAGATCCGGTAAAAAGGCTTTCGATAGAGACAAGCCATCCATTGTGGCTCGTACAAGAATGGGTGGAGGCGTACGGTTTTGAAGCAGCAGAAAGCATGTGCCGTATTCATTTAGTCCCGCCAAAGCAGACATTGCGTGTCAATCAAATGAAAAAAAACCGCACTGCACTGCAGCAAGAACTCATGGATGCAGGAATTGAGACAGAGCTCGGCGACTTATCTGAGGATGCACTCAAACTCATGAAAGGATCTATCGTATCTACTCCTTTCTTTCAAGAGGGCTTTGTCACGATTCAAGATGAAAGCTCCATGCTTGTCGCAAGAGCGCTGGATCCTCAGCCGGGAGAAATGGTGCTTGATGCCTGTGCCGCTCCTGGTGGTAAATCAACACATATCGCAGAGCGAATGAACGATGAGGGGAACATTGTGTCTCTTGATTTACATGAGCACAAAGTAAAACTGATTAAACAGGCGGCAAAGCGTCTGAACTTAACGCATATTGAGGCAAAAGCGCTTGATGCAAGAAAAGCATCCGACCATTATGATGATGCTTCGTTTGACCGTATTCTCATTGATGCACCATGTTCAGGTTTTGGCGTCATCAGACGAAAACCAGATATGAAATATACAAAGTCCTCGGAAGACTCAGCAAGACTTGCGACAATTCAGCAATCGATCTTGCATGAAACAGCCCAGCTGCTAAAGCCAGGCGGAACCCTTGTATACAGTACATGTACAATGGATCCAACAGAAAATCAACAAGTGATTCATGCGTTTTTACAAGAACACCAAGACTTCGAACCCGATCTATCTCTTAATGAACGGCTGCCTGAGCAGGTTGCTCCGTTTGTTCAAAACGGAAGTGTACAAATTCTTCCTCATTATTTCGGAACAGATGGTTTCTTTATTTGCAGCATGAGAAAGAAGGGATAAAAAATGACAGAACAAAAACAAAAAGTAAGAAAAGAACTGAAAACAGACATGCCGTCGATCTACTCGTTTGAGCTAAATGAAATCAAAGACTGGTTAAAGGAACAAGGCGAAAAGCCTTTCCGTGCAACACAAATTTTTGAGTGGCTTTATGAAAAACGCGTCACATCCTTTGATGAAATGTCTAACCTTTCAAAGGAATTAAGAGAAAAATTAAAAGATCAATTCGCCATCACGACTTTAAAAACAGTGATCAAACAAACTTCTCAAGATGGAACGATCAAGTTCTTATTTGAATTACACGATGGCTATACCATTGAAACCGTGCTGATGCGCCACGAATATGGCAACTCTGTCTGCGTCACAACACAGGTTGGCTGCCGGATTGGTTGTACATTCTGTGCATCTACACTTGGCGGTTTGAAACGTAACCTTGAGGCGGGAGAAATTGTGGCCCAAGTATTGAAAGTACAACAGGCGCTTGATGAAACAGATGAACGCGTCAGCTCAGTTGTCATCATGGGTATTGGCGAACCGTTTGATAACTTTGATGAAATGCTTGCATTCCTTAAAATCATTAACCATGACAACGGTTTAAATATTGGTGCACGTCATATTACCGTTTCGACGAGCGGGATCATTCCAAAGATTTATCAATTTGCGGATGAGCAAATGCAAATCAACTTTGCTGTCTCCCTGCACGCACCAAATACTGACATTCGAAGCCGCCTCATGCCAATCAATAAGGCATACAAGCTGCCAAAATTAATGGAAGCTATTGAATATTACATTCAAAAAACAGGCAGACGCGTGAGCTTTGAATACGGTCTGTTTGGCGGAGTCAATGATCAAGTCCATCATGCAGAAGAACTTGCTGATTTATTAAAAGGAATCAAATGCCATGTAAACCTCATCCCGGTGAACTATGTACCAGAAAGAGATTACGTGAGAACACCAAGAGAACAAATCTTCCTATTTGAAAAAACGCTGAAAGAACGAGGCGTAAACGTAACGATTAGACGAGAGCAAGGCCATGATATTGATGCTGCTTGCGGTCAGCTAAGAGCGAAGGAGCGTCAGGAAGAGACGAGGTGACGAATGTTGATAAGGGCAGCCTTTCAAACCGATACAGGAAAAGTCCGTCAGCATAATGAAGATGATGCAGGTATTTTTGAAGCAAAAGAAGACACACTTCTAGCTGTTGTAGCAGATGGAATGGGAGGTCATCTTGCTGGTGATGTAGCCAGCAAGATGGCAGTTTCTTCTTTAAAAGAATACTGGCAGGAAACATCTTCAATTCCAAATAAACCAGCCGATCAAGAAAATTGGTTAATCTCAAAAATTAGCGATATTAATGACCAAGTATACGAACATGCGAAAAACAATGAGGAGTGCCAAGGAATGGGGACGACCATCGTTTGTGCGCTCGTTCATTTGCAAACGGTCACAATTGCCCATATTGGTGACAGCCGCTGCTATTTGCTAAGAGAAGGAGCACTGACCCAATTAACAGATGATCACTCACTAGTGAATGAGTTAGTGAAAACAGGAGAGATTTCAAAAGCGGATGCAGAATATCATCCAAGAAAAAATGTGCTGACCAAAGCGTTAGGAACGGATAAACACGTTCAAATTGATGCACGAACTTTTGAAGTGGACCCAGGAGATCAAATTTTGCTTTGCTCAGACGGATTATCGAATAAAGTAGAAGAAGAGCATTTGATTCAGATTTTATCGCAAACAACCGCACCAGATGAAAAAGTAACAGAGTTAGTTCAAACAGCGAATGACAACGGCGGTGAAGATAACATTACAGCAGTACTGTTAGAAATCTCCTCCCAAACAGAGGAGGGTGACAGCAAGTGTTGATCGGAAAAAGGATCAGCGGCCGTTATCAAATTCTTCGCGCAATAGGCGGAGGCGGAATGGCCAACGTTTATTTGGCGGAGGATATGATTTTAGATCGCGAAGTGGCGATTAAAATTTTACGGTTTGACTTTGCAAGTGATGATGATTTTATTAGACGGTTCCGGAGAGAAGCGCAATCAGCAGCCAGCTTAGATCATCCGAATATTGTCAGTATCTACGATGTAGGAGAAGAAGATGACATTTATTATATTGTCATGGAATATGTCGAAGGGATGACGCTCAAAGAATACATACACGCCAATGGACCGCTTCATCCAAAAGAAGCCGTTCGCATTATGGAGCAAGTCGTTGCGGCGATGGAAGAAGCCCATGCGAAACAGCTCGTCCATCGAGACATTAAGCCTCACAATATATTAATAGACAACTTGGGGAATATCAAAGTCACTGATTTTGGCATTGCCATGGCACTTAGCTCAGCGACCATTACCCATACGAATTCTGTTCTTGGTTCCGTGCATTATTTGTCCCCAGAGCAAGCGCGCGGCGGTCTTGCAACGAAAAAGTCAGATATTTATTCACTTGGTATTGTTCTTTATGAGCTGATTTCAGGACGCATGCCATTTGAAGGAGAATCCGCTGTCAGTGTCGCACTGAAGCATTTGCAATCAGAGCCGCCATCTGTGAGAAGGTGGAATCCTTCTGTACCACAAAGCGTGGAGAACATCATTTTAAAGGCGATGGCCAAAGATCCATTCTATCGATACGAAGATGCATCTGAAATGCAAAAAGACTTAAAAACGGCTTTTGACCCTGCAAGACTAAAAGAAAAGCGCTTTGTCATTGAAGAAGATCATGAAGCAACAAAAGCCATTCCCATTATAAAAGATCATCAAGTCGATCAAGACAATGAAAAAACAGCCGTCCACCCGGTTCAAAAACCAAAGAAAAAAGAGAAACAAAAGCCGAAGAAAAAACGGAAAAAATGGCCGTGGATTGTAGCATCGATCTTATTTGTTTTGACGGCTGCGACCATTTTAGCGATCACGGTCTTCCCAGGATTACTCTTTCCAAAGGATGTAGAGGTGACCGATGTTTCTGGCATGACGGTTGAAAAAGCGGAAGACACCTTGAAGAAAGCCGGATTTACCATCGCTTCTGACCCCATTGATATTGCCGACGAGAAGATTGAAAAAGGGCTGGTTGTCAAAACAGACCCGAAAATCGGAACAAAGGTAAAAGAAGGGACAGAAATTCAGCTTTATCAAAGTACAGGTAAAGAAAAAACCGAATTACCTGATGTAACAGGTGAAAAGGTCGAGAAAGCAAAAGAACGATTAGAGAAAAAAGGGTTTAAACAGGTTGTTGTAGAGGAAGTGAATGATAATGACACAGAATCAGGCATTGTCATGGAACAGAAACCTTCTGCGAATACAGAACTTGTCGCAGCAGATGAAGAAGTCACATTGACCGTCAGTATAGGCCCTGCCGATATTACCTTACGGGATTTAACGACCTATAGTAAACAGGCCGCATCAAATTATCTAGAGGATAATGGACTAAAGCTAGATGAAAAAGAAGCATATTCTGACGATGTGCCAAAAGGTGAGGTCATGAAGCAGGAACCGGGAGCGGGGACAGCTGTTAAACCTGGTGATACGGTCAAAATTACGTTCTCTCTTGGCCCAAAAGAGAAACCGGCTAAAACGGTGACTGAAAAAATTGCGATCCCGTATGAACCAGAAACAGAAGGACAAGAAATGAATGTTCAAATATCCATTGATGATGCAGAACATAGCATTTCTGATTTATATGAAACCTTTAAAATCACTGCTCCCACTGAGCGCACGATTAAATTTAAGATAGAACCTGGTCAAAAAGGATACTATCAGGTGACTGTGGATGATAAAGTAGTAAGCTCCAAAACGATTGAATACCCTGATGATGAATAAAGGAGGGACTTTATGCCTGAGGGCAAAATTATTAAAGCATTAAGCGGATTTTATTATGTGCTGGATGAGTCTCTAGAAAGTGGCAAAGTAATTCAGTGTAGAGCAAGAGGGATTTTTCGTAAAAACAAAATAACCCCTCTTGTTGGAGATTATGTCGTCTATCAAGCAGATAACGATAAGGAAGGCTATTTGCTGGAAGTAAAAGAGCGGACCAATGAGCTGGTTCGGCCGCCTATTAGCAACGTTGATCAAGCGGTGCTCGTTTTCTCAGCAGCAGAGCCGACCTTTAGTACATCGCTGTTAGACAGATTCCTAGTGCTTGTTGAAGAGAGCCAGATTGAACCGATTATCTGCATCACAAAAATGGACTTGCTGAAAACAGAGCAAGAGCGAGAAACGATTCAAGCCTATGCAGAAGACTATCGCCAAATTGGATACGACGTTCATTTAACATCGACGATCGAAGGGGATGGAATTGAAAAGCTGACCCCGTATTTCCATCACAAGATTACTGTTTTTGCAGGTCAATCGGGTGTAGGGAAGTCTTCCCTCTTAAATGCGATGAGTCCTGATTTAGCACTGAAAACAAATGATATTTCCTCCCATCTTGGCAGGGGGAAACATACAACAAGACATGTGGAACTCATTCGAACGGCTGAAGGGCTCATTGCCGATACACCAGGATTTAGCTCACTTGAATTTACAGGTATCGAAGCGGAAGATTTAGGGCTCTATTTCTTAGAAATCAGAGAGAAGAGTGCAGAATGTAAATTCAGAGGCTGTTTGCACGTAAAAGAGCCTGGATGTGCGGTAAAAGAGGCAGTAGAACACGATCGCATCAGAGAGTATCGCTATCAGCATTATTTAGAGTTTTTAACTGAAATTAAAGACAGAAAGCCGAGGTACTAAATCATGGTTTATATTGCCCCATCCATTTTATCAGCCGATTTCGCAAATCTTGCGAAAGATATCCGTGATGTGGAACAAGGTGGAGCGGATTATATTCATATTGATGTGATGGACGGTCATTTTGTACCGAATATGACATTTGGACCAAATGTAGTGGAGGCGATCAGGCCGCATACAAAGCTGCCGCTCGATGTTCACTTAATGATTGAGCAGCCAGACCAGTATATCCCTGCATTTGCAAAAGCGGGCGCCGATATTATTTCTGTTCATGTCGAGGCGTGTCCACACTTACATCGCACGATTCAGCATATAAAAGAACAAGGTGTCAAAGCAGGGGTCGTTTTGAACCCGCACACACCCGTTTCTCAAATCGCGCATGTATTAGAGGATGTTGACCTAGTCTTATTCATGACGGTGAACCCTGGTTTTGGCGGACAGGCGTTTATTCCTTCTGTTCTCTCAAAGGTAAAAGAAGTAAAGACACTTAGTGAACAAAAGGGCTTAACCGATTTACTCATTGAAATAGATGGCGGTGTCAATGTAGAGACAGCAAAGAGCTGCAAAGAAGCAGGCGCTAATCTACTTGTTGCCGGCTCAGCGGTATATGGGAAAGACGACCGCGCGGCGGCCATTCAGGCCATTCGAGAAGCATAAGAAAAAGAACCAAAGTCATTGTGATCTTTGGTTCTTTTTCAATGGAGAGGAGCGTAATCATGCACATACATATCGTAGCCGGCGGTCCTTTTGCGTACATCCCGCCGCTTGATCATGAAGCATCTGAGGAGGACATTCTCTGGATCGGCGTAGACCGGGGAACCCTTTTCTTACTAGAGCATGGCATTGTACCTGACAGAGCATTTGGTGATTTTGATAGTGTGACAGAAGAGGAGCTTCATGAACTGAAAAAGAAATTGCCTGCACTCAATCTATTTCAGGCAGAGAAAGATGAAACGGATTTAGAACTTGCGCTGAACTGGTCTTTGCGTCAGAATCCAGCACATATTCAAATTTACGGCATCACAGGCGGGAGAGCAGATCATTTTCTTGGGAATATCCATCTTCTTTATAAAGGCATTCAGCATAAACAGGGCATGACCCTTGTAGACAAACAAAATATCATTCAAATGTTTGGACCTGGTACATACGACATCAAACAAGACCCGGATAAAAAATATGTGTCGTTTTTGCCCTTCGGTACATCGGTTGAAAAGCTGACATTAAAAGGTTTCAAATATCCTCTGAAAAATTGTCATATTGAGCCTGGTTCCACACTATGTATTAGTAACGAACTCATCCACTCAAATGGTACTTTTTCTTTTCATGAAGGCATATTAATAATGGTAAGAAGCAAAGATTGACCAACCTATCAATGTGGATGGCTGATTAAGCTCAATTGTGCTGCAAGCGGTACTTTTAGGAGGGGGACAAAATGAAATTTTATACAATCAAACTGCCTAGATTTCTTGGCGGCATTGTCCGTGCGATGCTTGGTTCATTTAAGAAAGATTAATGAGTAATCTCCTTTATTTCCACATAAAAACGCCTGCTACATTTAACTGTAGCAGGCGTTTACTCTTGCTTATACACGCTCAACTTTACCAGATTTCAAAGCTCGAGCTGATACATATACTCTTTTAGGCTTACCGTCCACTAGAATACGAACTTTTTGAAGGTTCGCGCCCCATGTACGTTTTGTAGAGTTCATTGCGTGAGAACGGTTGTTCCCAGCTTTTGTTTTTCTGCCTGTAATAACGCATTTACGTGCCATTTGTTTCCCTCCTAACTGCGAAAACATCATCATATTCTTCATATACGTACTTAGAGATGCCTCAAGATACTTTAATAATTTACCACAGCTTCAAGGGGTTTGCAAGGATTGTTTGCTCCTCTTTCAAGAAAAATACCTTGACATCTTGATAAAAATTCAAGGCTATAGTATAAGTAGGATTGGGTCGGATTGAATGATTTCTTTTAAAAAGAAGGGTCTTATAGTAAAATAGTGATAACTCAGGGCAATTTCTCAAAAAGGGGGAACCAATGTGTCCATTGAACTTAGAACGAAATACGGACAAATTGATATATCAAATGAAGTCATTGCAATGGTGGCAGGAGGCGCTGCGCTCGATTGCTATGGTATTGTTGGCATGGCGTCCAAAAATCAAATAAAGGACGGCTTGACGGATATTCTCCGCAAAGAGAACTTCAGCCGGGGTGTTCTTGTGCGTCAAAAAGAAGATCGCATTCATATTGATATGTACATCATCGTCAGCTACGGTACAAAAATATCAGAAGTCGCACATAATGTTCAAACGAAAGTCAAATATACGATTCATCACACGATTGGACTTTCAGTTGACTCAGTCAACATTTATGTACAAGGAGTAAAAGTTACGAACCCGTAGTAAGGAGGAAATATATTGTCTATTAGAAATCTGGGTGGCCGCTCATTTGCAAAAATGATTCTTGCAGGTGCTCACCATCTTTCTCAAAACGCACAAATTGTTGATGCGTTAAATGTTTTTCCAGTGCCAGACGGAGACACGGGGACAAATATGAATTTGTCAATGACTTCAGGGGCAAAAGCAGTTGAAGAAACAAATACCGATCACATTGGTAAGGTCGGGGTGGCTCTGTCGAAAGGGCTGTTAATGGGGGCAAGAGGAAACTCAGGTGTGATCCTGTCTCAGCTCTTCAGAGGTTTCAGCAAAAATATAGAACAAAAAGAAACAATTGACGCAAAAGAATTTGCGCTTGCCTTGCAGGCCGGCGTTGATACAGCATATAAAGCCGTCATGAAACCGATTGAAGGAACCATCTTAACGGTTGCAAAAGACGCTGCAAAGAAAGCGGTTGCTGTTTCAGCAACAGAAGACCAAATCGATCGTGTGCTTGAATTAACGATTGAGGAAGCAAGAGCATCACTTGACCGCACGCCAGATCTCCTTCCTGTTTTAAAAGAAGTCGGCGTTGTAGATAGCGGCGGTAAAGGGCTTCTTTGTGTATATGAAGGTTTCCTTGCTTCATTAAGAGGAGAAGAGCTTCCTCCTAAAACGGCCTCTTTGCCAACATTAAAAGAATTAGTGAGTGCAGAGCATCATAAAAGTGCACAAAGCCATATGAACACAGAAGATATTGAATTTGGCTATTGTACAGAATTTATGGTGAAATTCGAAGAAGACAAACAGTCCTTTGACGAAAATGCCTTCAGAGAAGAATTAAGCGAATTCGGAGATTCACTTCTTGTGGTATCTGATGATACGCTTGCAAAAGTTCATATTCATGCAGAGCAGCCAGGAGATGTCTTATCATATGCACAGCGCTATGGCAGCTTAATTAATATGAAAATTGAAAACATGAGAGAGCAGCATAGCTCGATCGTCAATGAAGAAAAAGATCACTCGCCTGCTACACCAAAAGCAACAGCTGCTGAAAAACAGCGTTTTGGAGTAGTGAGTGTCGCAATGGGAGAAGGGATTGCTGACTTGTTTAAAAGTATCGGAGCATCCGTCGTCATTGAAGGCGGACAGACGATGAATCCGAGCACAGAAGACATTGTCAAAGCAATTGATAGCATTCATGCCGAAACCGTCTTTATCTTACCTAATAATTCTAATATTGTCATGGCAGCTAAACAGGCGGCAACTGTCTCAAGTCGTGAGGTCGTTGTTATTCCGACAAAGACCGTTCCTCAAGGAATGTCGGCACTTCTTTCTCTCAATGAAGCAGCTTCAAATGAAGACAATGAAGCAGCGATGTTAGAAGCGATTGATCATGTGAAAAGCGGCCAAATTACCTTTGCAGTGAGAGATACCCAAATTGATGGGATCGACATTGCCAAAGGCGACTATATGGGCCTATACAATGGAAAAATCACCTTAACAGCTAAAAATCAATTAGATGCAGCAAAAGAGCTTTTGACCCAAATGGTGACAGAAGATGATGAGATTGTCACAATCATCAAAGGGGAAGATGCATCATCTGATGAGATGGAAGCTTTAGAAGCATATATTGAAGACACATTTGAAGATGTAGAAGTTGAAGTCCACGATGGAAAACAGCCGCTTTATTCATATATTTTGGCTGTTGAATAAAGAAAGAAGGGCACATGAAGCCCTTCTTCTTCTTTTGCATTTTTTTACTATGTGTTCATCGGTGAAATGAGTTGCGGGAATCGAATGAATCCATTAGTCTAAAGGGAGTAACAAACCAATCTGTGATTGGTGATGAGAGGGGAAGACCTATGAAATTTAGAAGTGTGTTTGATATTATTGGACCCGTCATGATTGGTCCATCAAGTTCGCACACGGCGGGTGCGGCTCGTATTGGAAGAGTGGCTCGCAGCTTGTTCGGAAGGGAACCGAAACGAATTGTTGTGTCGTTTTATGGCTCTTTTAAAGATACGTATAAAGGACACGGGACAGATGTAGCCATTATCGGCGGTGTTCTTGATTTTGATACATTTGATGAACGAATTAAAACAGCGATTGATATTGCAAAAAGCAAAGAAATCGACATTGAGTTTAAAGAAGAAGATGCGGTACCAGCGCATCCAAATACAGCAAAAGTAGAAATTTCAGATGCGAATGGAAGCCTTGAATTAATCGGGATTTCCATTGGCGGAGGTAAAATTGAAATCACAGAATTAAATGGCTTTGAACTGAGACTCTCAGGGAATCATCCGGCCATTCTTGTGGTTCATAACGACCGCTACGGGACGATTGCAGCAGTTGCCAATGTGTTAGCGAAATTCGCCATCAACATTGGTCATATGGAAGTGGCACGTAAAGAGGTCGGGCAAGAAGCACTCATGACGATTGAAGTGGATCAGAATATTGATCCAGCGGTTTTAACAGAGCTTGAGACGCTGCCAAACATTATTCAAGTCACACAAATTGCAGAGTAACAACAAGGAGGTTATGTATGATGTTTAAAAACGTCAAAGAACTCGTGCAGCTAACAGAAGAACGGAATACCTCCATTTCAGAAATTATGATTACTCAAGAAATGGAAGTGACAGGGAAGTCACGTGAAGACATTTTCTCGCAGATGTACCGCAACCTAGAAGTGATGGAACAGGCCGTTGAAAACGGACTGAAAGGTGTGAAATCATTATCTGGTTTAACAGGCGGGGATGCGGTGAAACTTCAAGCATATATCGCATCAGGCAAAACATTGTCTGGTCATACCATTTTAGATGCTGTTAGTAAGGCAGTGGCAACAAATGAAGTGAACGCAGCAATGGGAACGATCTGTGCAACGCCTACTGCTGGCTCAGCAGGTGTTGTGCCAGGAACGCTCTTTGCGGTGAAAGAAACATTAAAGCCAACAAAGGAACAAATGGTCAGATTCCTATTTACATCTGGTGCATTTGGTTTTGTTGTCGCCAATAACGCAAGTATCTCTGGTGCAGCAGGCGGCTGTCAGGCAGAAGTAGGATCTGCATCAGGTATGGCAGCAGCAGCCATTGTAGAAATGGCAGGCGGTACGCCGCAGCAATCCGCTGAAGCCATGGCTATCACCTTAAAAAATATGCTGGGTCTTGTTTGCGATCCAGTCGCAGGACTTGTGGAAGTGCCATGTGTGAAACGAAACGCAATGGGCGCTTCTAATGCGATGATTGCAGCAGATATGGCACTTGCCGGCATTACAAGCCGCATCCCTTGTGATGAAGTCATTGATGCGATGTACAAAATTGGTCAAACGATGCCAACCGCTCTTCGTGAGACCGCACAAGGCGGACTAGCTGCAACACCGACAGCAAGGGAGCTTGAAAAGAAGATTTTCGGAGGTGTGACCTCATCTCGTGATACAGAAACTGCAAGATAAGATCTCTGCCCTCAAAGGGATTGGAGAAGAAACAGAAAAAACACTAAATGAACTTGGAATCTACACAGTAGCCGATTTACTCGGCTACTTTCCTTATCGATATGACGACTATGAGCTTCGCAACTTAGAAGAAGTCAGACATGACGAACGTGTCACAGTTGAAGGAAAAGTGCACAGTGAGCCCGTTCTCACCTATTATGGAAAAAAACGAAGCAGGCTGACATTCAGGCTGCTTGTCGGTCGTTTTTTGATTACAGCCATATGCTTCAATCGCCCTTATTTAAAACGAAGTCTTGTTTTAGGCGATACGGTATCCGTCACAGGGAAGTGGGATAAAAACCGGCAATCCATTATGGTGCAGGAATTTAAAAAAGGAACACACGAACAAGATGGCAGTATAGAACCTGTTTATTCGGTCAAAGAAAATGTAACCGTGAAGATGATGAGACGATTTGTGAAACAAGCGTTGTCACTCTATGTTGACCATGCAGAAGATCCACTGCCAAAGCAGCTTGTAGCTGCTTATAAACTCATGTCTTATCAAGAAGCACTAAAAACCATTCATCTCCCTGAAACGAGAGACTCGCTCAAGCAAGCAAGACGACGCTTCGTGTACGAGGAATTTCTCATCTTTCAGCTGAAGATGCAGGCGATCAGAAAAAAAGAACGAGAAAAAACATCAGGCATCCAGCATCCGTTCTCAAAAGAGGCGGTCTTTGAGTTTGTTCATAGCCTGCCGTTTCCGCTGACAAAAGCACAATCAAGAGTGCTTGATGAAATTATGTCTGATATGGCATCCCCGTACCGGATGAACCGGCTTCTTCAAGGTGATGTTGGATCGGGGAAAACAGCTGTAGCGGCAATTGCCCTTTATGCCGCTCATTTATCCGGCTTTCAAGGTGCGCTGATGGTGCCAACTGAAATCTTGGCTGAACAGCATGCCGATTCACTGTATCAGCTATTTGAAAAATGGGGGCTAAATATTGCTCTTTTGACGAGTTCAGTGAAAGGAAAGCGCCGCAGAGAACTGCTTGAACGTCTGAAAGAGGGAGATATTGATATTTTAGTCGGCACGCATGCTCTTATCCAGGACGAAGTGGAATTTCAGCAGCTTGGTCTTGTTATTACAGATGAACAGCACAGGTTCGGCGTGGAACAGCGGAAAAAACTGCGAAGCAAAGGGCAGGACCCAGATGTTTTATTTATGACCGCAACACCGATTCCAAGAACGCTTGCCATCACAGTATTTGGAGAAATGGACGTCTCAGTCATTGATGAGCTGCCAGCCGGCCGAAAGCAGATTGAAACGTATTGGGTGAAGCATGACATGCTTGAGCGGATTCTTGCTTTTGTTGATAAAGAGCTAAGAAAAGGCAGACAAGCGTATATTATTTGTCCACTTATAGAAGAATCAGACAAACTGGATGTCCAAAATGCGATTGATGTTCACAGCATGCTGACAGAGGCGTATCGCGGAAAATGGTCGATCGGCTTAATGCATGGGAAACTCGCAAGTGATGAAAAAGATCAAGTGATGAGAGATTTCACTTCCAATGAAGTGCAAATCCTTGTGTCAACGACAGTTGTTGAAGTTGGAGTCAACGTGCCAAATGCGACCATCATGGTCATTTATGATGCGGACCGCTTTGGACTGTCACAGCTTCATCAGTTAAGAGGCCGGGTCGGACGCGGAGAGCATCAATCTTTTTGTATTTTAATGGCGGACCCTAAATCAGAGACCGGTAAAGAGCGCATGCGGATCATGTCTGAAACAACGGATGGCTTTGAACTGTCTGAAAAGGACTTAGAACTAAGAGGCCCTGGCGACTTCTTTGGCAAGAAGCAAAGCGGAATGCCTGAATTTAAAGTGGCAGATATGGTTCATGACTATAGAGCGCTTGAAACCGCTAGAAAAGATGCGGCAGAGCTCGTGCAGTCTGAAGCCTTTTGGACAGAACCTGAATACAAAGAACTTAGGCAAACACTCGTAGACAGCGGTGTGCTTGGCGGAGATAAATTGAGCTGATCAAGTGCTGGAGGAATTTTCTTGTCTTTTTGAAACAAGGATTGATTTATCATCTATGAGATTATATACTACTATTAGTACCTAGTCATAAATGTACGGATGGTGTCTGCATATGAAACTAAATAAAAAAGAACGACAAAAGCTTCTCCAGCAAACGATCAGCTCGACTCCGTTCATTACTGATGAAGAATTGGCAAGTAAATTCGGTGTAAGCATTCAAACAGTTCGACTTGACCGTTTGGAGCTGTCAATCCCTGAATTACGCGAACGAATTAAGCACGTGGCCGAAAAGACATTAGAGGATGAAGTGAAGTCTCTTCCGCTGGATGAAGTCATTGGAGAAATGATTGATGTAGAGCTTGATGATCAAGCGATTTCCATTTTTGAAGTGAGAAAAGAGCATGTATTCAGCCGTAACCAAATTGCCAGGGGACATCATCTTTTTGCCCAGGCAAATTCGCTGGCAGTAGCCGTCATCGACGATGAACTGGCTTTGACAGCAAAAGCAAATATTAAGTTTACAAGGCAGGTCAAACAAGGCGAAAGAGTCGTCTCAAAAGCCAAAGTTGCCTCACATGATAAAGAAAAAGGCAGAACCGTAGTTGAAGTAAACAGCTATGTAGGTGAGGAAGTTGTCTTCTCAGGCGATTTCGTCATGTATCGCTCAAAACAAAAGTAAAAGGTGGCACATAACATGAGAATTGCAGTCGATGCAATGGGGGGAGATCATGCCCCTAAAGCCATTATTGACGGTGTGAAAAAAAGCTTAGAAGCATTTTCAGATATCGAGATTACACTAGTCGGCGATGAAAGCAAGATCAAATCATACATAACAAATCATGGACGCATCACGATCTTAGATGCAAAAGAAGTCATTGAACCAACGGATGAGCCAGTGCGTGCAGTGAGACGTAAAAAGGATTCTTCTATGGTGAAAATGGCGCAGGAAGTTTCAGAAGGAAGAGCAGATGCCTGTATTTCAGCTGGAAATACTGGGGCACTCATGACAGCAGGCCTGTTTATCGTAGGCAGAATTGATGGCATTGACAGACCAGCACTTGCTCCGACGTTGCCAACACTTGATGGCAGCGGGTTCTTATTATTGGATGTCGGCGCAAACGTTGATGCAAAGCCAGAGCATCTTGTGCAATATGCCATGATGGGATCTATTTACGCAGAGCATGTCTTCCCGAAGAGCAATCCACGCGTTGGACTTTTAAATGTCGGGACAGAAGATAAAAAAGGCAACGATTTAACGAAAAAAACCTTTGAATTATTAAAAGCATCAGATTTGAATTTCGTAGGAAATGTAGAATCGCGTGACTTATTAGAAGGTGTAGCTGATGTCGTTGTCACAGATGGTTTCACGGGGAATATCGCGCTTAAAACGATCGAAGGCACAGCTCTTTCTGTTTTTAAAATGCTGAAAGAAACCTTAACATCCAGCTTCACAGCTAAAATAGCAGCAGGTATGATGAAGCCAAAATTAATGCAGATGAAATCTAAAATGGATTACTCCGAATATGGTGGTGCCGCATTATTTGGTTTAAAAGCGCCCGTTATTAAAGCGCATGGTTCCTCTGATGAAAATGCGATTTTTCATGCCATTCGTCAGGCGCGCGACATCGTTAAAAAAGACGTTTCAGCTATCATTCATCAAGAAGTTCAAAAAGAAGACACGAATGAGTCGTAAATGGAGGTAGAGCAGCATGAGTAAAATTGCTTTTTTATTCCCAGGCCAAGGCTCTCAAAAAATTGGCATGGGAAAAGATTTATTTGACCAAGAAGCAGCATCTAAAGCTGTGTTTGAAGAAGCAGATCAGACCCTTGGTTTTGATTTATCTTCAATGATTTTTGAAGGAGATGCAGAAGAACTGACGCTGACATATAATGCACAGCCAGCTCTTTTAACGACAAGCATCGCGATCTTAAAGAAATTTGAAGAGAGCGGAATCAAAGCAGATTATGCAGCAGGGCACAGCCTAGGTGAATATACAGCCCTTGTTGCAGCGGGAGCTCTTTCGTTTAAAGATGCCGTTTTCGCAGTGAGAAAGCGCGGCGAATTAATGAATGAAGCCGTTCCAGCAGGAGAAGGAGCAATGGCGGCGATTCTTGGCTTAGACCAAGCAGCGCTTGTAGAAGTGACAAAAGAAGTGACAGAAAGCGGTCATCTTGTAGAACTTGCGAACTTAAACTGTCCGGGCCAAATCGTCATCTCTGGTACAGCAAAAGGTGTGGAACTTGCATCAGAGAAAGCGAAAGAAAAGGGCGCAAAACGTGCAATTCCACTTGAAGTGAGTGGACCTTTCCATTCTGCATTAATGAAACCAGCAGCTGAAAAATTCACAGATGTATTATCTAAATTAGACATTTCTGATGCCGCGACGCCAGTGATTTCAAACGTAACAGCAGACATCGTGACATCACGTAATGAAATTGAAACGAAGCTGATTGAACAATTGTATTCTCCTGTTCGATTTGAAGAAAGTGTAGAACGCTTGATTGACTTAGGCGTGACAACATTTATTGAAATTGGTCCTGGTAAAGTGCTCTCAGGTCTTGTGAAAAAAGTCAATCGCCGCCTGACGACCATTTCCGTATCAGATCAAGCAACAATTGAAGCAGCTATTCAAACACTCAAGGGGGATTCTTGATGCTTACAAATAAAACAGCCGTTGTCACAGGTGCATCTCGCGGTATTGGCCGTTCGATTGCGATCGATTTGGCGAAAAAAGGTGCCAATGTTGTGGTGAACTATTCAGGCAACGAAGCAAAAGCAAATGAAGTCGTCGATGAGATCAAAGCACTTGGCCAGCAGGCTTTTGCTGTCAAAGCGGATGTGTCAAATGCAGAAGAAGTACAGGCATTAATGAAACAAGCCGTTGATACATTTGGTTCAATCGACATTCTTGTGAATAATGCTGGAATTACAAAGGACAACCTGCTCATGAGAATGAAAGAAAATGAATGGGATGATGTCATTAACATAAACTTAAAAGGTGTCTTCAACTGTACAAAAGCTGTGACACGTCAAATGATGAAACAGCGCAGCGGAAGAATCATCAATGTAGCATCTGTTGTCGGCGTTTGCGGAAACCCTGGACAAGCAAACTACGTTGCAGCAAAAGCTGGTGTGATCGGATTAACGAAAACAACAGCGAAAGAGCTGGCAAGCCGTCATATTACAGTCAATGCCGTAGCACCAGGCTTTATTTCTACTGATATGACTGACAAGCTTGATGAGAATGTTCAAACAGAAATGCTTAAGCAAATCCCGCTCGCACGCTTTGGTGCGCCTGAAGATATAAGCAACGTTGTTGTCTTTTTAGCTTCAGAAGGAGCAGGTTATATTACAGGCCAAACCATCCAAGTGGATGGCGGAATGGTTATGTCCTAAGAAATATCAAAATTTCGTTACGTTTTCTCTAGTTTTTTAAAAACGAATCAACTATAATACTTTGAGGGGAGGTGAAAGGCAATGGCAGACGTATTAGAGCGTGTATCAAAAATTATTGTAGACCGCCTTGGCGTTGATGAGGCTGACGTGAAAATGGAAGCTTCATTTAAAGAAGATTTAGGCGCTGATTCCCTTGATGTAGTTGAGCTAGTTATGGAACTTGAAGATGAGTTCGATATGGAAATTTCTGACGAAGATGCTGAAAAAATTGCAACAGTCGGTGACGCTGTGAACTACATAAATAACCAGCAATAAGCGTAACAAAGTCCCGTCTATTTTCATGGCGGGACTTTGAAAATTTATGTTAGTTTCAACATATTCAGCTGATCAATTGTCAGCCTTTTTCAGATGCTAAGGAGCAAGGTTTCCTTGCATGTAGAAAGAGAGACTCCATATAATCAGTATCCTTAAAGGCGATGACGCCTACCTGGAGGTTGCTATGCCAAAACAATATAAAGACAAACAGAAACAGAGCAAAAAACTAGAGCAATTCAGAGAATTTCAGCAGCGCATTTCTGTACACTTTAAAAATGAGAAACTACTCTATCAAGCCTTTACACATTCCTCTTATGTGAATGAGCATCGGAAAAAACCTTATGAGGATAATGAAAGACTTGAATTTTTAGGGGACGCTGTTTTAGAATTGACGATCTCACAGTTCTTATTTGCAAAGTACCCAGCCATGAGCGAGGGAGATTTAACAAAACTGAGAGCGGCGATCGTATGTGAGCCATCACTTGTGTCATTAGCACATGAGCTGTCCTTCGGAGACCTTGTTCTTTTAGGAAAAGGGGAAGAAATGACAGGCGGTAGAAAGCGCCCGGCACTCTTAGCAGACGTATTTGAGGCGTTTATCGGAGCGCTTTATTTAGATCAAGGACTTGAGCCTGTTGAACGATTCCTAGAAGCCTATGTGTACCCGAAAATTAATGACGGGGCATTCTCACATGTCATGGACTTTAAAAGCCAGCTTCAAGAATTTGTTCAGCGAGATGGAAAAGGTGTACTTGAATACCGAATCCTGCATGAAAAAGGTCCGGCACATAACCGGGAATTTGAAGCCAATGTATCCCTTAGAGGAGAAGTGCTCGGGATTGGAAATGGCCGTTCAAAAAAAGAAGCCGAACAGCATGCTGCACAGGAAGCACTTGCTAAATTACAGAAACATCATATGAACCAATAAAATCCCCCTCGTGATTCAGGGGGATTTCACTCTGTTTTCCATCATCTTTTTTCAGTTCATATGGTAAGATAATAGTACTTTAAATACATAAGGAGGATCACTCTCATGTTCCTCAAACGTTTAGACGTGATAGGATTCAAATCTTTCGCACAGCGGGTGACTGTAGACTTTGTCAAAGGGGTTACAGCTGTTGTTGGACCAAACGGAAGCGGCAAAAGTAATATTACTGATGCGATCCGCTGGGTACTTGGAGAGCAATCAGCAAAAAGCCTCCGCGGAGGAAAAATGGAAGACATCATTTTTGCAGGAAGTGACTCAAGAAAACGAGTCAACTTAGCAGAAGTGACATTAACGCTCGATAACGAAGATCACTTTTTGCCGATCGATTTTCACGAAGTCAGTGTGACAAGAAGAGTCTATCGTTCTGGAGAAAGTGAATTTCTCATTAACAATCAATCTGTCCGCTTAAAGGATATTATTGATCTTTTCATGGATTCAGGTCTTGGAAAAGAAGCTTTTTCGATCATCAGCCAAGGTAAGGTAGAAGAGATTCTATCGAGTAAAGCTGAAGAAAGACGTAGCATCTTTGAAGAAGCAGCTGGTGTCCTGAAATATAAAACAAGAAAGAAAAAAGCCGAGAATAAACTGTTTGAAACGCAGGACAACTTAAACCGGGTGGAAGATATTCTGCATGAACTAGAAGATCAAGTAGAACCACTAAGAATGCAGGCATCTATTGCAAAAGACTATCTGCAAAAGAAAGAAGAACTTGAAAATGTAGAAATTGCTCTCACCGTCCATGATATTGAAGTACTGCACAAAAAATGGACAACACTTGGTGAAGCTGTCGAGCGGTTCAAACAAGATGAAATGAAGCAGTCCACAGACATTCAAGCGAAGGAAGCCAAAATCGAAGAATCGAGAGACCGTATTCAGGCGCTTGACGATTCGATTCATGACCTTCAAGAAGTTCTCCTTTTCACAAGTGAAGAACTAGAAAAGCTTGAAGGGAAAAAAGAAGTTCTAAAAGAACGAAAAAAAAATGCGGCCGCTAACCAAGGGCAGCTAGAAGACACGCTCGTGCGTTTAACCGAAAAACAGGCGTTGTTAACGGAAAAGATTGAACAGCAGAAAGTCACACGTGACAACCTGCAAACAGAAGTGCAGCAGCTAAAAGATGAAGTGAAAACAAAACAGCATCAGCTGTCTCTTCATAGTGAAGATGTGGAAGGGCAAATTGAACAGCTAAAAAGCGATTATTTTGACCTATTAAATGAGCAAGCTTCTATCCGAAACGAACGTAAATTACTAGAAGAACAGCAGCGCCAAGCAGCCTTGCAGCTAGAGCGGTTAACGCAAAATAATCAGAAACATATCGAAGAACGGGTATCTGTGAAGGAAAAGAAAACAGAAGCCGAGCAGCAACTTTCAGAACGAGAAGAAGACATTTTGGCTCAGGTGAAACGCTTTAGAGAAGCGGAACAAAAGCTAGAACAGATGAAACGTCAATACGAGAAAAAAGAAACGGCTCTTTACCAAGCCTATCAATATGTACAGCAGGCAAAATCTAAAAAAGAAATGCTTGAATCCATGCAGGAAGACTTCTCAGGATTTTTCCAAGGAGTGAAAGAGGTTTTAAAGGCAAAGGATCGGTTAGGTGGCATTCACGGGGCGATTGCAGAGCTGATTCAAACAGAGCAGCAACATGAAACAGCGATTGAAATTGCACTTGGCGCAGCCACGCAGCATGTCGTTACTGAAAATGAAGCGGCTGCCAGACAGGCCATTGGATATTTAAAGCAGCATTCCTTTGGGCGTGCGACCTTCCTGCCGATGAACGTCATCAAAGAACGAACCATTCAGTTCAGAGATATTCAAACAGCTGAGCAGCATGACGCGTTTATTGGCGTAGCAAGTCAGCTCGTTTCCTTTGATGAAAAGTATGAAAAAGTCATTCAGAATTTGCTTGGAACAGTCCTAATCGTGAAAGACTTAAAAGGTGCCAATGAGCTAGCGAAAATGCTTGGACATCGTTATCGCATCGTGACCCTTGATGGGGACGTGGTGAACCCAGGCGGTTCAATGACTGGGGGCGGCGTAAAGAAAAAGAACAATTCCCTCCTCTCCAGAAACCGAGAGATTGAAACATTAACAAAGCAGCTCGTTGAAATGGAAGAAAAAACAACGATCCTTGAAAAAGAAACAAAAGAAACGAAGCAATCGATTGCCGCAAGCGAAGTCCAATTAAATGAACTGCGTCAGCGCGGCGAAATGCTTCGAGAAAAGCAGCAAGAGTTAAAAGGGACATTATATGAACTGCAAGTAGCTGAAAAAAATATTAACGCTCATCTAGAGCTCTATGATCAAGAAAAAGAAGAGTTGCAGCAGCGCTCTAGCGAACTTGCGAGCAAGGACAAAGAGCAGGCAGCCCTTGAAACATCTATAGGTGAGAAACTGACCTCTCTTGACGAAGAGATCAACACGTTAACAAAACGGAAGCAGACCCAAAGCTCAACGAAAGAAACCATTTCTTCCGAATTAACAGAGCTGAAAATCTCGCTTGCCAAAAAAGAGCAGTCTTTAGCAAATGAACAAGAAAAACTTTCGAGCTTAACGGCTGAATTAGAAGAGGCTGAAAAGACGCTGACTGAAACAAAAGAAGATTTGTCCCTCTTAACAAGTGAAATGTCATCCAGCTCAAGCGGCGCCGAACAACTGGAAGAAGCGGCAAAAGAGAAACTGGAACATAAAAACAAAACGACAGCGCTTATCTCAGAGCGACGCAAACAGCGCCTGGCTCTTTCTGAAACATTAGAATTCGCAGAACGTGAACTGAAAGAGCAAAAACGCCTGTATAAACAGCTCACGACAAGCTTAAAAGATGAAGAAATCAAGCTTGGCCGCATGGAAGTTGAACTTGATAACCTCATCGCCTACTTAAACGAAGAGTATGCCCTTTCGTTTGAAGGAGCAAAAGAAATGTATCATCTGACGCTATCGCCGGATGAAGCAAGAAAACGCGTGAAATTGATCAAACTTGCCATTGAAGAGCTTGGAACAGTGAACTTAGGCAGTATTGACGAGTATGAACGTGTGAATGAACGTTTTCTCTTCTTAACTGAACAGCGCAATGATCTGACAGAAGCGAAAAATACGTTATTCCAAGTCATTGAAGAAATGGATCAGGAGATGACGAAACGTTTCTCTGAGACATTCTCTCAAATCCGCGGGCATTTTGAATCTGTTTTCCAAGCATTATTTGGCGGGGGAAGAGCAGACCTTAAGTTGACAGATCCAAACGATTTACTAAACTCAGGCGTCGATATTGTGGCGCAGCCGCCGGGGAAAAAGCTGCAAAATCTAAGCCTGCTTTCAGGCGGAGAAAGAGCATTAACAGCCATTGCTTTATTATTCTCGATCTTAAAAGTGAGACCAGTTCCATTCTGTGTGCTAGATGAGGTAGAAGCAGCGCTTGATGAAGCGAATGTGTTCCGCTTTGCCCAGTATTTAAAGAAATACAGTCAAGAAACACAGTTCATTGTGATTACACACCGAAAAGGAACCATGGAAGAAGCAGATGTTCTGTACGGTGTCACGATGCAGGAGTCAGGTGTCTCAAAACTGGTATCTGTCAAACTAGAGGAAACGAAAGAGCTTGTCCAGTAATTAAAGGAGGTTTTTGAACCAATGAGCTTTTTTAAGAAATTAAAAGAAAAATTTACGCAGCAAACCGATTCAGTATCAGAAAAGTTTAAAGATGGACTTGAAAAAACGAGAAATTCGTTTCAGGGAAAAGTAAATGAACTCATTTCTCGCTATCGTAAAGTGGATGAAGACTTTTTTGAAGAACTAGAAGAAGTGTTAATCGGTGCGGATGTCGGTTTCACGACTGTGATGGAACTGATTGATGAGCTGAAAAAAGAAGTGAAATTAAGAAACATTCAAGATCCAAGTGAAGTACAAGCAGTCATCTCTGAAAAACTCGTGGAGATTTACAATAGTGGTGAGGAACAAATCTCTGAACTGAACATTGAAGACGGCCGTTTAAATATCATTTTATTTGTAGGCGTGAACGGTGTCGGTAAAACCACAACCATTGGTAAGCTGGCAAACAAGCTGAAAAATGAAGGGAAATCCGTCATTTTAGCAGCAGGTGATACGTTCCGTGCGGGGGCGATTGAGCAGCTTGAAGTATGGGGCGAGCGCTCTGGTGTTCCTGTCGTTAAACAAACAGCAGGCTCTGACCCGGCAGCGGTCATCTATGATGCCGTTCAATCAGCTAAAGCCAAAAAAGCAGATGTCCTGATCTGTGATACAGCAGGCAGACTGCAAAATAAAGTCAACTTGATGAAAGAGCTAGAGAAGGTCAAGAGAGTCATTGAACGCGAAGTGCCCGATGCACCGCACGAAGTACTGCTTGCCCTTGATGCGACAACGGGTCAAAATGCGATGGCGCAAGCGAAGGAATTTTCTAAAGCGACAAACGTGACAGGTATCGCTTTAACAAAGCTTGACGGTACTGCAAAAGGCGGGATTGTTCTTGCCATTCGCAATGAGCTCAACATCCCTGTAAAACTTGTCGGATTAGGTGAAAAAGTAGACGATCTGCAAGAGTTCGATGCTGAATCGTATGTGTACGGATTATTCTCAGACATGATTGATCAAGAAGACTAATCAAGATGCCGGCAAAACTGCCGGCATTCAGCGTGTAGACAAACCCTCGCATTCTTTGTCAGTCCTGCGTGCTGGTGCTCACGAATGTGACATTCGCTCCGCGCCAGTACTCGTCCTTCCTAGACTTCAAAGGTTTTCTATCACGCTGAAAAGAAGACAAAGGGCTAAAATCAAGTTCATTTTAGCCCTTTGTCAACAATCTGGGGATGCCGGCAAAATTGCCGGCATTTTTATTTAAATATCGCCGCAGGAAGTGACAAGATAAAAACTTGACACATAGATCAGAACCGTGTAAACTTAGTTGTTGTAAAGGGAATGAACTTAACAAAGGGGAGAGAGCCCATGACGCTTGAAAAGACAACGAGAATGAACTACTTGTTTGATTTCTATCAATCGTTGTTGACCGCAAAACAAAAGAGCTACATGTCGCTTTACTACCTAGACGATTTTTCCCTCGGTGAAATTGCGGATGAATATGAAGTATCAAGACAGGCTGTTTATGATAATATTAAACGGACTGAAGCGATGCTTGAACAATATGAAGAAAAGCTGCTCTTGTTTAAGAAATTTAAAGAGCGTAAAGAACTTCTCACAAAAATGAGAGAGCTTGTAGCAGATTCCGCGCAAAAGGAAGAAGCAGAAGCTTTAATTGAATCGCTTGAGAAATTAGATTAGGAGGCGGCACAGTATGGCATTTGAAGGATTAGCCGACCGACTGCAGCAGACGATTTCAAAAATCCGCGGCAAAGGAAAAGTGTCAGAGCAAGATGTAAAAGAAATGATGCGCGAGGTACGCCTTGCCCTTCTTGAAGCTGACGTCAATTTTAAAGTAGTCAAAGACTTTGTGAAAAAAGTAAGCGAGCGGGCAGTTGGACAAGAGGTCATGCAAAGTCTTACCCCAGGACAACAGGTCATTAAAGTTGTAAAAGAAGAACTCACTGAATTAATGGGCGGGGAAGAGAGTAAAATCGCTGTAGCGAAAAAATCTCCAACTGTCATTATGATGGTTGGTCTTCAAGGGGCAGGTAAAACGACCACAACTGGAAAGCTTGCCAACTTACTTCGCAAAAAACATAATCGCAAGCCGATGATGGTGGCCGCTGATATTTACAGACCAGCAGCGATCCAGCAGCTTCAAACGCTTGGGAAACAGCTTGATATGCCCGTATTCTCATTAGGTGATCAAGTTAGTCCTGTCGAAATTGCCAAACAGGCAATTGAAAAAGCGAAAGAAGAACATCATGATTATGTCATTTTAGATACAGCAGGACGTCTTCATATTGATGAAGACTTAATGGATGAACTTCAGAAAGTAAAAGAAGTCGCAAATCCAGAAGAGATTTTCCTCGTTGTTGACTCGATGACTGGTCAAGATGCTGTCAATGTCGCAAAAAGCTTTAATGAACAGCTTGGTTTAACAGGTGTCATTCTGACAAAACTAGACGGTGATACGCGAGGCGGGGCAGCACTTTCAATTCGTGCAGTCACAAATACGCCGATTAAATTCGCCGCACTAGGTGAAAAGCTTGATGCAATTGAACCATTCCATCCAGAGCGGATGGCATCAAGAATTCTTGGCATGGGAGATGTGCTCACGCTTATTGAAAAGGCACAAGCAAACGTTGACCAAGATAAAGCGAAAGAGCTTGAACAAAAAATGCGGACAATGAGCTTCACGCTCGATGATTTCCTCGAGCAGCTTGGGCAGGTTCGCAACATGGGTCCACTTGATGAACTGATCCAAATGATGCCGGGAGCCGGTAAAATGAAAGGGCTCAAAAACGTCCAAGTAGACGAAAAGCAGCTCAATCACATCGAAGCGATCATTAAATCAATGACGACCGAAGAAAAAGAACAGCCAGAGGTCATCAATGCAAGCCGAAGAAAACGGATTGCAAAAGGAAGCGGAACATCTGTACAGGAAGTCAATCGCCTTTTAAAACAATTTGACGAAATGAAAAAGATGATGAAGCAAATGACCAACATGTCCAAAGGAAAGAAAAAAGGCGGCTTTAAATTACCATTTATGTAATTGGTTATACATGATAAAACCGTTGTTAAGAAAAAACACTTTACAAACCCTTTTATCATTGTTAATATACTATCTTGTTGAAATATTTTCGGAGGTGCTAGTAAAATGGCAGTAAAAATTCGTTTAAAACGTATGGGAGCAAAAAAATCTCCTTTCTATCGTATTGTTGTAGCAGATTCTCGTTCACCACGTGACGGTCGTTTCATCGAAACAGTTGGAACTTACAACCCAGTGGTATCACCAGCTGAGGTGAAAATCAACGAAGAATTAGCGCTTAAATGGCTTCAAAATGGTGCGAAACCATCTGATACAGTTCGTAACCTTTTCTCAAGCCAAGGAATTCTTGAAAAATTTCATAATGCGAAAAACAGCAAATAATGAATGAGCTGTCCTTGGAAGAATTGATTGTGTCCATCGTCGAGCCACTTGTTGATTTCCCTGAAGATATTCACGTATCTTCATTAGAAAAAGATGAGCAGGTCATTTACACACTGTCTGTCAATGCTGAAGATACCGGAAAAGTGATCGGAAAGCAGGGACGTACAGCTAAAGCGATACGAACAGTCATGTTTGCAGCAAGTGCAGAGTCTTCTAAGAAAGTTCAACTTGAGATTGCTGACTAAAAAGGGAGAGGGCTTAGGACCTCCCCTTTTTTTACACGTTTAAATCTATTTTTCGTTATACTGTAGAGGACAAATGCCTTCGGATAGGGGGACAAAAAGGAAGATGCAGATCATTCAACATGTCACCGTCATGCAAGTATTAACTGAAAGCAGTAAGGACAAACTGTTAACGACTTTTTTGGAGAAAAAAGAAAGACTAGAACGTGAATGCAATCAACTATATTTTCAACTAAAAAAGCATGAAAAAGAACCACATCAGCAAGAAGCCATCCCTCAATTTCAAAAAGCCATTGAAAAAAGACAAGAGAAAATGAGGCAAATTGATTTTCAAGTCGAGCAGCTGCATATCTTGCCTCTTGGCAGTGAAATGAAAGAAACAGAAGTGGATGCGCTGATTGAAGTAAAAATAGGTGATAAATGGGATGACAAAATGCAAGACAATGTCATCGTCGTGAAAGACGGCACCATTGTGGAAATACGTCAGGGGTGATTGAGAACATGGAGCTAGAATGGTTGAATGTCGGAAAGATCGTCAATACACATGGAGTGCGCGGAGAAGTACGTGTTGTGTCAAAGACTGATTTCCCAGAAGAACGCTACAAAAAAGGCAGCGTCCTTTATATTTTCAAACAAAATCAAAAAGAACCGCTAAAAGTGACTGTCGCATCACATAGACAGCACAAACAATTTGATTTACTGACATTTGAAGAAGTCGGCTCGTTAAATGAAGCTGAGCAATTAAAAGAGTCGATTTTAAAAGTAGAAAAAGAACATCTTGGTTCATTAGATGAAGGGGAATTCTATTTCCACGAAATCATCGGCTGTGAAGTATATGATGAAGAGGACAAACTGATTGGTCAAATCAAAGAAATTTTAACGCCAGGGGCAAATGATGTATGGGTGGTTGGAAGAAAAGGCAAAAAAGATGCCCTCATCCCTTATATTCCATCTGTCGTCAAAACAGTTGATATTTCATCCAAGAAAGTACACATTGAAGTGATGGAAGGACTCATTGACGAATGAAAATTGACTTTTTAACACTGTTTCCTGAAATGTTCGAAGGAGTGCTTCACTCATCGATCTTAAAAAAAGCTCAGGAAAAAGATGCGGTCTCATTTGATGTCGTGAATTTTAGGGAGTATTCCGATCATAAACATAAAACAGTGGATGACTATCCGTATGGCGGCGGTGCTGGCATGGTTCTGAAAGCACAGCCTGTATTTGATGCGGTAGAAGATTTAACGAAAAAAGCAAACAAGAAGCCCCGCATTATTCTTGTTTGTCCTCAAGGAGAAAGATATACACAAAAGAAAGCAGAAGAGCTTGCAAAAGAAGAGCATCTTATGTTCATTTGCGGCCACTATGAAGGCTACGATGAGCGCATCAGGGAGCATCTTGTCACAGATGAAATTTCAATCGGAGATTTCGTTCTCACAGGCGGAGAGCTGCCGGCGATGATGATTGCAGACAGTGTGGTCAGGCTTTTGCCTCATGTGCTTGGAAAAGAAGCGTCTCATATCGAAGATTCATTTAGTACAGGTCTGCTTGAGCATCCGCACTATACAAGACCAGCTGATTATAAAGGATTGAAAGTACCAGATGTGCTTCTCTCTGGAAATCATGCCAAAATTGAAGAGTGGCGGCGTAAAGAATCGTTGAAGCGAACCTATACAAGACGGCCAGATTTGATCGATTCTTGCAAAACATTAACGGATGAAGAAAAAAGATGGCTTTGGCAGCTTCATAATGACTAGATTGTATTGCACAAGGTATACAGGTGTGGTATGATACTACTTGTGACTTGGACGGCTTGCCGATTCAAGTTTGAAAACGATGTTCCGCTGCAATGAAGAAAGAGGACATGAGCATCTGTTGGAAGGAGTTGAAAACGATGCAACAATTGATTGAAGAAATCACAAAAGAACAATTACGCACTGATCTTCCTGCGTTCCGTCCTGGTGACACTTTACGTGTACACGTGAAAGTTGTCGAGGGTACTCGTGAGCGTATCCAGATCTTTGAAGGTGTTGTAATTAAGCGTCGTGGTGGTGGAATCAGCGAAACTTTCACAGTTCGTAAGATCTCTTACGGTGTAGGCGTTGAGCGTACATTCCCTGTACACACACCAAAAATCGCTAAGATCGAAGTTGTACGTCACGGTAAGGTACGTCGTGCGAAACTTTACTACCTACGTGAACTTCGCGGTAAAGCGGCTCGTATCAAAGAAATCAGACGATAATGATATCAAAGGAAAGAGCTTGTTACCTGTAACAGGCTCTTTTTTTGTACAATGTATAGAGACAACCGTTAGAAGAGAGAAGGTGCACATATGACAATTCAATGGTTTCCAGGCCATATGGCAAAAGCAAGACGGGAAGTCACAGAAAAATTAAAGCTCATCGACATCGTATTTGAATTAACCGATGCAAGGATTCCGATGTCCTCTAGAAACCCAATGATTGAAGAAATCCTCCAAAACAAACCGAAAATTATGCTTTTGAACAAAGCAGATAAAGCAGATCCTCGTATGACAAAAGAGTGGCAGGCACACTTTGAAGCGCAAGGTGTACGGTCGCTTGCCATTAATTCTGTCGATGGACAAGGGTTAAATCAAATCATTACGACATCAAAAGAAATCTTAAAAGAAAAGTTCGATCGAATGAAAGCAAAAGGTGTTAAGCCGCGTGCCATTCGAGCTTTGATTATAGGAATTCCCAATGTCGGCAAATCAACGCTGATCAATCGGTTAGCAAAGAAAAATATTGCGAAAACAGGAGATCGACCTGGTATTACGACGTCACAGCAATGGGTGAAGGTAGGAAAAGAACTTGAACTGCTCGATACCCCTGGAATTCTCTGGCCGAAATTTGAAGATGAACAAGTAGGTCTTAGGCTGGCCGTCACCGGAGCGATTAAAGACTCAATCATCAACTTGCAGGATGTCGCAGTGTATGCGCTGCGCTTTTTAGAAGAGCACTATCCAGAGCGATTAAAAAAACGCTATGATCTAGCAGAAATACCTGAAGATACAGTTGAGCTGTTTGATGCCATTGGCACAAAACGCGGCTGTCTGATGAGTGGAGGATTCATTAATTACGACAAAACGACCGAAATCATCATTCGGGATATTCGAACGGAAAAATTTGGTCCCCTCACTTTTGAGAAGCCTGAAAGCTAAAAGACACGCAGCTCATGCGGGTCTTTATTTTTTGCGAAAAACTGCCGATATAAAGAAGGAGGCTGCGGAAAAGCCAATGTACACGGTCAAACAAATAAAAGAATTAATAGAACAACATGCTGACGACGAGTCATACATTCGTGAACTATTGAAAGACGATACAAGAAAAAGTGTCCAGAAGCTGATGGACAAATGGAACAAAGAGAGAGAGAAACAGCAAGAACTGCATGCAGCATGGAAGCAAATGCTGCAATTTGAAACCAAAGCAAAAGCGCAAGGATACACTTATATTGCAGGCATAGATGAAGCAGGAAGAGGACCACTCGCTGGTCCAGTTGTTGCGGCAGCTGTGATATTAAAAGAAGATACCATCCTACTCGGTTTAAATGATTCAAAACAGCTATCTGAGAAAAAAAGAATGACCTATTATGAGCTCATTCAAAAGGAAGCGCTCGACATCGGCATCGGCATTGTTGATGCGGCAACGATTGACGAAATCAATATATACGAAGCATCAAGACTGGCGATGGTGAGGGCTGTAAAGCAGCTTACTCACACACCTGATTATCTACTCATAGATGCGATGACGCTCCCGCTTCCTACTCAACAGGAGAATATCATCAAAGGAGATGCTAAAAGCGCATCCATCGCAGCTGGTGCATGTATTGCCAAAGTGACAAGGGACCAAATGATGGAAGAGTATGGCCGCCAGTACCCTGAGTATCAATTTGAAAAACATAAAGGGTATGGAACGAAAGAGCACCTAGCTGCCATTCAAACACATGGCGCCACACCTATCCACCGGTTATCATTTGCACCAGTGAAATCTGTTATTTCATAAATATATTGACACAAGGAGGCTGCCTGTGATGACAAGAGTTGAAGATATACATACTGCACTGAATAGTCGGCTGAATACGGCAGAATCTGTTCCGCTTAACACGGAAGGAAAGGAAAATATTCACCGGCTCATTCTCGGCAAAGTACTGAAAATGCTCGGGGATGATACAGCACTTGTTCAAATAGGTTCGACCAAAATCAAAGCGCAGCTAGCGGCTCAGCTCAAAGCCGATTCATTCTACTGGTTCCAATTAGAACAAGAAGGTGGAGGCAGTCTGAGTAAATTAAGACCTGTTCAGCAATTTGACCAAGATCCTAAAACATTAAAAGATGCCGCAGCTAAACTACTAGAAGGTCTGTCGCTTAAAAATGGACTTGAACAAATGTTAACAGCTACAGCCTTTTTAAAAGAAAAACCGGTCATCAACGAAGCAGAGTTAAAAACGGCAGTAAAATGGATTGAACAACTTCAAGGTGCGGATATCAAAAAAGGTCTGCAAGCACTTCTTTTTGCTTTAAAGAAAGATTTGCCGATTCAACAAGGAGTGCTCCAATCAATATTAGCGATGAAATCCCCCTCTGCACTTCATCAGGATGTGACAGCACTGCTAGATCGATTAACACAGTTTCCGAAGCAATCAGAAGCCACACAGGCTCTTACACAGGCCGTTCGTACGGTTGTAAATGCTGAGACAACCGTTCATGCAGAAAAGCTCTTATCGGTGCTTCTAGGAGCAAAAGAAGGTCAAACGAAGCAAGGAGAAAGCTTGCAGCAAGTGCAGCCTCATGTCAATCCGGCTCAGCAAACAAAGCAGAGCCAGCCCACCGCTATACAACAAGGGCGACAGGCGGATACAGTGAATCAGAACAGCGTGCAGCAATTATTAAGTCCAAAACAGCTCCCGCTTCAGCAAATAGAACGCATTCTGACGAGCATCACAAAGCAAGGTACAGACGGACAGCAGCAGCTTGATGTAAAACAACTCACATCACTGGTTCAAGCAGTCCAGCAGGCAGGGCCACAGGCTGACGCAAAGGCAGCCGTGCTTCAAAGGGAATTTCCGTTTCTTTCAAAAACAGAGGCGAACGCATTGGCAAAGGTCATTCAGCAGACTGAACCAGCATTAAGCAATAAAACCGATGTACTCGATTTACTGATGACGATGAAAAAAGCGATAGGTGTACGAGATGAAATTGGGATGCTGAAATTACTGGAAAAGGGCAGCCAAGATGTCAAAAGTCAAGAGCTTCACCAATTAAAGATGGTTTTAAATGATGCAAGGCAAGCTGATGTTCCCGAGCCCGTAAAAAAAGAAGTGGATCAATTATTCCATAGATTAAATGGGCAGTTACTAGTGCATCAGGAAAACCAAACAGTTAGTCAAATGATGGTTTCTTACCCGCTTTTCTCAAAACATAGTGTTCAAGATTTAACCTTTATTCTAAAAGGGCATAAGAAAAAAGATGGCTCTATCGATATTTCTCAGTGCCGTTTAATGTTTTATTTAAACATGGAAAACTTAGAAGAAACGTTAATAGACTGTACGATTCAGCAAAAAGTGATGTCAATTACAGTCGAGACGGCTCACGAACTGCAAGGGACCATTAATCCAATGATTCCAGCTGTTCGAGAGAATTTAAATGCCCTAGGGTATAGTTTGACGGGGATTACAGCGAAAAAGAGAGAAGAGCCAATTGATCCGTCTGACTTTCTGGATGAACACTTTCATAAAATCAGCGAGAAAGGGCTGGACTTACGAGTATGAAAGATTCAAAACCGCTTAGAAGAGCGGTCGCTCTACACTATGATGAAGAAAAACAAAAAGCGCCAAAAGTCGTTGCAACAGGCAGTGGCTATGTGGCTGATCATATTATTGAAGAAGCTCAAAAAGCTGGGGTCCCTATTCAAGAAGACCGTAATTTAGTAGAACTGATGCGCCACTTAACGCTCGATGAGGAAATCCCAGAAGCGTTATACGATACTGTAGCAGAAATATTTTCATTTATCTATCGATTGGATCAAAAAATGAAAAAATAAGGTAAAATAAGTGTTTTGACTGAAAAATTTATATTTTTAATAAAATAAAAGTTTGAATGTTTAGAAGGATTTTACGATTTTACATAGAACCCTAGACATTCTCTTTTTTATTCTTTAAAATGAAAGCGCAGTCTATTTTATAATTTTTGTTTCTACATATGTTGGGAGGATGGGAAATGAATATCCATGAGTACCAAGGAAAAGAAATCCTAAGAAAATATGGGGTTTCAGTTCCAAATGGTAAAGTAGCATTTACACCTGATGAAGCAGTGAAAGCATCAGAAGAGCTTGGAAGCTCTGTATATGTCGTAAAAGCACAGATTCATGCAGGCGGCCGTGGTAAAGCAGGTGGGGTAAAAATTGCAAAAACAAAAGATGAAGTGAAAGGGTTTGCAGAGGAATTGCTCGGCAAGACACTTGTCACACATCAAACAGGGCCTGAAGGGCGCGAAATAAAACGCTTACTTATTGAAGAAGGCTGCGATATTCAAAAAGAGTACTATGTAGGACTCGTTTTGGATAGAGCGACATCAAGAATTGTTTTGATGGCTTCTGAAGAAGGCGGTACTGAAATTGAAGAAGTAGCAGAAAAAACGCCAGAAAAAATCGTGAAAGTGGTCATCGACCCAGCGATTGGTCTCCAAGCCTATCAGGCGAGAGAAGTTGCGTTTAAAATTAATATTCCAACAAAATTAGTTGGTCAAGCTGTTAAGTTTATGACAAGCCTTTACAATGCGTTTATTGAAAAGGATTGTTCAATTGCCGAGATAAATCCTCTTGTTGTAACAGGTGATGGAAAAGTCATGGCACTTGATGCAAAATTAAACTTTGATAGCAATGCCTTATATAGACAAAAAGATATATTAGAATACCGTGACCTTGATGAAGAAGATCCAAAGGAGATTGAAGCATCTAAATATGACCTAAGCTACATTTCACTAGATGGGAATATTGGCTGTATGGTGAATGGAGCAGGCCTTGCGATGTCTACAATGGATATCATCAAGCATTACGGCGGGGACCCTGCAAACTTCCTTGATGTTGGCGGCGGTGCAACTGCTGAAAAAGTAACGGAAGCATTTAAAATCATCTTATCTGATCAAAATGTCAAAGGGATTTTCGTGAACATTTTTGGCGGCATCATGAAATGTGATGTCATTGCAGAAGGTGTTGTTGAAGCGACGAAACAAGTCGGCTTAACATTACCACTCGTTGTACGTCTTGAAGGAACAAACGTTGAATTAGGGAAGAAAATCCTGAGTGATTCAGGCTTAAATATCACTTCTGCTGAGTCTATGGCTGACGGGGCAGAAAAGATTGTATCTTTAGTCAAGTAGAGCAGAAAGGCAGGGAACCTAAATGAGTGTATTTATTAATAAAAATACGAGAGTAATTGTTCAGGGGATTACCGGTTCAACCGCATTATTCCATACAAAACAAATGATTGAGTATGGAACAAATATCGTTGGCGGTGTCACACCTGGAAAAGGTGGAACTGAAGTAGAGGGAGTTCCTGTATTTAATACTGTATCTGAAGCAGTACAGACAACTGGAGCAAATGCTTCTGTTATCTATGTACCAGCACCATTTGCAGCAGACGCCATTTTAGAGGCTGTTGATGCAGAAGTGGATCTAGTGATTTGTATCACAGAACACATTCCAGTTCTGGATATGGTTAAAGTGAAACGCTATATGGAAGGTAAGAAGACAAGACTTGTTGGACCGAACTGTCCTGGTGTGATTACACCTGAAGAATGTAAAATTGGCATCATGCCTGGCTACATTCATAAAAAAGGTCATGTTGGTGTTGTGTCTCGTTCTGGAACGCTTACATATGAAGCGGTACATCAGCTTTCAGAGGCTGGTGTTGGTCAATCAACAGCTGTAGGAATTGGCGGCGACCCTGTCAATGGTACGAACTTTATTGATGTATTAAAAGCCTTCAATGAAGATCCTGAAACGCATGCTGTGATCATGATTGGTGAAATCGGCGGTACTGCTGAAGAAGAAGCAGCTGAATGGGTAAAAGCAAATATGACCAAGCCGGTTGTTGGCTTTATTGGCGGTAAAACAGCGCCTCCAGGAAAACGTATGGGACATGCTGGTGCCATTATTTCTGGTGGTAAAGGAACTGCTGATGAAAAAGTAAAAACAATGCGTGAATGTGGAATTGAAGTGGCAGAGACACCATCTGTCATGGGAGAAACCTTAATTAAAGTGTTAAAAGAGAAGAATCTCTTCGAAGCTTGTAAAACGCATTAATGACACAAGAAGACTTGTTCTTTGACAAGTCTTCTTCTTTCTATCTTAAACTGGAGGAATGGTATGTACAACGTGTCCGAAAGAATGATTTTTCACCGCTTAAAAGGCCTCATCTCACCCTCTTTGTTAACAAAATGGTGGAAAGTCGATCCTGAGCTATATATAAATGAAGAAACACATCATTTCAAACAGGATCGATCATTACAAAAGATCGACTTTACCCGCTTACAACAAGCTGAAGAAAATGAATTCCCCATTTTTCAACACATCGTTCAAGCCTATTTAAAGCAAAATATTCACATGATTCCCATCACATCACCTTTATATCCCAGCTCACTAAAACACATTTATGATCCTCCCCCAGTATTATTCCTAAAAGGAAACATTACCTATTTAAATGAAGAAAAAAGTTTAGGTGTAGTAGGTACACGAGTGCCATCCTCTTATGGAGAAGCGTGCGTGAAGAAAATTGTTGGAGAACTTGTAGAGGAAGATTGGATGATTGTGAGTGGTTTAGCAAAAGGAATTGATGGACTTGCACACAAAGAGTGCATAAGAAAAAAAGGAAAAACGATTGGTGTTGTAGCTGGCGGTTTTCAACATGTATATCCAAAAGAACATGTGCAAATGGCTCAATATATGGGAGAACATCATTTACTGTTGTCAGAGCATCCGCCTTATATCAAACCAGAAAAATGGCATTTTCCAATGAGAAACCGATTAATTAGTGCCCTGACAAGAGGAACCATCGTGGTTCAGTGCAAAGAAAAGAGCGGTTCGCTTATTACAGCCTACCAGGCATTAGACCAAGGAAAAGAAGTGTTTGCTGTTGCAGGATCGATCTTTGATTCTAATTCTATAGGTCCAGCTAGACTGATTCAGCAAGGTGCCAAGCTTGTTCATTCAACGAAGGATATTTTAGAGGAATTCTCCTTGAGTGGTGTTCAATATACTGAACTCCCATAAAAATATCGTTTGACAAAAGACATCGGAATATTTAATAATAGTGAGGATTTAAGTTTACACTTTGTTTTTCGTGTTTATAATGATGTTCATCATAAAGAATTTTTAACGATTGCCTGTTAGATAGGTGCAATTAACATAAATATAAATTTGTGAAATGGATAAAGAGAGAACACCTCTTAAGGGGGATTTTGAGTATGGCTGATTATTTAGTCATCGTTGAGTCGCCAGCAAAGGCGAAAACGATTGAGCGTTATTTAGGAAAAAAGTATAAAGTAAAGGCTTCAATGGGGCATGTAAGGGATTTACCGAAAAGTCAGCTTGGTGTTGACACTGAGCATGACTTCGAACCGAGATATATTACGATTCGAGGAAAAGGTCCAGTCTTAAAAGAATTAAAAACAGCAGCGAAGAAAGCAAAAAAAGTATATCTCGCAGCTGACCCCGACAGAGAGGGAGAAGCGATTGCTTGGCATTTAGCCCACAGCCTTGACCTTGACCTCTCTTCAGATTGCCGCGTTGTCTTTAACGAGATTACAAAAGATGCAATTAAAGATTCCTTTAAACATCCACGTATGATCGATATGGACTTGGTTGATGCGCAGCAGGCAAGACGAATCTTAGATCGTCTGGTTGGATATAAAATTAGCCCAATTTTATGGAAGAAAGTCAAAAAGGGCTTAAGCGCCGGTCGTGTTCAATCAGTTGCACTCCGCCTGATTATTGACCGCGAGAATGAAATTAATGAATTCAAACCAGAAGAATATTGGACAATTGATGGCACCTTCCTAAAAGGGAAAGAAAGTTTTGAAGCGAGTTTCTTTGGCGTAAATGGCAAAAAACATCCGCTAAAAACAAAAGAAGATGTAAAAGAAATCCTTGCGAAATTAAAAGGAAGCAAGTTTTCTGTTGAAAAAGTGACGAAAAAAGAACGTAAACGCAACCCAGCTGTTCCGTTTACAACATCTACCTTACAACAAGAGGCAGCGAGAAAACTAAACTTCCGTGCGAAGAAAACGATGATGATTGCACAGCAATTATATGAAGGAATTGATCTTGGTAAAGAAGGTACAGTAGGTCTCATTACATATATGAGAACGGACTCAACACGTATTTCCAATACGGCAATTGAAGAAGTATCTGCTTTTATTGATCAAACGTACGGCAAGAATTTCTTGAATACAACAAAACGTACTGCCAAAAAGAACGAAAATGCACAGGATGCTCACGAAGCCATCCGTCCGACTTCTACGCTAAGAAAACCAGCAGATGTCAAACACGTGCTAAGCAGAGATCAGCTTCGTCTTTATAAATTGATCTGGGAACGTTTTGTGGCAAGCCAAATGGCACCAGCTGTTCTTGATACAATGAGTGTGGATCTTGAAAATAACGGGCTTACTTTCCGTGCAAATGGAAGTAAGGTGAAATTCCCTGGATTTATGAAAGTATATGTTGAAGGGAAGGACGACCAGTTAGAAGAAAAGGACAAAATGCTTCCTGATCTGAAAGAGGGGGATACCGTTCTTTCAAAAGATATTGAACCAGAGCAGCACTTCACGCAGCCGCCTCCACGTTACACTGAGGCAAGACTTGTCAAAACCCTTGAAGAGCTAGGTATCGGCCGCCCATCGACGTATGCACCAACATTAGATACTATTCAAAAGCGCGGCTACGTGGCACTTGATAACAAACGGTTTATTCCAACAGAGCTTGGAGAGATTGTGCTCAACTTAATTATTGAATTCTTCCCTGAAATCATTAACGTAGAATTTACTGCGAAAATGGAAAAAGAACTTGATAGCGTTGAAGAAGGTACGATTGAATGGGTACGCATTATCGACAGTTTCTATCAAGATTTTGCAAAAAGGGTAGAAAAAGCAGAAGCAGAGATGCAGGAAGTTGAGATCGAGCCTGAATACGCCGGAGTTGATTGCGAAGAGTGTGGTCATCCAATGGTGTACAAAATGGGGAGATACGGTAAGTTCATGGCATGCTCTAATTTCCCTGACTGCCGTAACACAAAACCAATTGTCAAAGATATTGGTGTCAAATGCCCGACTTGTCACGAAGGAAATATCGTTGAACGGAAATCTAAGAAGCGCCGCATTTTTTACGGTTGCGATCGTTTTCCAGAGTGTGAATTCGTCTCTTGGGACAAACCAATTGAAAGAAAGTGTCCAAAATGCGAAAATATGCTTGTAGAGAAAAAGCTGAAAAAAGGCATTCAAGTTCAATGTGTGAACTGTGATTATAAAGAGGAACAACAAAAATAGCGGTGAGCAGCCTTGTTCACCTGCTTTTTTATGTCATCAAATAGAACTTACGAAATAGGAGAGTTGTACAATGAGTCAATTTGTAAATGTGATCGGAGCAGGTTTAGCAGGAAGTGAAGCGGCATGGCAAATTGCCAAGCGCGGAATTAAAGTCCATCTGTATGAAATGAGACCTGTCAAACAAACACCAGCTCACCACACTGATAAATTTGCGGAGCTCGTATGCAGTAACTCATTGCGTGCGAACGCTTTAACGAACGCAGTAGGTGTATTAAAGGAAGAAATGCGTCATTTAGACTCAGCAATCATCGCAGCAGCAGATGAAAGCTCGGTTCCTGCTGGTGGAGCGCTTGCAGTAGATCGTCATGAATTTGCAGCGAACGTCACAGACCGCGTGAAAAATCACCCGAATGTGACGGTCTTTCAAGAAGAAGTGCAAAGCATTCCAGAAGGTCCGACGATTATCGCAACGGGTCCTCTTACATCAGAAGCACTTTCAAAAGAATTGAAATCCTTAACAGGTGAAGAGTATTTATATTTCTACGATGCAGCAGCGCCGATCCTCGAGAAAGACAGCATCGATATGGATAAAGTGTACTTGAAATCACGTTATGATAAAGGGGAAGCGGCTTATTTAAACTGTCCGATGACAGAAGAAGAATTCGATCGTTTTTATGAGGCGCTCATTTCGGCTGAAACTGTGCCGTTAAAAGAGTTTGAAAAAGAAATCTTCTTCGAAGGCTGTATGCCCATTGAAGTCATGGCCAAAAGAGGGAAAAAAACCATGCTCTTTGGACCGATGAAACCAGTTGGACTTGAAGATCCGAAAACAGGAAAAAGACCTTACGCTGTTGTTCAATTAAGACAGGATGATGCAGCAGGTACTTTATATAATATTGTTGGTTTCCAAACACATCTGAAGTGGGGCGATCAAAAGGAAGTATTTCGTTTGATCCCAGGTCTTGAAGAGGCAGAGATTGTTCGTTATGGTGTGATGCACCGTAATACATTTATTAACTCGCCAAGCCTTCTAAAACCGACGTATCAATTTAAAAATAGAGACGACTTATTCTTTGCCGGACAAATGACTGGTGTTGAAGGATATGTTGAGTCCGCGGCTTCAGGACTAGTGGCTGGAATCAACGCAGCTCGTTTTGTTAAAGGAGAAGAGCTTGTGACACTTCCAGAAGAAACAGCGATTGGCAGTATGGCTTACTACATCACATCAACAAACAAGAAAAGCTTCCAGCCGATGAATGCAAACTTTGGCTTGCTGAAAGATCTTGGCGTTCGAATTAAAAACAAACAAGAGCGCTATGCAGAGTACGCTAAACGCGCAATCGAAACTATTCAAACTATTTCGAAATCTCTGTAGTAAAACATTGCACGGGAAGCAAGATATGTGATACCATTTAAAAGCCTTAAAGAGGTGTAAAAATGACAGATAAACAGCGTCTTGTCCACTTATTCATTGAATATTTGCAGATTGAAAAGAACTATTCAGCTTTAACGATCTCAGGTTATACTGAGGCGATTGAAGAGTTTGTCAGATTTATGAACATTCAAGGAATAGACGGTTTTGAAGAGGTATCCTATCAAGATACGAGAATTTATTTAACAGAAGCTTATGAAAAAGGCCTTACAAGAAGAACGATTAGTAAGAAAGTCTCTGCACTTCGCAGCTTTTATAAATTTTTATTAAGAGAACAGCTTGTGAAAGAAAATCCTTTTTTACTCGTTAGCTTACCAAAGCAGGATAAGCGAATTCCTTCATTTTTGTATGAAGAGGAACTAAAAGAGCTATTTACAGTTTCTGATGTAAATACACCGCTTGGTCAAAGAAATCAAGCCATTTTAGAACTTCTTTATGCAACAGGTATGAGGGTCAGTGAGTTATGTTCATTAAAAGAATCTGATCTTGATTTATCGATGGATACAGTGCTTGTTCATGGGAAAGGCAGCAAACAGCGGTATGTACCTTTCGGCTCTTATGCACATGAAGCACTCTCCACATATTTAGAGGATGGAAGGCAGAAGCTGAAAGTGAAGGGAAAGGATCGTGCTGATTCACATGTGTTTTTGAATCAGCGCGGAGCTCCTCTTACAGACAGAGGCGTTCGATTCATTCTAACTGAATTAATGAAAAAGGCATCTGGCACATTACATATCCATCCTCACATGTTAAGGCACACCTTTGCTACGCATCTTTTAAACGAGGGAGCGGATTTAAGAAGTGTTCAAGAACTTCTCGGTCACTCAAATTTATCATCAACACAGGTGTACACGCATGTATCAAAAGATTCTTTAAGAAAAACGTACATGTCTCATCACCCAAGGGCTTTTAAACGATCCTAAAAGGAGGTTTTTTCATGTCATCATTTCATGCAACCACAATCTTTGCCGTTCAACATAAAGGAAAAAGTGCGATGGCTGGAGACGGTCAAGTCACTTTTGGGCAGGCTGTCGTCATGAAACACACAGCAAAAAAAGTGCGCCGTCTTTTCGGAGGCAAAGTACTCGCAGGTTTTGCTGGTTCAGTTGCAGATGCATTTACACTCTTTGAGAAGTTTGAAACGAAGCTTGAAGAATACGGTGGTAACCTAAAACGAGCAGCTGTAGAACTGGCGAAAGAATGGCGAAGTGACAAGATGCTCAGACAGCTTGAGGCCATGCTGATCGTCATGAATAAAGAAAGCATCCTGCTCGTATCTGGAACAGGAGAGGTCATCGAGCCAGACGATGGCATTTTGGCTATCGGGTCAGGCGGTAACTACGCGCTTAGCGCCGGGAGAGCACTCAAAAAACATGCAGGTGACCATCTCTCAGCTCGAGAGATTGCAAAGGCGGCTCTTGAAACGGCCGGAGAAATCTGTGTCTACACGAACGATCAAATCACTTTAGAAGAGCTTGAATAGAAAGGACATGAGACGTATGGAGAAAAAGCCGTTCACCCCAAGAGAGATAGTTGAAAAGCTCGATCAGTACATTATTGGTCAGCTTGATGCGAAAAAAGCAGTGGCGGTGGCTTTAAGAAACCGTTACAGAAGAAGTCTTTTACATGATAAGCTAAAGGATGAAGTCGTTCCTAAAAACATCTTAATGATTGGTCCGACAGGTGTGGGGAAAACAGAAATTGCCCGCAGAATTGCAAGGATTTCTGGTGCACCTTTCATTAAAGTGGAAGCGACGAAGTTTACTGAAGTTGGATATGTCGGACGTGACGTAGAATCAATGGTCAGAGATTTAGTGGAAACAGCAATCAGACTAGTCAAAGAAGAAAAAATGAAGGATGTTCAAGAAGAAGCGGAAAAACAAGCAAACAAACGGCTTGTTCATCTACTTGTTCCTGGAAAGAAAAAAAGTCAGTCTGTGAAAAATCCTTTTGAGATGCTGTTTGGTGGTTCTGATGCTGATGAAAGTGATCGAGATCACTCAAGTGAAGAAGTAGAGCTTGAGTCGACGAGAAAACGCATTGCGCACCAGCTGGCGATGGGTGAACTTGAAGACCATTACGTCACGATTGAAGTTGAAGAGCAGCAGCCTTCCATGTTTGATATGCTTCAAGGCTCGGGTATGGAGCAAATGGGTATGAACATGCAGGATGCGCTTAGCAATCTCATGCCTAAAAAGAAAAAACGCAGAAAGCTGACCGTCAGAGAAGCGAGAAAAGCGTTAACTGCTGAGGAAGCTTCAAAACTGATTGATATGGATGAAGTCGGTCAGGAAGCCGTGCAAAAAGCAGAGCAGCAAGGAATCATCTTTATCGATGAGATCGATAAAATTGCCAAAAGCGGTGGTGCATCGTCTGCAGATGTTTCTCGTGAAGGGGTTCAACGTGATATTTTACCGATTGTAGAAGGTTCCACTGTGATGACGAAGTATGGGGCTGTGAAAACAGATCATGTTCTATTTGTAGCAGCAGGCGCTTTTCATATGGCGAAACCCTCGGATTTGATTCCAGAGCTTCAAGGGCGCTTCCCAATCCGTGTAGAATTAGATAAATTAAGTATAGAAGACTTTGTGAAAATCTTAACGGAACCAGATAACGCGTTATTAAAGCAATATAAGGCTTTACTTGAAACAGAAGGTATATCTCTTGAATTTTCTGACGATGCTATTCATAAGATTGCCGAAGTGGCTTATCACGTCAATCAGGAGACGGATAACATCGGTGCAAGAAGGCTTCACACCATACTTGAGAAGCTGCTAGAAGAGCTCTCATTTGAGGCGCCTGATATTACAATGGAAACAGTGACCATTACCCCTCAGTATGTAGAAGAGAAGCTAGGAAAGATTGCAAATAACAAAGACTTAAGTCAATTTATACTTTAACAAATGAATAAAGTAATCTAGGAGGATCATTATTATGGCGTTACTACAAAAAACAAGGATTATTAACTCGATGCTGCAAGATGCAGCGGGGAAACCGGTTAATTTTAAAGAAATGGCAGAAACACTGAGAGATGTCATTGATTCAAACATTTTCGTATTAAGCAGAAGAGGAAAACTTCTTGGCTACTCCATTAACCAGCAGATTGAAAATGCACGTATGAAAAAAATGCTGGAAGATCGTCAGTTCCCTGAAGAATATACAAAAAGCTTATTCAATGTCCCTGAAACATCTTCAAACCTTGACATCAACAGTGAGTACACAGCTTTCCCGATTGAGAACCGTGATTTATTCCAATCAGGTTTGACAACGATTGTGCCAATCATCGGAGGCGGGGATCGCTTAGGGACGTTAATCCTTTCTCGTTTGCAAGATACATTCACAGATGATGATTTAATTCTTGCTGAATACGGCGCAACAGTTGTTGGAATGGAGATTCTTCGCGAGAAAGCGGAAGAAATTGAAGAAGAAGCAAGAAGTAAAGCGGTTGTTCAAATGGCGATCAGCTCTCTTTCATACAGTGAACTTGAAGCGATTGAACATATCTTTGAAGAACTTGATGGAAACGAAGGGCTGCTTGTGGCAAGTAAGATTGCTGACCGTGTAGGAATCACTCGTTCAGTGATCGTAAACGCACTTCGTAAATTAGAAAGTGCAGGCGTTATTGAATCTCGTTCTCTTGGAATGAAGGGAACATACATTAAAGTATTAAACAACAAATTTTTAATTGAACTTGAAAATTTAAAATCTCACTAATCAAAAACCCCTTTTCGGCCGAAATAAACGCTGAAAAGGGTTTTTTTGTATAAAAAAAGAGGATTTGTCCGAAAAATGACACTCTTTTTTCCAAGAAACCCCTTACAATTCTGTAGTGCTTTGAATCTAGGTCTTTATACCTATTCGTAAAATAGATATATATTACGAGTTTTTTTTACAATTACATCATAGACTTTAATCCTATTATTTCTTACAATGAACATATGGTTTTACAAATCTCGACATGATTAAATGGAATGAAATACATATGATTGGAGGTATATGGTTTTGGATATATTTTCTGGAACGATAAGCAACCTTGAGAATGCCTTGGGCAGAGCGAATGTTAAGCAAAAAGTCATAAGCAATAATATCGCGAATATAGACACACCGAACTACAAGTCTAAAAAAGTTGCATTCCACGACATGCTAAATGATGCGTCAATCAAATTAGATGCTAAAAAAACATACCAAGGTCACATTGATTTTTCTAAAACAGGGTCTAATTATTCAGTTGTTTCGAGTAACCGTACTTCTTATCAAGAAAACGGAAATAATGTCGATATTGATCAAGAGATGAGTGAACTCGCTAAAAACCAAATTCAGTATAATGCGTTGGTTGAAAGAATGAGCGGAAAGTTCAATTCTCTTAAAACAGTTTTGACAGGAGGTAAGTGATGTCAATTTTTTCAGGCGTTAACGCTTCGGCCTCAGCATTAACAGCACAGAGGCTCAGAATGGACGTTGTATCCTCAAACCTTGCGAATATGGATACAACAAGAGCTAAACAGGTTGAGGGCGAGTGGGAGCCTTATAGACGCAAGCTCGTCACATTACAGCCGTCAGGTGAATCATTTTCATCTATATTGAACTCAAGCATGAATTCGAGCGGCAAATTAGGAAACGGCGTCAAAGTAACGAAAATTACTGAAGACGAAACTCCATTCAACCTTCAATATGATCCTACAAATCCCGATGCCAATGAAAATGGATATGTTCAAACACCAAACGTTGATCCATTAAAGGAAATGGTTGATCTCATCAGCAGCTCAAGATCATATGAAGCAAACGTGACTGCGCTGAATGCGAATAAAAGCATGCTGATGAAAGCTTTAGAAATAGGAAAGTAAGGTGAAAAGAATTGGTTAACGCAATATCTCCTTTCCAGCTTCAAACCGCTCAGCAAGCAAGTGAATTGACGAATGCATCGTCTGTGCAGGCGGCTGCACCTAAAAGTCAAACGAATTTCTCTGATGTGCTGAAGAATTCCATTGAGGCATTAAATCAATCACAGCTGAAATCAGACCAGTATACGAATGCTCTCGCACAAGGGAAAGATGTCAATCTCGATGAAGTCATGATTGCTTCACAAAAAGCGAGTGTGACACTCACAGCTGCAACCGAGTTTCGGAATAAAGCAGTCGAAGCGTACCAAGAGATTATGAGAATGCAGATGTAGGAGGTGCTGGTGGACAAAAAATAGACTGAATGGAATGACCGGGGGTTAAGATGAATCGTACTTTAATGCAATTAAGAACAAAAACAGTTGAGTTTTGGCGAAATCGATCAAAATTACAAAAAATACTCATGATTGGCGGCGTAGCTGCCCTAGCAATCATTATTACGGTTGTTAGCATCTTTGCTTCTTCTGAAAAAATGGTTCCGTTGTTTAGAGATTTGTCTGAGGCAGAAGCAGGACAAATCAAACAGGAACTGGATGGCAAAAACGTTAAATCGGAACTTGCAAATAACGGAACGACGATTTTAGTTCCAGAAAAGCAAGCAGACACTTTAAAAGTCACACTCGCATCAGAAGGACTTCCTAAAACAGGGAATATTGACTACTCCTTCTTTGCGAACAATTCCGGCTTCGGTTTAACAGATAATGAATTTGATGTTCTGAAAGTAGACGCAACTCAGACAGAACTATCCAATCTGATCAACACGATTGATGGGATTAAAGATTCAAAGGTTATGATTAACCTGCCAAAAGATTCCGTTTTTGTTGGAGAAGAGCAAAGTAATGCATCAGCATCAATTGTGCTGCAAGTTCAACCAGGCTACACGCTTACTCAGCAACAAGTAAAAGGCCTTTATCATCTTATTTCAAAAAGTGTGCCGAATTTAAAAACAGAAAACATTGTCATTATGGACCAAGATTCCAACTACTATGACTTAAACAGCAGCTCAGATTCCTATGCAAGTGGAATGGATGCACAGCAGCAGAAAAAAGAGGAGATTGAAAAGAATCTTCAACGAAAAATTCAACAGCTGCTTGGAACGATGATGGGTCAAGAGAAAGTTGCCGTATCGGTCACTACAGACATTGATTTTACTGAAGAAAAAAGAAAAGAAGATCTTGTCGAACCAGTTGATCAAGAAAACATGCAAGGAATTGCTGTCAGCGCTGAAAAGATTGCTGAAACTTATTCAGGTAATGGCGCAGCAGCTGGAGGCACCGCTGGAACAGGTGACGATGATGTCACAAATTATCAAGGTGCCGATGGAACGAATGGAAGCGGAGATTACGAAAAGAGCGAAGATCGTATCAATTATGAAGTCAACCGCATTCATAAAGATATCAAAGAAAGTCCTTATAAAATCAGAGACGTTGGCATTCAGGCACTGGTTGAACCACCTACTGCAAACGATCCGACCTCATTAACTGCTGAAAGGCAGGATGATATCAAAAAAATTCTTTCAACCATCATCAGTACATCGATTGATAAAGAATACACAAACGGTCAAGCGCTCACTCAAGCAGACTTAGATAACAAAATCGTTTTATCTGTATCAAAATTAGACGGTAAACAGCAAACGGCAGCAGAAAACCCTTCAAACAATATTCCGATTTGGGTTTATATTGTTGGCGGTGTGCTACTACTTGCCATTATCGCTCTCATTATCCTTCTCGTACGTAAGCGAAGAAAAGATGAGGAAGAAGAGTTTGAGTTTGATGAACGTACACCAATTCATGTTCCTGATATCGATACTGAGCCAGAAACAGAAGAAATGGTGAGAAAAAATCAGCTTGAAAAAATGGCAAAAGATAAACCAGAAGACTTTGCTAAATTGCTACGCAGCTGGCTGTCCGAGGATTAGGAGGAATACACATGTCGAGAAAAGATCCAAATCGACTAACAGGCAGACAAAAAGCAGCAATCCTAATGATTTCCTTAGGGCTAGACGTGTCAGCATCTGTATACAAACATCTGTCTGAAGACGAAATAGAAAAATTAACATTAGAAATTTCCAATGTAAGAAGTGTAGATACTGCTAAAAAAGATGAGATCATCGAAGAATTTCACAGCATTGCCATCGCGCAGGACTACATATCACAAGGCGGTCTGATGTACGCAAGACAAGTGCTTGAAAAAGCGCTTGGTGAGGACAAAGCGGACAGCATCTTAAATCGCTTAACATCCTCACTTCAAGTGAAACCATTTGATTTTGCTAGAAAGGCTGACCCAGAGCAAATTTTAAACTTTATCCAGCATGAGCATCCACAAACCATTGCGCTCATTCTTTCCTACCTAGATCCGGTACAGGCTGGACAGATTTTATCTGAGTTAGGCGAGGAAGTACAAACCGAGGTTGCAAGAAGAATTGCTTTAATGGACCGCACATCTCCAGAGATCATCAATGAGGTGGAACGTATTCTTGAACAAAAGCTGTCTTCAACCTTTACGCAAGATTATACCCAAACGGGCGGAGTCGAAGCGGTAGTCGAAGTCCTGAATGGTGTAGACCGTGCAACGGAGAAAACCATTTTAGATACACTGGAAATTCAAGATCCTGAGCTTGCTGATGAAATTAAGAAACGTATGTTTGTCTTTGAAGACATTGTCACTCTTGATAGCAGAGCCATTCAGCGCGTGATTCGAGATGTTGAAAATGACGATTTACTGCTTTCACTCAAAGTGGCAAGCGAAGAAGTCAAAGAAATTGTCTTCCGCAACATGTCGCAACGTATGGTCGAAACGTTCAAAGAAGAAATGGAGTTTATGGGACCTGTCCGGCTTAGAGATGTCGAGGAAGCACAGACTCGTATTGTCAGTATCGTAAGACGACTTGAAGAGGCTGGAGAAATCGTCATAGCTCGAGGTGGAGGAGACGATATCATTGTCTAGGATTATCAAACATGAAACATCTGTTATTCCTGAACAAGGCCGTCAAACCATTCCCTTACAGCAAGTGGAATTCAAAAGAGAACATCACGAAGAAGAGCTTGTCAACGAGACAGAAGCATCTCAGCTTGTATTAAGTGATGCACAAGATGAAGCAAGCCGTATTTTAGAAAAAGCAAATCGTGAGCTGGAACAAACAATGGCTGAAATCAATCAGCGGCGAGCTGATTTTGAAGCAGAAAGAGTACAGCTCATTGAAGAAGCAAAACAAACAGGATATCAAGATGGTTTTCAAAAGGGCGAAGCAGATGCGAATTTACAGTATCAATCGATTCTTGATCAAGCGAATGACATTGTCAGCCTTGCAAAGCAGGACTATGAAGCAAAAATCGAAAGCTCTGCTGAAGAAATTGTCGAACTTGCGTTTGAGCTCGCTAAACGAGTATGGAATGCAGTTGAGGACACAAAAGAACAATTTTTAACGCTAGTGAAGCAGGTCATTTCAGAAGTGAAAGAATATGACGATATTTCCATCTATGTCGACCCTGCACATTACGAGCATGTGATGGAATATAAAGATGAATTAAATAGAATCCTTCAAAAGAATACACATCTTGCCATTTACTCGGATGAAAAAGCACCAAAAGGTACTTGTTACGTCGAAACAAGCTTTGGAAAAGTGGAAGCGAGTGTTGATACCCAAATGAATCAGTTAAAAGAAAAGTTATTAGAAGTCATTGATTCAGGTGATCACAAATGAACATAGATGTGCTAAAAGAAACGATTGAAACTGCCGATCCTTATAAACGTTTTGGTAAAGTCAATCGAGTTGTTGGACTGATGATCGAGTCCAAGGGGCCAGAAAGCTCAATCGGTGATGTATGTCTGATTCACAAAAAAGGGAGCAAGAATCATCCGATCAAAGCAGAAGTCGTTGGCTTTAAAGATGAAAACATTTTGCTCATGCCCTACGTAGAAGCCTCTAACATCTCACCAGGCAGTCTTGTTGAAGCAACAGGTGAGTCGTTAAAGGTCAAAGTAGGAACTGGTTTAATCGGGCAGGTTGTTGATGCCTTCGGTGATCCACTGGACGGCAGCATGCTTCCTAAAGGACTTGCACCTGTCTCAACAGAACAATCTCCTCCAAACCCGATGGACAGACCGCCTATTCGTGAAAAAATGGGCGTTGGTGTCAGAGTGATTGACAGCTTGCTCACAGTCGGCACTGGTCAAAGAATTGGCATATTCGCGGGAAGCGGTGTTGGTAAAAGTACCTTGATGGGGATGATTGCCAAGCAGACAGAAGCGGATCTCAATGTCATTGCACTTGTTGGAGAGCGTGGACGTGAAGTTCGCGAGTTTATCGAAAAAGATTTAGGAGCTGAAGGACTGAAGCGTTCGATTGTTGTTGTCGCAACTTCAGATCAGCCCGCACTGACAAGATTAAAAGCAGCCTATACTGCAACGGCCATTGCTGAATATTTCAGAGACAGAGGCAAAAATGTCATGTTTATGATGGATTCTGTCACAAGGGTCGCCATGGCACAGCGAGAAATAGGACTTGCAACAGGCGAACCGCCAACAACAAAAGGATATACGCCTTCAGTGTTCGCTATACTGCCAAAATTGTTAGAACGAACTGGTACAAATCAACTTGGTTCCATCACAGCGTTTTACACAGTGCTTGTTGATGGTGACGATATGAATGAGCCGATCGCTGATACAGTGCGGGGGATTTTAGATGGCCACATAGTACTTGATCGTGCACTGGCCAACAAAGGACAGTTTCCAGCTGTCAATATTCTGAAAAGTATCAGTCGTGTCATGAGTAATATCGCAAGTCATGATCACAAGGAAGCGGCTAACCGGTTCCGCCAGCTTTTATCCACATATCAAAACGCTGAAGACCTCATTAACATTGGAGCATATAAAAAAGGCTCCTCTAAAGATATTGATGAGGCCATGCAAGCTTACCCACAACTGATTTCATTTTTGAAGCAGGACGTTGAAGAGGCTGTATCGATTGAAGACAGCGTGAGGATATTGCTCAGTTTGATGAATAGAGAGGATTGACAAAAACAGTGAGATATCAATACAAATTTCAAAAGCTCTTAGAATTGAAAGAAAGTGAAAAAGACAAATCACTCGCAGCGTATCAACAATCCGTTTCGGCATTTGAGCAAGCCGCTGAAAAACTCTATGAAAATATGAGTAAAAAAGAGCTAATGGAAAAGAGCAAAGAAGAAAAGCTGAGAAGTGGGATGAGTGTTCAAGAAATGCGTCATTATCAGCAATTTGTGACGAACTTAGATAACACCATTCATCATTATCAGCAGCTTGTGATCATGAAACGCCATCAAATGAATGAAAAACAATCTGATTTAACTGAAAAAAATATTGAGTTTAAAAAGTTTGAAAAAATGAAAGAAAAGCAATTTGAAAAGTTCTCCCTTGAACATAAGGCAATTGAAATGAAAGAAATGGATGATATCTCTATCAGCCAATTCATGTTTCAAGGACATTAGGAGTCGAGATGAATGCCTAAGAAGGAAAAAACAAAGGAATCAAGCGGCGGCGGTAAATTTCAATGGATCTTGTTTATTGTCATTATCCCATTGGTTGTGCTTGTGATTGTAACGGGCACAATCCTTTATATGGCAGGTTATGATCTAAAGAAACCGCTCCAAAACATTCCGGGGATTAGCAGCTTGGTTGGATCAGATGACACATCAAAAACGTCATCTTCAAATAACGATCAACGTGATACAGAGTTGAAAGCGTTGAAAAAGACGATTAAAGAACAAGAGAATGAACTTGAAATTGCTCAAAAAGACTTGAAGACAAGTGATGAAGAGATTAAACGATTGAATCAAAAAATCAATTCACTTGAAAAAACATCTGATAAAGAGAACACGTCAGCAAGTGACAGTTCATCAAACAGTACATCATCAAGTAATAACGCATCAGGATCTTCAACTGATTCGTCAGCATCTTCTAATCAGCAATCAAAAGGAAAGGTCGCCAGCATTTATGAAAGCATGGATGCAGGGAAATCTGCCAAAATTCTATCAGAGCTAAGTGATAAAGAAGCTTTGAAGATCCTTGAAGAGCTGAGTAAAAATAAGCTGACGGACATATTAGCAAAACTGACACCTCAGAAGGCAGCAACGTTCACGAAGGAGCTTGCCAAAAAAGAAGAAAGTGAAAATGGAGGTGGACAATAAGTGAAGCTATTGGACATTGGAGCCTTACAGCAATCTTCCCAAGGTCTCTCGGGACTAAAGGGAGAGGGGGCAGTATCTGCTCGCGGCCTGTTTAAACAATTGTTAAATGGCGCAGGTATTCAAAGTGGTCCAGCTATTTCTCAGCCAGCAGAAACCAATCTATCCATGAATGATGCGATGCAAATCATTGAAAAATGGATGCAATCACCTGAAGAAGGAATAGATGGAGATCTTCTTGCGGCACTTCAGGCGCTGCAAGGTCAAAAGCTTGAGGGGGCTGACTTAAAGTCACTTGAAGAGCTATTTCAAAAGATGGAATCGGTAATCTATGGCGATCAGGATGAGAAGCCAGTTGCTGAACATAGTGAACAGCTCATACAAGTCCACTTTTTCTTATATCAAATACTGAATCAGCAGCCGGTAAGCTTTGATGCAAAACTTGTACAGGATATTCAAGCAAAAGGTGAAGATTTCATCAAGTTTCTAACGAAAAACGGAGCAGATGAAAAGCTCATTCAACAAGTAAAAGAGCAGTTCTTCTCGCAAGGATCGGCACCTAAGCTGAATAATATGTCGCAAAGCGAGCTGAAACACTTTAATCAGTTAATCGATCATATGATGGCAAATGCGAAAGGGTCAGATAAAGAGTGGAAAATTTCCTTAGGAGAGTTAAAAGAAATGGTTGCTCCGAGGCAAGAATCTTCCTTCTCATCTCCAGCAAAAGGTGCTGCCTCACTTGAATGGCTTATGAAAAAAGAAGTCACCAAAGGTCAAGGCACTACGGCACCTGCTTCTGAAAAAACAATCACCCATACGCTGCTTCCAGGGCATAAACAGTTCTTCCAACTGCAATCAGCTGCTCCTGTGCAGCAGACGCAAACAACTGACGAAAAGCCAGGCACGGTTGATCAGCAGATTTTAAATACGTGGAAACAAATGAAGTTCACACCATTTGGCAATTCAAGCGGACGGTTTACCGTACGATTAAATCCAGAAAATCTAGGGTTTATTACCATCCAGCTAACGAAACAAAACGGGATGTATGCGAGTAAAATTACAGCTTCAACGCAAGCAGCAAAAGAGCTGCTCGAGCATCATCTGCCGCAGCTCAAGCAGGCGTTACCGAATATGTCGGTTCAAGTTGACCGTTTCCATATACCGCTTCAGTCAAATGAGCAGCCGTCTTTTGGACAATTTAATGAGGAAGGCAAGCAACAGCCATCAAAAGGACAAAGTTTCCAGCAGCCTGATGAACAGGAAGCTGAATTCCAAGATGTACTGGATGCGCTTGTTGGATCAGAAGAAGAAGAGGAGGAGATCTAATGGCAACTGTTGATGCGACGAATAGAACAGCCGCACAAGCGGACACTTCTTCAACCGCAGCAAAGAAAACAGATACACTTGGCCGAGATCAGTTCTTGAAAATCTTGCTTACGCAGCTTCAAAACCAAGATCCGACAAACCCGATTGATGACCGTGAGTTTGTCACACAGCTTGCAACATTTTCTTCTTTAGAACAGCAAATGAATATGAACGAATCTATCACTCAAATGAATCAGATCATGTCTACATTCGTTGCACACCAAGATCCATTTACGACATATGTAGGCTGGATTGGTAAAGAAGTAGAGGGTAAACAAGATGATAAAGACATATCTGGCATTGTGAAGTCTGTGAAAAACATAAACAATGAATACTTCCTATATTTAGAAGATGGAACGAAAATCAGCCCTTGGGACGTTACAACTGTTGGAGAAAAATCGTAAGCAAATCGAGGAGGAAAATAAATGTTACGCTCACTTTACTCAGGAATTAGCGGAATGAAAAACTTCCAAACAAAATTAGATGTTGTAGCCAATAACGTAGCCAACGTCAATACACACGGATACAAAAAAAGCCGTATCACGTTTAAAGATATGGTCAGTCAAACCATTGCAAGTTCTGGTGGACCGACGAATAACTCTGGTTCAATCAACTCAAAACAAGTTGGATTAGGATCAGCTTTATCTTCTATTGATAAAATCATGACATCAGGTTCTTCTCAAAATACAGACGAACCATATGATTTCTATATTAATGGAGATGGATTTTTCCGTATTGAAAAGCAAGGTGAAATCCTATTTACAAGAACAGGGAACTTCAAACCTGATTCAAATGGGGATTTGGTAACATCTGATGGAAACTATCTTCTTGGCATGGATGGGCAAAGAATCAACATTCCACGAGACAATGTGTCAAGTGTTAGTGTTGGGCCAGATGGGACCGTTTCTGTTGTTGAGAACAACGTTTCTCGTACTGTTGGACAAGTATCACTTGTGTCTTTCAGTAATGCAGGAGGATTAGATAAAGTTGGGGATAACTTATATCGCCAAACACTCAGTTCCGGTGCACCAAGTAATGCCATGGCTCCTGGAACTCAAGGAACAGGTGAACTTCAAACAGGTAAACTTGAAATGTCAAACGTTGATTTAACAGACGAATTTACAGAAATGATTATCGCACAGCGTGGATTCCAATCGAATGCAAAGACGATCACAACATCTGATGAAATTCTGCAAGAACTTGTGAATCTGAAACGATAGGAGGTAGGGGGAGCGGTTTATCGCTTCTCTGCTTAATATGATTGAAGTGACAAGATTAAATGGCAAAGGATTTATGCTCAACGCTCTCCATATCGAGCAAATCGAAAGCTTTCCAGACACGACCATTACACTCGCCAATGGAAAGAAATTCGTTGTGAAAGAAGATGAAGAGCAGCTTCAGGAGAAAATCATTTCTTTCTATAGAAAAATCCAAGTCATTTCATTGAATCAAGGAATAGAGGAGTTTGAATGAAGAAGAAATTAGTCGTAGTAATGCTAATCATGATTATTGCTATCGTCGGAATTGGAGCAGGTATTGTCTTTCTGGTGAATGGGTCAGACGAAGCAAAAGCAGAAAAAGAGCCAACAGCAGATGAAGTCGTAAAAGCTTCTGTTGAAATTCCTGAGATTGTGACCAATTTAAAATCTGAAGGAAATGCGGTTAAACTTGTACTAAATATTGAAACAGATTCAGAAAAAGCCAAAGAAGAGCTTGAAAAAAGAAGCTTCCAAGTGAAAGATGCTGTGATCGATATTTTATCAGACACGAATGCAGATGAACTTGATGGCAAAAAAGGCAGAGAACATTTTAAAACACAGGTCAAAAACAAAGTGAATAACTATTTGCAAGATGGCAAGGTGAAAGAAGTTTATATAACCTCCTTTAATCTGCAATAGAGGCGATTAATTGACACGATGGAGGTGAAGAAATGTCAGGAGAAGTGCTTTCCCAGAATGAGATCGACGCATTATTATCCGCCATATCAACAGGCGAAATGGATGCAGAAGAGCTGAAAAAAGAAGAAACGACGAAAAAAGTGAAAGTGTATGACTTTAAACGTGCACTGCGCTTTTCAAAAGACCAGATTCGAAGTTTAACAAGAATTCATGATAACTTCGCTAGACTGCTTACCACACACTTTTCAGCGCAGCTAAGATCATATATTCAAATTTCTGTCAGCTCGGTTGACCAAGTGCCATATGAAGAATTTATTCGTTCGATTCCTAATATGACATTATTAAACTTATTTTACGTCAGCCCGCTTGAAGGAAGAATCATGCTTGAAGTGAACCCAACGATTGGCTATGCCATGATGGATAGGCTGATGGGTGGGATTGGCATTAGTCATAATAAGACAGAATCACTGACAGAAATCGAAACAAAGATTATCTCAAACATGTTTGAGGGAGCTTTGGAAAACTACAGAGAAGCGTGGCAGTCCATAACCGACATCGAGCCAGAAATGGCAGATTTCGAGGTAAATCCCCAGTTTGTTCAAATGGTGTCACCAAACGAAACAGTTGTCGTCATTTCTCTTAATACACAAATTGGTGAGGTAAGCGGGGTTATTAATCTCTGTATTCCTCACGTAGTATTAGAGCCTATTATTCCGAAGCTGTCTGTACACTACTGGATGCAATCTGAACGAAATGAACCGAAACAAGAAGAAACAAAGGCCATTGAAAAACGGATTATGACGGCGAAAATACCGGTAGTCGCAGAGCTTGGACAATCGGAAATGACGGTGGAAGAGTTTTTGAATTTGGAAATTGGTGATTGTATTGCCTTGGACAAACCAGTAAATGCGCCTCTTACTGTTATGGTCGGAAATAAACCGAAATTCTTGGGACAGGCCGGCCGCGTGAATCGGAAACAGGCGATTCAAATTCTAGATCACGACATAAGAGGTGAAGAAGATGGAGAATAACGGAAGTAAATTATCACAAGATGAAATCGATGCGCTCCTTAAAGGAGGCAGCAATGACGATATAGAGCCTGATACACTCCTTTCTGCAATGGAACAAGATGCCATTGGGGAAATCGGAAATATATCATTTGGAAGCTCTGCAACAGCACTTTCAACCCTATTAAGTCAAAAAGTGGAGATTACAACTCCAACTGTCACAGTGATTCAAAAAAGCAAGCTGAATGAGGAATTTCCTCATCCGTATGTCGCCATTGAAGTGAATTATACGGAAGGCTTCAGTGCTAGTAACCTGCTTGTCATCCAGCAAACCGATGCGGCAGTCATTGCGGATTTAATGATGGGCGGAGATGGAACAAATGCTGACCCGTCGTTAAGTGAAATTCACTTAAGTGCAGTACAAGAAGCGATGAACCAAATGATGGGTTCAGCAGCGACGTCCATGTCAACAGTCTTTAATAAAAAGATTGATATTTCTCCGCCTCGCGTTGAGTTGCTTGATGTGAAAGAAGGAGAAGGCACAGACCGCATTCCAGCTGAAGAGATGCTTGTCAAAGTGTCCTTTAGATTAACGATAGGTGAACTCATAGATTCAAATATTATGCAGCTTTACCCTATTACGTTTGCGAAAGATTTGATTGCAGAATTAACAGACCCAGCGGAAGAAGAGCCGGTTCAAGAAGCACCTCAGAGTGCACCTGAACCACAGCAGGCTGCTCCGCAAGCACAATCTGCTCCTATGCAGCAATCGGCACCGCCGAAAAGACAGGCGAAACCAAAGCCGGCAGAACCTGTCAATGTGGCGCCAGTTGAATTTGAGGCATTTAGTGAGCCTCAGCATACAACAAGTCAGCTCGGTAATCTTGATATGCTGATGGATATTCCACTTTCCATTACAGTGGAGCTTGGAAGAACGCAGCGCAGTGTGAAAGAAGTACTTGAACTTTCCGCTGGAAGTATCATTGAACTGGACAAACTTGCAGGTGAGCCAGTCGACATTCTGGTCAACAAACGAATCGTCGCCAAAGGAGAAGTTGTTGTCATTGATGAGAACTTTGGCGTACGTGTGACTGACATTTTAAGTCAGTCTGAAAGACTTTCTAATTTAAAATAAACAAACATATAGGGAGAGAATAAGTAAATGGCTACTAAGGTATTAATCGTAGATGATGCAGCATTCATGAGAATGATGATTAAGGATATTCTTGTAAAAAACGGATTTGATGTAGTAGGAGAAGCAGAAAACGGCGCACAAGCTGTTGAAAAATATAAAGAAACATCTCCTGATCTAGTCACAATGGATATCACAATGCCAGAAATGGACGGGATCACAGCATTAAAAGAAATTAAACAAATCGATGCTTCTGCAAAAATCATTATGTGCTCAGCGATGGGACAACAATCAATGGTTATTGATGCCATTCAAGCAGGTGCAAAAGACTTTATCGTGAAGCCATTCCAGGCAGACCGTGTACTTGAAGCAATTAATAAAACGTTAGGCTAAAAAAGGGTGTAAGACTTGTTGAAAAAACGTTTGATATGTATAGCAATGATCAGTTTTATGCTTTTCTTGACAGCGCAGCCAGCCTCACTGTTTGCTGAAACAAAAGATCCTGAAAATGGCACAGTGAATGACTGGCTCAAAGATGAGAAAGAAAGCAAAAAGGATACAGAAAAGAAAACCACTGACAATCAAACGAATCCGGCAGAAGAAGTTCCCTCTTCTTCTGTCTCCATTATGGATTTTGTCAAAATGATTGGTGCCTTACTTTTTGTCATCCTGCTCATTTACGGATTGGTGAGATTTGTTGGAAAGCAAAACCGCTTACTCAAGCCATTTCGCTATGTTGAAAATATTGGCGGAACGACGGTTGGTCAAAATCGTTCAGTTCAGCTGATCAAAGTGGGCAAACGAGTATTAGTTGTCGGCGTAGCAGACTCAATCCAGCTGCTAAAAGAAATCGATGATGAACAAGAATGCGAAGCGATTGTGAAACAATACGAAGAAGCGATGGAAAGTAAGACTGACTTACCGAAAATGATGCAAAAATTAACATCGCAAGTGAAGAAACACGATCAGCCGACCACTTCTTCTTTTTCAGCCAATTTAAAGGCGCAGCTAGCCGAATTGAAAAAGACCCAATCAGAAGTCAGAAAGAAAGGCCCGAAACAAAATGAATGAGTTTATCGATTTATTTAATTCCAGTGGCGCAGGGAATATTAGCACATCTGTCCGTCTTCTTTTATTGTTAACTGTATTTTCAGTTGCACCAGGCATTCTTATTTTAATGACCTGTTTTACACGGATTGTGATTGTTCTTTCGTTCGTTAGAACATCACTTGCAACCAACTCAATGCCGCCAAACCAAGTGCTTGTAGGACTTGCTTTGTTTCTCACATTTTTTATTATGGCACCCACGTTCTCAGAGATTAATAAAGAGGCACTCACGCCGCTGTTAAATGATGATATTACGTTAAATCAGGCCTATGAAAAAGCCGAAGTGCCAATTAAAGAGTTTATGAGTAAACATACGAGACAGAAAGATTTGGCTTTATTTCTTAGTTACGCAAAAATGGATACCCCTGAATCAATTAAAGATATTCCCTTAACGGCGATGGTACCAGCTTTTGCAATTTCAGAATTAAAGACGGCATTTCAAATTGGTTTCATGATCTTTATTCCATTTTTAATTATTGACATGGTGGTCGCAAGTGTCCTGATGTCGATGGGGATGATGATGCTTCCGCCGGTTATGATATCGCTCCCTTTCAAAATATTGTTATTTGTATTAGTCGATGGATGGTATTTGATTGTTAAATCTTTGCTGCAAAGCTTTTAGAGTAGGTGCTTAAAACATGAGTTCAGAATTTGTCATTACGATGGCTGAAAGATCAGTGTATGTTGTATTACTTGTCAGCGGGCCGCTTCTAGCGCTCGCACTAATCGTGGGACTAATTGTCAGTGTGTTTCAGGCGACAACCCAAATCCAAGAACAGACGCTTGCGTTCATTCCAAAAATTGTTGCAGTGCTCATTGGACTTGTTGTGTTTGGTCCGTGGATGCTTTCAACAATTGTGTCATTTACTACAGAGCTGTTCTCGAATTTAGATCGATTTGCAGGTTAATCAGAGATGTCAATCATAGAATTATTTCCTGCCTTTCTTCTCGTTTTCATTCGGATCACCGCTTTTTTCGTGACAGTGCCGCTATTAGCGCATCGAACGATACCAGCAGTTCACAGAGTTGGTTTTTCACTGTTTTTGGCTGTCATTAGTTTTAGCACCATTAAAGAACCGCCAGCACTCGATATCGACGGTCTTTACATGATGCTTGCCGTGAAAGAAGCAATGGTCGGACTTCTTCTTGGACTGATTGCATATATCATGGTGTCCGCTGTTCAAATTGCCGGCTCATTCATCGATTTTCAAATGGGTTTTGCGATCGCCAATATTATTGATCCACAAACAGGGGCGCAAACGCCGCTGATGGGGCAGTTTTTTTATACGGTGACCTTGCTGCTGATGCTGGCAACAAATGCACATCATTTGCTGCTTGATGGAATCTATTACAGTTTTCAATATATTCAAGTTGATCAGTATGCACTGAACTTCGGCAGTGAATCCTTTGCTTACTTTATTGCAAAGAGCTTCAACCAAATGTTCATCATAGCTTTTCAAATCTCAGCACCTGTTGTGGCTAGTTTGTTTTTAGTCGATTTGGCATTAGGAATTGTGGCACGTACAGTTCCGCAAATGAACGTATTTGTCGTTGGACTTCCCATTAAAATGGGCGTGAGTTTTATTATGATCATCATTTGTATGGGTGTTATCTTCGGGGTCGTCCAAAATACATTTGAAACGATTGTGCTCACCATGAGGAATTTCTTAGCATTGGTCGGTGGTTCGTCATGACGACAAGACTTAGACTCGACTTGCAATTTTTCGCAGGTGAAAAAACAGAAAAAGCAACACCGAAAAAGAGACGGGATTCACGTAAAAAAGGGCAGGTTGCCAAAAGTACCGACGTCAATACAGCCATCTCATTTCTACTAATCTTTTTATCATTCTTTTTTATTGGGCCTTTTATGAAAGAGCGTATTATTGCGCTCATTGAACGTTTTTATTCAACAACCATGCTAATGAAGGTTAGCACATCTAATATTCACCAGTTATTCTTGGAATTGCTTCAAGAGACAGGTCTCCTCCTCATGCCAATTCTTGGTGTTGGGATGCTGGCAGGGATCATCAGTAACTATTTACAAGTTGGGTTTCTCTTTTCAACTGAAGTGATCAAGCCCAAATTAGAAAAGCTTGATCCAATCAAAGGGTTTAAACGAATATACAGTATTCGAGCACTCGTTGAGCTATTAAAATCCATTTTAAAAATTGGTTTTGTTGGCTTTGCGACATTTATCGCTCTATGGATGCACTTTGACGAAATCTTGCGGCTCCCTCTACTCACTGCAGAGGAAACCCTTCATTTCGTGGCAAATATGACCTTGATTATGGGTCTATATGCAGCAGGTGCTCTTCTCATCTTAGCTGGGCTTGACTACATGTATCAGAAATTTGATTATGAAAAAAACTTACGGATGTCTAAACAAGACATCAAAGATGAGTATAAAAAATCAGAGGGTGACCCGCTCATAAAATCAAAAATTAAACAGCGGCAAAGGGAAATGGCCATGAGACGGATGATGCAGGAAGTCCCAAAAGCGGACGTCATCATTACAAACCCGACCCACTACGCAATTGCCTTGAAATATGACGAAGAAAAGATGGACGCGCCGTTTGTTGTGGCAAAGGGAACGGATATTTTGGCTTTGAAAATTAGAACAATTGCGAAAGAACATGATGTCATGACTGTAGAGAACCGGCCGCTCGCCCGCGCCCTCTACGATCAAGTGGATATCAACCAAGCGGTGCCTGAAGAATATTTTAAGGCGATCGCAGAAATTTTGGCTTACGTATATAAAACGAAACAAAAGATTTTATGAATTTTTGGTTTTAAAAGGAGAGAACAGGCATGTCAGCAAGAGATTTATCTGTTTTATTCAGTGTTATTTTAATCGTGGCGATGCTGGTCATACCGTTTCCGCCCGTCCTATTAAGTATTTTAATCATTATTAATATTTCTCTTGCGCTTATCGTGCTTCTCACCACAATGAACATGCAAGAACCACTGCAATTTTCCATTTTTCCATCGTTACTTTTGCTCTTAACACTGTTTCGTTTAGGGCTTAACATCTCTACAACCCGTTCTATTTTATCAACTGGAGATGCTGGTAAGGTTGTAGAAACGTTTGGATCATTTGTTGTTGGGGGCAATATACTCGTTGGTCTGGTTGTCTTCCTTATTCTGATCATTATTCAGTTTATTGTCATCACCAAAGGGGCGGAGCGTGTATCAGAGGTTGCGGCCAGATTTACACTCGACGCGATGCCAGGTAAACAAATGAGTATTGACGCAGATTTGAATGCAGGAATGCTGACAGAGAGTGAAGCTAGAAACCGCCGTGAAAAAGTAGCAAGAGAAGCAGACTTTTATGGTGCGATGGATGGTGCAAGTAAGTTCGTTAAAGGGGATGCCATCGCAGGTATTATCATCGTTATTATCAATATTATTTTTGGCATCATTATTGGGATGATTCAGCAAGGAATGTCGATTCAAGAATCAGCTTCCCACTTTACTCTTTTAACAGTAGGGGACGGAATTGTGTCGCAAATCCCTGCACTTCTCATCTCAACAGCGACAGGGATTGTTGTCACGAGAGCGGCTTCTAACGGAAACCTTGGTTCAGACATTACGGGCCAGCTCTTTGCCTTCCCTGCCATGCTTTACGTCACAGCAGGTACGATCTTCCTGCTTGGATTGTTTACGCCAATTGGCGTACTTTTGACAGGGCCGATCGCAGGTTTACTTGCACTCGGTGCGTACATGATGTCGAAAAACAAACAGGATCAAGAAGAGATTGAAGAAGTACTCGAAGAACAGGCAGAGGTTGAAGAGATGAAAAGTCCAGAAAGCGTCATTCATCTCCTGCAAATGGATGCCATTGAATTTGAATTTGGCTACGGGTTGATCCCGCTTGCAGATGCCAATCAAGGCGGAGACCTGCTAGACCGAATTGTCATGATTAGAAGGCAGCTTGCTCTTGAACTCGGTCTTGTCATTCCGGTTGTCCGTATTCGAGACAACATTGCGCTGAACCCAAATGAATACAGGCTCAAAATAAAAGGGAACGAAGTGGCAAAAGGAGAGCTGCTGCTTGATCATTACTTAGCGATGTCACCAACGCCTGATGATGATCCGATTGAAGGAATTGAAACAATCGAACCATCCTTTGGTCTGCCGGCAAAATGGATATCAGAAGCAGAAAAAGATCAGGCTGAAATGCTTGGCTATACAGTGGTCGATCCAGCATCTGTTGTGTCTACCCACATCACAGAGAAGATTAGACAAAACACCCACGAACTGCTTGGACGCCAAGAAACGAAGCAATTAATCGATCATCTGAAAGAAAGTTATCCAGTTCTAGTAGATGAGGTAACACCGAATCCACTAGCAGTCGGGGATATCCAAAAAGTACTTGCAAAGCTTCTGAAAGAAAAGGTCTCCATTCGAAACCTTGTGACCATTTTTGAGACCCTTGCAGACTACGGAAAATTAACGACGGATACAGACTTGCTAACAGAGTATGTTAGACAGGCACTTGCAAGACAGATTACTGCACAGTATGCAAGAGAAAATGAATCACTGAAAGTCGTGACATGCTCAGGACGAGTCGAAAAGGTGATTGCAGACAGCGTGCAGCAAACAGAGCATGGGAACTACTTATCGTTAGATCCAGAATCCTCTGAAAGTGTGATTCAATCAGTGGCGAGAGAAATTGAACAGCTTTCGCTTCGTCAGGAAACGCCGGTTCTATTATGCTCACCTCCTATAAGAATGTACGTCAAACAGTTGTTAGAAAGATATTTCCCAGATTTACCGGTACTATCTTATAACGAACTAGAAGCAAATGTGGAAGTACAGAGCATCGGAGTGGTGGATATCTAATGAAAATGAAAAAAATCACAGCGAATTCTATGCAGGAGGCAACGATTCAAATCAGGCAGCAGCTTGGGAAGGATGCCGTCATATTAAATTCGAAAACCGTTGTCAAACGAAAGCTGTTCGGTTTAAAGAAACAGCAAATGGTCGAAGTGATTGCAGTGCTGGATCAAGATTTTGAAGAAAGAGCTGGTAAAGGATTACAACCAGCAACTGCGCCTATCCCGGTGTTACCGAAAAAGGAGCAGACTCAACACCTTACACAAGAGCTGCCGGCTGCTGCTCAAGCAGTCAAAGCAGCGCCTTCTCATTCTCAGCCTATAGAATATGCAAGAAACGAACGCCATGCCGGGATCTTGCCGGATTCTCTCATGAAAATGGATCAAAAGCTAAAGGATCAAGGTCTTGATGATGAGATTCGAGATGAGTGCTTAAAGGGTCTTTTAACAAAAGGTGCTGTGAAAGAAGAGCAGATTGAAAAAGAACTTGAAAAACTACTCACAGAGATGCTGCCGGCTCACACTTCTGATGAGCCGATGATTCGTTCGAAATACATTGTGCTGTTTGGTTCAACTGGTGCTGGTAAAACGACAACGATTGCAAAGCTTGCTGCGAAAACGGCTATTCAGCAGCAAAAGAAAATTGCTTTTATCACAACAGATACGTACCGGATTGCAGCGATTGAACAACTAAAAACATATGCTGAACTGCTAAATGCACCGCTTGAGGTTTGTTATTCAAGAGAGGACTTTGTGAAAGCACAGCAGACTTTTAAAAATTATGATCATATTTTCATCGATACAGCAGGCCGTAACTTTAAAGAAGAGGCGTACATCAAAGAGCTGACAGATATCATTCCATTTGATGAAAGCATTCAAAGTTTTCTCGTCATGAGTGCGACATCGAAATATCAAGATATGAAAGCCATGGTCAAACGTTTTGAACACGTTCCAATCGATCAATTTATTTTCACAAAAGTTGATGAAACAGACACGATGGGAACGATCTTTCAAATCATTGCAGAATCTCAAATCGGGCTCGGGTTTTTAACAAATGGCCAAAATGTGCCTGAGGATATTCTTGAGAGTTCCCCCCTTGATTTGACAAGGATGGTCTTACAATGATGAAGCCTGACCAAGCCGAAGGTTTAAGAAAGCTTGTTCAGCAGAACCAACTGATTGTACCGAACTCTCTTCGTGCGAATGGACAAGCGAAAACCATTGCTGTCATGAGCGGTAAAGGCGGAGTAGGTAAATCGAATTTGACGCTGAATATGGCACTGTCTATCGCAAGTACGGGCAAGCAAGTGCTCATCATCGACCTCGACTTTGGCATGGGGAATATTGATATTTTACTAGGGAAAACATCGACCAGCTCTATATTAGACGTGCTTGTTAGGAAAAAATCCTTCCAAGCGGCTATGACAAAAGGAACGGACAATCTGTATTACATTTCTGGCGGAAGCGGGCTTGAACAGCTATTTTCTTTAGACAAAGATCAATGGTCGTTCTTTTTAGAAGAGATGGAGAAAATATTGAATGACTTTGATTGTATATTCTTTGATATGGGTGCAGGCTTGTCAAAAGATCAACTCCCTTTTGTCTTATCGGCAGGAGAAGTGGTTGTTGTGACAACGCCAGAACCAACATCCATCATGGATGCCTACAGCGCAATTAAGCACTTAGCCATTCATCAGTTTGAACAGTCTGTTCAAATCATTGTCAACCGGTGTAAAACCCCTTCGGAAGGATCTGAAACGTACCGGAAATTAGCAGGAGTGGTGACGTCCTTTCTACACCGAAAGCTTGTATTTGCTGGTGCGGTACCTGATGATCCTGCTGTTCCTAAAGCAGTCACTGAACAAATGCCATTTTATATGAAGCAGCCTCATTCAAGGCTAAGTAAAACCATTAAAATGCTGGCTGAAACGCTTTATCATCAGCAGATAAGAGAGGCACAGAGAGAGCAGCATACGTTTATAGATAAGTTGTCCTCTTTTTTTAAAAGGAGGAAGGTGGACTCATGATTAGAGTGCTTGTAGTAGATGACTCGGCTTTTATGAGAAAACTCATCAGTGATTTCCTAAGTGCCGAGCAAGAAATTGAAGTCGTCGGAACGGCGCGAAATGGAGAAGATGCCTTAAAGCGGATTAAGGAATTGAATCCAGATGTTGTCACACTTGATGTGGAAATGCCTGTTCTAAATGGAACAGAAGCATTAAAACAAATTCTGGCTGAACACGACCTTGCTGTGATTATGGTGTCAAGCCAGACGAAGCAAGGGAAGGAATTAACCATCCATTGCTTAGAACTCGGTGCTTTTGACTTTGTGACAAAGCCTTCAGGAAGTATTTCGCTCGATTTACACAAAGTAAGAGGTCAAATTGTAGAGCGGGTACTTGCGGCAGGCCTGTCCAGAAAACGTACTGAGAAACAAGTTTCTCCTAAGCCGTTCATGAAGCCGCCAAGTCCAATTCCAGCGGCCGCTCCCCGCCTGCAAGAAGTAAGAAGCGGCTCATCACTCCGAAAGATTATTTCAATCGGAACATCTACGGGAGGGCCTAGGGCGCTTCAACGAGTCGTCACGAAGCTGCCAAAAGACATAGAGGCGCCGATTTTGATTGTGCAGCATATGCCGGCAGGATTTACGGCATCGCTGGCTACTAGATTAGATCATTTATCACAAATTACAATCAAAGAAGCTAAGGATGGAGACATCGCTAAAAATGGAGTGGCTTACATAGCTCCTGGTGGATTGAATATGTCACTTCATGAACAAGGGGCAGCTTTAGTGATCAGGCTGTCCCCAGAAGACACAGACAGCCGTCACAAACCTTCTGTTAACTATTTATTTGAATCCATCAGCAACATAAAAGGTTACGAGAAAATCGCTGTCATTATGACAGGAATGGGTAGTGATGGCACAGAAGGTGTCAAAAAAATGGTCGCAAGCGGTCATACAAAAGTCATTGCAGAAAAAGAAGAATCATGTGTTGTTTTCGGAATGCCTAAATCAGTCATTAAAGCAGGCCTTGCACATGAAACAAGGCATGTGGATGACATCGCACATGCAATTATAAGCTCCATGAAAAAAGAGAGGGCGTGAACACGTTGGATGTAAACCAATACTTAGATATCTTTTTAGATGAAAGCAGAGAACACTTACAAACTTGTAATGAAAAACTTCTTGAATTAGAAAAGAACCCAACAGACTTGCAGCTAGTGAATGATATATTCAGAGCCGCTCATACACTGAAAGGCATGAGTGCAACGATGGGCTTTGATGATATGGCTCAATTAACACATCATTTAGAAAACATGTTTGATGCCATCAGAAACGAACAAATGATTGTCACTCCTGAATCAATGGATACGATGTTTGAAGCACTCGATCACCTTGAAGCAATGGTTCAATCGATTGCAGAGGGCGGGGATGGAAAACGTGATGTCACGGAGATTAGTAAAAAACTAGATGTGACAGGAAGCCATGCAGAAACAGCATCTGCCGTTGAGACTGCTGAAGCATCATCAGCTGCAAGCGACCTAGACTATAACGAATTTGAACGAACAGTTCTTGATGAAGCGAGAGAACAAGGCTTTAAATGTTATGAGTTGAACGTGACATTAAGTGACGCATGCTTATTAAAAGCCGTTCGTGTCTATATGATTTTTGAAAGACTGAACGAAGCAGGAGAAGTTGTCAAAACGGTTCCGAATGCAGAACTTTTAGAATCAGAAGATTTTGAATCTGAATTCAGCATTTCTTACTTATCGAAACAGCCGATGGAAGAAGTGAAAAAAATCGTGACAGCGATCTCAGAGGTTGAACAAGTGGAGATTTCTGAAGTCTCTGCCTTTGAAGAAGCGGCTCCTGCTGAAACAAAAGCAGAGAAACCTGAGCAGAAAAATGAAGAAGTCGCAGCGCCTGCTGCTAAAGCGCCAGCAAACGATGCGCCAAAAGCAAATGGCAATAACGGTGCAGCTGCCGGCGGAACGAAAACGATCCGTGTCAACATCGATCGTCTAGATTCACTTATGAACCTGTTTGAAGAGCTTGTCATTGATAGAGGACGTTTAGAACAGATTGCCAAAGAACTTGAAAACAACGAACTAACGGATACAGTGGAAAGAATGTCCCGTATTTCTGGAGACCTGCAATCGATCATCTTGAACATGAGAATGGTGCCTGTAGAAACGGTGTTTAACAGATTCCCACGTATGATTCGTCAATTGACGAAAGAGCTCAATAAGAAAATTGAACTGATCATTGAAGGTGCTGAGACAGAGCTTGATCGAACAGTGATCGATGAAATTGGCGATCCGCTCTTACACTTACTTAGAAACAGTCTCGATCACGGGATTGAATCACCAGAAGAACGTGTGAAAAAAGGCAAACCAGAAAAAGGAACTGTTCTTTTAAAAGCATATCATAGCGGAAACCATGTCTTCATTGAAGTCGAAGATGATGGCGGCGGAATTAACCGTAAAAAGGTCCTTGAAAAAGCATTAGAGCGCGGAGTTATTACAGAAAGAGAAGCGGAAACGCTTGAAGATCACCAAATTGATTCATTGATCTTTGCAGCAGGGTTCTCTACAGCTGATACGATTTCTGATATCTCGGGCCGAGGTGTAGGTCTTGACGTTGTGAAAAACAAGCTCGAATCATTAGGTGGTTCTGTAAGTATTAACTCAACAGAAGGTCAAGGCTCACTGTTCTCAATTCAGCTTCCACTCACATTATCGATCATTTCCGTACTTCTTGTGAAACTAGAGGAAGAAACATTTGCTATTCCAATTTCTTCTATTATAGAAACGGCTGTCATTAAGAAGAGTGACATCCTTCAAACGCATGATCGTGAAGTCATTGATTTCCGTGGATTTATCGTACCGGTTGTGTACTTGAAGAAACAGTTCAACGTACCAAATGCGAATGATTTAGAAGAAGAACTGCACATTATTGTTGTCCGTAAAGGAGACAAGCTAACAGCATTTGTGGTCGATTCGTTTATCGGTCAGCAAGAGGTTGTATTGAAATCACTTGGAGATTACCTACCAAACGTATTTGCGATATCAGGCGCAACAATCTTAGGTGACGGTCAGGTTGCACTCATCGTTGACTGTAATGCACTGATTAAGTAAAAAACAATAGAGGAGCGGTCTGAAATGAGTACAGATATCAAAACTGGCGAAAAGATGATTGTGTTTATCGTAAACAAAAAAGAATACGCCATTTCAGTATCAGAAGTAAAGTCCATTGAAAAATGGCAGCAGCCGACAAGAGTTCCTGGCGTTGCCCCTTATATATGCGGTGTCATTAATCTACGTGGTGTCGTGACACCTGTCATTGACCTTAGAGTGAGACTTGGATCAACTGACAACGAGATTACAGACGAAACAAGAATGATTATTGTACAAGTTGGTGACATTGAAGTCGGCTGGATTGTTGATGAAGCAAATGATGTCATTACTGTCCATCAGGAAGAGGTAGAATCTTCTACTGATTCAGCTGAAAAAGAAGGACTGTCATGGGTGACAGGAATTATTAAGCATGATCAGCGTCTATTCAATATCATTCATGCTGGTGCGGTCCTCGACAAGAGCGTGCAAGATGCACCTGTTCATTAAGGGGGATGTGAGATGAGCATTTTCAATGAAATTAAAGATGAACAGCTAGATATATTAAGTGAGGTTGGGAATATCGGAGCAGGCCATGCAGCGTCTGCTCTTGCCAGCCTATTGAATCGCAAAATTGATATGGCTGTTCCTTTTGTCAAAGTTCTCTCGTTTGAAGATTTAATGGATTTCTTTGGTGGAGCAGACCTTCCAGTTGCCAGTATCTTTTTGCGAATGGAGGGTGATCTTACCGGTTCAATCTTTTTCATTATGCCGTTTGAACAAGCTGAACAATTTGTAAGAGAGCTTGTTCAGGACCCAGCATTTGATATTGATACGATTCATGAACACATGCTAGGAACATCAGCGCTTCATGAGTTAGGAAATATTTTAGCAGGCTCTTATTTATCAGCACTTGCCGATTTAACAAAACTGCAGCTTCACCCAAGTGTTCCAGATGTCACGCTCGACATGTTTGGGGCTGTCATTAGTGAAGGATTAATGCAGTTTAGCCCTCTCGGCGATCAGGCGATTGTGATTGATACATCGATTTTCGATGATCAAAATCAGCAAGAGCTGAAAGGAAATATGTTTCTATTACCAGACTTTGAATCGTTTGAAAAACTGTTCAAAGCATTAGGTAACCTATAATGAACGTGCAGATTCCGGCAGTTGTAAAGGTTGGTATAGCGGATGTTCAGCTTGTGAAAACACCGGACCGTATTCGGACATCCGGTCTCGGTTCTTGCGTAGGACTTGTCCTTTTTGACCAAGAAAAAAAACTGGCAGGACTTGTCCATGTCATGCTTCCAGACTCCTCTCTTTCAAAAGGAGCGGTAGAGAACTTGGCTAAGTATGCAGATACAGGTGTCAAGCATACAATTGATCTGCTCTTAAAAGAAGGAGCGCGCAAACATGCGCTAAAAGCGAAGCTTGCTGGCGGCGCAGAAATGTTTAAATTTAAGTCAACCAATGATCTGATGAGAATTGGACCTAGAAATGTATCAGCTGTGAAAGAACATCTGTCTCTTCATCATATCCCGATCATTAGTGAGGACACGGGCGGAAACAATGGACGCACGATTGAATTCGATCCGCTTACAACAGAACTTGAGATCCGCACTGTGAAACAAGGCATTATGAAGATATAACTAAGGAAGTATAGGGGGAGAAAGATGCAATCCTTAAATTACGAAGATCAGGCGCTATGGGCTAGATGGAAAGAGTGGAAGGACCCAGCTGCTGGAGATGATCTTATGCGCCGCTATATGCCGCTCGTCACATATCATGTTGGAAGAATTTCCATCGGTCTCCCGAAGTCAGTGCACAAAGAAGACTTGATCAGCCTAGGGATGCTCGGTTTATATGATGCCCTTGAAAAATTTGACCCCGGAAGAGATCTGAAGTTTGATACATATGCATCCTTCAGAATTCGCGGGGCCATCATCGACGGTCTTCGTAAAGAGGACTGGCTGCCTCGTACATCAAGAGAAAAAACAAAAAAAGTAGAAGCGGCAATTGAAAAGCTTGAACAGCGATATTTGCGAAATGTGACACCAACAGAGGTTGCTGAAGAACTCGGCATGAGTGAACAAGATGTGGTCACAACGATGAATGAAGGGTTCTTTGCGAATTTGCTCTCGATTGATGAGAAGCTGCATGATCAAGAAGACGGAGAAAACGTTCAAGTCATGATTCGCGACGAAAAGACTGTGACACCTGAAGAAAAAATGCTGAAAGATGAATTAATTGAACAGCTTGCCGAAAAAATGACAGAGCTTTCGGAAAAAGAAAAGCTTGTGATTAGTCTTTTCTATAAAGAGGAATTGACGTTAACGGAAATTGGTCAAGTGCTTAATTTATCGACCTCCCGCATTTCGCAAATTCATTCAAAGGCATTGTTCAAGCTTAAGCATCTGCTTGATAAAGCCATTCAATCTTAAAGAGTTAGTGAGTGAAAAAATATGCTATGGCTGATTAGCTTTATGCTTCATGCTGCACTTATTTATTTTGTGATCATTTTATACACGAGAATGAATTCGCTGAAGGCAACAGAACAAAAGCAGCGAGAGCTTTTAGAAGAAACGGAAAATACCCTGGCTGCATTTTTGATGGAAGTCAAAGAAGAGAATGAAAAACTATCAAAAGCTGCAGCCACTTCCCCTGATTTTTCTGCTGAAGAGCTGAAATCGGATCTTCAGACACCAAAGCAGCCACAACCACCAATTGAATCCCTGCAATCGGTAGAAAGTGAAGATCCAGTTCCAGAGCACCTGTCGGCTCTCCTTAGCGAAGTTGAGGTGCAGGAAGAGAAGGTAAACGAACCCGTTTCAAGTCTCGAAACAGAAGCTTCTGCGCCTTCTGAAAGTGAAATAGAAGAAACATTTGAGGATCAAGTAAAGGCCTTATATGATCAAGGGCTATCATTAGAAGAAATAGCGAAAGAATTAAAAACGGGCAAGACAGAAATCGAGCTTTTATTAAAATTTAGCGGAAAGCTGTAAAGGATTCTTGATTGTCAGTCCATCATGTGTTATATTATTTCTTGGTGTTAAATACACACGCTTAATGATTCGTATGAAGGTGCTGCCGTGGCGCAGTTTTATGTGAACATGACTTAAGCGGAGGAAAAAAAACCATTATATTAGGAGGCAACAACATGTCAGTTATTTCTATGAAACAATTGCTAGAAGCTGGTGTTCATTTCGGTCACCAAACACGCCGTTGGAACCCAAAAATGAAGCGTTACATCTTTACAGAGCGTAACGGTATCTACATCATCGATCTTCAAAAAACGGTGAAAAAAGTAGAGGAAGCTTACAACTTCACAAAAAACCTTGCTGCTGACGGAGGAAAAATCCTTTTCGTTGGTACGAAAAAGCAAGCACAAGATTCAGTGAAAGAAGAAGCAATCCGTTCTGGTATGTACTATGTAAACCAACGCTGGCTTGGTGGAACATTAACAAACTTTGAAACAATCCAAAAACGTATCAAACGTTTAAAAGATATCGAAAAAATGCAAGAAAACGGTACGTTCGAAGTTCTTCCTAAGAAAGAAGTCGTTCAACTGAAAAAAGAATTAGAACGTCTTGAAAAATTCCTAGGCGGAATCAAAGACATGAAGGGTCTTCCAGATGCACTTTTCATTATCGACCCTCGTAAAGAGCGTATTGCAGTTGCAGAAGCTCGTAAATTGAATATCCCAATTATCGGTATCGTTGACACAAACTGTGATCCAGACGAAATTGATGTTGTGATCCCTGCAAACGATGATGCAATCCGTGCTGTAAAACTTCTAACTGCTAAAATGGCAGATGCTATTCTTGAGTCTAAACAAGGCGAAGAAGAAGCTGTTGTAGAAGAAACGACAGAAACTGAAACAACAACTGCGTAACCTATTCAAAAGGTGATAAGAGGGAACTGCCTTTTATCACCTTTTTTTCACCTAGTAATCCGTGTTTTAACATAGAAGGAGGAAATGTAAAATGGCAATTACTGCTCAATTAGTAAAAGAACTGCGTCAAAAAACTGGTGCAGGTATGATGGACTGTAAAAAAGCGTTAACAGAAACTGATGGTGACATCGACAAAGCAATCGATCTTCTAAGAGAAAAAGGGATCGCAAAAGCTGCGAAAAAAGCAGACCGTATTGCGGCAGAAGGATTAACTCTTATTAAAACTGACGGCAACACTGGTGTTATCCTAGAAGTGAACTCTGAGACTGATTTCGTTGCGAAAAACGAAGGATTCCAAAATCTTCTTAACGAACTTGCTGATCATTTACTTGCTGCGAAACCTGCAACAATTGAAGAAGCACATGCTTCTAAAATGGAAAATGGTTCAACAGTTGAAGAACATATTACTTCTGCAATCGCGAAAATCGGAGAAAAAATTACGCTGCGCCGTTTCTCAGTCATCACAAAAGAAGATAACGCTGCATTCGGTTCTTACTTACACATGGGCGGACGCATTGGTGTATTAGCGGTTCTTAACGGAACAACTGATGAAGAGCTTGCGAGAGACATCGCAATGCACGTTGCTGCTGTAAACCCTAAATACATTTCTCGTGACCAAGTGTCTGAAGAAGAAGCAAACCGTGAGCGTGAAGTATTAACACAACAAGCGCTTCAGGAAGGAAAGCCTGAAAATATCGTTGCTAAAATGGTAGAAGGCCGTCTAAACAAATTCTTCGAAGAAATTTGCTTACTTGACCAAGCATTCGTTAAAAACCCAGATGAAAAAGTGAAACAAGTTGTAGGTGCGAAAAACGCAACTGTTCAAACTTATGTTCGCTATGAAGTGGGCGAAGGTATCGAAAAACGTCAAGACAACTTTGCTGAAGAAGTCATGAGCCAAGTGAAAAAATAATGTTTGAAAAGCTCTCTGGGGCTTTTTTAGGGAGCACAAGCACTGTGTTCCCTATTTTTTAGAGGATATTGATTTACAAAAGACGGTTTCTTACGCATAATAAGAGACGGTATAGTTTACACTTGGAGGTTATCATGAGCAAACCGAAATATAATCGCATTGTACTGAAGCTAAGTGGAGAAGCACTAGCTGGTGATGCTGGAAATGGAATTAACCCAACTGTCATTCAATCAATTGCAAAGCAAGTAAAAGAAATTGCAGAACTTGATGTTGAAGTTGCAGTCGTTGTAGGTGGAGGAAACCTTTGGCGTGGTAAGACAGGCAGTGACTTAGGAATGGACCGGGCAACAGCAGACTATATGGGGATGCTTGCAACAGTAATGAATTCATTGGCATTACAAGACAGCCTAGAAACGCTTGGCATTCAGTCTAGAGTACAAACCTCTATCGAGATGAGACAGGTTGCAGAGCCATACATAAGAAGAAAAGCGATCCGTCACCTTGAGAAGAAACGTGTCGTGATTTTTGCTGCAGGTACTGGTAACCCTTATTTCTCTACTGATACAACAGCAGCACTTCGTGCAGCTGAAATTGAAGCAGATGTCATTTTAATGGCGAAAAACAATGTAGACGGTGTCTACAGTGCTGATCCTCGTACAGATGCGGATGCAGTAAAATATGATAAGCTTTCATATCTTGATGTACTAAAAGAAGGGCTTGCTGTAATGGATTCTACTGCGTCCTCATTATGTATGGACAATGACATTCCATTAATCGTCTTCTCTATTATGGAAGAAGGAAATATTAAACGTGCCGTCAATGGCGAATCAATCGGAACGATCGTGAGGGGGAAATAACGTGTCAAAAGAAGTGTTGAACCAAACAAAAGAAAAAATGGAAAAAGCCGTTCAAGCATACGGACGTGAACTAGCAACTGTCCGTGCGGGCAGAGCTAATGCTTCCCTTTTAGACAAAGTAACAGTGGATTACTATGGTGCGCAAACACCACTAAACCAAATTGCGTCAATTACAGTGCCAGAAGCACGTATGCTGATTATCACACCTTACGATAAAACAGCGATCGGTGATATCGAAAAGGCGATCCAAAAGTCTGATCTTGGTATCACACCAACAAGTGACGGAAACGTGATCCGTATTGCGATCCCAGCACTAACAGAAGAAAGACGTAAAGAACTTGTAAAAGTTGTGAGAAAATACTCAGAAGAAGCAAAAGTAGCTGTTCGTAATGTTCGTCGTGATGCAAACGATGAATTGAAAAAGCTAGAGAAAAATGGGGAGATCACTGAAGATGAATTAAGATCATCTACAGAAGATGTTCAAAAATTGACAGATGAATATGTCGCTAAAATTGATGAAGTGACAAAAGATAAAGAAAAAGAAATCATGGAAGTTTAAGAAAAAACTATGTACAATAGATAATAGTGAAAAGACCCTCTTCATGTTTACAGGGGGTTTTTTTGTTAATACTGTTGAGGACTAAATTATTAGCGGGAACGCAACCTTTTTGGGTGATGGAGGAATCTCATGCTCAATATACTCAAAAATTGGAAGAATCAGCAAACAGCAGCTTCCAACTTAGAAAGCCTGACAAAAGAAGACATATTAAATGGAGAAATTCCTGAACATATCGCCATTATCATGGATGGGAATGGAAGATGGGCGAAGAAACGTGCGCTTCCACGGGTAGCAGGACATCATGAAGGAATGAAAGTTGTCAAGCGCATGACCAAGCTTGCAAATGAGCTGAATGTCAAAGTGCTGACTTTGTATGCTTTCTCTACAGAAAATTGGAAACGTCCAAAACTAGAAGTAGACTTTTTAATGAAGCTTCCTGAAGAGTTTCTAAACATCTATCTGCCTGAACTCATCGAGGAAAATGTCCGTGTACGTTTAACAGGTGATCCAGACGGCCTCCCGCAGCATACGAAAAAAGCGGTAGAGAACGCAGTGAAGAGTACGGCGAATAATGACGGACTCATTTTAAATTTTGCGCTCAATTATGGAGGACGGACAGAAATTATTTCTGCATGCAGACAAATTTCTGAAAAAGTCAAAGAAGGCAAGCTTCGAGCAGAAGACATCACAGAAGAGATGTTTTCAGCTTATTTAATGACAGAATCTCTTCAAGATCCGGATTTGCTTATTCGTACGAGTGGAGAAATTAGATTAAGCAACTTTATGCTTTGGCAAATTGCATACAGCGAGTTTGTCTTTACGGATGTGCTTTGGCCTGACTTTTCTGATGAGCATCTCATAGGCGCTATCGGAGAGTACCAGCGCCGCGGCCGGAGGTTCGGTGGAATTTAGAGGGTGGTGCAGATGAAACAAAGAATTTTGACGGGTGTTCTGGCAGCTGCAGTGTTTTTACTTGCAGTGATTTATGGACAAATGCCATTTACCCTGCTGATTTATTTAATGGGAAGTGTCGCTCTCTTTGAGCTTCTTAGAATGAAAAAGATTTCGATTTTCAGCTTTCCTGGCATTGTCAGCTTAATATTGCTTTGGCTTTTAATGGGCGGAGAAAATAGCTTCTTCCCGAACGTAGACGCATCAAAAATGCAGATTGCTTTATTTGCAGTCTTAATCCTTTTAACTTATACAGTTCTGAGTAAAAACTCTTTCACATTCGATGAGGTTGCTTTTGTTATATTAGCCACATTATATATTGGCGTTAGTTTCTATTATTTTATTCAAATTAGAGGCTTGTATGGCATGAGTGCGATCTTCTTCGCAGCGGTGATTATTTGGTCCACTGACTCAGGTGCCTATTTTATTGGGAAATCTATGGGGAAACGAAAGCTTTGGCCAGAGATCAGCCCAAACAAAACAGTAGAAGGATTTATCGGCGGAATCGTCACAGCGGTTGTGCTGTCACTTGTGTTCCAGGCGGTTACAGGATTTTTGCCATCATATCTGCTTGTTATGTTTATTACTCTTTTGCTCAGTATTTTTGGACAGCTTGGCGACCTTGTGGAATCTGCTTTAAAGCGTCATTACCATGTGAAGGATTCAGGGACAATACTCCCAGGTCATGGCGGAATTTTGGACAGGTTTGACAGCTTTTTATTCGTTCTGCCGTTTTTATATTTATTGCTGGCCACGTTTGCTAGCTAACCTCATAGAAACTAATTGAACGAGAGAAGGAGTGGCAATTTGAAATATATTTCGCTATTAGGCGCAACAGGATCAATTGGAGAACAAACATTAGATGTGATCAGGCAGCATCCAGACAAATTCAAGTTGAAAGCGATGACGTTTGGCAGAAATATAGACAAGGCCATCCCTATCATTGAACAATTTCAGCCTGAATTCGTTGGATGTGTAGACGAAGAGACCTATCGCACGTTAAAAGGTCATTCATTTCAATACGATGTTAAAATGGCTGCGGGTGATGAAGCGAACATCGAAGCAGCGACCTATGATGCAGTGGATGTTGTGGTCAATGCACTGGTAGGAAGTGTCGGACTTGTGCCGACATTAAAAGCCATTGAACAAAAAAAGACGATCGCACTTGCAAATAAGGAAACACTTGTGACAGCTGGTCATATAGTAAAAGAGTACGCCAAAAAGTATGACGTGCCTTTACTTCCTGTCGATAGTGAACACTCCGCTATTTTTCAATCCCTGCAAGGTGAACAAGCTAAAAACATTGAACGCTTAATCGTCACAGCTTCAGGCGGCAGTTTCCGAGATAAAAAACGCACGGAGCTTGAAGGTGTAACGGTTGAAGAAGCGCTGAATCATCCGAACTGGTCCATGGGCGCAAAAATCACGATCGATTCAGCGACCATGATGAATAAGGGGCTTGAGGTGATTGAGGCGCACTGGCTGTTTGATATCCCATACGATCAAATTGATGTGCTGTTACATAAAGAGAGCATCATCCATTCCATGGTGGAATTCCATGACAAAAGTGTCATGGCTCAGTTAGGTACACCTGACATGAGGGTTCCGATTCAATACGCGCTCACTTATCCTGATAGAGCGCCATTAAAAGAAGCGAAATCATTAAACCTTTGGGAGATTGGACAATTAAATTTCCAAAAAGCGGATTTTGACAGGTATCGCTGCTTACATTTTGCTTATGAATCAGGTAAAATAGGAGGGACAATGCCTACTGTGCTTAATGCAGCCAATGAAATAGCTGTTGATGCATTTCTAAAAGGCAAAGTAACGTTCCTGCAAATTGAAGAATTGATTGAAAAGGCACTGAACAGACATCATGTGATTTCAACGCCTAGTTTGCAAGATATCCATGAAGTGGACAAAGATACACGAGACTTTGTTCAATCAATCCTCGCATAAGGTGGTATGTTCGTGAATACAGTGATTGCGTTTATTATTATTTTTGGAACGCTCGTTTTTTTCCACGAGCTTGGCCATTTAATTATGGCGCAGCGCGCAGGCATTTTATGCCGCGAGTTCGCAATTGGTTTTGGACCGAAGATTTTCTCCTTTAAACGAAAAGAAACCGTCTATACCATCAGACTTCTGCCAATCGGCGGATTTGTTAAAATGGCTGGAGAAGACCCTGAAGTCATTGAAATTAAACCGGGTCATACAGTGGGGCTCTTATTCAATGAGCAAAATGAAGTAGAAAAAATCATTTTAAATGATAAAGAGAAATATCCTGATGCACTTGTCATTGAAGTTGAACAAATTGATTTAGATCATGCGATGAGAATTTCAGGATATGAGGCTGGAAATGAAGACATTCTGACTGGCTACAATGTAAGCCAAACAAGCTTCTATATTGCAGATGGTGAAGAAATTCAAATTGCGCCATACAACCGTCAGTTTGGTTCAAAAACAGTATGGCAGCGTATTAAAGCCATTGCAGCTGGACCGATTATGAACTTTATCCTGGCATATGTGATTCTAGTGGCTTTAGGATTTATTCAAGGTGTAACCGTGGATGATCCTGTACTTGGTAAGCTGACAAAAGACGGCCGGGCAGCGCAAGCTGGGCTTATGCAGGGAGATCATATCGTTTCAATTAATGGGGATAAAATGAATTCTTGGACAGATGTTGTTCAAACGGTTCAAAAGAACCCAGATAAAAAAATGAATGTCGTCATTGACCGAGATGGCAAAGAAAGCACCATTCAAGTTGTACCGGAAGCTGTGAAGGCCGAAGGAAAAACCATTGGTCGTTTTGGCTCTTATCCGCCAACGGAAAACGGCTTTCTCAAAGTCATTTCATCCTCAGGCACTACAGTGATATCTACAGCAGGTCTCATCTTAACGAACTTGCAAAAGATTGTCACAGGACAATTTTCATTAGATATGCTTGCAGGTCCTGTTGGAATATATGACATGACAGGAGAAGTAGCGAAACAAGGTGTGTTAACATTAATGCAGTTTGCTGCGTTTCTTAGTATCAACTTAGGGATCGTGAATTTATTACCGATTCCTGCATTAGACGGAGGAAGATTACTTTTCCTATTCGTTGAAGCCATTCGCGGCAAACCAATTAATCGTGAGAAAGAGGCACTTGTTGTCTTCATTGGTGTTGCGTTCCTCATGCTATTAATGCTAGTAGTGACATGGAATGACATCCAGCGATTATTTTTATAAAAACCATTGTCTCTTGTTTCTCATTATGGGAAACAAGAGTTTTTGTGAGAAGTCCTATTTCTTAAATGAGGTGTAACGACATGAGACAATCCCTGACTTTCATTCCAACTCTTCGAGAGGTGCCAGCAGATGCTGAGGCAAAAAGTCATCAGCTATTAGTAAGAGCTGGATTTATTAGACAAAACACGAGCGGTATCTATCATTACCTGCCGTTAGCACATAAAGTGATTCAGCACATTCAAGCCATTGTTCGCAAGGAAATGGAAAAGGCGGGAGCAGCTGAGCTGTTAATGCCAGTGCTGCAGCAAGCAGAAATGTGGCAAGAGTCAGGAAGATGGTATACATACGGTCCAGAACTCATGCGTATGAAAGATCGTCACGGCCGCGAGTTTGCACTTGGCCCAACACACGAAGAAGTGATCACATCACTCGTACGCAGTGAAGTCAAATCGTATAAAAAGCTTCCTTTGACACTATATCAAATCCAATCTAAATTCCGTGATGAACAAAGACCTCGCTTTGGGTTATTGCGCGGACGTGAATTTATTATGAAGGACGCCTATTCATTCCACTCTTCACCAGAGAGCCTTGATGACACATACAACAAAATGTTTACAGCTTACTCGAATGTCTTTTCAAAAGTAGGCCTTAACTTTAGACCAGTCATTGCCGATTCTGGGGCAATGGGAGGAAAAGATACACATGAGTTTATGGCACTGTCAGAAGTAGGAGAAGATACAATCGCATACTCTGACACATCTTCCTACGCTGCGAACATTGAAATGGCTGAGGCTGTGTATCACGGAGAAGAAGCAAACCCTGCGGACTTCAAAGAACTTGAGAAAGTACACACGCCGCAGGTGAAGACAATACAAGATGTTGCGTCATTCTTAGAAGTGGCTCCTTCTACATGTATCAAATCTGTCTTGTTTAAAGCGGACGATGCGTATGTACTTGTTCTGACAAGAGGCGATCATGAAGTAAATGATGTGAAAGTGAAAAACTTAGTTGGAGCACAGCTTGTAGAGCTTGCTTCACGTGAGGAAGTACTAGACGTGATTGGAACAGAACCAGGATTTGTTGGACCAGTGAAGCTTGAAGCGGAAGTAACGATTTATGCAGACCACGCTGTAAAAGGAATGACAAATGCAGTTGCAGGTGCAAATGAATCGGATTATCACTATGTCAATGTTAATCCTGCTCGTGATCTGTCAGTGAAGGAATATACAGATCTTCGCTTGATTCAAGAAGGGGACGTTTCTCCAGATGGAGAAGGCACGATCCAGTTCGCAAAAGGAATTGAAGTAGGACAAGTCTTTAAGCTAGGCACGCGTTATTCAGAGGCAATGGATGCAACATACCTCGATGAAAATGGACGTGCGCAGCCAATGATCATGGGCTGCTATGGTATTGGAATTTCTAGAACCCTTTCTGCGATTGTTGAACAGCATCATGATGATAAGGGGATTATTTGGCCAGAAACAGTTGCGCCATATGATCTTCATCTACTTGCCTTAAATATGAAAAACGATGCACAAAAGGAACTGGCTGAAACGCTGTATGAGCGTTTACAGGAAGAGGGCTATGAAGTCCTTTTCGATGACCGCCAAGAGCGTGCAGGCGTCAAATTTGCCGACAGTGACTTAATTGGACTGCCAATTCGCATTAGCTGCGGGAAACGTTCAGAAGAAGGAATTGTCGAAGTGAAATTCAGAAAATCAGGTGAATCACACGAAGTATCTGTTGATGAACTGATTTCATTTATACGCCAAGCATAAAAAACGAACAAAAAAATGAAGGTACCTCCTGCAAAAAAGAGGTACCTTTCTGATTTGCAAAAGGAGGGTCCTGTCTTGGATGAACAATTACCGATTACCCGGCGGCAATTTCATATATTACTCAATCAGATTCAAATGACAGATGATGACCTCAGTCGTTACTTTGAAGAAGGCGAGATCGTCAAATTGACGGTGCATAAGGCGGCAAAAACGTGGCATTTCCATTTTAAATTTAAGGCGCTTTTGCCTTACCAAGTATATGCAATGTTTTTAAGCAGGCTGACAAATGCATTTTCTCATATCGCACAAGTCACTTGTACGATTGAAGTCAATGATCCGCACATATCTGAAGAGCTCGTTCAATCGTATTGGTCACATTGTGTGGAAGAGCTTCAAGGAATTTCTCCCCCAATCATCAGCTTGCTTCAACAGCAAAAACCAGCGCTGTCTGGACATAAGATCATCATCAAAACAAAAAGCGAAACTGAGGCTCTGGCCATCAAGAAGAAATATAGCCCAATGCTTCAGGCTGCATTTAAACAAGTTGGTTTTCCAGAACTTCAATTTGATACAGAAATTTTTGTATCAGATCAAGAGATTCAGAAGTTCAGAGAACAAAAACTTGCTGAAGATCAAGAAAGAGCCATGCAAGCCCTTGTTGAGATGGAGAAGAAGGAAAGTGAGGATCAAGAGGAAGCTCCTTCTGGCCCTCTGATGATTGGCTATCAAATCAAAGACAATGAAGAAATACGTACGCTTGATAGTATTATGGACGAAGAAAGACGAATCACCGTCCAAGGGTACGTGTTTGATGCAGAAACGCGCGAACTAAAAAGCGGCAGAACCCTTTGTATCTTTAAAATTACCGATTATACGAATAGTATTTTGATCAAAATGTTTGCGAGAGAAAAAGAAGATGCTCAGCTCATGAAATCCTTGAAAAAAGGGATGTGGGTCAAAGCAAGAGGAAGCATTCAAAACGATACGTTTGTGAGAGATCTTGTCATGATCGCAAATGACGTCAATGAAATGAAACCTCAGCTGAAAGAAGATACTGCACCTGAGGGAGAAAAGCGTGTTGAGCTTCATTTGCATTCGCCAATGAGCCAGATGGATGCTGTCACTGGCATCGGTAAACTTGTTGAACAAGCAAAAAAATGGGGGCATGAGGCCATTGCCCTGACAGATCACGCCGTTGTACAATCCTTTCCAGATGCGTATGCAGCAAGTAAAAAGCATGGCATCAAAATGATGTACGGGGTGGAAATCAATTTAGTCGACGACGGGGTACCGATTGCGTATAATCCAGAGCACCGCTTGTTAGAAGATGCGACGTTTGTCGTATTTGATGTTGAGACAACAGGACTCTCTGCTGTGTATGATACGATCATTGAGCTTGCAGCCGTGAAAATCAAAGGCGGGGAAATCATTGACCGCTTTGAGGCATTTGCAAACCCTCATCATCCGTTATCAGCAACAACCATTGAACTAACCGGTATCACGGATGACATGGTGAGAGATGCACCAGATGTGGTCGATGTTGTTCGAGATTTCAAAGAGTGGATTGGACAAGATATCCTTGTTGCTCACAATGCGAGCTTTGATATGGGCTTTTTAAATGCAGCATATAAGCGACTGTTAAAAACCGATAAAGCGTCAAACCCTGTCATTGATACACTAGAACTCGGCCGATTCCTTTATCCAGAATTTAAAAATCACCGGCTGAACACGCTGTGTAAAAAGTTCGATATTGAACTCACGCAGCATCACCGGGCGATTTATGATGCAGAAGCAACTGGTTACCTCATGCTGAAGATGCTAAAAGATGCGGCTGAAAAAGAGATTGCCTACCACGATCAATTGAACGAAAACATGGGGCAGTCCAATGCGTATCAGCGCTCACGTCCTTACCATGCAACGGTGATTGCACAAAATGAGACGGGTCTAAAGAATTTATTTAAGCTTGTTTCACTTTCTCATATTCATTATTTCTACCGCGTGCCGCGTATCCCGCGCTCACAGCTTGAGAAATATCGAGAAGGTTTAATTGTTGGGTCTGCTTGTGATAAGGGTGAAGTGTTTGAAGGGATGATGCAGAAGTCACCTGATGAGGTAGAAGACATTGCTGCATTTTACGACTATTTAGAAGTTCATCCGCCAGAAGTGTATCAGCATTTACTCCAGCTGGAGCTTGTTCGGGATGAACGTGCATTAAAAGAGATCATCACAAACATTGTAAAACTTGGTGAAAAACTGAATAAACCAGTCGTGGCGACTGGAAATGTGCACTACCTGCATCCAGAAGACAAAATTTATCGCAAAATCTTAATTTCATCACAAGGCGGGGCGAATCCACTCAATCGTCATGAACTGCCAAAAGTTCATTTTAGAACAACTGATGAAATGCTAGAAGCCTTCTCTTTCCTAGGGGACGAAAAGGCGAAAGAGATTGTCGTGACGAATACGCAAAAAGTATCTGAGATGGTCGAAAGTATTAAACCAATCAAAGACGATCTTTATACACCAAAAATCGAAGGTGCAGATGAAGAAATTCGGGAAATGAGCTATAACATGGCTCGCAGCATCTACGGTGACGATTTACCGAAAATTGTAGAAGACCGGATCGAGAAAGAATTAAAGAGTATTATTGGTCACGGTTTCGCTGTTATTTATTTAATTTCTCATAAGCTTGTTAAGAAATCACTTGATGATGGATATCTAGTTGGTTCAAGGGGATCAGTTGGTTCATCTCTCGTTGCGACATTAACAGAGATTACAGAAGTGAACCCGCTTGCGCCGCACTATGTATGTCCAAGTTGCAAGCACTCTGAGTTCTTTAATGATGGATCGGTTGGCTCAGGATTTGACCTTCCTGATAAAGACTGTCCTGAATGCGGGACGCCGTATAAAAAAGACGGACACGATATTCCGTTTGAAACGTTCTTAGGTTTTAAAGGAGATAAAGTGCCTGATATCGACTTGAACTTCTCAGGAGAATATCAGCCGATTGCCCATAACTATACGAAAGAGCTGTTTGGTGAAGAGTATGTATACCGCGCAGGTACAATCGGTACCGTTGCAGAAAAAACGGCATATGGTTATGTGAAAGGCTACGCAGGAGATCATAACCTTCATATGAGAGGTGCTGAAATTGACCGGCTCGTACAGGGCTGTACGGGGGTCAAACGGACAACGGGCCAACATCCAGGCGGTATTATCGTCGTGCCGGATTATATGGACATTTACGATTTCTCACCAATTCAATATCCAGCAGATGCGACAGGTTCTGATTGGAAAACGACGCATTTTGATTTCCATTCAATCCATGATAACTTGCTGAAACTAGATATTCTTGGACACGATGATCCAACGGTCATTCGGATGCTACAGGACTTGAGCGGAATTGACCCAAAAACGATTCCGACAGATGATCCTGAGGTCATGAAAATCTTCCAAGGAACGGAACCTCTCGGTGTCACAGAAGAACAAATTGGATGTAAAACGGGAACACTTGGGATACCAGAGTTTGGCACAAGGTTTGTTCGTCAGATGCTTGAAGATACAAAACCGACCACCTTCTCGGAGCTTGTTCAGATCTCTGGTCTATCTCACGGTACAGATGTATGGCTCGGCAACGCCCAAGAGCTGATTCATAATAAAACGTGTGAACTAAGCGAAGTGATTGGATGTCGTGATGATATTATGGTCTATCTGATTTATCAAGGGTTAGAGCCGTCACTTGCCTTTAAAATTATGGAATCTGTTCGTAAAGGGAAGGGACTTCCTCCTGAATGGGAAGAAGAAATGAAGAATAATAACGTACCGAACTGGTACATTGATTCTTGTAAAAAGATTAAATACATGTTCCCTAAAGCCCATGCGGCTGCTTATGTATTAATGGCTGTTCGGATTGCTTATTTCAAGGTGCACCATGCACTTCTGTACTATGCGGCTTATTTTACCGTTCGTGCTGATGATTTTGATATCGAAACGATGACAAAAGGATCGAATGCGATTCGAGCGGTCATGGACGATATTAACTCAAAAGGTCTTGATGCATCACCGAAAGAGAAGAACCTATTAACTGTACTAGAGCTTGCACTTGAAATGTGTGAAAGAGGCTATCACTTTAAAAAAGTAGACCTATACCGATCAAGTGCCACTGAGTTTATCATTGATGGAGACGGGCTAATCCCGCCATTCAACTCCATCCCTGGACTCGGAACAAACGTTGCGTTAAATATTGTACGCGCACGCCAAGATGGCGAATTCCTTTCAAAAGAAGATTTACAAAAACGAGGAAAAGTGTCTAAGACCATCCTTGAGTATTTGGATCGTCAAGGCTGCTTAGAAGCACTTCCTGATCAAAACCAGCTTTCTTTGTTCTAATGTGAAAAATGAAGAGCGCCCTTAAAGGGCGTTCTTTTTATATATACAATAAAATTATTATGTAAACTAAAATATTTTAACTGGAATTATTTTCTTTTTGGTTCATATATCTTGATTTAACGTCGTGTTTTGAGAGAAGAGATTGTATGTCATTCTTTCTACCCAAATAGAGCAAAAAAGAGAATTTAGCCGTCTGAAATGTTCTCATACGACATATGATCATTTTGGGTACAGTCACATGAAGAATCAGGAGAAAACCCTCGGTGAGCGTCAAGCTGATGGCTGTTTACTATGCACATTTTTGAAACACGCTTGATTCTTTTCAACACTGTACAAAACACGTACGGAATGACAAGGAGGTGGTCATTTTTTGTTCAATGTTTCACGTTTAAGAAAAAAGAAGGGGTGAGAAGTAGGTACATGTCAGATTACAACTATGTAGAGGTGCTTCAAAAATCCATTTTGTTTTACGAAGCCCAGCGTTCCGGAAAGCTTCCTGAAAGCAATCGTCTTAACTGGCGAGGGGATTCTGGACTAGAGGATGGGAAAGATGTTGGTCATGATTTAACAGGCGGCTGGTACGATGCTGGTGATCATGTGAAGTTCGGGCTTCCGATGGCCTACTCGGCAGCCGTGCTTGCATGGACAGTCTATGAGTACCGAGAAGCTTACGAAGAGGCAGAGCTGCTTGATGATATGTTAGATCAAATCAAGTGGGCAACCGATTATTTTTTGAAAGCCCATACAGGTCCAAATGAATTTTGGGCACAAGTAGGCGATGGGAATGCGGATCATGGCTGGTGGGGTCCAGCAGAAGTGATGCCAATGAACCGGCCAGCATTTAAAATTGATGAACATTGTCCAGGAACAGAAGTAGCCGCCCAAACCGCAGCCGCTTTAGCAGCAGGTTCAATTATTTTTAAAGAAACAGACGCGCCTTATGCAGCAAAGCTTCTCACCCATGCAAAGCAGCTTTATGCATTTGCTGACCAATATCGCGGTGAGTATACAGATTGTGTCACCAATGCTCAGCCATTTTATAACTCCTGGAGCGGCTATATTGATGAGCTCATTTGGGGTGGAATATGGCTGTACTTGGCGACAAATGACCAGACCTATTTAAACAAAGCACTAAAAGCAGTAGAAGAATGGCCGAAGGATTGGGACTATACGTTTACGATGTCGTGGGACAATACCTTTTTTGCTTCGCAAATTTTACTTGCGAGAATCACAAAGGAGAAAAGGTTTATCGAATCGACGGAGCGTAATCTCGATTACTGGTCGACGGGTTTTGTTCAAAATGGAAAAGTAGAAAGAATCACTTATACGCCTGGCGGACTAGCGTGGTTAGATCAATGGGGTTCACTTCGTTATACAGCAAATGCTGCATTTTTAGCGTTTGTGTACGCAGATTGGGTCTCTGATCAAGAAAAAAAGAATCGATACCAAACGTTTGCGATCAGGCAAACACACTATATGTTAGGGGATAATCCGCAAAATAGAAGCTATGTCGTTGGGTTTGGCAAAAATCCGCCGATGCATCCACACCATCGAACTGCACATGGCTCATGGTCTAATCAGCTGACAACTCCTTCTTCTCATCGGCACACGCTTTATGGAGCGCTTGTTGGTGGGCCTAATGCACAGGATCAGTATACCGATGACATCTCTGACTATGTATCAAACGAGGTAGCAACAGACTATAATGCCGCCTTTACTGGAAATGTAGCCAAAATGGTGCAGCTGTTTGGTCAGGGGCAGTCAAAGCTGCCGAATTTTCCGCCTAAAGAAAAAGTGGAAGATGAGTTTTTTGTAGAGGCAGCTGTCATGAGTAACGATACAACATCTACTCAGATCAAAGCCATTCTATACAATCGATCAGGCTGGCCGGCAAGAAGTAGTCAATCACTTTCTTTTAGATATTATGTCAATCTGAGCGAGATATTTGCGAAGGGATTCACTGATAAAGATATTCAAGTGACAGCTGTCTACAATGAAGGCGCTTCCTTATCTCCGTTAACGGTGTATGACGCATCATCCCATATCTATTTTACAGAAATCGATTTTACTGGCGTAGCTATTTTTCCAGGAGGCGAATCGCTTCATAAGAAGGAAATACAGTTCCGGTTATCTGCGCCAAATGGTGCGAATATATGGGATGCCTCAAATGATTATTCCTTTCAAGGATTAACATCCAATATGCAAAAAACAGCGAGAATTCCTGTTTTTGATCAAGGTGATTTAGTATTTGGTACGCTTCCGAATAAATAAATATAAAGGGTGAGGACATGACAAATAAAGAACGGTTTTTAGCGCTTTATCATCAAATGAAAAACGAGACGAATGGATATTTTTCAAAAGAAGGCATTCCGTATCATTCCGTTGAGACACTCATTTGTGAGGCACCTGATTACGGGCATATGACAACTTCAGAAGCTTACAGCTACTGGTTATGGCTTGAAGTATTGTATGGGCATTACACAGGCGATTGGAGCAAACTAGAAGCGGCTTGGGATAATATGGAGAAGTTTATCATTCCAGTAAACGAAGATGGACATGACGAACAGCCGCATATGAGCTCTTACAATCCATCTAGCCCAGCCACATACGCTTCAGAAAAACCATATCCAGATCAATATCCGAGCCAGTTGACGGGTGCTCGCCCTGCTGGTCAAGATCCAATTGATCATGAACTGAGGTCAACTTACGGAACGAATGAAACGTATTTAATGCACTGGCTTCTTGATGTAGACAACTGGTATGAATATGGGAATTTGCTCAATCCATCACATACAGCCGCATATGTAAACACATTCCAGCGGGGGCCGCAAGAATCCGTATGGGAGGCCATCCCTCATCCATCACAAGATGATAAAACGGCCGGAAAGCCCAATGAAGGTTTCATGAGCTTGTTCACAAAAGAAAATCAAGCGCCAGCCGCCCAGTGGCGCTACACAAATGCGACGGACGCTGATGCACGTGCGATACAGGCAATGTATTGGGCAAAGGAACTTGGCTATAATGGTTCAGCCTATCTTGATAAAGCGAAAAAGATGGGGGATTTCCTTCGTTACGGAATGTACGATAAATATTTTCAAACAATTGGAAGCGGCAAGCAAGGTAATCCGTATCCTGGAAATGGAAAAAGTGCATGTCATCACTTAATGGCATGGTATACCTCTTGGGGCGGGGGACTTGGAGAATATGCGAATTGGTCATGGCGTATCGGAGCGAGCCATTGTCATCAAGGGTATCAAAACCCAGTCGCTGCCTACGCTTTATCCTCAGATAAGGGAGGCTTAAAGCCATCGTCACCGACTGGTGCAAGTGATTGGGAAAAGACGTTAAAGAGACAGCTTGAATTTTACGTCTGGCTTCAATCAAAAGAGGGAGCGATTGCAGGAGGTGCTACCAACAGCTGGAATGGAGACTATAGCGCTTATCCAGCAGGAAGAAGCACATTTTATGATATGGCTTATGAAGATGCGCCTGTTTACCATGATCCTCCGTCCAATAACTGGTTTGGAATGCAAGCATGGCCGATTGAGCGTGTAGCAGAGCTTTATTATATCTTTGCAAAAGATGGCGACAAAACATCTGAAAATTTCCAAATGGCCAAATCTGTCATCACAAAATGGGTCAACTATTCACTAGATTATATTTTTATTGGCACTCGTCCTGTGTCGGATCAAGATGGGTATTTTTTAGATGGTCAGGGTCAAAGGATTCTAGGGGGGACAAATGTTGCTGTTGCTACGACGAGTGCACCTGGAGATTTTTGGATTCCTGGGAATATAGAATGGAGCGGCCAGCCTGACACTTGGAGCGGGTTCCAATCTGCAACAGGTAATCCAAATTTAACGGCAGTTACAAAAGATCCTACTCAAGATACTGGTGTACTGGGCAGTCTAATCAAAGCACTCACATTCTTTGCTGCTGCAACACAGAAAGAGACAGGAAACTACACAGCACTTGGCATAAGAGCAAAAGAGACAGCGGCACAGCTCCTTGAGGTCGCTTGGAATTACAATGATGGTGTAGGGATTGTGACAGAGGAAGACAGAGAAGACTACCACCGTTTCTTTAAAAAAGAAGTGTACTTCCCAAATGGCTGGAACGGAACATTTGGTCAAGGAAATCAGATTCCTGGTTCCAGCACCATTCCTTCTGACCCGCAGCGAGGAGGTAACGGAGTGTATACGAGCTTTGCAGATCTTCGTCCGAAAATCAAGCAAGACCCAGCTTGGTCAGCCCTGGAGAGTAAATATCAATCATCTTTTAATGAAGCAACAGGCAAATGGGAAAACGGAGCGCCAAGTTTCACCTATCACCGTTTCTGGTCGCAAGTTGATATGGCTACGGCTTATGCAGAATACCATCGTCTCATAAACGAATAGAACGTAGTACAGCTGCCGGCTTTTTTAGTCGGCGGTTTCCTAATAAGATAAATGAAATGAAAGCAAAGGTGATGTCATCATGGTTAATAAGAAAGAATTTATGAATCATTCATCGAATGGCGGATCACAGGAACAAGAAAATCAAAGCTGGAGAAAAGAAGCAAATAATCGAATCTTACAACATAGACAAAGAGAGCTTGTCATAAACGTCATCAATAAGGAACAAAAGCCAGTTGCCGGAATAGAGGTGGAAATAAAACAAATCAGACATGAATTTGCATTTGGTTCAGCAATGAATGACCAAGTTCTATTCAATCAAACGTATGCTGATTTTTTTGTTCAACATTTTAATTGGGCTGTGTTTGAAAATGAGGCAAAATGGTATGCAAATGAGCCTGAAAGAGGGAAAATAACCTACGAAAAAGCAGATGCCATGCTGAATTTTGCCAATAGACACCAAATTCCAGTGAGGGGGCACGCCTTATTTTGGGAGGTAGAGGATGCCAATCCAAACTGGCTGAAATCATTACCGAATCATGAAGTATATGAAGCCATGAAAAGGCGGCTTGAGCATGCAGGCAATCATTTCAAAGGGAAATTCCGTCATTGGGATGTAAACAACGAAATGATGCATGGTTCATTTTTTAAAGACCGGTTTGGGAAACAGATTTGGAAATGGATGTATGAAGAAACGAAAAAAATTGATCCTCAAGCCTTGCTGTTTGTCAATGATTATAATGTAATCTCATACGGCGAACATCACGCATATAAAGCACATATCAATGAACTTCGTCAGTTGGGGGCACCAGTTGAGGCCATTGGAGTTCAAGGTCACTTTGAAGATCGAGTGGATCCAGTTGTTGTAAAACAAAGACTAGATGTGCTTGCTGAGCTTGGTCTACCGATATGGGTGACAGAGTATGACTCTGTTCATCCGGATGCCAATAGACGAGCGGATAACTTAGAAGCTTTATATCGGGTTGCCTTTAGTCATCCAGCCGTAAAAGGTGTGCTGATGTGGGGATTTTGGGCGGGTGCTCATTGGAGAGGTGAGCACGCAGCCATCGTGAATCATGATTGGTCGTTAAATGAAGCAGGCAGGCGTTATGAAAAGCTTCTACAGGAGTGGACGACACAAAGAGTGGAAAAAACAGATGCGAATGGCCAAGTGACATGTCCAGCGTTTCACGGGACGTATGAGATTCGAATTGGTGAAGAAAGTAAAATGTTGCAGCAGCAGACGATTGAACTTGATTCAACTAAACAAACACCGCTTCAACTAGATATCATCGTACCAGTAGAATAAGAGATTGTGAGGAGAATGAAATGAAAAAATGGGTTCAACAGGTGGCTTGTTTTATGCTGCTGATCACTTTATGGGCGGGTTGGTTCACTCTGACCGTAAAGGCCTCCTCCTATGTGCAAACATCTGGTACACATTTTGTATTGAACAACCACCCATTTTACTTTGCTGGCACAAATAATTATTATTTCCATTACAAATCAAAAAAGATGGTAGATGCTGTTTTTGACGATATGAAGGCAATGGATTTAAAGGTTATTCGTATTTGGGGATTTCACGATGGTACCCCTCAAGAAAACTCAGTCTTACAATCTCGTCCAGGTGTTTATGAAGAATCCGGTTTTCAAAAACTAGACTATGCGATTTATAAAGCAGGGCAGGAAGGAATCAAGCTGGTCATCCCACTCGTGAACAATTGGGATGACTTTGGCGGGATGAATCAATATGTGAAGTGGTTTCAGGCAGGGTCACATGATCACTTTTATACAGATCCTCGGATTAAAACAGCTTACAAAAACTATGTGCGCTATGTATTAGAGAGAACCAATACGTACTCAGGTGTTCAATATAAAGATGATCCTGCTATTATGACATGGGAGCTCGCCAATGAGCCGCGCGCTCAGTCAGACCCTTCGGGAGATATACTAGTAAACTGGGCAGATGAAATGAGTGCATGGATCAAATCAATCGACTCGAATCATCTTGTTGCTGTAGGAGACGAAGGGTTCTTTCGCATGACAGGTCATGATGATTGGTTTTACAGTGGAGGAGAAGGTGTTGATTGGGATCGTTTGACTGCTCTCCCTCATATTGATTATGGAACCTATCATTTATACCCAGATCACTGGAATCAGTCTGCTGCATGGGGAGTGAAATGGATCAAAGATCATATCACCCGAGGAAACGCAATCGGAAAACCTGTTGTATTAGAAGAGTTTGGCTATCAAAATCAAGCAGCCCGTCCTGATGTATATGATAGCTGGCTGAAGACAATTGAACAGCTCGGAGGCGCAGGTAGCCAATTTTGGATTTTAACAAGCATTCAAGACGATGATTCCCTCTACCCGGATTATGATGGTTTTCGAGTTTTAAAGGAGAGCCGGGAGGCAGGAATTATTCGTGAACACGCCAAAAGAATGAATGAAAAGAACTGATGAAGAATGCCTGTTTATAAGGAACTTCATTTGCATAAAAAAATTGGATATGGTATAGTTTTTATGGAAATGCTAACGATTACCGAGACAAGAGTGGGGAAACCCGCTCTTTTGTATTGAACAGGCAATTTTTGTCTCGACATTATTCATCCGTTTTCTGCTCCCCCTGCTCACAATAAAGCAGGGTTTTTATGCAGAATGATTGATAAGAGCGTTTATCGAAAGCACAAGGAGGAAGAGAATGAGCAAAAAAGTAGTGGATATCGTAAGCGACATGGTGCAGCCAATTTTAGATGGCTTACAGCTTGAACTCGTTGATGTTGAATTTGTCAAAGAGGGTCAAAACTGGTTCCTTCGCGTATTTATTGACTCTGATAAAGGCGTCGATATCGAGGAGTGTGCCAAAGTGAGCGAAGCCTTGAGCGAAAAGCTTGATGAGGCAGATCCAATTAGCCAAAACTACTTTCTTGAAGTGTCCTCTCCTGGAGCGGAGCGCCCATTAAAGAAAAAAGCTGATTTTGAAAAAGCACTTGGAAAAAATGTTTTCATGAAAACATACGAACCAATTGATGGTGAAAAGGCATTTGAAGGTGAGCTTACAAGCTTTGATGGTGAGATTGCAACAGTGACAGTGAAGATCAAGACAAGAAAGAAAGAGATCAATATTCCATACGAAAAAATTGCTAACGCAAGATTAGCAGTTTCGTTCAATTAACCTTTTCATTGATATAAGGGGGAACCATAAAAATGAGTAGTGAGTTGTTAGATGCCCTGACTGTTCTTGAGAAAGAGAAGGGCATTAGTAAAGAAATTATTATTGAAGCGATAGAAGCTGCACTCATTTCTGCATACAAGCGTAATTTTAATCAAGCACAAAATGTGCGTGTTGATTTAAACCGTGAAACGGGAACGATTCGCGTATTCGCAAGAAAAGATGTTGTAGATGAAGTGTATGATTCTCGCCTTGAAATCTCTGTAGATGATGCAGCAAATATCAACCCGAATTACATGGTTGGTGACGTGGTTGAAATTGAAGTCACACCAAAAGATTTCGGACGCATTGCAGCTCAGACAGCGAAACAAGTCGTGACGCAGCGAGTGAGAGAAGCAGAGCGAGGTGTGATTTACACTGAGTTTATCGATCGTGAGGAAGACATCATGACGGGAATCGTTCAGCGAATTGACAGTAAATTCATTTACGTGTCACTTGGCAAAATCGAAGCCCTTCTTCCGGTCAACGAACAAATGCCAAATGAGGACTACAAACCACATGACCGCATTAAAGTGTTCATTACGAAAGTAGAAAAAACAACAAAAGGACCACAAATTTATGTATCAAGAACACACCCAGGTCTTTTAAAGCGTTTATTTGAAATCGAAGTGCCAGAAATTTATGATGGTACTGTAGAGCTTAAATCTGTCGCTAGAGAAGCAGGGGACCGTTCTAAAATATCTGTTCGTACAGATGATCCTGATGTTGATCCAGTTGGTTCTTGTGTTGGACCTAAAGGTCAGCGTGTACAAGCAATTGTCAATGAGCTGAAAGGCGAAAAAATTGACATTGTTCATTGGTCGAATGACCCGGTTGAATTTGTTGCCAATGCGTTAAGTCCATCAAAAGTTCTTGATGTCATTGTAAATGAAGAAGATAAGGCGACAACTGTCATTGTCCCTGATTATCAGCTGTCATTAGCCATTGGTAAAAGAGGTCAAAATGCGCGTCTTGCAGCGAAATTAACGAGCTGGAAGATTGACATTAAAAGCGAAACAGATGCAAGAGAACTCGGTATTTTCCCAAGAACTGAAGACTCTGAATCTCTTTTCTTAGAGGCTGAACCAGTAGCTGAGGAATCTGACGAATAAGAGGTGATATAAAAGGTGAAAAGCCGAAAAAAAATCCCGCTTAGAAAATGCGTCGTGACGGGAGAAATGAAACCAAAGAAAGAACTGATTCGCGTTGTTCGTTCAAAAGAAGGTGAAGTGTCTGTTGACGCAACCGGAAAAATGAACGGGCGCGGCGCTTACCTTTCTCTCGATAAAGAAACCATTCTTGCGGCGAAGAACAAACGTAGTTTACAGCAGCAATTTCAGACACAGATTGACGAACACATTTTTGAAGAATTACTAGAACTAGCTGAAAAGGTGAAAAAACCTAATGACTGAATCTGAATGGTATCCTTTGCTTGGTCTAGCAAATCGAGCTCGTAAAGTCGTGTCAGGAGAAGATCTGGTGATCAAAGAAATTAGACATGCGCGTGCTAAGCTGGTTCTTCTTGCAGCAGATGCCTCATCCAACACAGAGAAAAAGGTATCTGACAAATGCAAATTTTACAATGTTCCGGTTAGAAAAGTTGAAGACCGTTCCGTTCTCGGACGTTCTATAGGGAAGGAAGCTCGCGTAGTTGTCGCTGTCACTGACCAAGGCTTCGCTAAGAAGCTCATAAGCTTGCTCGATTAATTTATTTGGGGGTGAACGAATGGCTAAAGTGAGAGTATATGAATACGCAAAAGCCATAGATGTTTCAAGTAAAGATATTATAGCAGCGCTTAAGGATATGAACGTGGAAGTGAACAACCACATGGCGACGCTTGAAGACGACACTGTGAAAAAGCTAGACGCTATCTATAAAAAAGCCAAAGCAAAAGAGACAGCTAACGAGAAACCCGCAGAACAAAAAAAACAATCATCTAACAAAAACAATGATAGAAAGAAGAATGACGTGCAGAATAATCAATTTAATAAAAACAAAAAAAACAACAACCAAAACAAAAACAAAAATAAACGCGGCGGCAACAACAAGGCGCAGCATCAGCAAGCAAGACCTGTGAAGCCGAAAAAAGAGCTTCCTGAAAAAATTGAATTTACAAATTCAATGACAGTCGGCCAGCTTGCTGACGAGCTTGGCAAAGAAACTGCTGAAATCATCAAAAAACTGATGATGCTTGGTGTCATGGCTACGATCAACCAAGAGCTCGACAAAGATACAGTCGAATTAATTGCTTCTGAATATGGTGTTCCAGTAGAAGAAGTCATCATTTTAGAAGAAACTGAACTTGAAAAGTATGAAGTTGAAGATAAAGAAGAAGATATGCAAGTACGCCCTCCAGTCGTAACGATCATGGGACACGTTGACCACGGGAAAACAACGCTTCTTGACAGCATTCGTAAAACGAAAGTTGTTGAAGGCGAAGCGGGTGGAATTACGCAGCATATTGGTGCATACCAAATTGAAGAAAACGGTAAGAAAATCACGTTCCTTGATACACCAGGACACGCAGCTTTCACTACGATGCGAGCACGCGGTGCTGAAGTAACAGATACGACGATCTTGGTCGTTGCAGCAGATGATGGTGTCATGCCGCAAACGATTGAAGCGATCAACCACGCAAAAGCGGCAGAGGTGCCAATCATTGTGGCTGTCAATAAAATTGACAAACCAACAGCGAACCCTGACCGCGTGATGCAGGAATTAACTGAGCATGGTCTTGTACCTGAGGCTTGGGGCGGCGAAACCATTTTCGTTCCTTTATCTGCAAAAACAGGCGAAGGCATTGACGAATTGATCGAAATGATCCTTCTTGTCAGCGAAGTAGCAGAACTAAAAGCCAACCCAAATCGTGCGGCAAAAGGAACTGTGATCGAGGCTGAGCTTGATAAAGGAAGAGGTTCTGTTGCAACCCTTCTCGTTCAAACTGGTACACTTCAAGTAGGTGACCCAATCGTTGTCGGAAATACATTTGGCCGTGTACGTGCAATGGTCAATGACATCGGACGCCGCGTGAAAACAGCAGGACCATCTACACCTGTTGAAATCACTGGTTTAAATGATGTACCGCATGCAGGGGATCAGTTCCTCGTATTCAAAGATGAAAAAACAGCTCGTCAAGTCGGTGAGGCGCGTGCGTCTAAACAACTTGATGAACAGCGTTCAGACAAAGCGAAATTATCTCTTGATGACCTATTTGAGCAAATCAAACAAGGTGATGTGAAAGATATCAACTTAATCGTAAAAGCAGACGTACAAGGTTCTGCTGAAGCACTGACGGCAGCTCTTCAAAAAATTGAAGTAGAAGGCGTCAAAGTGAAAATCATCCATACGGGTGTTGGAGCGATTACAGAATCTGATATCATTTTAGCAAGTGCTTCTAATGCGATTGTGATTGGATTTAACGTACGTCCTGATGGCAATGCGAAGAGCACAGCTGAAACAGAAAACGTAGATATCCGCTTACACCGCATCATCTACAAAGTCATCGATGAAATTGAAGCTGCGATGAAAGGGATGCTTGACCCTGAATATGAAGAAAAAGTCATCGGTCAAGTTGAAGTTCGTCAAACGTTCAAAGTATCAAAAATCGGTACAATTGCTGGTGGCTATGTCACTGAAGGTACCATTACTAGAGACAGTGGTATCCGCTTAATTCGTGATGGCGTCGTCATCTTTGAAGGCGAAGTCGACGTATTAAAACGATTCAAAGATGATGTGAAAGAAGTTTCACAAGGCTATGAATGTGGTATTACCATTAAGAAATACAATGATATCCGTGAAGGTGATGTCATGGAATCATTCGTTATGCAAGAAATCGAAAGAAAATGATCGGTTATACCGAGTGTGAGTGTATGATCTATGATGCATCCTCACTGAAGGAAAAACGTGCGGTTCTGCAGCGTATCATGACAAGAACGCGCCATAAATTCAATGTGACCATTGCTGAAATGGACTATCAGGATACATGGCAGCGTACTTCGATCGGAATCGCCGTCATTTCCTCCTCCCGGGTTCAAGTGGAAAAGGAACTTCAGCGTGTGTTAAGCTTTATTGATTCTTTTCCGGAAATTGAACGAACGATCACGAAAACTGAGTGGTTTTAATTAGAGGTGATAAGATCATGAGTATGAGAGCAACCCGTGTGGGTGAGCAAATGAAAAAAGAATTAGGCGACATCCTTGGCAGAAAGCTAAAAGATCCAAGAATCGGCTTTTTGACTGTAACGGATGTTGAAGTATCCGGTGATTTGCAAATTGCTAAAGTCTATATTTCTGTTCTTGGCGACGAGAAGAAAAGAGAGGAAACCTTAAAAGGCCTTGCAAAGGCGAAAGGGTATATCCGCTCTGAAATTGGCAATCGAATCAGACTTCGCAAAACACCAGAGCTTCACTTTGAATTCGATGAGTCTGTAGACTACGGTAACCGAATTGAAAGCCTGATTGCTGAACTAAACACAAAAGATCACGAATAAGACGTTGAAATAAGGATAGGCGATGATCGTCTGTCCTTTTTCATCGTTTATGAAAGGAGAGAACGCAGGTGCAAAGCGGTGTTCTTTTATTACATAAAGAAAGAGGCATGACCTCTCACGACTGTGTGTTTAAAGTGAGAAAGATTTTACACACAAAAAAAGTGGGACATACAGGGACACTCGATCCAGAGGTTTCAGGTGTTCTGCCTATTTGTATTGGACGAGCGACAAAAATTGTGGAGTACTTAACAGATAAATCGAAAACGTATGATGCGGAAATCACCATTGGATTTTCTACAACGACAGAAGACCAAACAGGTGAAGTAGTAGAAGAAAAAAAGGTGCCGGTACCGATGTCAGAAGATGACATTGATGCTGCGTTGAAACAATTTGAAGGAACCATTGAACAGATCCCTCCGATGTTTTCTGCTGTGAAAATTGGCGGAAAAAAGCTCTATGAATATGCAAGGCAAGGCATTGAAATTGAACGTCCAAGCCGTGAAATTACCATTCATCGCATCGAGCGGACAACACCTGTCACATTTGAAAATGGAAAGGTATCCTTTAGATTCACCGTCCTGTGTTCAAAAGGCACATATGTGAGAACGTTAGCCGTCGATATCGGAAAAAAACTTGGGTTTCCAGCCCACATGTCTCACCTCATTCGCATTGGATCTGGTGACTTTACGTTAGATGAATGTATCACTCTTGATGAGCTGCGGGAGATCAGCGAGGAAGGAACGGTTGAGGAACATCTTGTGCCGATCGAGCGTGCGCTCAATCATTTGCCGAAATGGGAGATAAATGATACATTAGCAAGTAAAGTGGAAAACGGTGCAGTCCTACCTATGCCTGATGAATTTGCTCATTTTGCAGAGGAAGATCGTGTCGCTGTCTTTGCTCCTTCAGGCCGTTGTATGGCGATTTATATGAAGCACCCGACCAAACAGAACCTGATGAAGCCGGCGAAGATTTTATCACAGGACAAGCAATCTTAAAGAAAAGGTGACCATCTCGTGAAGACTATACATATTTCACACCCACATACATTGAATCAAAAGGATCAAGTCCCGTCTGTGATGGCTTTAGGGTATTTTGACGGTGTTCACCTCGGACACCAAAAAGTGATTGATGCAGCGAAAAACATTGCGGAAAAAGAGGGTTTAGCTCTAGCTGTCATGACTTTTCATCCGCATCCATCACATGTTCTGCAAAAAGCACGTGAACCAAAAGACTTAATCACACCGCTTGAGGATAAGATTGATTTTATCGAACAATTAGGTGCTGACTACTTATACATTGTGCAATTCAGCGAAAGCTTTGCAGCACTGTCTCCTCAAGAGTTTGTCGATCAATATTTGGACGAACTGAATGTGAAGCATGCAGTCGCTGGGTTCGATTTTACATTCGGCCGGTTTGGCGCAGGCACAATGGAAACGTTTGACGAATACGGGAAAGGGCGGATTGCTGCGACCATTGTACCTAAGCTTTCCAACCAAGACCGGAAAGTCAGCTCGACCCTGATACGTTCCGCATTGAAAAATGGAGACGTTGAATATGTGAGTGAGCTTTTAGGCAAACCGTATCAGCTGCGAGGCATTGTGATTCATGGAGATAAACGAGGACGCACGATTGGCTTTCCAACCGCCAATGTTGGTTTATCTGCTGAGTACATCATCCCGCCAACAGGCGTATATGCAGTGAGAGCGGAAGTGAAAGGCAAGGTGTATGACGGTGTTTGTAACGTTGGCTACAAACCAACATTTTATGAAAAACGTCCTGATCAGCCTGCGATTGAAGTGAACCTTTTTGATTTTAACGAAGAAATTTATGGTGAACCGATTAAATTACAGTGGTACAAACGGATTCGCAGTGAACAAAAATTTAACGGTATCCAAGAATTAACGGCTCAAATTAGTCAAGATAAAGAAGAAGCGATTCAGTTTTTTCAAAATCATCTTCATTAAACAAAAAAATCGCAGAAAAACCGCTCTATCATTTGCAAAATCGGCATATTTTTAGTATGATAATTCCTGTAGCTTTAAAACCACTTACTTGGCAGGCCGACTTCACCGACGGTTGCGAGGTAGATGGGGCTAACATGATTTGGAGGTGAAACAGGATGGCTATTACTCAAGAGCGTAAAACTCAATTAATTAATGAGTTCAAAACACACGAATCTGATACTGGATCTCCAGAAGTTCAGATCGCTGTCCTAACAGAATCAATTAACAACTTGAACGAGCATTTACGTACTCATAAGAAAGATCACCACTCACGTCGCGGTCTTTTGAAAATGGTAGGTAGACGTCGTAATCTTCTTACGTATCTACGTAATAAAGACGTAACTCGTTACCGTGAGTTAATTAACAAACTAGGCTTACGTCGATAATCGTAAAAAGCGGGAGGATTCCCGCTTTTTTATCGTATAATCACTAATATTTTATGGTTAAAATGTTGAAAGAATGGCAAAAACCCTTCTACATACAGCTTTCACATTGATATGTGAAAATCATTTTGTTCATAATAAGAAATAACCTAAAAACTTTACGACAAGAGAGGAGTTTATCACAGAATGGGACAAGAGAAACAAGTCTTCACCATAGACTGGGCTGGACGTCAACTGACAGTTGAAACTGGCCAGCTTGCAAAGCAAGCAAACGGAGCGGTTCTCGTACGCTACGGAGATACGGCTGTGCTTAGCTCAGCAACAGCTTCTAAAGAACCAAAACCACTTGATTTTTTCCCGCTCACTGTAAACTACGAAGAAAGATTATATGCAGTTGGTAAAATTCCTGGTGGTTTCATTAAAAGAGAAGGCCGCCCAAGTGAAAAAGCAATCCTTGCGAGCCGCTTAATTGACAGACCGATCCGTCCACTATTTGCAGACGGATTTAGAAATGAAGTACAAGTCATTAGTATTGTCATGAGTGTGGATCAAGATTGTTCATCTGAAATGGCTGCAATGTTTGGCTCATCTTTAGCTTTATGTGTGTCTGACATTCCATTTGAGGGACCAATCGCTGGTGTGACAGTAGGACGAATAGATGGAAAGCTCATCATCAACCCAAATGTTGAGCAGCTTGAACAAAGCGATATCAACCTTGTTGTAGCTGGAACAAAAGATGCAATCAACATGGTAGAAGCTGGTGCTGATGAAGTACCAGAAGAAACAATGCTTGAAGCTATCATGTACGGCCATCAAGAGATCAAACGCTTAATCGAATTCCAAGAAGAAATTGTAAAAGCTGTCGGTAAAGAAAAAATCGATATTCCTTTATATGAAGTCGATCAAGCATTAGCAGAGGAAGTAAAACAACTTGCTGAAGCGGATCTACTGAAAGCGATTCAAGTACATGAGAAGCATGCTCGTGAAGATGCCATCAGTGCTGTGAAAAAAGCTGTCGTTCAAAAATTTGAAGAAGAAGAGCGTGACGAAGCAACGATTAAACAAGCGAAGGATGTCTTAAACAAGCTTGTGAAAAACGAAGTTCGCCGCCTTATTACTGAAGAGAAAGTACGTCCAGATGGACGCGGCGTCGATCAAATCCGTCCACTTTCTTCAGAAGTAGGACTTCTTCCAAGAACGCACGGTTCAGGATTGTTTACAAGGGGCCAAACACAGGCACTCAGTATTTGTACATTAGGTGCACTTGGTGATGTACAGATTCTTGATGGTCTTGGTGTTGAAGAGTCTAAGCGATTCATGCACCATTATAACTTCCCGCAATTCAGTGTTGGTGAGACCGGCCCAATGCGTGGTCCAGGCCGTCGTGAGATTGGACATGGTGCGTTAGGCGAACGTGCATTAGAGCCAGTCATTCCATCTGAAAAAGATTTCCCTTATACGGTTCGCCTTGTGTCTGAGGTGTTAGAATCAAACGGTTCTACTTCACAAGCAAGTATTTGTGCGAGCACACTTGCGATGATGGATGCAGGTGTTCCAATTAAAGCACCAGTTGCAGGGATTGCAATGGGACTTGTTAAATCTGGTGAATACTACACAGTGCTGACAGACATTCAAGGAATGGAAGATGCACTTGGAGATATGGACTTTAAAGTAGCAGGTACATCTAAAGGTGTAACAGCGCTTCAAATGGACATCAAAATCGATGGTCTATCAAAAGACATTTTAGAAGAAGCACTTCAACAAGCGAAAAAAGGAAGAATGGAAATTTTAGATAGCATGCTGTCAACGATTCCAGCTTCTAGAGGAGAATTGTCACGTTATGCACCAAAAATCTTAACGATGACAATCAATCCAGATAAAATTCGCGATGTCATTGGACCAAGCGGTAAACAAATCAATAAAATCATTGAAGATACCGGTGTGAAAATTGATATTGAACAAGACGGTACAATCTTTATCTCTTCTACTGAAGAAGACATGAACCAAAAAGCGAAGAAAATCATTGAAGATCTTGTCAGAGAAGTTGAAGTTGGCCAACTTTACTTAGGTAAAGTAAAACGAATTGAAAAATTCGGTGCCTTCCTTGAAATCTTCAGCGGCAAAGATGGACTTGTTCATATTTCTGAGCTTGCACTTGAACGTGTTGGCAAAGTAGAAGATGTCGTGAAGATTGGTGACGAACTACTCGTCAAAGTCACTGAGATCGATAAACAAGGCCGTGTAAACCTTTCCCGTAAAGCTGTTTTACGTGAAGAAAAGGAAAAAGAAGAAAAGCAGTCTTAATGAGAACAAATAAAATGTGTTAGAAGCCAGGTATCCGTGCCAGGCTTCTTTCTTTTCTTGCGCGTAACAATAGTTCTAGCTTGTTTCTCCCCATCATAATTTGTGGTAAAGGGGAGGGACAACCATTGAAAAAAACGATACCATTCTTTGTGTTTGTATTTTTACTGCTCGTGTCATATCAAACGATGAAGCAGCCGGCTGCTGTTACATATATGAATTCAATGAAAGAGCACGCCGAGGTAGCATCTGTTTCAAAAGATATTCTGTATCAAGAGATCGAATCGAAGTCTTCTGACTATGAAGAGAAGCCGCAAAATGCTAAGATTGATAAAGTGTGGAAAAAGATGCCTGGTTTAAATGGACAGACAGTCGATATCGATGCTTCTTACGAAAAAATGAAAAAACAGGGCTCTTTCGATGAAAAGCTGCTTGTTTTTAAAGAAACAAAACCATCTGTCCATTTACATGAACTTGGTGCTGAACCTATCTATAAGGGACATCCAGACAAAAAGATGAATGCATTCCTGATCAATGTAGCTTGGGGCGACGAGCATTTAACAAAGATGTTGAATACACTAGAAAAGCATCAAGTGAAGGCAACCTTTTTCTTAGAAGGCAAATGGGTGAAAAACAGTCCAGACCTTGCTAAAAAAATCGTGGCAGATGGTCATGAAATTGGAAATCATTCATACAATCACCCAGATATGCGCACACTGACAAGAGAACGAGCATTAGAGCAGATGATTAAAACAAATCGCCAAATTGAAGAATCCCTTGGGAAAAAACCGATATGGTTTGCGCCTCCAAGTGGCAGCTTTAAAGAAGAAACAGTAAAGCTTGCGAAACAAGAAGGAATGGAAACCATTATGTGGACAGTAGACACGATCGACTGGCAAAAACCATCACCAGCTGTATTACAAAAACGAGTGCTTGGGAAAATTCACAATGGGGCGATGATATTAATGCATCCAACAGACGCAACAGCGAGAAGTCTTGACGCACTTATCACTCAAATCAAAGAAAGAGGATATGAATTAGGAACGGTTTCTGACCTCCTAAGTGAAAAAAGACATCCGTGATGCGATCTGTTTGTTGAATAGGAGGAGCAAAACTTGGTCAAAACGTATACATGCCAAAACGGAGTAAGAATTGTACTTGAAAACAATCCCACTGTAAGGTCTGTCGCAATTGGCGTCTGGATTGGAACAGGTTCTAGACATGAGACACCAGAAGTAAATGGGATCTCACACTTTTTAGAGCATATGTTCTTTAAAGGAACAAAGACGAGATCTGCACGTGATATCGCAGAATCCTTTGACCGCATTGGTGGTCAAGTGAATGCCTTTACGTCAAAAGAATATACTTGCTATTATGCAAAGGTACTTGATTCACATGCTGGGTATGCCCTCGATGTGTTGGGTGACATGTTTTTCAACTCTGCTTTTGACGAAGAAGAGCTGAAGAAAGAAAAAAATGTGGTCTATGAAGAAATTAAAATGTATGAAGATACTCCTGATGACATCGTTCATGATTTGTTAAGTAAAGCCATTTACGGTGATCATTCATTAGGTTATCCGATTTTAGGGACAGAGGAAACACTCTCTACTTTTAACGGTGATTCCCTTAGAAAATATATGGACGAATTCTATACGCCAGATCGCGTCGTCATCTCTGTTGCAGGGAACGTCGATGACACCTTCATTCGTGAGGTCGAAACATTATTTGGCTCGTATGAAGGAAAGGGGAAAAAGCAGCCTGTCGAAGCCCCGCAATTCCACTATGACAAATTGACACGCAAAAAGGAAACAGAACAGGCGCATCTTTGCATGGGCTTTAACGGACTTCCTGCTGGAGATCAGGGCATCTATGACTTAATCGTCTTAAATAATGTTCTAGGCGGAAGCATGAGCAGCCGGTTGTTCCAAGACGTAAGAGAAGATAAAGGACTTGCGTATTCTGTATTCAGCTATCATAGTTCATTTGCAGATAATGGAATGCTGACGATCTATGGTGGAACTGGAGCGAAGCAGCTGAACCTGCTATCTGAAACCATCTTACAAACATTAGACGTCTTAAAACGTGAGGGAATTACGCAGAAAGAACTTGAAAACTCTAAGGAGCAAATGAAAGGCAACCTCATGCTCAGTCTTGAAAGCACAAACAGCAAGATGAGCCGAAATGGTAAAAATGAATTACTCCTTGGCAAACATCGTACGCTTGATGAAATTATTGATGAAATCAATCGCGTCTCATTAGACGGCGTGAATAATTTATCGAAAAGAATCTTTACAGAAGATTATGCTCTCTCGCTTATTAGTCCAACGGGGGATGTACCTTCTGCTTAAACAAAAAAAGGCATGTCTTTTTAAAGAGATGCCTTTTTTTCATGCCTAAAGATTAATCAGCTAACTTGTTTTGCAGCTGATGAACAATTTTATTGATTGTCGAAAAGTGCTCTGTCAATAGTTCCTCATCTGCAAATTGAATATCAAAAACCTCTTCTAATTCCAAAATGAGTGAAACTGCTTTAATTGAATCGAGACCGTGATTTGTTAACTCTTCATCTGCACCAATAGAAATCTTGCTATCATCGTCCAAAGAACGCAGGACCAAATCTTTTACTTGACTTGATAGTGAAAGGGCATCCGTCGTTTCATTCATCTGCAACGCTCCTCTTTACAAATTTTCTATTCTTTACATAAATTAACTATATTAGAATGGAAAAACATTGTAAAGCAGTTTCGATATAAATAGGAATTGTTGATCATTCTCTTCAAATGAAAAATTTGGTAGAGTGAGAAGAAAAGAGACTGGGAAGGATGGATCAATCCATGAATAAAACAGACCTTATGCAGCACATTCCCTTATTAAAAAAAGCGATCTCCATAGACCAAATTGATAAAGGCTATTCTCGAGATGAAAAATGGGTCGTGACGATGTCATCAGGTGAAAAGTATGTCCTTCGATTCACAGATCAAGACCAATATGACAAAATAAAGACGCAATTTGAGCTCCTTTCCCAATTAAGACGTCACGGTGTTCAGTGTGCTGATCCAGTGAAAATAGGTGTTCTAGATGAAACACAGCAAGTGTACTATATTTTATCGTTTGTAGAAGGTCAAGAAGCAAAAGAAATCATGAGTCAGTTAACAGAAGAACAGCAGTATGCGATCGGGGTAAGTGCAGGACGGGATTTACGAAACATGCATACATATCCAGCGCCATCACATATCGAACCTTGGGAAGAGCGTGTTGTGAAAAAGCATCATCGATATTTAACTGCTTATCGGGAAAGCGGTATCTCCATAGAAGGGGATGAAAAAGTTGCGCAGTTTATCGCACAGCACATAGATAAGGTGAAGGGAAGGCCTAACCAATTTCAGCACGATGACTTTCATTTAGGGAATATTATTATAAAGAATGATAAATATGCAGGGGTTATTGATTTTAATAATTTTGATTGGGGAGACCCCATTCATGATTTTTATAAAGTAGCTCTCTTCAGTAGAGAAACAAGTGAAGCATTTGCGGCTGGTCAAATAAATGGGTATTTTGATGGTGAAATACCAGCTGATTTTTGGCAGCTTTACTCTGTATATGTCGCAATGAGCATCTTTTCATCGATTATGTGGGTCATTAAATTTGATCCAGGTCAAATGGATGAGATGATCGAAAGACTAGAAAATGTATTAAAAGATCATGATTATTTTCGTCAAATAGAACCTCATTGGTATACGCGTATCACTAGATAACAGTGAAATATAGGACGATTAGGCGGTGATGGAAGTCACTGCCTTTTCTGTTATAATGATACAAATTACACATTGTCATGAGTAGAAACATTTTATATAATCCAAACAAGGATCGAAAAAGTTGTAAAAAAATTCCGTTTTTTGTTGAAAAAGAGCAAAAGGCTGGTGATGGATTGAAACAAATCGACAAAGATTCAAAGCAGTTATGGCGTGTATATTTATGGACACTCTCATTTTTAAAGCCTTATACAGGTAAAGTGATTCTAGTCATTATGAGTGGATTCGTTATTACCTTGAGCGAACTCATTATACCTAAATTTATTCAATATTTTATTGAAACGATTTTGCCAGCAAAAGACTTTTCTAAAATGAATGGATTATTGTTAGGCCTGACTGGCTTGATAGCACTTGGTATTATACTGACAGCTGCACGAAATTTATGGCAAAGAAAATTAATCGAACAAGCCTCAAGAGATTCACAATTTGCTGCCTTCCAGCAAATCCGTCAACTCGGTTTCTCATACTACGAACAACATTCTGTTAGTGAAACACTCTCCTTTGTTAACACACAAACACGAGCTGTACAAGAAATTTACAGACGCTACTTCCCACAATTTATCAATCAGACACTATTTATCGCCATCTCACTATACTTTATGATACAAATTTCTATCTTACTCACTCTCATCATTATTCCAAGTTTTATTCTCTACTATATCTTTGGACCTTGGCTTGAAAAAAAGGCAACGATCTACGGAAGACAAAGTGCAGAAGGTTTTCGCACATTGCAAACAAAATTATACGAAAGTCTTGCTTCAATGGAAGAGCTTAGAATTTTAGGTTATATGAATTGGGACATGAAGCGGATTCAAAAGCTGCATGAACAGGTCCGCCAAGATCATGAAAAAAATGTTTTTTTCGCTTACTTACGAGGAAGCAACCGCAGGCTCACTTATTATATTGGTGCTCTAGCTACATTTGCTCTCGGCATCTACCTTGTAAATAATGGCCAGCTGACGACAGGCGGTTTTGTGGCATATATACTATATTATTTTTCAGCAATGCATATGCTTACTTCTATTGTCACACTTCTAACAGAACAACGAATCTTAACCTTTCAAATTGAACCTTTATATCATTTTATGAAAAAAACACCAGATATTAGAGAGCCTCGTCAGCCTATGCTGCTTGATCAAGTCGAAGGCGATATCGTGTTTCATGACGTTGATTTTCATTATCCCAATCATCCTCCTTTATTAAAGGGGATGAATCTACATATTCGGCGTGGTGAAAAAGTGGCGCTTGTCGGTACGAGTGGTGGAGGGAAAACATCGCTTCTTAAATTAATTGGACGCTTTTATGATCCCTCATCTGGGATGATCACACTTGATGGAGTTGATTTGCGCTGTTTACCTACTAGTCAAATAAGAGGTGCGATGGGGTTTGTTTTTCAAGAAACGTTTTTATTTAATATGAGTGTAAAGGACAATATTCGTTTTGGAGATACAAGTCTTTCAGATCAACAGATCATTGAAGCCGCTAAAAAAGCTGATTGCGACTCATTTATAAGAGAACTAGCAAACGGATACGACACCATACTTGGTGAAAGAGGATTAAAACTTTCTGGTGGTCAAAAGCAAAAGATCGCGATTGCCCGGCTATTTGCTAAAAATCCAACTGTTGTATTACTCGATGAAGCAACAGCATCTCTTGACAGTGTCAGCGAGCAAAAAGTCCAGCAGGCATTACATCAAACATTTAAGGAATCTACTGTCATTGCAGTCGCACATCGTTTATCTACTGTAAGACATTTTGACAGAATTATTTTGATAGAAGACGGTCGTATGTTAGAAACTGGACATTTTAATGAATTGATGAGAAAAAAGGGACATTTTTATCAATTGGCGTCTGACCGCTCAGAAAAGGAGGCAGGTGTAACATGAGGAAAAATTGGCTGTTTCTTTTGATCACAAAGCAAAAATGGATGCTCATCCTCGCTCTTTTACTCGTTTTGATTGAAGCAGCAGCTAATTTAGCCATGATCGGGCTGCAAAAGTGGCTCATTGACGATGTCCTTTTGAATAGCGGCAATCAACAATTCCCTCATATCTTGATGCTGTTTGCCATCATTTTTCTTGTCTATGTTGTCATGTTTGTCGCCAGTCCATATGTGATGCACAAAAACTACCTTACCATCCACCATTCATTACAGAAAAAGATGTTAGATCAGCTTCAGCAAGTATCGATGAGATCATATAAAATTCATCCAGTTAGTTATTATTTACACAAGCTTAACCAAGATGTAAAGACAGTCGCTGTCACAGCTGCTTTACATATACCGAAGATTGTACAAACCATTTTTATGGCCGTTGTTTTATCGATCATTTTACTATCTGTGAGTCCTGTATTATTTTTCTTGCTTCTTTTTGCAAGCACGTGTTATTTCATTGTCGGTAAAAAAATGGCGAAAACGGCAACAAACATCGCAAAAGAAGTGCAAGAGAGAAAGTCAGATCTATTCGTGCATGTCGAAGAAGGAATTTCTTCTACAAGAGAAGTGGTTGCATTTGATCGACGCAAATGGGAAATCGGTTTGTATAAAAAGCTATTTAACAAGATGATGGATCGTGTCATTAAAGAAGGTAAGTTTCAAAATAAGCTTCTATTTTTAACAGAGCCATTGAAATGGTTTGGAATACTATCTGTGCTTGTGTTTGGCACATATCAAGTAGCAGCAGGAAACATGTCAATCGGCTTATTTGTCGTCATTTACCAATATGCTTCTCAATTAATGAAAAGTTATCAGGAGTTATTCCAGTATGTATTTGAATTTTTCCACCAACGTGCATCTGTTCATCGAATTGCAGATGTACTGCAAATAGAAAACGAAGAAAAAGGAACGAAGCGAATACATTCTGTGGAAGATGTGGTGTTTGAAGATGTTTGTTTTTCTTATGAACAAACATCTAAAGGGGCTTTAAACGACTTGAATCTTCATATTCCAAAAGGAAAAAAAGTGGCCATTGTTGGAGCGAGCGGCAGCGGGAAATCGACTATCTCAAAGCTGGCACTTGGACTTTATCAACCGGATAGCGGAAACGTTTTAGTAAATGGCGTTGAACGATCAGAGATAGAGCCATCTCATTTCTTAAAACGAGTAGCCGTTGTCCCGCAAGAACCCTATTTCTTCCCAGACACCATACGTCTCAATCTCATCATGGGATTAACTGATATTACTGAAGAACAACTTGAGCAGGTTTGTGAAATTGCACAAATTCTTCCCTTCATTAAAGGACTTGAAAAAGGATTTGATACAGTCATTGGAGAGAGGGGAATTTCCTTGTCAGGGGGACAACGACAGCGTTTAGCTATCGCTAGAGCGCTTTTAAAACAGGCTGATTTTCTGATATTAGATGAGGCGACATCGGCCCTTGACCGGCAGACAGAAAGGCAGGTTCAAAAAGGGATAGACGATGCAAAAGGAGGAAGCACTTTGCTTGTGATTGCACACAGATTATCGACCATACAAAATGCAGATATGATCTATGTACTTGAAGACGGTGCTGTTCAAAGCTGCGGTACTCATGAGGAGCTGATGGAAGCCTCCTCGCATTACCGCTCTTTATTTATGGCGCAGGTCATCACAGCGTCTTAGTCAGTTTGGTTTTGACCAAAGTAAAGAGTCGATCTAAGGTGCGGAAGTGGTCAGGGTGTAATTCTTCGTCTTCAAACGCAATGTGAAAGGTGTCCTCTAATGAAATAACAAAAGAGACAATTTGGACAGAATTTAATCCTAAAGCTTTTAAACTATCATCAAGGCCTGGCTGCTCAGTGAGCGACAACTTATTCATCACAAGTTGGACAATTTTTTCTTCAACTTCTGTTCGTGTCAGTTCATTCATGTCGTGGCTCCTTTCTAAAAGATTAATATGTGTTATATTTTGGTGGATGAAGAAGAAAATTGCAATCGTTTTTATCAATCTATCATAAGGGGTGGCATTCATTGTCATATGTAAGCTATCAAAAAAATAATGTTCGTGTGGTATTAGGGGCAGATGAATCAGTTCAGAATTTAGTCATCAGTAAAGTACATCCCTATGTTGAGTGCAGCAAAATAACAGACAGACTTGAAGGAGACGTTTGGACGATTTTAACGAGCAAATATGCACAAGACATTCAAACAGAAGTGCCACTTGAAGAAGTCTTTTATCAAACCAAGATGGAACCTCGCTGCCGCTACCTGTATCACGGAGAGAAGAAAGTCGTTGTGATAGATGAACCAAAAGATGTCAGATGGACAGCCCAACACGCACTGCGTTTAATAAGAGTACTGCTTCGCCTTTTGTGTTATCAGGATGGACTTGTCTATTTGCATGGCGGCATGATGGAGATGAATCAAAAAGGGATTGCACTAGTAGGAGGATCAAGAGCGGGCAAAACATCCACCATTTTATCCTTGTTATCATTAACCGATGCAACGTATATCACAAACGATGATATAGGGATTTCATATACGAACAACGAGTACAAAGGAACTGGTTGGCCGAGATCTATGAGTATTCGGAAAGATTCTTTTGAAGCCATTGAAAAGCTTGGAACACCATATAGACTTCAAACATCGAGTCATCCATTTAATGAAGATGATAAGAACTATCATTTCGTCTATCCGGAGGAATTAGAAAAATGGTTTTCACGTGAAGTCAAAACAATGGGGAAAATCGATGTCATGGTGTTTCCTGAGTTTTTACCTCATGGGCAAACGGGCGCCACACTTTCGAAAATCAGTCCACATGAAGCAGGGGAACGTCTAAAGGAGCACGCAGTCATCAATCCTGGAAGACATAATGAATTCCTCTTACCATATTTCACATTACCGACACCCGAAGCGCTAGAACCATTTCTTAAACATCTAGCGGAAAAGATCCCTTGTTATTCATTAAAACAGGCATTTACTTCTTTAGAGAAAGGAACCTTTCTCATTCAAGAGCTTCTTGAACAATCCGATATTGTCGTGTAAGACGTTTTGGAGGTGAGTCATGGTTGAGCAGGAGTATAAATATTTGTTGTCACAAGCAGATTTTCAACACATCTACAACATATTAAGTCAAAATCATAAACCCGCGTATCTACTTAACTTCAATTACTATTATGACACCTCAGATTTTTTATTAAAACGATATGGCTATACCGTACGGATCCGTCAAACCAGCGGCAAACGAACACTTGAGATCAAATGTCCCAGTCAAACATCTGGCTATAAAAGAGTAAGAGAAGAAATGTCATTTCCTATTGAGGATCTACCGCAAAAACTAGATGTACAGAACTTCATAACGTCTTTACCTTTTACAATGACTGAACAGCCAGAGTTGTTAGGACTATTGGTTACTGAACGAACTACCTTTTATATCGAGACAGGCATCAAAGTGGATCTGGATCAAAGCAGCTATCTTGGCATCACAGATCATGAATTAGAAATTGAATATGACAGTGAAAAAGCATATGAGGCAGATCAATGGTTTCATAGACTAACAGATGATTTGGACATACCAGTCAATCGAAAAGGGAAACGCACTCGATTTATCACTCGATTTAAATCACTATACGGGAAGGAGTAATCCACATGCGAGCTGTTTTGGATCAATCCACTCTCTCAAATGAAGAGAGGCTGCTATTACTTGGCTCACGTATTCAATTAAATGAAAAAGAAGAAGAGTTGATGAGAGATGTATTAAAAGACGGCATCGATGTACCTCAATTGATTGGACTTGCATCAAGACATAAGGTACTTCAACTGATGACGCCTCATTTGATTCGCCTTGATGATGAAAAAAAAATCACGACAACCTACAAATTTTTACTTCATTATCATTATATCGGGAATCGTCAAAAAAATATGGAGAGATTCAAGGAATTAAAGCGTCTTTTACAAACATTTCGAAAAGCAAAGCTGAAAGCAGTCCCTCTTAAAGGAGCCATTTTAACGCCTCTTGTTTACAAAGATTATGGACTCCGAATGATGTCAGACATTGATTTCTTAATTCATCCAGATGATCGAAAAAGAGCTTCTTCATTGCTCAAGGAGGAAGGGTTTATCATCGGTAAATATGACTGGGCAACCGATCAAGAAATACCGATTTCCCGAGAAGAAGAAATGATGTGGAGAATGAATGCCGGGAATCTTTATTCACATATTAAACGGAGCGGAGAAGACTTTTTGAAGGTTCACCGTGTTGATTTCTCATACGATGTTGAGCTGAAAAAAAACTACGACGCTACAAATGCCTTGCTAGATGCTGCTAATGAAAAGTCATTTTTGCAAACGGATACTTATATGCTTGAACCTTTAGATTTTCTCATTCATCTTGCTTTCCATTTATACAAGGAAGCAACAAATGTACAGTATGTTTATTTACATGCAGATCTCAATTTGATTAAGTTTTGCGATGTAAGGGAGTACGTCAAGTTTGCTGAAGAGCAAAACCAACTTGATTGGCATGCTTTGCAAGCAAGAGCGAAGGAATTAGGGGCCGAGAAAGCACTTTTTTACACGTTTACGTTTGTAGATTTATTGTATCAAACGAACTATATCGATCAATTGCAGCAGTTAGACATGAGTGACCAATCGTTCTTAGAAACCTATGGAGAAAATGATTTTGGTTCTTCGAAAATGTGGAAGAAATCTTTTGTTGAGCGTTTTTTTAGCTTGGATAATCGCGATGAGCTTGAAGAGGAGCCTGTCGTACAGCTGTTCCCTGAAAGGCAGTAGCAAAATGAAGAGGAGGATTCTATATGGAGATAAAAGCGCTTTTTGAAAAGCCAAAGAATGATTTTCCTTATGAAAAATCATTTGTGTTTGCAGGTATTCATTTTAACATTTTATCAACCGAATCGCTGGCAATTGAAGATATCGAACATTATATCCCGAAAGAACCAGATAGCCATGTCGGGGATATGCCTTCACAGATTGATATACGGTTCATCATTGATCCTGACCTTGAACAGTCCGTTCGCAATGCGTGCTTTCAAAAGGGTGAAACGATTACAGCAAAAAGGAAGTTTACTTACAAACGATTGAAATTAGACGATCAAGTATTGTTTGCCTCGCATGAAGGTGACGAGCCGCATAGTGTGGCGATCTATAAAGGGCGTTATGCTGTGATTGGAAAAAACAATAATGAATCTGCAATACGCTGTCCACTGCGAATCGTTCGAGAAATTGCCCTTAGAACATTAGAAAATCAAGGTGGATGCTTTACGCATGCAGCGGCTGTCTCTTTTGAAGATGGCCAAAAAGGAGCGCTCATTATTGGCGATAAAGGTGCCGGGAAGTCAACCACTATGTGGCAGTTTTTGCATCATGGAGGAGCAGATTTCATCACAAACGATCGTTCTATTTCAGTGCTTGAAGATCAGGAGCTTACTGTGTATGGATGGCCGATGTGCTTAGCACTTGGAGTAGGAACCGTCCAAGCCACAACAAATATACAGGAACTGAAAAACAAAAAATTCAGCCGGTCACAAGATAAAAGAATATGGGATGAAACCATATCAACAGAGGAAGAGGCAAAAGAAAAATGGGCGAGCGGCTGTAAGTTTGAAATTACACCAAAAGAAGCTGCTGACATGACAGGAACAACGATTCGGAGCTCTACGAAGGTAAATATGGTGATTTTCCCTTCACTCAAAATAGGATCAGGTGAGATCAGGCTTGTACCAGTAAAAAAAGATGATCAGAGAGCAAAAGATATCATGGTCGCCAATATAAGAGAACCAGAAGATCCTGACTATTTAAAAGGCTGGCTCGGCCTTCGGCATGTGTCAGACACCTTTCTTGAACAAAAGGCATCTGAGCTGATCCATCATTTATTCAATATGCCATGTTTTTATTTAGAGGGTGATCCACGGTATTTGCAGGACGCGATTCCAGATCTATTAAACAAAAAAGTGAGTTCCATTTAAAGAGACGATTGTCTAAACATTCGTTTGAGCCGGTCTTCACGCTTTTTTATCTGTTCGTGATCTGCTGGCAGCAAGATTTGAAAGAGCATGTCGGCAATCGGCCGAGCGAGCCTTTCGTCAGAGTTTAAGAGAATGCAAACACCTAATTTACGCTTTGGAATGAAGCCAATATAGGAGGTGAAGCCTTTAATTTCTCCGCTATGTTCAGCTAAGGTGAATCCGTTAAAAGGTCTCAAAAACCATGAAAGACCAACACCTCTAGTGAAATCTTCTTCAACCATAACGGGGCTTTGCATTTCTTTTAGCGAATGCTGATGAAGCAGACGGTTTCCGTCGTATTGAGCTTGAATGAATCGAATCAAATCATCTGCTGTAGAGAATAGTCCGCTTGAACCGTCCTCCCAAGATGGTGTTTCAGCACTTGGATAGGATATGCCGGAAAGGCCAGAGGAAGAAAGGGTATACCCTTTGGCTGTTGATGCAGTTTCAATAAATCCAGTTTGCTGCAAATCGAGCGGTTCTAATATGCGGGTATGCACTAATTCTCTAAGTGGCTGTTGACTCACTTTTTCTAGTACTTTACTTAAGATTGAATAGCCAAGACTGGAATAATTGATGATAGACCAAGGCGGTGTAAAAATAGTCAGTATTTCCATGCACTGAGCTAATGTCATATCTCGCAGATGAGTTGCTTTATCGAGTGTTTTGGGCAGTCCTGAGATATGAGAGGCAATCATTCGGAAAGTGAGTGGAATTGGTTCAGATATGTGACTTTTTATGAAAGATAGTAAAGGTTCGTAAGTATGAATAGGCTCATCGAGTTGAATCAATCCTTCCTCTCGCATTTTCATCATGACCATTGCAGTAAAAGGCTTAGTCACAGAACCAATTCGAAAGGTTGTGTCTTTTGTAATAGGGGTGCCGCTTTCAATATCAGCGAGGCCCTCATGCCACGACCAAATGTGCTTATCTTCATGAGAAATACAAATAGAGCAGCCAGGGATTTGATGTTGATTCAATAACTTCTTCATGTCAGTGGTTGTATCTTGCAAGCGTTGTAGGATCGATTCATTGATCAAAATAGACACCTCTTTCATACAGAATATATATATATTACCAAATGTTTCATGTTGTTTTAAGATGAACGATCAATATTTTTATATTTTAAAAGAGAGCGGGCGATTGATAATGAAAACAATTCAAAAAACCATTCTTGATATTTTAAAAGGCGATGGCCAGGATATCGAACAAATTCCATATGAGCTTGTAGAACGTAAAGGAGTAGGGCATCCAGATACGATGTGTGACGCCATCGCAGAAAGAGCTTCTCAATATTATTCTCAATATTGCATGGAACATTTCGGCAGAGTAGCACACCACTGGTTTGACAAAGTGATGCTTCTTGGCGGAGATGCTGATGTATCGTACGGAAAAGGAACAATGGTCAAACCTTATCAAGTTGTGTTTGCTGGAAAAGGGGCATACGCATACGGTGATGAGCCGATTCCTCTTAAAAAGATTCTTTTCGATGCAGCCAAAGATGTGTTATCAGAGGTGACGACCGGATTTGATGCTGACGAACATCTCGTCATTGACTGCCGGATTGTTGATCATCAAGGGGCAGGGCGTAAAAATTCAAGATATCGTCCGATGGTTGAAACAGACATGATCGAAATCGGGGATCCAAAGCTTGTTTCAAATGACTGTAATTTACTGCATGCTCATGCCCCGTTAAGCCGTCTTGAGAAACTCGTTCTCTATACAGAGCGTTATGTGAATGGACCAGAATTTAAAAAGGTGAACCCAGATACCGGCTGGGATGTGAAAATATTTGGAAGCAGACGTCATGAAGATTTCAAACTCATAGTAAACATGCCTTTTCTAGCAAAAGATATTCATAGTCTTGAGGAATATTTTTCCCGTAAAAAAGAATGTCAGGATCAAATTGCACGCTATATTCATGAAACGTTAGGACTTACCCCTGATCTTATGCTGAACGCAACAGATCGCAATGGTCGCCCGTACTTAACTGCACTTGGTTCTGTAGCAGATACAGGCGATGTAGGTGTTGTTGGAAGAGGAAATCGATTAAATGGATTGATCACCCCAATGCGGTCTATGAGTATTGAAGCGCCGGCTGGTAAAAACCCGCTTGATCATACAGGGAAATTGTATGGAGTGCTCGCACAACGATTGGCAGATCAAGTTTTTGAAACCATTCAAAAGCCAACAGAAGTGCATATCTTTACTTCAAAAGAAGCACCGCTCCACAACCCTGATGAAATTGCCGTCCGTATTGAACAGTGGGATGGAAATGAAGTGGATAGAAAGAGAATTGAAGACATTGTCATGAATGCGGTTCATTCGATGGGCGATGTGACAAAAGATTTAATTTTTAAAGGCGTGACAATGTGGTAATAAGGATGAAAGAAAAAGTCATTGATGCCGTTCATGCATGTATTCATACAAAAGAACCCATGGCAGTGACCATTCATCCATATGAAATTGAAAAACACCAACAATTGAATCAACATCATCTTCTATTGATGCTAAAGCCTGAATTAACCAGTATTCACAAAGGTGTACAGCTTGATCGAATACTAGATGAACTTCTCCTACGCTTAGATAATCATGATGTAGAAATAGGAGCCGTGCGCGTTATATCATCCTTATATTTGAAAGAAAAGAAAATAATAGAAAAACAATATGGGATGCTGAACAAAATCTCTAAAAATGGTCTGAGTGAATTGTCAGATACGGCAAAAAAGATGCTGTTCTTTAAATATCCAGAGTTTAAACAGAAGGAACATTTCATATATGGAGGCCATCAATTTTTACAAAAGTACGAAGAGCTTACGCCATATGGTTTAGAGCTTCTTACACGGAACATGAAGGTGGACAAGCTAGGTGCGGGCACATACGCCATAAAGGCCGAGGTGGATGGAGAACAGATGCTTCTGCTCAATTCATTCCACCCTTGTCAAATTGAGTGGTTCACTGCACCTGCAAAGTCTATTATCGTCATGGAATGTTTTTCAAAGAAGCCTATGAGGATGTTAAGAGAAGACTTTATCGGTGCAACGGACCCTAAAGAGGCAAAAGCAGGTTCTTTTAAACACATGCTGCTCTCGGAGCAAAAACGGTTTGGTTTAACGAACGTGTGTACTCGATTTAATGGCATTCACCTGTCACCAGGACCTGTAGAAGCAATGGCGGGAATGATTCACTATTTTCGTACACCTGACACAAGGCTGACTCCCGCACATACACTTTTTGGCCAGTTGTTAAAGAAAAATGGCTTTTCGGAGGAATCACTAGATCTGTTATGTGAAGATGTGTCCATTCATTCAAGCGAAGTGCCAGTATTTGAATTAACTGAAAACCTCAATTGGGATGAATCATTAGATCTGTTAACAAAGGTGAGAAACGACATTCAAAAGCATGAACGTGTTCTGTAACAGGGGGGAACCACTTGAATAATGAAGGAGCTAGCCAGAGAATATGGATTGTTGGTCCACCTGGATCTGGAAAAACGACCCTTGCCCATCACTTGAAACAGGAATTCATGTTACCTCACTATGAGCTCGATGCCCTATTTTGGCAAGCGAACTGGAAAAAAACAGATAGGAAGTTGTTTATCGATAACGTCCATGAAGTTGTTAAACAAAAGAAATGGGTGATTGATGGTCAATATTCATCTGTTCACCATATCTTGACTGAATATGCTGATACGATCATATGGCTTGATGTGAAGAGAAGGAATACATTCCCCCGTCTCATGAAAAGGACGTTCAAGCGGCTCATGACAAGGGAGAAACTTTGGAATGGAAATAAGGAGCGAATAGGTAATGCGCTCCAATTTTTCTCATATGCCTTTCATGTGTATCCAGAGGTGCTCCATCAAAACGAGAAGCTTTTTCATAAATTAAAAAAAGAATCACGTGTGAAATGCCTGCGCATAGACAAGCAGGAAGCAGCAGATCTGGTACTTAGGAAAATCAAAAACCTTGAGAAAAAGGGGTGAGGACATGATGAAATCTGATGATGCTGATAATGTCCTGAAATATTGGTTTTCGGAACAGCCAATCCGTTTAACACCTTTAAACGGAAGAAGTCCTAATGAAGGCTGGCTTGTAGAGGATGCTAAAACCCGCTTTGTCTTAAAAAAATGTGCGAGAAATCATGATGCAAAGTGGCTTCAATATTTAGAAGATTTAACAGATGCTTTGCTTGATCATGGTTTCCCGATTCAACCAATGATAGAGGCAGAGAACGGTCGTAAAACCATTTTATTCAAAGAACATTTTTGGCAGCTGCGGCCCTATTTTGAAGGAAGACCATATGAAATGGGAAATCGTTCAGATGAACAAGAAGCCATTCGGGTATTAAGACAACTTCATTCATTAAAGAACTTACCGAAAGGGCCAGTGAACCCAAACTGCGAATTGAAAAACTGGATAACTTCACCGGACGACACTCTGGATCAAACGGCAAGTGTATTAAAGAAAGTCGTTTCTTCTAAAAAGGCTGCTTCTTTGCTTAAAGTGTATGAACGGGAGCTGATGAATGTACTCACGCTGATAAATCCCAGTCTTTATGAGGCATTGCCTCATGCTGTCACACATGGTGATTTTCATTCTGGCAACCTGCTCATCCGTCATAAGAAGCTCGCCATGGTTCTTGATTTTGATACAGCAGGTTATAGACCACGAATTTATGATGCAGCCATATCTGCTTTTTTGTTAACGAGAATCAAGCGGGGAACGTTTCAACTAGACATTGTGAAAACGATTCAATTTTTAAAGGCATATGCCGATGACTTATCTGAAAACGAGTGGCGTTCTATATCTGGTTTTATCAGACTTTTATATATTCCGACAGGGCGGTATTTAACACTTCTGCATACTTACACACCTCACTTATTGAACTGGTATATTGATTGGTCCTTGGAAGCGCTAGAATCTGCATCAAGCCAGCTGAAAGAAGAGTGGTATCTCCAAAAGGAGATGAGGATATGAAGGTTGCTGTTGTCACTGGTGGAAATAGAGGCATTGGAAAAGAAGTGTGCAGACAGCTTGCGCAAGATGGCATGCTTGTCATTTTAACAGCACGGCAGATTGAAAATGCTGAATTAGCTGCTTCTGATATAAATGAGCAGGTTGTGCCATACCAGCTAGATGTGACAAACGAAGAGTCGGTTGAACGTCTGTCGGCTTTTATAAAGGATTCGTACGGGAGAGTGGATGTGCTGATTAATAATGCGGGAGTCTTTCTTGACAACATAATGGATGACGCCTTTCCATCTTTTTTAGATCTTCCTGTATCGACACTAGAAGAAACGATGAATGTCAATGTGTATGGCGCAGCTAGAATGACCAAGGCGGTTTTCCCTTACATGAAAGAGGCTGGATATGGACGAATCGTCAATGTATCTAGCGGCATGGGCAGGCTCTCCGCCATCTCCGCTTCAAACGATGTTAGGCGTGACGGAAAAAGCGGTCCTTACTACAGGATGTCAAAAGCGGCTTTGCACGTTCTGACAAAAGTCACGGCTTTAGAGGGGGCGCCATTTTCTATTCTTGCGAATGCGGTTTGTCCTGGCTGGGTACAAACGGACATGGGGACATCAGAGGCGGTTAAAACTGTACAGGAAGGCGCATCAGGAATCGTATGGGCGGCACAGCTCCCCCGAGATGGACCAACAGGAGAGCTACTAAGAGACGGTAAAAGACTTCAGTGGTAAGAGGAGGCAGCTACATGCGAGGAATGAAAGAAAAGACAGTGATTGTGACAGGCGGGGCGCAGGGGATTGGATATGCGGTCGCAGAACGAGCAGCACAAGAAGGTGCGCAAGTCGTCATTGCTGATCACCATGTAGATTACGGACTAGCAGCAGAAAAACAGCTCAAAGAAAACGGATATGATGTGTTGTTTATAGAAGCTGATATTGCTGATGAGGCAGCCATTGTCTCAATGGTAGAAAGAACAGTCGATCATTTTGGGAAAATTGACATGCTTGTGAATTGTGCAGCCGTTTTTATCATGCGTGGCCTTGAAGCTACTGTTGAAGAATGGCGGCGCATCATGGACTTAAATATTATGGGGCAAGCCCTATGTGTCAAACACACGTCACCTTACATGGAGAAAATAGGAAAAGGATCCATTGTAAATATTGCCTCCATTTCAGGTCATATTGCCCAGCCGAAATATTTAACATACAACGCAACAAAAGCAGCCGTTGTGAATATGACGCGATGCATGGCAATGGATTTGGCGGATGCAGGTATTCGTGTGAATGCAGTGAATCCCGGTACGGTGTGGAACAAAAATAACGAACGATTCCACTTGGAAGAACTTGGGTTGACAAGAGATCAAGCAAATCAGCACCCTGATATTGGAGGGATGCACATGTTAAAACGAACAGCTGATCCAGAAGAGATCGCATCTGCTGTCATCTTTCTTCTCTCTGATGAAGCGAGTTTTATCACAGGAGAAAATTTAATGGTTGACGGCGGCTATACTGCCATGTAGAGGAGTAAACATTTTGATGAAATTTGATCTGCACACACATCATCAACGCTGTGGTCATGCGGAGGGAAGCATCAGAGAATATATCGATGAGGCTGTCAAACTAGGTCTAGAATGTATCGGAATATCGGATCACTCCCCGTTTTTTGGTGAAGAGGCCGATCATTTTAAACCATGGGTAGCGATGGCTAAGAGTGAATTTCAATCATATGTAGAGGAAGTCCTGCAATTGAAAAAGGAATATGAGGGGAAAATTCACGTGCTGTTAGGTGTTGAATCTGATTATTTTCCAGAACACGAAGCCCTCTACCGAGACGTGTATCGACATTATCCATTTGATTATATCATTGGCTCGGTTCATGTCAGTAATGGATACGACCTATTTAACCGGAAACGCTGGGAACGAATAACAGAGAAACAAGCCATCATTGAAAAAGAGACGTATTACCAGTTGATTAAGATGTCTGCTGAGAGTCAAATGTTCGACGTTTTGGGTCATATTGACGCCTTAAAAGGTTTTTATCCAGAAATTGCTCATCTCAAAACAGAAGCTGTCGATGATGCGCTAAAAGTCATTGCGGAGAGTGGTTCTGTGATTGAAGTGAATACCTCTGGCAAAACAAAAGACTGCGGAGGCTGGTATCCATCAATGGATCTATTAGAGCGAGCCAAATTTTATGGTGTGGATGTCACGTTTGGCTCAGATGCTCATCAGCCCGCCCGCGTGGCAGATGATTGGCTGAAAGTGAAACAAACGCTGAAGGAATTAGGTTACCAGGAATGGTGTATTTTTCAATCTCGTCAAAAGCGAAAATTGGCTCTATAAATTCATAAAAAAGGGGTTTTGAACATGACAAAAGTTCGTGTAGCAATTGCAGGAGTAGGATCATGTGCGTCAAGTATCGTTCAATTTGTTGAGTTGGCTAAGGAAAAAAAGGATACGCTCTCTGGTGTTATGCATGACGTCATTGGAGGCTATCAGTTATCTGATGTCGAATTTGTTGCCGCTTTTGAAGTAGATCAAAATAAAGTCGGAAAAGACTTATCAGAGGCCATTTTTACTAAACCAACAGCTGCAGTGAAACATATCGATGTTCCGTTTTTCCAAGTAACCGTCGAAGCTGGTCCTTTATGTGATGGACTTGAAGGAGATTTGTCCAACTGCATTCAACCACATGAACATTCACTGAATATGAAAACACATGATGTGACGCAAAGGTTAAAAGATGTTCAGGCAGATGTACTCGTCTGCTTCTTACCAACAGGTTCGTTTGAAGCAGTTCGTGTGTACGCAGAGGCGTGTGCACACGCTCAAACAGCCTTTATTAATGCGACACCTGAACCGGTGGCAAATGATCCTGAGTTTGTCAAAATGTTTGAAGAGTCGGAGACCCCGCTCCTTGGAGACGATTTAAGAAGTCACTTAGGTGCAACCACACTGCATACAGCCTTAATTGAACTTTTAAAATCCCGCGGGATTGATATCACCAATACGTACCAACTAAATGTTGGAGGCAATACGGACTTTTTAAACCTAGCCAACCCTATGAGATCAACGAGTAAGCAAAAATCGAAGAGAAAAGCATTGTTCGCTTCAGGTATTGATGCCAGTGAAGTGGCAGCAGGTCCAAATGGTTATGTCAGCTACTTAGGGGATCATAAGGTCTGCTTCTTGCGATTAGAAGGGAATTCGGTTTTAGATTCTGACATTTCACTTGAAATTCGTTTACAAGTAGAAGATAGTCCGAATTCAGCTGGTGTCATTGCGAATGCGATGCGTGTTGCAAAAGCAGCGAAAGATATGAATCATAGCGGTGTCATACATGACGTCTGCCCATTCTTATTTAAGAGTCCACCAATTGGACAAGTCGATTCAGAATCATTACGTCTGTTCAATGAATATGTGGCAAATGCTGAGCTGAAAAAGGTGTAACCAGTGGAAGCGGAACTCAATCTTCGCAAGATCAAATTTGCCGCTTTTGACTTGGATGGAACATTAATTGATGACAGAGGCGAGCTTATTGGTGATGTCCATGGCGCAGTGAACATGCTGCGCCAAAGAGGCATTATTCCCATTATTGTGACAGGAAGAACCTATGATTCTTTCTTCTCTCTGGATTTAGATCGATCTCTACTCGCCTTATTTCATCATGATGTTTTGCTGAATGATGGGAATGTCATTTGTCATCATGAAAAGAAAACATTTGAGGTGAAGCAGTATGTAGATGCAGCTTTATGCCAACAGATCATCACATCACTTGATGGAAAAGCTGATTTTGTCATGGAATCTCATGGAAAGCACATGGCATCAAGTAAAAGCGCTAAGTTGAAATACTGCATGCTATACACCTTTCCACGAGAAAAAATAGAGGTTGGTCACAAGAAAGAATTTAGCTTTGACCATGTAACTAAACTATTTATTTTACCAAAAGAAAAAGTGGATCTTGCTCAACAATTAAAAAATTGTCATTGCGACGTAGCAGATGCCCAGTTTTTAAATGCTCAAGTCATATCTCCAAAGGGGATTTGTAAGGCAGACATGCTTGAGCACCATTTATTCGATTGTTTTGGAGAAAGAGATTTAGATCGTGTGATTGCCTTTGGAAATGGTCATAATGACAGGCTGATGCTGAAGAAGGCCAAGTGGGGGCTATCCGTTCAAGATAGTCATCCGTCGGCGATTGAGTTAAGTGATGTTCATTTACAGGAGCCTATTTCTGATTATCTATTTAAAGTTTTACAATCATTTGAAACGCCGCACGTTATCAATGAAAAGGGAGGGATTTAGTTGAGGACCCTTCAACTGCCTTTACCAGAAGCATTAGAAGATACAATGATATCGGATTTTATGGAAAGAGTTTCATTTCTATCTGCTCATATTGTGCACGTGGCTCTTAACGAAGAGGAATCTATGATTGAAGTAACCGTAGATAAAATGGGAGACAAGGAGGCAATATCAACTGCGTTTTCGAATCTATCGTCAAATATCGCACAGCTGCGGAGATTTCGTGAAAAAGAAATAAAATCAAATATTCATTTATCTAGTGAGCCTGTTCGTTCGAAACTAAGCGGGGAAGATCAGAAAAGAACCTTCTATGATGAAGTTGAATTGGAACTATCAAACTACTTTGATCAATTATTTTTAAATATAGGGATTTCACTTGGAGCGAAAGTAAGGCGATATCCTTCGACGATCAGTAAAGATTTAATGGAAAAATGTAAGTATCATACGAATTTTCCGCAAAATATTTATTCTGTTTTTGAGATCCCTCATGATTATCAAATCATTGATGATATTCGAGAAAAGCATCATGGTTTTCAGCCTGAACACTTCCAGCAGGCAGGCCGTTTTTTACAGCCGTGTATTTGTTATCACTGCTATGAGGAATGGGAAGGGAAGACGTATACAGACAATCACATGATGACAGCAACGGGGCAATGTTTTAGACATGAAATCTCTTGGAAAGTGGACCCTCTCAGGAAAATAGAATTTAGTATGCGCGAAATTGTCTTTATTGGTCATCAAGAATTTATCAATGAAACGAGAAAAACACTCCTTGAGAACACATGGGAATGCTTTCATCAACTTGGTCTAAGTGGAAAGGTCACGACCGCAAATGACCCTTTTTTCTTTTATGATGATATGGATAAAGCGAATTATCAATTAATGGCTAATAGCAAATATGAATTAGTCGCTGTGACAGAAAAGAAAGACGTTTCAATCGCTTCTTTTAATGACTGCGGAGAGATGCTTTGCGAAAGGTTCCATATTAGCGGAGAAGATGGTCTGCCGCTTTATTCAGGTTGTGCGGCATTTGGGATCGATCGTTGGGTTCAAGTGTTTTTACAAACATACGGTCGAAATCGAAAGGATTGGCCGAAAGACATGCGTCATTTAAAGGAGGAGCGCTATGCTGCAAAGTAATCTGACGCAAGAAGAACATACAGCTCTCACTTTATCCACTCCTTTTTTAAAAGCGAGTCAAATTGAAGAGATGCAGGAGCTTTTGTATAAGCAGCAAGACTGGAATGTCATTCTCGGGATGCTGCATGTTCACCGGACAGCAGGAATTGCTTGGAAGAATATTAAACGTTATGCCATTCATTTAAGAAAAGAGTTTAAAGCGACTTATTTTTTAAAGTCATTAGAGATTATGTATAAGGGTCAATTAGAAACGGCTCGAGACAATATCAAGTTCAATGATCAGTTATTTCAAGCACTTGATCAAAAAGGAATAGAATATGCCATTGTAAAAGGAAGTGTGATTGGCCAGTGGGCATACGGTGATGTTGGGCTTCGATTATTTGGGGACAACGATCTCTTTATCTCACAAGATCAGCTGCAAGAAACTGGACACGTATTAAACGAATTAGGTTATATTCAAGGTTCTTGGAACTATGAAACGGAGACAGTCACACCTGCAAAACGCAAAGACATCCTTTACCTCATCATGAACTCACATCAAACCTACACCTATATGAAACCTACACCAGATTGCCGCTTTATTGATTGTCATAAAATTGATGTTCAGTTTTCAGTTGACCTTATGACAGGGAACCGAACGGATTCAATCGTCAAAGAAATGCTGTCTAGACGAATTCAAACGTCTGTTGATCAGCACGATGTATGGTCTTTAAAAGAAGAGGATATGCTTCTTTTCCTATGTATTCATTTTTATAAAGAAGCGATTTATTTAAATGAAGTGGAGTCAATGAAAGACTTACTGCTTTATAAACTGCTAGATATATATGGCATGTTTATGAAGGAAGACCTACTCGATGTGGATTTGTTTGTCCGCCAGGCGAAAGCGTATGGCTTTGAAAAGATGGTCTATTTTGCTTTTCATTATGTGAATGAGGTCTTTCCTCAAACGATTCCTGAACTTGTCATGGATGCACTTCAGCCTGAATCGCTTACTTATTTATCCGAAGTGCTGGATGCAAATGATGTCGTTCATACTTGGAATCAACCAATTCGCAAACGATTCTTTCATATTAATCGATCTTTAGATATTAACAAGCATTCTGTGCATAAGGAGTAGTGTCATGAAAGATCCGGCATCGCTATTTGATTTTAAGGGAAGAAATGACGTGATTTGGTATGGGAATATGAATCAAGAACAAAGCTGGGATCAAACAAGAGCTTTACCAGTCATGACAGATCATGTTCAAAATCAACTGGTTCTTCAGCAAGAACAACAACTGCTTTTGATTGCATCTAAAGAGCATCATGTCATCTTGCATCATCAGCCTGATAAAGCTTTTTTAGCCTATTTGGAAAATCAAGGTGTCCAGCTTCCGCATATGACTCAATTAGACCATGCATTTACATTAAATGGACTGATTGTACCGTATCTTTTAGATGAATCCCTTGAAAAAGAAGCATTGATTGAAAAAAGAACGATATACGGCTCAAATGCTACACTCGTAAAGCGGTTCAATCATAAGATTTCTACTAGAAGATGGGCAGAAGAACATCTGTTTAACGTCACGTGCGGCGCTATCTGTCATCATGCTGACGAATTAAAACAGACGTATGAAGAATTAAAGGCGAAGCATTTCTCCAAAATGGTTCTGAAAATACCTTATGGATCATCTGGGAAGGGGCTGCGTATTTTAAAAAATGACCGAGAATTTATGCAGCTGCTGACCTTTATTGAAAGAAGGAATATCGAAACGGATTTGCTCTTAGAGGGATGGCATCCGATTAAACGGTCCTTAAATGCCCAATTGCTCATTCAAGAGGAGGGGTCACACTTACTCTCCATTACAGAGCAGAAAATTAATGAGGACGGCATTTACTTAGGGACGGATTTTGCGCCTGTGTATGAATTGGACAAAAAACGTGAATACGAAGCAAGCATGCATCGAATCATAGAGCTTCTTTATGATGAAGGGTATCGTGGTGTGGTTGGTGTCGATTCAATTATTGATGAAAATGAACAGCTTATACCGATCATCGAAATAAATGCCCGGTTCACACAGGTCACTTATTTACTCCCACTGATTTGTCGTTTTTTTTCAACCTACGAATATATCGAAAGCCGCTTTAAACGATTCTCATGCAGCGCTGAACTGCCATTTGAAGATGTCTTAACGGAGGTAACAGAAGCACTCAATCCGGGAGAAGATGGCGGGTTCTTTATTTATACTTTTGGTAAGACGAGATCTGATGATACGTGGCACTATCGATTGTTTATCTTGTTTTACCATATGAAGAAGGACAAGCAGATTCATATGCTGACAATGTTTGATGAGATGGAATTTTCATTAGAAAGGAGGAGGAGAAGTGCTGGAAAATGACTTTACGCTCTTAGAGAAAGCGAATCGTTATGGGACGCCGATGTATGTATACGATGGAGATGCATTGAAAGAGCACTATGAGCACATTACATCATGGCTCCATCAAACAGCTGAGGTGTTCTTTTCATTTAAGTCCAATGGAAATGTCTCGATTGCATCATTGTTACGGTCTTTTGGGGCTGGTATAGAAGTGGCTTCTGAAGGAGAGCTTTTCATGGCGATAAAAGCAGGTTATTCACCGCAGCATATCATTTTTTCTGGACCGGGTAAGCAGAAGGAAGAGATTGATACCGCTGTTCAGCATGAGATCTATTGTATTATCGCCGAATCTAAGGAAGAACTCACCTACATCGCTGAGTCTGCAAAACGTCAAGATAAGCAGGCATCAGTAGGCATTCGGATCAATCCAGAATCAATTGAATCACGAGCCAAAATAAAAATGGGCGGAGTTCCAAGTCCGTTTGGAATAGATGAATCTAAACTGAATGATGTATTTGATCTGTTTCAGAAGTATGATCATTCGCTGCTATTTAAAGGGATCCATATGTATCTGGGAACTCAAGTTCTTGATGAAACATCGCTTTTATCATCGTTTGAATACACACTTAACACAGCTGTTCGAATCAAGAATGAATATGGACGAACATGCCAGATGGTTGATTTAGGTGGCGGTTTTGGCATTCCGTATTTTCAGCATGAAACCCCGCTTCATGCTGAAAGGCTATTTCAACAAGTAGCGGATTTGATTAGATCATATGAAACAGAGCTTGAATTTCCGAGATTTATTATAGAAATGGGGAGATTTCTTTTAGCAGAATGTGGTGTTTATTTAACAACCATACAATATGTAAAAGAATCAAAAGGGCAGCCGTTTTTAATAGCAGATGGCGGGATGCATCATCATCAAGCGATGACGTTTAGAGGCAGACTGCTCCGCAATAATTACCCTATGCGGCTCATTAAACATTCCAGCAACACCGCAGACGTAGTGAAACAATCAATTGTTGGTCCACTTTGTACACCAGAAGACTTAATTGGCAGGCAGGTGGAGCTTCCGCAAGGGGAAGTAGGGGATCTTCTTTGTATTGAGAAATCTGGTGCATATGGACTGAGCTACAGCCCTATCTTATTTTTAGGTCATTCTTCTCCGCTTGAGCTACTGTTGTTTGAGGGGAACGATTATGTTGTGCGAGATAGAGGGACACCGGAAGATCTGTTATTGAAACAAAATAGATCATTCTTTAGACAAAGGAGGGGTGAAGATGAAACTGACAGAGCTTCGACAAGAAACGATTGATCGTCTCATTCACCAATTTTCAGAAAGAGCAGGGCAGCTGGATGCCGAATCTCGGTTCCCGCATCAAAATCTAGACGAGCTGATTGATTGTGGATTACATGTCGCCAATATGCCGAAACAACACGGAGGTCTTGGATATGGATTTGAAGAAACGATCACCTTGTTGTCACACATATCTAAAGGGTGTGCGTCAACAGGCCTCATTATGGCGATGCATTACTATTCGCTCGGCGCATTTTCTGAAGTGCTGACAAGTGAGCAGCAGGCTTCGGTATTTGACGATATTCGGCATTCAGGAGAGTTCATCGCTTCTGTTAGCGACCCGAATGTGATTTTTATTTATCAGCGAAAGCAAATGGAGGGAATTCCAACCATCACCGCCGAAAAAACAGATGGCGGATATCTTGTGAGTGGAACTAAGTTTACTGTGACAGGTGCACCGCGCATTAAATATTTGCCAATCTATTGTGAGTATGCCCCGTCGTCATGCACATCTCAATATGGAATGACGGCGCTCTTAATGACATTACCGTGTGAAGGTGCTGCGGTGGAGGAATCGTGGAATTATTCGGGAATGAGAGCATCGATGAGTCATCACATTCATTTTGATCAAGTGTTTATACCTGATCATCAGCTCATCGGGCGGGAAGGCTACGCAATAGAAGATACTGAACATTTAATCTATTGGTTTCGTTTAGCTGTTACCGCTGTTTATTACGGGATTGCAAAGGCAGCATATGAACATGCCCTCGGTATGGCATATAAAAGGAATGATCGAATTTCTAAGAAAAAATCAGCCTTTTTACCAGGTCAACAATTTCGTATTGCAGATATGAAAATGAAATTAGATGTTGCTCATTCTCAGCTCATGGCCTGTGCCCAGCAAGCAGATCGAGAAAAGAAACAATCTCATTACTCGAGTGAATTGTATACGAAGACGCTGATTACTAAACACTTTGTGACGCAGGCGGCAGAAGAAATCGTGGAGCTGGCTTCTCAGGTCGAGGGTTTTTCTTCATTACAGCGAGGATCTTTGCTTGAGCGCTTAAGCCGAGATGTGAAAGCGGCAAAATTTCATCCACCTTCAGAAGATGTATTAAAAGAAGTGATTGCGAAAAAAGAACTGGGCATTATCCCGTTAAAAAATCGCTGGGTATGATGGCGTAAAAAAGGAGGAGACATTTGTGGCAACAGCAGCACCTATTTACCGAAACAATTATTTAAACTGTTCTCAATTAACGATTGCAGCCATGCTTCTTAGACAAGGAATTCAAATCGACAGGATTTGGAGGCAAGCTGGTCTTGTTTATAGATCTCAAGACCAAGGATTTGTTTTGATCGGTTCCTTTAAACATTTTCGTGAAGATATTCTGCATCATAATGGCATTCATTTAGAAGAAATTTTTTACACCGAAGAGGAATTAGACCTTTATATGAATCGGGTATTTAAACAGCATCCTGAGAGAGGCACTGTGTCTGTTTCTTTAGATATATTTGAATTACCGTACTGTCCATTTTTTGAAAGAGAACATGGATATCATACATTGGAAGTACTTGAGGTGAATGATGATCATGTAGTGATCAGTGACCATGCTTATTCCTATCATGGCACATTGAGTAAAGATCATTTGATGAAAGCCGCACGCTCTGTCTACGAACATACGCCTCGAACCGAAAATCGTTATAAATGGATCAAACAGGTTGATCTTGAGAAAGAACCGGATGTAATGAAAGTTTTAAAAGAGCATGTCGCCATATTAGAAGGTGCACCGCCACATTTTGAATTGCCTGGAGCTATCACAGGTCTTGATGCAATTTCAGTCATTCAAAGAGATTATATAGATAGTATCAAAGGTGATGAAAATGGTAATTTATTAGACAATGTTTATTTTGAAGGACTAAAGGATGTCGCCAACTCCAGAAAACATATGGTGACATTTTTATCATCATATGAAAATGAGCATTTACAACCCCTTATTCAAGCATTTGAAGATGCTTATCAAAGCTGGACAGTGCTTGCTAATTTTACAGCTAGAGTCGGCCTCAGCAAAAATCCTCGCAGTATGATTGAAAGGACGTCGAATCGGTTTCAAAAAACATTAGAAGTGGAGACAAGCCTTCTCACGCAACTAAAAGAGGTGATTCAAAATGAAAACCTATCAACCCCTCACTCTTCATGATTATGTCAATAACAGAGGCATCACATATCAAAATGAATATGAAAAAGGCCAATTAACCATTGGTGGGGCTTCTTTGCCGGCTGAGTTGGTCATGAACGTGAAGGACTCTTTGGTCGAAGGCATTCCTTTTCAGTTCATTTATCAAGATCAAGGAGACAATATTGAATTAGAGGGTCAGTCTATTCAACTTCAGGCAGTTGAAGCAGAAGCGCTCCATGTCGTAGGTTGTTCATCTAATGGTAATCTCTATGAAAAGATGACATTATTACGAGAGGGGACCGTTGTCTTGGAGTCTCGTCTTTCATTAACCGATGTGATTGAACGTGAACCTGCATTTGATGATCGATTGGCTTATGCATTTGATTATATTCATACGGTAGCCGGCATCAATCATCATTTAACATCAAACCTATGGATTGATTCGCTTTCCTTCTCGCAAAAAATCGTTTTTGATGAAATCCGCTTTCAAGATAATCCATTTATGCATATTTTCGCAATGACGATTCAGCAGTCAGATCATTGATGGAAGGGAGCCATGTCTATGTGCGGCATTGCAGGTTATTGTCATTTTAACAAAGCACCACTTGATCCACACATCTTACTGAAGATGAAAAACGCACTTAGTGTGCGTGGACCTGATGATAGTGGTGTATATCAAGACGACTCAGTTGGTTTGGTTCATACGAGGCTTTCCATTATCGATATTCAATCTGGGCCGCAGCCAATAACAAATGAAGATGAGTCTATTTGTGTGATTTTAAATGGCGAGATTTATAATTTCCAAGAACTAAGAGAGGACTTATGGAATAAAGGTCATACGTTTCGTACGCTGACAGATACAGAAGTGCTTGTTCATGGCTATGAAGAATATGGGATTTCTTTTATTGAGCAATTAAATGGAATGTTTGCAGCTGCGATATGGGATCAAAAGAAGAAAGAATTCTTTTTATTTAGAGACCGGTCTGGGATTAAACCGCTTTATGTTTCAGAATGTGGAGGAGGGCTTGTTTTCGGATCGGAAATGAAGGCTCTTCTTCAGCATCCAGATATACAAATTGCCATTCAGCCTGAGGCTGTCCTTAGTTATTTATCCTTCCGTTATGCGATCGGCGAGCAAACTTTCTTTCAAGGAATTCAAACATTACCCCCAGGTGTCATCTTGAAAATAGATGAAACAGGAATGACAAAAGAGGCCTATTGGCAATATCCTTTCCCATCTGATGGAATTGACAGGGGAGAACGTTATTATCAAAAGGGATTGTTTGAATTACTTCAAGATAGTGTGCAAAAACAAATGATGTCTGATGTACCTGTAGGAGCTTTTTTGAGTGGAGGAGTGGATTCGACTTCGATTGTCGCTTTGATGTCCAAATATGCGAACGAGAATATTCACTGTTTTTCGACCAGCTTTGAAGAGGAAGGTTTTTCTGAAGAAAGCTATGCCAAGCTCGCAGCAGAACAATACAACGTCAAGCTTCACTCGCATCGAATGAGTGAAGAAGAGTACTTTCAATTATTGCCAGAAGTTGTGAAACGAAGAGATCATCCTCTTTCTATTCCTCATGAGGTCGCTTTTTACCATATGTCACGTGAAGCAAAAAAGCATGTAACGGTTGTTTTGTGTGGTGAAGGAGCGGACGAATTGTTTGCAGGGTATGGACGTGTATTTAGGAGTCCTTCAGATTGGCGTAAAATTTTATGGCTTCAAAAAAACCGAAAGCTGTCATCCATCCTTTCAAAGGTATTATTTGAACCGTCCTTTCAGCAGCAGGTGCATCAATTTATCCATCTTGATGGGGAAATGGAACATTATAAAAAAAGATATGCTTGGTTTACTGATAGCGAAAAAGAGCAGCTCTTAGGTCAGCACGCGCATTCAATTGATTCTGCTGATTTGCACATGAATCAGTTGATCGCCCATTGCTTTCAAGAGATGGAAGGGGCGTCGTATGAAAACAAACTGCTCTATTTATTTCAACAAATTCATTTACCCAACTTGTTAGACCGGCTTGATATGATGACGATGTCACACGGACTAGAAGCACGTGTACCGTTTCTTGATCATCGCATCATCCAATTTGTCAACGATATGCCTTTCAAGTACAAACTTCCTTATAAAGGGCTACCTAGCAAAGTGCAAGCATTTTTCCAATCGAGCCTTAAAACAAGTGAGGTCCAAGATATTCCGAAATATATGTTGAAAAAGACAATGGAGCAAACGGTGGATAAGCGTATATTATATAGAAGAAAAATGGGTTTTCCTGTTCCGGTGTATCATTGGATGAACAAAAGAATGGGGGAAATCGAAGAGAAACTTCTTGATCAACAAAGCTTTGCAACACAATTATTTCAAAAGGAGCCGCTAGAACAATTTTTGCGACATCATTCGAATCAGAAGAACAAAAATGGAGCGGACCAAAAAGTGTGGATGCTTTACAACTTGGAATTATGGCATGATCACTATATCAAAGGGGCGCGTCTTCCGCTCCAAACTAGTCATTAAGAGGCCCGGTCTATTCACCCTCTGTGCTGCATATATGATATGGAAGGGGAGTGATGCGATTTTGAGGCTGAGTGAGCTGTCAGGAAAAGAGATCGTCGATATTAAAAGAGCGGAGCGGCTTGGCGTGCTTGGACAAACCGACCTTGAAATAAATGAACAGGACGGTCAAATTACAGCACTCATCATACCTTCCGTCAAATGGTTTGGCTTTCGAAAACAAGGAAATGACATCCGCGTTCCGTGGAATCACATTCAAAAAATAGGATCAGATATGATCATTCTCGATGTGCCTGAAGAACTTCAGCCGCACGGAGAAAAAGAGCACCCATCATAAAAGGGTGCTCTTTTTCTTTTCTCTTCCCGATTTGTTCACAGGCTGAATCCTCTCCTCATATGCTGAAAGGGAGATTCGGAAAATATTACAGACTTTTTTAAATAAAGAAGGTGAACGGTCAGTATGTTGAGCGGTTTAACGGTTGCGGTGATCGGGGGAGATGCTAGGCAGCTTGAAATCATTCGCAAGCTGTCACAGCAGCATGCCAAAGTGTTTTTGGTCGGATTTGATCAGCTGGATCATGGATTTATTGGTGCTGAAAAGCTGAAAATGTCAGAGCTTCCATTTGAACAAGTGGATAGTATGATCCTTCCGGTATCAGGTGCTACAGACGAAGGGGTCGTTGCCACCGTTTTTTCAAATGAGAAGGTCGTGCTAGAAGCTAAATATTTAGAAAGAACCCCTGCACATTGTACCTTGTACTCAGGTATTTCTAATATGTACTTAGACAATATGGCAAAGCAGGTGAACCGGAAGCTTGTGAAGCTGTTTGAGCGAGATGATATTGCCATATATAACTCTATTCCAACAGTTGAAGGGATTATCATGATGGCCATTCAGCAAACGGACTATACGATTCATGGGTCACATGTCGCTGTTCTCGGGCTTGGTCGAACAGGGCTCACTATTGCCCGCACATTTCGGGCGCTAGGTGCGGAAGTGAAAGTTGGTGCTGCGGATACAGCCCATTTAGCGCGAGCCTTTGAGATGGGACTTGATCCATTTTCAATGGACCGTTTAAAAGATGAAGTAACGGATGTCGACATCATCATCAATACGATTCCAAGCTTAGTATTAGATTCATCTGTCATCGTCAGCATGACACCAAAGACACTCATTTTGGATATCGCCTCCCGCCCAGGTGGAACAGACTTTGACTTTGCACAAAAGCATGGAGTGAAGGCGCTTCTTGCACCAGGACTTCCAGGGATTGTGGCACCAAAGACAGCCGGGCAGATCATTGCAAAAGTGCTATCTGGGCTCTTATGTGAACTTGCGGAGGAAAAAAGGGGGATGGAATCATGACTACACTAAAAGGGAAAAGAATCGGCTTTGGTTTAACAGGTTCTCACTGCACGTACGAAGCCGTTTTTCCGCAAATCGAATCACTTGTGAAAGAAGGGGCAGAAGTGCGTCCTGTCGTGTCATATACGGTGCAAAATACAAATACGAGATTCGGAGAAGGAGCGGACTGGATTGAGCGGATTGAGAAGCTGACAGGATTTCAAGCGATTGACTCAATCGTCAAAGCAGAGCCGCTTGGACCAAAACTTCCACTTGATTGTATGGTCATTGCGCCTTTAACAGGCAATTCAATGGCGAAATTTGCAAATGCACTAACAGACAGTCCAGTCTTAATGGCTGCTAAGGCGACCATTCGTAATCATCGCCCTGTCGTTTTAGGCATTTCCACCAATGATGCATTAGGTTTAAATGGTACAAATCTCATGAGACTCATGTCGACAAAGAATATTTTCTTTATTCCATTCGGCCAAGATGATCCATTCAAAAAACCGACTTCCATGGTAGCGCATATGGATCTACTGACGAAAACAGTAGAAGAGGCGCTCGAGCATAGACAAATTCAGCCCATTTTAATTGGATCAAACGAATAATAGATTCACTAGAAAATCATGAAAGATTCAAAAAAGGTACTTCAAGCCTTGCTTTTCTATGGTAAAATAAAATGTAAAAAGTCATAGGATGGCCATCCGAAAGAAAAGAATCATGGATGGGTCGGAAGGAGTTTTACTGATGGGAAGAGGATTGCATGTAGCTGTAGTTGGAGCGACTGGAGCTGTCGGTCAACAAATGTTAAAAACACTAGCTGACAGAGATTTTGAAATGGATACACTTACTCTACTATCCTCAAAACGTTCTGCTGGAACAAAAGTGACATTCAGAGGTCAAGAGTATACCGTTCAAGAAGCAACACCTGAAAGCTTTGAAGGGGTCAATATTGCACTATTCAGTGCGGGAGGAAATGTTTCCAAAGCGCTAGCTCCTGAAGCGGTCAAACGAGGTGCAATTGTTGTCGATAATACAAGTGCTTTTCGTATGGACGAAAATACCCCTCTTGTCGTACCAGAGGTAAACGAAAAAGATTTGCATGACCATCAAGGGATCATTGCAAACCCTAACTGTTCAACGATTCAAATGGTAGCGGCGCTAGAACCGCTTCGTCAAGCGTATGGCATGAAAAAAGTCATTGTGTCTACTTACCAAGCAGTATCAGGTGCAGGACATGAAGCCATTGACGAACTGTACAGCCAGTCGCAAGCCATTTTAAATAAAGAAGATGTGAAACCAGAAGTCATGCCTTATCAAATTGCCTTTAATGCGATTCCGCAAATTGATAAATTCCAAGACAATGGCTATACATTTGAAGAAATGAAAATGATCAATGAAACGAAAAAAATCATGCATTTGCCAGAGCTGGAAGTAGCAGCAACATGTGTGAGACTACCAATTGAAACGGGTCATTCAGAATCGGTTTACGTTGAACTTGAATCAAATGACGCAACGGTTGATGACATCAAGTCCATCCTAAAAGATGCACCAGGCATCACATTACAAGATGATCCGTCTCAGCAAATTTATCCAATGCCTGCAGATGCTGTTGGTAAAAACGACGTATTTGTCGGCCGCATTCGGAAGGATTTGGATCGTCCAAATGGCTTCCATATGTGGATTGTATCTGATAACCTGCTAAAAGGCGCTGCATGGAACTCCGTTCAAATTGCAGAAAGCTTACGAGCATTAAAATTAGTTTAACATTCAATGGATGATGAGGACGAATAGAAGAGAGTTAGGCATCTTTCGCCTGCTCTCTTCTGTTACGTCAGAATGAACTTGGAGTGAAAACAGTGAAAATAATTGTCCAAAAATTTGGCGGTACATCTGTCAAAGATGATCAAGGAAGAAAAAGGGCACTTGCACATATCTTATCTGCAAAAGAGAAAGGCTATAAATCGGTCGTTGTCGTGTCTGCGATGGGACGAAAAGGCGATCCTTATGCGACAGATACACTGCTAGGTCTGCTTTACGGCAGTGCGCAGCATATGACAAACCGAGAAAAAGATTTACTCGTGTCTTGCGGAGAAAATATTTCAGCTGTTGTTTTTTCAAGTATGCTGAATGAAAACGGGCTAAAGGCTGTTGCGATGACTGGATCACAGGCAGGCTTTGTGACAGATAAAGAACATACAAATGCGAAAATTATTGACATGAAGTGTGAACGTCTTGAGGCGGCACTTTCAGAGCATGATGTGGTTGTCGTAGCTGGATTCCAAGGCGCTGCAAAAAATGGAGACGTGACAACAATCGGACGAGGCGGCAGTGATACGTCAGCTGCTGCGTTAGGCGCTGCATTGCAGGCAGATTTCATCGATATTTTTACAGATGTAGAAGGGGTCATGACAGCAGATCCCCGTATCGTAGAAAATGCAAAACCACTGAGAGTCGTGACATACACAGAAATTTGTAACCTCGCATACCAAGGGGCAAAAGTCATTCACCCGAGAGCTGTTGAAATTGCCATGCAAGCAAAAGTACCAATGAGGGTCCGTTCAACATACTCTGATGATGAGGGCACACTCGTGACATCACACTACTCAGATAAAATGAGTCATGATGTGTACGACCGCCTGATTACGGGTATTGCACATGTCAATGATGTCACACAAATCAAAGTCCCAGCTAAAGAGGGACAGTACAGCGTACAAACAGAAGTCTTTAAAGCAATGGCAAATGCCCAAATCAGTGTTGATTTCTTCAACATTACACCGAGCGAAATCGTCTATACGGTGACAGGTGCAATGACTGAAAAAGCAACGGCGATCCTAAAAGATCTGGGCTATACGCCGATTGTCACGACAAACTGTGCAAAGGTATCAGCTGTTGGAGCAGGCATTATGGGTGTACCAGGTGTCACATCTAAAATTGTATCTGCACTATCTGAGCAAAATATTCCGATCTTACAGTCCGCTGACAGTCATACGACGATTTGGGTGTTAGTGAACGAAGAAAACATGAGAGCGGCTGTCAATGCCCTTCATGAAGTGTTTGAACTTTCAAGATAAATGTGATTGAATCATGATGAGGTGAAAAAAATGAATTTCGGAAATATCGCAACAGCTATGATTACACCTTTTGATAAAAAGGGCAACATTGATTTCCAAAAGCTATCAATTCTCATTGATTACTTGTTAAAAAACGGCAGTGACTCTTTAGTCGTTGCAGGGACAACAGGCGAATCGCCAACTTTATCGACTGAAGAAAAAGTCGCTCTTTTTCAGCAATCGGTGAAATTAGCAAATGGTCGTTGTAAAATCATTGCAGGAACAGGCAGTAATAACACAAATGCGTCTATTAAACTAACGAAAAAAGCAGAAGAAGCGGGCGTTGATGCAGTGATGCTTGTCGTACCTTACTACAACAAGCCATCACAGGAAGGCATGTATGCACACTTTAAAGCAATTGCCGAGTCTACATCTCTTCCTGTCATGCTTTACAATGTACCAGGAAGAACGGTTGCTTCATTAGCACCAGAAACAACGATTAAGCTTGCGCAAATACCGAACATTGTCGCAATCAAAGAAGCAAGCGGTGATCTAGATGCCATGACAAAAATCATTGCAGAGACACCAGAAGATTTTGACGTTTACTCTGGTGACGATAGCCTAACGCTTCCTGCGGTTGCGGTTGGTGCAAAAGGAGTCGTCTCAGTTGCTTCTCATATCGTAGGCCTAGATATGCAGCAAATGCTAAAAAGCTACGCTTCAGGACAAACAGCGAATGCGGCATTGATTCATCAAAAGCTGGTGCCGATCATGAACCAGCTATTCTCAGCGCCAAATCCAACGCCTGTCAAAACAGCTCTTCAGCTGAAAGGATTAGATGTCGGATCCGTTCGACTCCCGCTTTTACCTTTATCAGAAGAAGAAAGACTGAATTTAAGCAGCGTATTAAACAGCTGATCAAAACAAAAAAATTCGTAAGCGGTCATTCTCAGATGTCCCTGAGTATGACCGTTTTTTATACATAAACACTTTCTTAAAATGTGACTTCATCTTGTTTTCTAAAATTAGATTCAGTTATAATAGCATTAAGCGATGATGGACGGGCTTGAGACTAGGAGGATAAGAATTTTGAAAAAGAAAAATACAGAGAACGTAAGAATTATTGCACTGGGAGGCGTTGGAGAAATCGGGAAAAACTTATATGTCATTGAGATTGATTCCGACATATATGTTGTAGATGCAGGACTCATGCATCCAGAAAACGAAATGCTAGGCATTGACGTGGTCATTCCTGATATCTCTTATTTAACAGAACGAGCTGATCGGGTGAAAGCAATTTTTCTTACCCACGGACATGATGAAGCAATCGGAGGCGTATTCCATTGCTTAAGCAAATTGTCTGTACCAGTTTACGGCACGAAGCTGACCCTTGCGTTACTTCGAGAAAAGTTAAAGCAATACGGCTTCAATCAAAAAGCTGATTTGCGAGAGGTTCATGCAAAGTCAGTCATTACATTTGAAACAACAAAGGTATCATTCTTTAGAACGAATCACAGTATTCCTGATTCAGTCGGAATCAGCTTCAAAACATCTCTTGGTTCAATCGTATGCACAGGTGATTTTAAATTTGATCAAACCCCAGCGCTTAACCAAGCCTGTGACATCGGAGAGATTGCGAAAATTGGAAACAATGGCGTTTTAGCACTTCTTTCAGACAGTGCAAATGCTGAAAAACCAGGCTATACACCTTCTGAGGCGCTCGTCCAAGACGAAATCTCAAATGCGATGTACAATGCTGAAAATCGTGTGATTGTGGCTGTATCTTCATCAAATATTAACCGTGTACAGCAAATCATTAATGCCACAAACCAAAATGGCCGTAAGCTTGCAGTAGCAGGAAAAAATATGATGACAACGCTTCAGCTTGCGATCAAACTTGGTTATGTGACAGCAGACGAAGAATTATTTGTTCCAGTCCAAGAAGTGAAAAAAATGGCGAAAAACAGTGTGGTCATTCTCACAGCAGGAAGCCACGGTGAGCCTCTCGCTGCTTTAACAAAAATGGCGAAACAAAATCACAAACAGCTTCATATTGAAAAAGATGACACGGTTGTGATTGCGTCTACACCTCTTCCAGGACAAGAACTTACCTATTCAAAAACGGTGGATTTCCTTACAAGAAGCGGAGCACAAGTGATTTTTGCTCAAAAACGTGTGCATGTATCTGGACATGGCTGTCAAGAAGAGTTAAAGCTCATGCTGAACTTACTGAAGCCGAAGTATTTAATTCCTGTAAACGGCGAATATCGCATGCAAAAAGCACATTCTCGTATTGCTGAAGAAGTGGGAATGAAACGAAGCGACATTTTCTTAATTGATAAAGGCGATGTTGTAGAATTTAGAGGACAAAACGTAAAGATCGGTGAAAAAGTGCATCAAGGGAACATTTTGATCGACGGTCTTGGCGTTGGTGATATCGGGAATATTGTCTTACGTGATAGACGCCTATTGTCTCAAGATGGCATCTTAATTGTGGTCATTACGCTCGATAAACAAAAGAAACAATTAATTTCTGGACCTGAGATCATCACAAGAGGATTTGTTTATGTAAGAGAATCCGAAGAGCTGATTGTTAAAGCAACAGAAATGGTCAAAGGGATTGTGAAAGAGCAAACGGAAAACTCAATTGTTGAATGGTCAACACTGAAACAATCCATGCGCGATGTACTAAATCAATTCCTATATGAAAAAACAAAACGTAAGCCAATGATCATTCCAATTATTATGGAAGTGTGATGAGAAAAGCCCAAAGAGCACAAGCTCTTTGGGCTTTTTTGATGTGACATGATGAATGCGGATGGAATGTGACGATCTTGTTCATAATAGGAGGAGAGTTTTTAGGAAAGGATGGAGACAAATGGACGAACAGAATGAACAGCAGCCTGAGCGAAAACCAGAAGAAAAAGATAGCATTATGAGCAAAATACAACAGCTTGGTGAAACAGCCGTCCCGCAGTTGTCACAAGATACAAACATACATTGCCTGACTATTATTGGACAAATTGAAGGGCACATGCAGCTGCCGCCACAAAATAAAACAACCAAATACGAACATGTCATTCCACAAATCGTAGCAGTTGAACAAAACCCAAAAATTGAAGGGCTTCTGATCATTTTAAATACAGTGGGAGGCGATGTAGAAGCAGGACTAGCTATTGCAGAAATGCTCGCTTCTTTATCCAAACCGACTGTATCCATTGTGCTTGGCGGCGGTCACTCTATTGGGGTCCCAATCGCCGTATCGTGTGATTATTCATACATTGCCGAAACAGCAACGATGACCATTCACCCTGTACGATTAACCGGTCTAGTCATCGGTGTTCCGCAAACCTTTGAATACTTAGATAAAATGCAGGAAAGAGTCATTAATTTTGTCACGAGTCACTCAAACATTACAGAAGAGAAATTTAAAGAGCTTATGTTCTCTAAAGGCAATCTGACAAGAGACATCGGGACAAATGTCGTTGGCCATGAGGCGGCTGAATACGGACTGATGCATGAAGTCGGCGGCGTTGGACAAGCGATTAAAAAGCTGAACGAACTTATTGGCGAACGGGCTGCACAAAACGAGGGGCTGATCCAATGATTTTATATACACCTATGCCTTATGAAGCCATTTACGCTGAGGAACAAGGAGAACGCAAACTCCAGCAGGTAAACATCCAGGGCGTGCCAGTGATGGTTGAAATGAAAGAAGATGAAGCGGAAATCGTTCAAGTAATGAGTACGAATCCAATGGATTTTTTGAATCAGGAGCTTGCACCAGGTAAGCGATTGAAGTTACATTTAGGCACCAATCAAACCGACTCATATGAATGATTCTATGCTATAATAAAGGGAAAACTTACAACAAGATGCAGCCAAAACCAGGCTGCTTTCTTTCTGATCTTTTCGTAGGTTATATTTTCTTTTGTAGTAAGGTGATGAGTATGGCGAAAAAGAGAAAACGTAAAACAAGAAAAAAACAAAATAAACAGCTAAAACTGAAATATGAACTAAATGGGTTAGTCTGTATTGCCATAGCGATCATTGCCATTTTACAGCTAGGTGTAGTTGGACAAACCTTTGTACATCTATTCCGATTCTTTGCAGGTGAATGGTTTATTCTCTGCCTTATCGGATTATTTCTTTTTGGTGTGACGATCTTTTGGAAAAAACAAATTCCTGATTTACTGACAAGAAGAAAAGCAGGTTTATACTGCATCATTGCGAGTATCTTGCTTTTGTCCCATGTGAAGCTTTTTCAGCATCTTTCAGCTGCAGGCGTGATAGGTTCTCAAAGTGTAATCAGAAATACGTTTGAGTTATTCTTAATGGATATGAAAGGTGAGACAGGCTCGCCTGATTTAGGAGGCGGTATGATCGGTGCCGTATTATTTGCGGCCGCCTATTTCTTGTTTGCACAAGCAGGATCTCAAATCATGGCCATTGTGCTAATGCTGATTGGCATTGTGCTGATCACAAACCGGTCACTGCAAGAAATGGTCAAAAAAGTGACGCTGCCTGTATCACAATTTTTGGTGAAGCAGTGGAAAGCATTTATTGAAGATATGAAAGGCATAAGGCAGGCGAAAAAGAATGCACCTGCGCAGAAAACAAGTGAAAAGAAAAAACGTTCACGGTTGCAAGAAGAGACCGAAGAAGATCATGATCATATCTTGATCGAGGAAGAAGAGCAAGCTTCTGACAATCGTCAGCCGATTATCTCAAGTTTTGCTGATCGAGATGACATGCTCACACCGCAAGTTCAAAAAGATCAGCCGGTCAATGAGCCAGATCCTCTTCAAGAAACTGTACAAGGCACTCCGTCTCATGATACAGGGGATGAACCGAAAGAAGCTCCGCCTATGACGTTTACGGAGCTTGAAAACAAGGATTATGAGCTGCCATCGCTTGATATTTTAGCTGAGCCGCAGCATTCAGGTCAGCAAACAGATAAGAAGAATATTTATGAAAATGCAAGAAAGCTTGAAAAGACCTTCCAAAGCTTTGGTGTAAAAGCAAAAGTGACACAAGTTCATTTAGGGCCGGCCGTCACAAAATATGAAGTATACCCTGATGTCGGCGTGAAGGTAAGTAAGATCGTCAACTTGAGTGATGATCTAGCCCTTGCATTAGCAGCAAAAGACATTCGAATTGAAGCGCCGATTCCTGGCAAATCCGCCATCGGAATTGAAGTTCCCAACGCAGAAATTGCGATGGTTTCTTTAAAAGAGGTTTTAGAATCGAAACAAAATGACCGCCCAAATGCCAAGCTACTCATCGGACTCGGCCGAAATATTTCTGGTGAAGCTGTGCTGGCTGAAATGAACAAAATGCCGCATTTACTTGTGGCTGGTTCGACAGGAAGCGGAAAGAGTGTATGTATCAATGGTATTATCACAAGCATTCTCATGAGAGCAAAACCTCATGAAGTAAAAATGATGATGATTGACCCGAAAATGGTTGAATTAAATGTTTATAACGGCATCCCGCATCTGTTGGCTCCAGTTGTGACCGATCCTAAAAAAGCCTCACAGGCACTTAAAAAAGTGGTTAGTGAAATGGAGCGCCGTTACGAATTGTTTTCTCATACGGGCACAAGAAATATTGAAGGGTACAATGATTACATTAAACGAATGAATCAATCAGAAGAGGCGAAGCAGCCAGAACTCCCTTATATTGTCGTCATTGTAGACGAGCTTGCTGATTTAATGATGGTTGCTTCCTCTGATGTAGAAGATTCCATTACAAGGCTTTCTCAAATGGCACGTGCTGCGGGGATTCATTTAATTATTGCTACACAAAGGCCTTCTGTTGATGTCATTACTGGTGTCATTAAAGCCAATATTCCATCCCGTATTGCATTTAGCGTATCGTCACAAACCGATTCAAGGACCATTCTTGATATGGGAGGCGCAGAAAAATTGCTGGGCAGAGGGGATATGTTGTTCTTACCGGTCGGTGCGAACAAACCAGTTCGTGTACAAGGCGCCTTTTTATCAGATGAAGAAGTGGAACATGTCGTTGATCATGTCATCACACAGCAAAAAGCACAATATCAAGAAGAAATGATCCCAAGTGAAGAAACGCAAGATCAGCTTGGGGCTGTGGACGACGACTTATATGATGAAGCAGTTGAACTGATCATTGGCATGCAGACGGCCTCTGTTTCTATGCTGCAAAGGAGGTTCCGCATCGGTTATACCCGTGCTGCGCGTCTTATTGACGCAATGGAAGAGCGCGGGGTTGTCGGACCATATGAAGGCAGTAAACCGAGAGAAGTCCTCCTCTCAAAAGAACAACATGACGAGCTCTCTTCATAATTCGAAGAGAGCTTTCCTAACATGAAGTTAACGATATATTGATTATGTTAACTGGAAGTCAGACTATTTATTTATTTGCAAAAACATGATATAGTTATGTTCATCTTATCTCGGAATAGAGATTTCTCATCTTATCATTTGCATTGATTAGACGGAGGGAAAACATGTCGACCAAAACAGACAATCGCCATTTATATTTGAAAGTGATTGACCGTATTAAAGAAGATATTCAAACAGGTGTATATGCCGAAAAGGAAAAGCTCCCTTCTGAGTTTGAGCTCTCAAAGCTTTTAGGCGTGAGCAGAGCGACCCTTCGTGAAGCCCTTCGTATATTAGAAGAAGAGAAGTATTTAATTAGAAGGCATGGTGTGGGAACTTTCGTCAACTCAAGACCGCTTTTTTCTACTGGCATTGAACAGCTGACAAGTGTCACAAAAATGATTGAACAGGTCAATATGACGCCAGGTACCATCTTTTTGTCCTCACAAGAAGGGGAGCCGACAGAGAATGATGTCATTCGTTTTCAGTGTGATGAATCCGAGAAGGTTTTTTCAATGGAACGCGTTCGAACAGCAGATGGACAGCCAGTCGTCTATTGTTTAGATAAAATTCCGGTCAAACATCTTCCCGCTTCTTTTACTCATGAGGAAGAATCGCTTTTTGAGCTGTTTGGCAGAGAACCGCACAGCGGAATTAAATATGCAGTGGCAGACATCGAACCGATTGGTTATCACGATCAGGTTTCACCGATACTAGAATGTGACCCAGAAACAGCGTTACTCTTACTGAAACAAATGCACTATGATCAGGATGATCAGCCGGTCTTATACTCGCTCAATTATTTTCGAGCGGATAAATTCAGCTTCCATGTCATACGTAAACGATTTTAACAAAGCAGTCGCTTCCATAGGCGGTTGCTTTTTGTTTGCCCATACATAAAACCCGTGAAACATGCCACACTAATACGTAACAGTATATAGAATTGGGTGAATGATGTTGGGCGAGAAAACTGTCAGTAAAAAGAATATTATTGCATTATCATCAGTGCCTCTAATCATGACACTTGGGAACTCGATGCTAATCCCCGTATTACCAGAGATCGAAAAGAAACTCTCAATCACTTCCTTTCAAGTGTCACTCATTATTACGGTATACTCCGTTGTGGCGATTTTGTGTATTCCGATTGCCGGTTATTTATCTGACCGAATTGGGCGAAAAAAGGTGCTTTTGCCGTGTCTTTTAATCGCAGGACTTGGAGGAGCTGTGGCAGCTGTTGCCTCAACCATCATGAAAGAACCCTATATGTGGATTCTATTTGGAAGGGTCCTTCAAGGAGTTGGCTCAGCCGGGGCAGCACCTGTCGTCATGCCGTTTATTGGCGATTTGTTTCACGATGATGAAGAGGTAAGTGCGGGACTTGGAGCCATTGAAACTTCTAATACAGCTGGAAAGGTACTAAGTCCTATTATTGGGGCACTTCTCGCTTCTTGGTTTTGGTTTGTACCGTTTTGGTTCATTCCATTCTTTTCAATCATCAGCTTTGTGATGGTACTGTTTATGGTTGAATCCGCAAAGAAAGAGGAAGATCCGCCTACATTTAAAGAGTTTTTAAAATCAACAAAGACGATTTTTAAGCATGAAGGACGCTGGCTTTATGCCATTTTTGCTATTGGTGGTTTTATTATGTTTCTTCTTTTTGGCGTGCTCTTTTATTTGTCAGATAACCTAGAAGCAGCGTATCAAATAACGGGTGTCAAAAAAGGCTTGCTGCTAAGTATCCCGCTCCTTTTCTTATCAATCAGCTCGTATATTGCGGGGAAAACAATTGGGAAAGAAAAGGGGAAAATGAGGATATTTCTCATCGTTGGTATGGCTCTTTTATCACTCTCGTATATATTTTTATGGTGGAATCACAGTTTTTACGTGTTGTTTGTCTGCTTAAGTATTGGCGGCGTAGGAATCGGCATTGTGCTTCCAGCACTTGATGCGTTGATAACAGAAGGGATTGAAAAAGAGCAGTGCGGAACGATTACGTCATTTTATAGCAGTATGCGGTTTATCGGTGTTGCTTTAGGACCTCCAATTTACGCATTTCTTATGGATAAAGGAGACGCCATCGTTTTTATTCTATCGACCATATGTAGTCTCATTTCATTATTTTTGGTCCTCTTTTTCATCCAGCCAGATGAAAAGGATGAAAGTGAACAATTGAAAACGGTTTAAACATAGAAAAAAGACGGTATTTTGCCATCTTTTTTCTTTTTTATAAATTGACATGTAAAATTTTGATAGTTAAACTAATGTATAGTAATATCTTTTAAATTATCCCAAATAGGAGGTGTTCAAAAACATTCATTTTCTGTCTTTGTTTTAAGGCAGAAATTGAGCTCGTGGCTGATGATGGATATGCGTTTCTTCAACACGAAAGGACAATTGAATAGGTCATCCTGCCATTAGCACGTTGAAGGAGACGAAGTCAGCACTTCAGACACGCTCAAAAACAGCAAATTGATTGATGAACTAGAAGGAGCTTGAAGCAGCTATGTTGCAAATAATTAAAGCAAGATGGATTGTATTAATGGTGTGGATGATAACAGCTGTGATTCTGTTTATTACTGCGCCCAATTTAGAGGAATTAACAAGAGAAAAAGGGCAGTTAAAGGTTCCAGAGGGGACACCAACAGCTGAGGCACTTCACTTATTGGATAAGCTTTCAGATCATAATGGGAAAAAAGATACTGGTGTGATTGTATTCTCCGAACAACATTTGTTCCCTGCCAAAGAGCAGGAATTAAAAAAGGCTTTAGCTGCACTCATGACACATGCCCCAGAACTCCACATTGACGGAATTACTTCGTATTTTCATGTAGAACGTGACATTCAAAAACAACTTTTATCAAAGGATAAAAGTACACTTCTTGTTCCATTCAAATTCGACCACTACGAAACAAAAGCTGTGAAGGTTAAAGAACGAATTGAGGAAGTTTTAAAGCCCTACAACGTCTCATATGAAATGACAGGTCAAAAATTTGTGGACTCAGATGTCATTAAAAGCTCTCAACAAGGTCTGAAGAAAACTGAACTTATTACGATGATTTTTATTTTCTTTATTTTAATAATTGTATTCAGATCGATACTGGCACCTGTTGTTCCGCTTATTACGATTGGCATTTCTTATGCTGTCAGCCGGTGTATTGTGGCTTTTCTCGTAGAATATACACCATTTCCTCTGTCTAATTTCACTCAGATTTTTATGGTAGCTATTATGTTCGGTATAGGAACGGATTATTGTATATTACTTTTAAGCCGTTTTAAAGAGGAGATTGGTCAGGGGCGTGATGTCAAAGAATCAATTATCATCACGTATCAATGTGCAGGGAAAACGGTCTTTTTCAGCGGCTTAGCTGTGTTAGTCGGCTTCTCAAGTATTGGTTTCGCAAAATTCCAATTGTACCAATCAGCCGTCAGCGTTGCCGTAGGCGTTGGCATTCTGCTCATTGCACTTGTCACAATCGTTCCCTTTTTTATGTCGGTTTTCGGAAAATCCCTTTTTTGGCCGTCTAAAAGAGAAAACATTCGTCATCCACAAAGTAAGATTTGGGAATGGGCTGGGCGCTTTTCATTTAAAAGACCGCTCATCAGCTTAGGGGTAGTTGCACTCATCACTGTTCCTCCAATTCTGATGTATGACGGCACTCTTTCTTATAATAGTTTAAATGAGATTGGGACAAAGTATGAGTCAGTGTCTGCATTTAATACGATATCTGAGCAATTTGGCTTTGGTGAAGCGCTGCCGCTGAATGTGCTTGTCGAAAGTGACAATGAGCTCGATAATCAAGAAAAGATCGTCATGATTGAAAAACTGACCCGTAAGTTAAGTGACATTGAGGAAGTAAAAGCGGTTCGCAGTGTCACTCGCCCAGTTGGAGACGGGTTAAGTCAGCTCTACGTTACCTCTCAAGCGAAAGAGCTGGGAGGAGAGCTTGGGAAAGGTCATGAGGGCATCGGGAAAATTACAGATGGCTTGACCGAAACAAACTTAGCACTTCTCAAACAAAAACCAAAAATTGAAGAATCCGCTAAAGGGATTGATCAATTGATTGATGGGACAAAAGCCATCAAAGGCGGGATCGGAGAAGTGAGGAAATCACTCATTTCTTTAGAGGATGGTGTGAGGCGCAGTAAAGAGGGCGTAGGAACCATTCGCACTGAAATCAAACAAGCGAAAAAAGAATTAGAGCAAGAATACCGCAGAAGTGAAACCATGATCCAAGATCTTGAACGAGTCGTAAGCACACTCGAAGGTCACGCAACATCAAATGAGCAACTGATGACAACGATTAAGAAAGTGAAACAATCCTATGAAAACGTATCATTTGAAGGACTTGAAAACCGGCTTCCAGAAATCAAAGATATGAATGAATATAAAGAAATCAAAAAAGTATTCAAAGACACAAAAGGAATGCTCGATCAAGCTGGAGAGCAAATGAGCGTCTATGAAGAGGAAGCGTCTGCCTTTAAACAAAAGATCAAGAAAGCAGATCAAGTCATTCAAACGTTCTCAAGCAAGCAAAAAGAAATCAAACAACAAGTAAAGGCGCTGATGACAGGTCTAGATCAAATTTATGATGGTCTTGATGAAACGAATAAAGGACAAAAACAGCTCATCAAAGAAATGCCTAAAATTGAAGATGGCGCAGATCAGCTGACTGATGGCCAAAAAGCCGTGAAAAAAGGGTTTAACCAGCTATCATCTAAACTCTCACTATTAACAGATGGATTAGATGAAAGTATTTCCGGACTTGAGCAAGTAAAAAGCGGCTTTACCGAGGCGGACAGCTATTTAAAACAACTTCAGGAAGCACCAGATGAAGAAGTAACGGGCTGGTTTATACCAGAAGAAGTACTGAAACGCCATGAATTTAAGAAAATATTTAATACGTATATGTCCCCAGATCGTAAATTAACAACCTTTGAAGTGATTTTAAATGTAAATCCATACAGCAATGAAGCAATGAAAGGTGTAGCAAAAATTGAAGAAACCCTTGATCAATATTTACCTGTAAGTGGTTTGAAAAACGCCAACTACGGTGTATCTGGTATCTCCAGTTTAAATGTTGACTTAAAAGAAACGTCAGACGGTGACTTTATCAGAACGGTTATTTTCATGTTAATTGGTATCTTTATTATTTTAGTTATATTATTAAGGTCAATCGTCATGCCGATATACTTAACACTGTCACTCATATTAACGTATTTTACATCCATTGGCTTAACAGAATGGATTTTCAAAACATTCTTTGGCTACGATGGTGTCAGCTGGGCTGTTCCATTTTTCAGCTTTGTGATCCTTGTGACCCTCGGCATTGATTATTCGATCTTCCTCATGGATCGTTTTAATGAATGGAAGGGAGAGCATGTTCAAGCATCCATGATATCAGCGATGAGAAATATGGGGTCGGTCATTATTTCAGCAGTTGCTATTTTAGCGGGTACTTTTGCTGCGATGCTGCCCTCGGGTGTATTATCATTAGTTGAAATTGCAACGGTCGTACTCATTGGACTTTTATTATATGCTTTTGTTGTTCTACCACTCTTTATCCCGGTCATGGTTCGCATCTTTGGAAAATGGAATTGGTGGCCGTTTAGAATGAAATAACAACTTGCGTCTCTGCTTTTAGCAGAGGCGTTTTTATTTCCTATCCTTTCCTCTGATTGATATAATGACTATTAAATGGCTGTTTCACGTATATATCAGCTATGTTCTAATACATAATAAATAGGATGAACAAAGGAGGTTTCTCATGACGTACTTACAAGAGAAGACATTTGATACACCTGGTCTTCATACTCATATTGTCAAAACAGAAAAATTTAAAACCGTGACGATCCTTTTTAAAATGCTTGCGCCTTTATCCAAAGATGACGTCACCATGCGTTCTCTTTTCCCGCATGTGCTTTTAAGAGGAACAGAAAAAATGCCGAAAACGGGAGAGCTTCGTGCTTATTTCGACGAGCTCTATGGGGCGACCGTTTCCGCAGACATGGCGAAAAAAGGTGAAAATCACATCATTACGTTCCGTCTAGAAATGGCGAATGAAAAATATTTAAAGGAACAAACCCCTTTACTAGAAAAAGGGATTGCCTTACTTTCTGAACTATTATTTTACCCGTACGTGGAAAACGGGGTATTTCATGAATTGTACGTTGAGCAAGAAAAACGAACATTGAAACAGCGCATTCAAGCCGTTTATGATGACAAAATGCGCTATTCAAACTTAAGACTTGTGCAGGAAATGTGTAAAGGTGAGCCATATGCACTGCACGTCAATGGTGAAATGGAAGACGTCGAAGCGATTACGTCAGAAGCGCTCTTTAAAGCATACGAGCATGCACTTCAGTCCAACCAGCTGGATCTCTATGTTGTGGGAGACGTTGATGAACAAGATATTAATCGAATGGTCTCGCAATACTTTAAAGCAAGTGAAAGAGAGCCGGTCAAACAAAATACCGAATCATCAAGATCACAAATAGAGACAAAAGAAGTCATTGATGAAGAGGACGTAAAACAAGGAAAGCTGAACATTGGCTTTCGCACACATACAACGATAGCGGATGAAGATTATCCGGCGCTGCATTTGTTTAATGGCATATTCGGCGGCTTCTCTCATTCAAAGCTATTTATCAATGTGCGGGAAAAAGCAAGTCTTGCGTACTATGCTGTTTCTAGACTTGAGAGCTTTAAAGGTTTGATGATGGTCATGTCAGGAATTGAAGTCGGCAACTATCAGCAGGCAGTAGACATCATCAAAGAACAATTTGATGCCATGCAAAAAGGCGATTTTTCTGATGAAGCAATTGAACAGACAAAGGCTGTCGTCAAAAACCAGTTGCTCGAAACAATTGATACGTCTTATGGAACAGCGGAATACTTATATCAGCATGCCGTCGTGCCAACAGGGGAGAGCCTCGATTCCTTTTTAGATGCGTTAGACAGAGTGACAAAAGAGGACATCATCAAAGTGGGTCAAAAAATCGAATGGGATACGACCTATTTTCTTAAAGGAACGGAGGGTGCTTCATGACAGTGAAAACAATTCAATTCGATCAGCTGCAAGAGACGGTGTATCACGAAAAAATGGACAGCGGACTAGACGTCTATGTGCTGCCAAAGCAAGGGTTTAACAAAACATATGCAACCTTCACAACAAAATATGGCTCTGTCGACAATGAATTTGTTCCGCTTGGCAAAGAAGACATGATCCGAGTGCCTGATGGAATTGCCCATTTCTTAGAGCATAAGCTGTTTGAAAAAGAAGATGGTGATGTGTTTCATACATTTAGTAAACAGGGAGCAGCCGCAAACGCATTTACGACGTTTACGAGAACGGCATACTTATTTTCAAGCACGGCCAATGTCGAACAGAATCTTGAAACACTCATTGATTTTGTGCAAGAGCCTTATTTTACTGAAAAAACGGTCGAAAAAGAAAAAGGCATCATTGGTCAAGAAATCAACATGTATGATGACAATCCAGATTGGCGTTTATTCTTTGGTCTGATCGAAAACCTCTATCAAGAGCACCCAGTGAGAATTGATATTGCTGGAACCGTTGAAAGCATTGCGCCAATTACGAAAGACCATTTATATGAATGCTATGAAACGTTCTATCACCCAAGCAATATGCTTCTTTTTGTAGTGGGTCCTGTTGATCCGGCGCAAATTTTAGACCAAGTAAGAGCGAATCAGGCAAAAAAACCATTTACCGATCAGCCGGATATTCAGCGGAAAGAGATCAATGAACCTGATCGTGTATACCGAAAAGAATACGAACTGAAAATGAATGTACAAGGCTCTAAATGTATGTTTGGTTTGAAAACGAAAAACCCGCATAAAAAAGGAAAACAGCTCCTCAAACATGAGCTTGGCATGAATCTTATTTTAGAGACATTGTTTGGTAAAAGTTCTCTGCAATATGAGCGTATGTATGAAAAAGGCTTGATTGATGAGACATTCAGTTACGATTATACGGAAGAAGGCGGTTTTGGCTTCACTTCAGTTGGCGGAGACACAAATGACCCTGATCAACTCGCAGATGAATTAAAAGAAACGCTTCTTCAAGCAAAAAGCCTGATCACAGAAGAAAAGATTGAACTTGCTCGCAAGAAAAAAATTGGCAGCTTTTTAAAAGCGATGAACTCCCCGGAGTACATCGCCAATCAATTCACTCGATACGCATTCTTAGAAATGAGCTTATTTGATGTCGTGCCAGTACTGGAGCAAATCCAATTAACAGATATTCAGGCAATCTTAGACGAAGAAATTGATGAAGAAAGAATGTCAGTTTTCAAAGTCGTGCCGAAAGCAAAATAAATGAAAAAAAGACAAACTCAACGTATAAGAGTTTGTCTTTTTTGTGTCCAGCTAAAGAAAGCGCTTTATATGCGAAGATATTGATTGACAATTGTTTTAGGTGTTAGTTAAACTCTTTAATAGTTAAACAATCAAACTAAAGGAGCAGCATATGGTACAAAATAAAATTGCCCAGCTCATCCAGAGATATGCGGACGTCTATCTCATGATGGAGAAAAAAGTATCGAGTATGATCACGGAAAAGCTCGATAAAGAACTGACACTTGATCAATATTACTCGCTTCGATACATCAATTTACACCCAGGATGTACATCAACAGACCTTGCCATCGAATGTAATGTCAACAAAAGTGCTGTGACATCCATGACCAATCGTCTTTTTAATAAAGATTATATTTATCGTGAGCATGATCAAGCTGACCGAAGAAACGTTCATCTCTATGTGACGCCCGAAGGAAAAGACGTGGTCAGCCGAATGGAAAAGCAGCTTCAGGATCTTGTTCGGTCATATTTAGAAAAGTTTGATGAAAAAGAAATCGAATCATTTATTCAAACATATGAAAAGATTTATCAGATTATCATCGAAGAGGAGGCACAACATAGTAATGAGAGCAATCATAAAGGGTAGATGGCTGATCACGATCCTTTGGGTCGTACTAGCGGCTGTATTATTAATCACCGCTCCTAATATGGCGCAATTAACAAAAGAAAAAGGGCAGATTTCTGTTCCAGATGGTTATCCTTCTTCTTACGCCGATCAATTATTAAAGAACATGTCTGAAAATGGTGATACGGAAAAATCGATCGTCATTGTCTTTCAAGGAAAGGATATCGTTAAAGAAAGCGAAGCCTCTTTAAAGAAAGCGATGGAGATTTTAGAAAAGGATCAAGATCTCCATGTTGAAGACATCACTTCTTATTTTGATGCAAACAAAGATATTAAAAAACAGATGCTCTCTAAAGATCAAACAACACTTCTTGTTCCAGTTACATACGACTCGAACAAAATCAAAGCATCCGATTTTAAAGAAAGAGTCAATGAAAAGCTTAAGAGCCTGAACCTGAAATTTGAAATGACAGGGCAGCCGCTAATCGACGATGATGTCATCACAAGCTCACAAGAAGGTCTGAAAAAAACAGAATTCATTACAATTGGGTTTATTTTAATTGTTCTTGTGCTTGTCTTTAGATCCGCCGTGGCACCGTTCGTTCCTTTAGTGGCCGTGGCGCTTTCCTATTTGGTCAGCCAATCCATTGTGGCTTACCTAGTAAAGTATGTTGATTTTCCGCTCTCGACCTTTACCCAAATTTTTATGGTCGCCATCATGTTTGGGATTGGAACCGACTACTGCATCCTGTTGCTAAGCCGGTTTAAAGAAGAACTATCTCACGGAAAAGATAAGATTGAGGCGATTATTACAACATATAAGACGGCAGGTAAAACCGTTTTATTCAGCGGAATTGCTGTCCTCATTGGTTTTACGTGTATCGGTTTAGCCCAGTTCCAACTGTATAAATCAGCTGTCGCCGTGGCGGTTGGTGTCGCCGTGTTAATTGTGGCACTGCTCACTGTCGTTCCATTCTTTATGGCGGTTTTAGGAAAAGTGTTATTTTGGCCGATCAAAGGCGATATTGCACACCCGCAATCGAAAATGTGGGAAACAGCCGGTCGTTTTTCATTTAAGAAACCACTTCTCAGCTTGCTAATCGTTGCAATTATTACCCTTCCAGCGATTCTTATGTATAAAGGAACACTTTCATATAACAACCTAGACGAAATCGGCAATAAATACGAATCCGTCAATGCATTTAATACGATCTCTGACAAATTTGGACCAGGTGAAGCTCTTCCAGCAACTGTTGTCGTGAAATCCTCCGATCTTTTAGACAATAACGAAGGTCTGATTGCTGTTGAAAAACTAAGCCGCGCCATTGAACAAACAGATGGCGTGAGTAAAGTGAGAAGTGCCACTCGTCCTGTTGGTAAAGGGCTGAATGATCTGTACGTGAAATCTCAAGCCAAAGAGCTAAATAGCGGGCTTGATAAAAGTAACGAAGGGTTGAAAAAGATCCAAGATGCTCTTACAACCATGAGTAAATCCATCGAGGATCAAACACCACAAATTCAATCATCTGGAAAAGGCATTAACAAATTGATTTCTGGAACCGAATCCGTAAAATCAGGTATTCAAAACGTCGAAAAATCGATGAGAGAACTGCAAAACGGAATTGATCAAAACAAAAAAGGTGTTTCTGAAATTAAAGAAAGAATAAAGGGTGCGAAAAAAGAATTAACAGATCAAGTCGCACAAGTGAATCAGCAAGTGGCACTGTATAAAAGCATTTCCAAAGAATTAAAAGCCGCACTGGCACAAGTCGATACGTCATCCTCTGCCGCAGCGGATGTGAAAGCTTTGATCAGTCAAGCAAATAAACAGTTCAGTACACTTGAGCAGCAAATTCCGCAAGTGAAAGAAAACCAATCATATCAAGCCATCAAAGCTTCATATAAGGAACTTTCTACTACCTTGCAAGAAGGAGCCAAACAGGCTGACAGCTATGCAAAACAAGCAAAAGAAGCAAAAAAACAGCTTGAAGCAGCAGATGCTTTTATCGCAACAGCTTCAGAGCAGCAAAAAGTGTTTACAAATCAAATTGATGAGCTGATTGCTGGCTTAGAAGCCATTGAAAACGGGCTAGATCAAACGTCTAAAGGCCAAGGACAGTTAGCTGATAGTATGCCTAAACTTGCAAATGGAGCCGGCGACATCATTAATGGTCAAAAACAAATGAAAGAAAAAATTGGCGGCTTTGGTGACGATCTGACCAAGCTGACAGATGGTCTAAACAAAAGTGTCGACGGACTTGAGAAAATTTCAAACGGCTTAATGGGTGCAGGAGACTACTTAGATGAACTGAAAAACGCGCCAGATCAAGACATGGCCGGTTGGTTTATTCCAAAAGATGTCCTAAAAAATAAAGCATTCAAGCAAGTGTTCGATTCCTATATGTCGGATGACCGCAAAATGACAAAGATTGACGTCATTTTAGAAGACAATCCATATGGAAACGACGCCATGAAAACGATTAAACAAGTAGAGGCTTCCGTCAAACGTGCACTTCCTGAAACAAACCTAAAAGATGTTTCATTTGGCGTATCTGGTGTTTCAAGTATGAACGCTGATTTAAAACAGCTGTCAGACCAAGACTTCAATAAGACGGTGCTTTACATGATGATCGGTATTTTCCTGATACTAGTGATTCTGTTCCGTTCTCTCGTGATGCCGCTTTACTTAGTAGGCTCGCTGATTTTAACGTACTTTACCGCCATTGGTGTAACAGAATTTATTTTCACCCATTTCTTCGGATATCCGGGCATCAACTGGGCTGTTCCATTCTTTGGCTTTGTCATCTTAATGGCGCTTGGAGTCGATTATTCGATTTTCTTAATGGAACGGTTCAATGAATACAAAACAAAAGACATCCAGTTTGCCATGACTGAATCAATGAAAAATATGGGATCTGTTATTATGTCTGCTGCCGTCATTTTGGCAGGAACATTTGCAGCGATGCTGCCATCAGGTGTATTGTCACTCTTACAAATTGCAACACTTGTTCTAACTGGACTTTTATTGTATGCACTCGTTGTGCTACCATTGTTCGTACCTGTGATGGTCAAATTGTTCGGATCAGCGAATTGGTTCCCATTTAAACGAAAAGAATAAGGATTCCATAAAGAAAGTAGGAACAAAGTATGAGTCGTTGGGCACTGATTACTGGTGCCAGTGGCGGAATTGGGCAGGCGACAGCCAAAAAGCTTGCCCAAGAAGGCTGCCATCTGATGCTCCATTATCATCAAAATGAACAAGCGGCTAGTCGTCTTTCCGCCGATCTCAAAGAAACATATCAAGTAGAAACGTACGTCGTTCAAGCTGATTTAGCGAAAACAGGCGGAGCAGCAGAGCTTGTCAGCCGCCTGCCGCTTGATCCAGATATTCTTGTTTTAAATAGCGGAAAGAGTCATGTTGGTTTAGTGACAGATACTGAAAAAGAAGTTCTAGCCAGCATGGTGCAGCTTCATGTGACAAGTCCATATGAGCTTACCCAATCCATTTTGCCTGCCATGATCCAAAAAAAGTCAGGTCATATTATTGCAGTTAGCTCAATATGGGGGGAAACCGGTGCCTCGTGTGAAGTACTGTACAGTATGGTCAAGGGTGCTCAAAATGCCTTCATTAAGGGGCTTGCCAAAGAGCTTGCCCCAAGTGGAATTAGAGCAAATGCAGTCTCACCAGGTGCGGTTCAGACTGATATGATGAAAAGCTTCACACAAGAAGACCTTGCGATGATGGAAGAGGAGATTCCACTCGGCCGTCTTGCTGCACCTGAAGAGATAGCCGATGCCATTTGGTTTCTTGCCTCCAAGCAGTCAAGTTATATCACAGGTCAAATTTTATCTGTGAATGGCGGCTGGTACTGTTAAAAAACGTGTATAATTCGTCTCTCCATGACAAAAGCTATGGCTGTAATTCATCTTTTCGAATGGAGGAATCGACATGTCTGTACTTGAGAGCTGGGACCATTGGAAAAACTTTTTAGGTGACCGTTTAAATCATGCACAGGATAAAGGTTTATCAGATGATACCATCAATAACCTTGCGTATGAAATTGGCGGATACCTGGCTAATGAAGTTGAAGCAAAGAATGAGCAAGAAAGAGTACTTTCTGACCTTTGGAGCGTTGCATCAGAAGATGAGCAGCGTGCCATTGCAAACATGATGGTCAAGCTAGTTGAAAATAATAGCTCGCACTAAACAAACTAAACAAAAAGAGAGGTCGTTTGTGCCTCTCTTTTTATTTTAACCGTTTAGCAACATTGTGCTTTCTAAAAATGTGAAAATGCTTTATGATAAAGGAAGGTAAAAATTTGCCACAATGAAGGGGGTAATATCATTTGGCAAAGCTCGAATGGTATTTTGAATATGAGATACAGGTGAACCGTCCCGGACTTTTAGGAGACATTTCTTCTTTAATGGGGATGCTTTCAATTAATATTGTGACAATTAATGGTGTTGATGTATCAAGACGCGGCATGCTTCTTCGATGTGACCACACAGATCAAATTAAGCGGCTTGAATCAATTTTAAATACAATGGAAACGATAAAAGTAACGAAACTAAGACAGCCAAAACTTCGTGACCGTTTAGCTGTTCGTCATGGAAGATACATTCAGCGTGATGCGGATGACAAAAAGACGTTCCGTTTTGAAAGGGACGAGCTTGGTCTACTTGTCGATTTTATGGCTGAATTATTTAAAAAAGAAGGACATAAATTGATTGGAATTCGCGGCATGCCGCGGGTTGGAAAAACAGAATCAATTGTTGCTTCAAGTGTATGTGCAAGTAAGAGGTGGCTGTTTGTATCGTCGACTCTTTTGAAACAGACCATTCGCAGTCAGCTGATTGCAGATGAATACAGCCCAGATAACGTCTTTATTATTGATGGGATTGTGTCGACAAGAAGAGGTTCTGAAAAGCACTTGCAGCTTTTAAGAGAAATTATGAGACTGCCTGCTACAAAGGTGGTAGAGCATCCAGATATCTTTATTCAAAATTCAGAATATACAATGGATGATTTCGACTACATCATTGAATTGCGTAATAGTGCAGACGAAGAAATTACATACGAGCACGCTGAAGAACCACAAGTGTTTGATCATTCTGGTTTTTCTGGCTTCGATTTTTAATATGGTAATGGTAGGTGTTTGTTTTGACTGAATTGGGAAAACGGCTCGTTGAGGCCAGAGAGGAAAAAGGGATGTCGCTGGAGGATTTGATGGCGGCTACCAAAATCCAAAAGCGCTATTTGCTAGCAATAGAACAAGGAAACTATGATATCATTCCAGGTAAATTTTACGTCAGAGCGTTTATTAAACAATATGCCGAAGCCGTTGGACTGAATCCTGAACAATTGTTCGAAGAGTTTCGTAAAGATGTACCAAGCACGTATAACGATGAAGTGTCTGATAAATTATCAAATATTAAACCGCAACGAGAGCTGCCAAAGCCTGCCTCAAAGGTACTGGAGCTGCTTCCGACGATTTTAATCATTGGAGGGATCCTTGTGGTGATCGCTATCATTTATGTGATCGTTCAAGCGGTTAATCATGATAGCGGACAAAAAAATAATCAGGCGGCTCCTCAGCAATCAGAATCAAAATACGAAGTGTCTAAGGATTCATCGCTTGCAAAGGATCAAAAGAAAAAGGAAAAAGCTTCGTCAGATGATCAAGAAAAATCATCTGAAAAAGACGATTCCTCAAAGGATTCATCTAAAGACGATGAAGATGTTTCTTTGAAGGCGACGAATACAGAGGGTTCTACGACAACGTATGAAGTATCAGGTGCAGAAGAGATGGAGCTAACCATTTCTGCCTCACAAGCTTCATGGCTTCGTGTGAGAGACGAATCTGGAAAAGTGCTGAAGATGGGTGAATTGAAAGATGGCGAATCGTTTAAAACAGACTTGACTGATCTTTCCCAAGTCGATATTCGCTTAGGAAATGCATCGGGAATCGATATTAAAGTCAATGACGAAACGCTGAAGTACGAATTAGACCCTAAAAACACCATGACACAAAACATTGTGATTGTGAATAAAGGAAAGGAAAAGTCATCTTAAGCAAGTAGATGACTTTTCTTTTGTTCCTACTATTATATACATAAAAAATGCCTTATTGGAGGATTGGAATTCATGTTTAACTTACCGAATAAAATTACTCTTTCTAGGATCGCCTTGATTCCTGTGTTTATGTTGATTATGCTTGCTCCATTAGATTGGGGTGTTGCGCGCTTTGGTGACGTCAGCATCGAAGTCACTCACCTTGTTGGAGCGATCTTGTTTATTGTCGCTTCGACAACCGATTGGATTGATGGTTACTATGCACGTAAGCTCAATTTAGTCACAAACTTTGGTAAGTTTTTAGATCCGCTTGCAGATAAATTGCTTGTTTCAGCGGCTTTAATTATACTTGTTCAATACAATCTCACACCGGCATGGATGGCAATTGTAATCATTAGCCGTGAATTTGCTGTAACAGGTCTAAGGCTTGTCTTAGCTGGAGGCGGTGAAGTGGTCGCAGCCAATATGCTTGGAAAAGTGAAGACGTGGGCGCAAATCATTGCGATTTCGGCACTTCTTTTGCATAACCTGCCGTTTGAACTTGTATCATTCCCATTTGGTGATCTTGCTATGTGGGTAGCGGTGTTCTTCACTGTTGTCTCAGGCTGGGATTACTTTGCGAAAAACTGGGAAGCCTTAAAGAATTCTAACTAAAAAGGACGTGTACGCTTTGAAGTCAGAGAGAAAAGCAGAAATTATTGCAGTCGGTTCCGAACTTTTGCTAGGGCAAATTACGAATACGAATGCACAATTCATCAGCAAACAACTAGCTGAAATTGGTGTGAATGTTTATTACCACACAGCTGTTGGTGACAATCCAGAGCGTTTAAAAAGGGCCATTCAAGTGGCACAGGAAAGATCAAATTTTATTATCTTCTCAGGGGGTCTTGGACCAACGAAAGACGATTTAACAAAAGAAACCATTGCGAGTACGCTCGGTAAAGAGCTTGTGCTAAATGAAGAAGCATTTGAGTCTATTCAAGAATACTTCCGTAAAACCGGACGTGATATGTCGCCGAACAACCGTAAACAGGCGCTCGTTCTAGAGGGATCTGATGTGCTCGTAAACCGTTTCGGAATGGCACCTGGCATGTTTATACAAGAGGGAGATACGTTTTACATTCTGCTCCCTGGACCGCCAAGTGAATTGCACCCGATGTTTGAAAACGAAGCGAAGCCGCTTATTTCTGAAAAACTTGGCCTAAAGGAAAAAATCGTGTCTGTAGTCTTGCGTTTCTTTGGCATCGGTGAATCTCAACTGGAAACAGATCTTGAAGATTTAATTGATGCACAGACCAATCCAACGATTGCACCGCTTGCAGCTGACGGGGAAGTGACGCTAAGGCTGACAGCCAAGCATGAGGATGAAAAAGAAACAGAGCGTCTGTTAAAAGAAACAGAAGCACAAATTTTAGAACGGGTCGGCGAGTACTTCTACGGATATGGTGATACATCTCTGGCCTTTGAAGCTTCAAAGGCCTTGCATGAACACGGGAAAACAGTAGCAGCGGCTGAAAGCCTGACTGGTGGTATGTTTTCAGAGTGGCTGACAGATCTCGAAGGGGCATCATCCATTTTAAACGGCAGTGTGGTTTGTTACACAAATCAAGTCAAGCAGCAAGTGCTGGGCTGCCGTGAAGAAACATTGTCTTCTCATGGTGCTGTTAGCAAAGAGTGTGCGTTAGAGCTCGCAGAAGGCGTTAGAAAACTGACGGGAAGCGATATCGGTATTAGCTTTACAGGTGTGGCAGGTCCTGAACCACACGAAGGACAGCCGGTTGGAAAAGTATTTATCGGGCTATCGACAAAAGATCAGACAGACGTGTTTGAATGGATGTTTACTGGCAGCCGATCAGGCATTCGCAAGCGTGCTGTGAAATATGGTTTGCACCACCTTCTCAAATTATTAAAAGAAAGTTAATTTTGTTTTTTATGAGGTTTACTCCTTTATAAAAGAGCGTTTTTTCTAATAGAAACAGCTCTTTTCTTAAATAATCTGCCAAGAAAAAATCGAATATGTGTTCGTTTTTTTCTTGGCAAATGACGTAAAACAAGGTATAGTATAGATAGTGGAATTGATAAAGGAGGAAACAATAGAATGAGTGATCGTCAAGCAGCCTTAGATATGGCTCTTAAACAAATAGAAAAACAGTTTGGTAAAGGCTCTATTATGAAACTAGGAGAGCAAACAGATACACGTATTTCAACAGTACCTAGTGGTTCGTTAGCACTTGATACTGCGCTTGGAATAGGTGGATACCCTCGCGGCCGTATTATTGAAGTATATGGTCCAGAGAGTTCTGGTAAAACGACAGTAGCACTTCATGCGATTGCTGAGGTTCAGCAGCAGGGAGGACAAGCTGCATTTATCGATGCGGAGCATGCGCTAGATCCAGTTTACGCTCAAAAATTAGGTGTCAACATTGATGAGTTATTGCTTTCTCAGCCGGATACAGGAGAACAAGCACTTGAAATTGCAGAAGCACTTGTTCGTAGTGGTGCAGTTGATATTGTTGTCATTGACTCAGTAGCTGCTCTTGTACCAAAAGCAGAGATCGAAGGAGACATGGGAGATTCACACGTTGGTCTTCAAGCACGTTTGATGTCTCAAGCACTTCGTAAACTATCTGGTGCTATCAACAAATCAAAAACAATTGCGATCTTTATTAACCAAATTCGTGAAAAAGTAGGGGTTATGTTTGGTAATCCTGAAACAACGCCTGGTGGACGTGCACTTAAGTTCTATTCATCTGTTCGTTTAGAAGTACGCCGTGCTGAACAGTTGAAACAAGGGAACGACATTATGGGGAACAAAACGAGAATTAAAGTTGTGAAAAACAAAGTGGCACCGCCATTCCGTATTGCCGAAGTAGACATTATGTACGGTGAAGGGATCTCGAAAGAGGGAGAAATCATCGACCTTGGAAGCGAACTAGATATCGTACAAAAGAGCGGGGCTTGGTATTCTTATCAAGAGGAACGTCTTGGACAAGGACGTGAAAATGCGAAGCAATTCCTAAAAGAGAATAAAGACATTCTTCTTATGATTCAAGAGCAGATCAGGGAGCACTACGGTTTGGATACAAACGGAGTGAAATCAACTGACGAAGAAGGACAAGAAGAATTGGAATTGAATGACTAAAAAGACGCTGAAAAGCGTCTTTTTTTTACAATTACATAACAGCTAGCGGGTCAAAAGTTCTGTCTTTGCTTGAAATAACGACTTACGCCTTAGTCTGACTAGCTTGACAAGTATTTCCGACACAATTACAATGGGAATGTATCACTTGTTTTTCTTAACATGATTGATAACTAATTTAAACTTGACAAGGGCAGTGAGGATCTCATTCCCTGTGAAGGCCCTGTATGTTGAGACACAAAACAATGTACATGCCGACACTTTATTTGTAAAACCAAGTTCATAGCAAGAGGAGGTGAAAATATGTCGCCTACGATGTTTACGATCATCTCCATTTTGCTGAGCCTAATCTGTTTAGTTGTTGGCTACTTTGTTCGTAAAACCATTGCAGAAGCAAAAATATCCGGCGCAAGAAACATGGCCGAACAAATTGTTGAGGATGCAAAGCGTGATGCGGAAGCATTGAAGAAAGAAGCGCTCTTAGAAGCGAAAGATGAAATTCATTCGTTTCGTGTAGAGGCGGAGCAAGAAGTTCGTGAAAGACGTAATGAGCTTCAAAGACAAGAAAACCGTTTACTTCAAAAAGAGGAAAACCTTGATCGCAAGGACGAATCTTTAGATAAACGGGAGTCCCTGTTGGAGAAGAGAGATCATTCTCTGAATGAACGACAACAACATATTGAAGAGATGGAAAGCAAAGTGGATGATATGATTCGTTTGCAGAAAGCTGAGTTGGAGCGTATTTCTAGTCTAACTCGAGATGAAGCGAAACAAATCATTCTGGATCAAGTTGAAAATGAGCTTTCCCACGACATTGCAGTCATGACGAAAGAATCTGAAAACCGGGCGAAAGAAGAGGCTGATAAAAAAGCGAAAAACATTCTTTCACTTGCGTTACAGCGTTGTGCAGCTGATCATGTAGCTGAAACAACAGTATCTGTAGTCAATCTTCCAAATGATGAGATGAAAGGTCGTATTATCGGACGTGAAGGACGAAATATCCGTACGTTAGAAACGTTAACAGGTATTGACCTGATCATTGATGATACACCTGAAGCTGTCATCTTATCGGGCTTTGATCCGATAAGACGTGAAACAGCGAGGATAGCTCTGGACAAGCTAGTCCAGGATGGACGTATTCATCCTGCACGAATTGAAGAAATGGTGGAAAAATCACGCCGTGAAGTCGATGATTATATCCGCGAGATGGGTGAGCAAACGACATTTGAAGTCGGAGTTCACGGTTTGCATCCGGATCTCATCAAAATTCTCGGTCGCTTAAAATTCCGTACTAGTTATGGACAAAATGTCCTGAAGCATTCAATTGAGGTTGCACATCTTGCAGGTCTCATGGCTTCAGAGCTTGGAGAAGATGCAAAGCTTGCAAAACGAGCAGGTCTTCTGCATGACATTGGAAAAGCCATTGATCATGAAGTAGAAGGAAGCCACGTGGAAATTGGCGTTGAGCTTGCGACGAAATATAAAGAGCATCCTGTTGTCATCAACAGTATTGCATCTCACCATGGTGACCAAGAACCGACATCTATTATCGCTGTTCTTGTTGCGGCAGCCGATGCATTATCTGCAGCACGCCCTGGTGCAAGAAGTGAGACGCTTGAAAATTACATTCGGAGACTTGAGAAATTAGAAGACATCTCTGAATCTTATGAAGGTGTTGAAAAATCGTTTGCGATACAAGCTGGACGTGAAGTGCGTATTATGGTGAAGCCAGATTCAATTAATGATCTTGAAGCTCACCGTCTAGCAAGGGATATTCGTAAGCGGATTGAGGACGAGCTCGATTACCCTGGTCACATTAAAGTGACAGTTATTCGAGAAACTCGCGCAGTAGAGTATGCAAAATAGAGCGGTGCGCTTAGCGCCGCTTTATTTTTTTGTGTAAATATGCAACACTGATAAGAAGATCATTTTATAAGAGAAAGGGTTCAAAACGTATGAAAATATTATTTGTTGGAGATATCGTTGGTTCACCTGGCAGAGATACACTGAAAGAATACTTGCCAAAGCTAAAGAAAAAATATCAGCCACACTTTACGATTGTCAATGGAGAAAATGCGGCTCATGGGAAAGGTCTTACTGAAAAAATCTATCATGAGCTGCTTCAAGCTGGGGCTGATGTGCTCACGATGGGGAACCATACATGGGATAAAAGAGACATTTTCGATTTCATCGATGATGCACCCCATATTGTTCGTCCGGCAAACTTCCCGCAAGGTACACCAGGGAAAGGGCTTACTTTTATTAAAAAACAAGGTAAAGAACTAGCTGTCATCAACTTGCAAGGCCGCACATTTTTACCTCCGATTGACTGCCCATTTCAAAAAGTAGATGAGCTCATAGCAGAAGCTTCAAAACGTACACCGTTTATTTTTATTGATTTTCATGGTGAAGCCACAAGTGAAAAGCAAGCAATGGGTTGGTATACAGATGGCCGTGCATCATGTGTCGTTGGAACACATACACATGTTCAAACAGCAGATAACCGTGTATTGCCAAAAGGAACTGCTTATATTTCGGATGTTGGCATGACTGGTCCTTATGACGGTATTTTAGGTGTTGATCGGGAAACGATTATTAAACGATTTAAAACGAGCCTCCCTGTCCGTTTTGAAATTGCAGAAGGCCGCACGACATTAAGTGCAGTGATCGTAGAAATTGACGAATCGTCGAAAAAAGCTGTCAAAATTGATCGAATTTTGATAAATGATGACCATATTTTCTTTGAATAAATATTCACATATTTATTTCAGAAAAATATTAATCAGAAAGAAGGAATATGCGCCCTCTATCGTGAATATAGTAAAAATGGTAGGTAGCCTGCTATTTTTGAAAAACATTTTGGGGATGGATTTTCAAAAAATAGCAACATCTAACAAAGATTGTTCTAATGAACACTCACTTATCCATTGTAAATTTAAGGGGGAGCAAAAATGGAAATTTTAAAAGTTTCAGCAAAGTCAAATCCAAATTCAGTAGCAGGAGCATTAGCCGGCGTTTTACGTGAACGCGGTGCAGCGGAAATACAGGCTATCGGCGCTGGAGCACTGAATCAGGCGGTCAAGGCTGTCGCCATTGCAAGGGGATTTGTTGCGCCTAGCGGAGTGGATTTGATATGCATTCCAGCCTTTACTGACATTCTTATCGATGGAGAAGAAAGAACAGCAATCAAACTGATTGTTGAACCACGATAATTCTAATTTTATTATTTTCAACCTGCTTACATCATGTAAGCAGGTTGTTTTTGTTTACCGCTATACATTTCTCATATAACATATTTCTTTCACAAAATAGATAGAAAATGACATATTAGAGCTTGCATTTTTTCACCATGATGATAAATTAAGATTAAGTTGAAAATACTTCATCAAAAATAAATATTTAAGTAGGTGAAATAATGATCGAAGCTTTTTTAAAAAGAGGAAAGCTTGTTTTTATTTTATTTTTTATCGTTCTCATTGCTGGAGGTTATTTGTTTACACAGCTTCCTAAACGAGAACTGCCAGAGTTTCAAGCAAATATTGTAACCATTTCGACTGTTTTCCCTGGTGCTGATGCAAAACAGGTAGAAAGTGATGTCACCAATAAGCTCGAGTCGGCCATTTCTGATATCAATGGTGTAGAGAAGACAAGCTCTGTTTCTGCTATTGGTTTCTCAAATATTGTGCTTGAAATTGATGATCAAGCCGATTTTCAAAAGGTGGCAAGTCAAATCAAGAGTGAAACCACAAATGCCGCCTCTTCTTTTCCAGATGGTGTGATGGAGCCAGATGTAAAGGATGAGTTTGGCAATGTGCCAGTTGGTTCTTATATGATTGTAGCAAGTAACTCATCTGATTTAGCAAAAAGTCAGAAATCGCTGCGTGCGTTAAAAGAAAAAGTGGAGGACATCAAAGGTGTTGATGGAATTGTCATCAAAGGATTCAATGACAAACAAGCAATATTGAACTTGGATTCAAGTAAACTGGAGGATAACGGGTTAAACGTGACCGATGTCACAAATGCCATCAATCAAGAATTTGGCACATCCCCTCTAGGTGACGTCCAGGCAGATGGAGAAAAGGTCAAGCTGTCCATTGATGCCTATGATCGTTTACATCAAATCAAAAAGATTGAGATTTTCTCAAAAAAGAGCCGCAAGCCTGTTACAATCGGTCAGCTTGGTCGTTTAAAAGAAGTAGAAAAAGAGAAAAGTGATATCGTTTCATATAACGGAAAGCCAGCCTATTCATTTACAGTCAATATCAAGCCGGGACTGGATATTCCTAAAATGTATGACAAAGTCAGTGCGGTCATTGAAAAAGAGAAAGAGCTGCCAAATGGTGTGGATTGGATAGACTACTATTCACAAAAAAGTGAAGTAGATGCTATTTTTAACGATTTAATCAAAGAAGCGATCGTGGCCGTCATCGCCGTCATTGTCGTCACCACACTTGGTCTAACCATTGGTGGTGCGTTTATCGTTTCACTTGCGATTCCGCTATCCATAACGATCGGAACCATCCCGCTGCCGTTTTTACAAGTGGACCTTAATCAAATTTCAATTATTGGCTTTATCATTGCGCTAGGGATACTTGTAGATGACGCCATTGTCGTCAACGATAATATTTTGAGGCAGATGAAAAAATACGAAAGTCCGCTTAAAGGAACAATTGCAGGTGTAAAAGAAGTGGCTGGATCCATTTTGACGTCAACACTGGCTGTTGTCTTTGCCTTCTTGCCGCTTGTTTTCCTTTCTGGTGCGAACGGTTCATTTATTCGAGCGTTACCGTCTGTTCTAGTCACAACTGTACTTGCGTCAATGGTCATTTCATTGACACTTGTGCCAGTGTATCAATATACAGCAAACCGAAAAAGAAAGAACAAGAAGATTCAAAAAGAACCGGGTTTTTTAGGCAAACCATTAAAAAGATTAGCTGATTTTTATGCAGATCGAGTACTGACAAACATCGTGAAGCGACCACTTCTCATTGGATTAAGTGGTTTGCTCGTTGCCACACTTGCCTTTTTGCTTATTTTCGCCACACCATTTGAGTTTTTCCCTGCGGCGAATAAGAAAGAGGTTGTTGTCACTGTGACACTTCCGAGTGAAACAACCTTAGATAAAACAAATGACACATTAGAGAAAATAGAACAAGAGATCAAACAGCAAAAAGGCATTGAAGAGACGGCCATTTTTGCAGGCGGCGGTGTGCCGAACTTGTTTAATGAAAGTATCTCAAACGCAAGTGATCATACTGGTCAGATTGTTGTCAGAGTTGACAATAATCAGATGACAAGCAAAGCATTGATCGATCGTATGACAGAGCCATTGCGAAAGAAATTTAAAGATGCTGATATCTTTATGAAAACCATTGTTCAAGGTCCGCCAACTGGAGCGCCTGTGACCGTCACTGTTGCAGGAGAACAATTTTCAAAACTCGTGGATGTGAAAGAGAAGCTCACAAAAGAAATGAAAGAAAGCGGAGCGAGCCTGATCACAGACGATGTCAATCAGCCGGTGAAAACCATTTCATTTGAATTAAATCGTGACCGAATGGCAGAGGATGGGCTCACTGCTCAGTTTGTCAGCAGACAGCTTGGCCTTGTTACAGAAGGAATTCCATTAGGCACATTTAAACAAGGAACAGATGACATCGACCTCGTAGTGAAACAAGACATGAGCACACATCAAAACGGACTGAAGCTAAAAGACATCAAGGTGCCTGTGAGTGCAAATGAAGGTGGTATTCCTCAATTGGAGCCGCTTAGCCGATATGTAAAGGAAAAAGAAACAGAGCAGTATGAAAGCATTCCTCATGAAAACGGGATGCCGACGATCACGTTAAAGGCATATCCTGGTACATCAGATACGTTTAAAGACGATATGACAGAAGTCATAAATGAAGTTGGGAAAAGCGATGTAGCGAAGAATTTGACCATTTCTCAGGGCGGAGAAAATGAAGATCAAACCCAATTCTTTATTGAAATTAGTCTCTTATTTGGGGTAGTTTTGCTGCTCATTTATGTGACCATCGCTTTCCAGTTCAATTCACTCATACTTCCGCTTTTAGTTCTTGGAACGGTTTACTTAGCGATATCCGGCGCCATTATTGGACTATTTGTCACTCAAACGCCGTTTAGCTTTATGGCCACAATGGGGATTGTCTCATTGGCAGGTATTGTTGTCCGAAATGCGGTCGTTTTGTTTGAATTTATTGAACAGCGGCGCAAGCAAGGTCTCGATCAACAGGCAGCTGTGATTGAAGCGGGGAGAGCAAGGATTAGACCTATTTTGCTGACAGCATTTACAGCACTTGTCGCTCTTATGCCCGTTGCTTTAAGTAATGACCCACTCTTTAAGCCGCTAGCGATCTGCATCGTATCAGGTGTCTTTTTCTCAACGATTCTGACACTACTGATTGTGCCGGCTTTATATGTAGCCGTTTCAAAAAAACGCTGACAACTTAAAAGCAAATCTCCGAATAAAAGGAGATTTGCTTTTTTTTTTAGAAAAATATCTAAAAAAATATGTGGAGTGTTCATTTGTCTTCTCCTGAAAGACAGCGGTATTTACGTCTAAAATAAGACATGATAAGATCGGATTGGGAGAAGTTTTTTAACAAAGGGGTTGTACGTCATGTGTGGAACGATGAAAGCGATTGTTAAAAAAGAAAGCGCTTACGGAGCGGCGATGATGGAAATGCCGATTCCAGAAATAAGGGATCATGAAGTGCTTATCCAGGTAAAGGCTACATCGATATGCGGAACGGATGTGCATATTTATAATTGGGATGATTGGGCGAAGGGGAGAGTCAAAGCACCGTACATTTTTGGTCATGAATTCACAGGGGAAGTTGTCAAAACGGGGAACCAAGTCTCACGAGCAAAAGTAGGGGACTTTGTATCGGCTGAGACGCATATTGTCTGTAATCAGTGTTATATGTGTTTAACGGGTCAGCAGCATTTGTGCAGCGAAACGAAAATTTTAGGGGTCGACATTGATGGCTGTTTTGCTGAATATGTCAAAGTACCAGAACAAAATGTGTGGCATAATCCAGCTCAAATGCCAGTGGAACTTGCATCTATTCAAGAACCGCTTGGAAATGCTGTTCATACAGTTCTGCATACACCTGTTTCAGGAAAGTCAGTGGCGGTTTTTGGCTGCGGGCCCATTGGTTTAATGGCGATTGCGGTTGCAAAAGCCTCCGGGGCTGTCCAAGTGTTCGCTGTTGATAAAAATGAATACAGACTGGATCTTGCTCGTAAAATGGGTGCAGATCATATCGTGGATATCGGAAAAGATGATCCTGTTGCCATGATCAAGCAGCTCACGCGGATGGAAGGGGCAGACGTGATGTGTGAGATGTCAGGACATCCCATTGCGATTAATCAAGCACTCGAAGCTTGTGCAAATGGAGGGAAAGTGAATATACTAAGTTTGCCAGAGCGGCCGGTAACCATTGACATTACGAATCAAATTGTTTTTAGGGGATTAACCGTGCAAGGGATCACGGGGAGAAAAATGTTTGAGACGTGGCGTCAAGTATCTGAACTTTTAAGAACGAATACCATTGATGTAAAGCCGGTTATCACCCATACGCTGCCATTTGAAGATTTTGAAAAGGGATTTGAACTCATGAGAAATGGTACGTGCGGGAAGGTCGTACTGATCATGCCATCATATCAAAGGGGGACGAAATGATGAAAGAATTTACGTATTTACAAGATGAATTGGACACTATGAAGCAGCAAGGCACCCATCAAACACTGAAAGAAATCGATTCCAAACAATCTTCCACGGTGACATTAAATGAACAATCCGTCATACAACTCTCTTCAAATAACTACTTAGGTCTCACCTCACATCCAAGGCTGATGAAAGCGGCAAAAGAGGCGATTGATGAATTCGGTGCTGGAACAGGATCTGTACGAACCATTGCTGGAACGATGACAATGCATGAACGGCTTGAAAAAAAGCTCGCAGCTTTTAAAAAGACAGAGGCAGCCCTCGTATTCCAATCAGGCTTTACGACCAACCAAGGCGTCTTATCTAGTATTCTCACAAAAGATGATATTGTCATTTCAGATGAGCTGAACCATGCCTCAATCATCGATGGGATTCGCTTAACAAAGGCAGATAAAAAAGTATACGCTCATTCTAATATGGAAGAGCTTGAGAAAATTTTAAAGAAATCGATGAATTACCGCGTCCGTCTTATCGTGACAGATGGTGTGTTCTCAATGGATGGAGATATTGCACCGCTTCCTGAGATTGTAAGACTAGCAGAAGCATATGATGCCTTTGTGATGGTAGACGATGCCCATGCGTCTGGAGTACTTGGTGAAAATGGGCGCGGAACAGTGAATTATTTTCAACTTGACGGCAGAGTGCATATTCAGGTTGGCACACTTAGTAAGGCAGTTGGTGTGCTAGGCGGTTACGTCGCTGGTTCTGCCGTTTTAATCGACTACTTAAAGCATAAAGCAAGACCATTTTTATTCAGCACCTCACATCCGCCGGCTGTCACAAGAGCCTGTGAAGAAGCCATTGAAGTGCTGTTAGACGAACCGGAGCGCATTGAAACTCTTTGGGAGAACGCGGCCTATTTTAAAGAAAAAGTCATCGGTCTTGGATTTGAGGTGGCACCAACAGAAACGCCTATTATTCCAATGATGATTGGAGACGAGGCACTCACTTTCCGGTTTTCAAAAGCATTAATCGAGCGCGGCGTTTTCGCTCAAGGCATTGCTTTTCCAACTGTAGCGAAAGGAAAAGCGAGAATTAGAGCCATCATCACAGCAGAGCACACAAAAGAAGAGCTTGACCGTGCACTGACAATCATCGAAGAAGAAGCAAAAAAACTGAATATACTTGATCGAGAGAGCTGAGGCTCTCTTTTCTTTTGATCAAGAGTATTGATGACTGTCCAGATGAATAGACATTTTTCATAGAAAAAACACATATGAATTTATTTTCAATTCACGACAAAATAGTCTATACTGTAGGGTGGAGCTTGGTTTGAAAGGAGTACAAATTCATGAATGAAGAGCAGAGAAAAGCGAGCGGACAAGTAAGTTCATCGGACAAAAAATCCGAGAAGGACTACAGCCAATATTTTGAAGCTGTGTACATTCCGCCTTCCTTAAAAGATGCAAAAAAACGGGGTAAAGAAGAAGTCGAATACAATCAATTTCAAATTGACGAGCGGTTTCAAGGGTTAGGGAACGGCCGCAAGTTTTATATTCGCACATATGGCTGTCAAATGAATGAGCATGACACAGAAGTGATGGCTGGTATTTTTATGGCGCTTGGTTATGAACCAACAAATTCGACTGAAGATGCGAATGTCATCTTATTAAACACTTGTGCCATTCGTGAGAATGCAGAAAACAAAGTGTTTGGAGAGCTTGGTCATTTAAAAGCATTAAAGCGTGAAAAGCCAGATTTAATCTTAGGCGTCTGCGGATGCATGTCACAAGAAGAATCTGTCGTTAACCGTATTTTAAAGAAACACCCATTTGTTGACTTGATTTTCGGTACCCACAACATTCACCGCCTGCCAGAGCTATTATCTGAATGCTACCTGTCAAAAGAAATGGTCATTGAGGTTTGGTCTAAAGAAGGCGATGTGATTGAAAATCTTCCGAGAGCCCGCCAAGGAAAAATTAAGGGATGGGTGAATATTATGTACGGCTGTGATAAATTCTGTACATACTGTATCGTCCCTTACACGCGCGGGAAGGAAAGAAGCCGCCGTCCGGATGAAATTATTCAAGAGGTCAGACGCTTAGCAGCAGAAGGATATAAAGAAATTACCCTTCTTGGTCAAAACGTGAATGCGTATGGAAAAGATTTTGAAGACATGGAATATGGTCTTGGTCACCTCATGGATGAGCTGCGTAAAATCGATATTCCACGTATCCGTTTTACAACAAGCCACCCGCGTGACTTTGATGATCACTTAATTGAAGTGCTTGCCAAAGGCGGAAACCTTCTCGACCATATTCATTTGCCTGTTCAATCAGGAAGTTCTTCTGTGCTGAAACTCATGGCAAGAAAATACGACCGTGAACGTTACCTTGACCTAGTGCGCAAAATCAAAGAGGCAATGCCAAATGCTTCATTAACAACGGACATTATCGTTGGGTTCCCAAATGAAACAGATGAGCAGTTTGAAGAGACGCTTTCCCTCTATCGTGAGGTTGAGTTTGATGCGGCTTATACGTTCATTTACTCTCCAAGAGAAGGAACACCAGCAGCCAATATGAAAGACAACGTGCCAATGCGTGTAAAAAAAGAACGTCTGCAGCGCCTGAATGCACTCGTAAATGAAATTTCTGCGAAAAAAATGAAGGAATATGAAGGGCAGACTGTCGAAGTATTAGTAGAGGGTGAAAGTAAAAACAACCCTGAGATCCTAGCCGGATATACAAGTAAAAGCAAGCTTGTGAATTTTAAAGCACCAAAAGAAGCGATTGGCAACATCGTCAAAGTGAAAATCACACAAGCCAAAACTTGGTCTCTTGACGGAGAAATGGTTGGAGAAGCTATCGAGGTGAATTAAAATGACGCTTTATTCAAAGAAAGAGATTGTCGAGCGCGCAAGAGAGCTCGCGAAAATGATTTCTGAAACAGAAGAAGTTGATTTCTTCAAAAAAGCAGAAGCGCAAATCAATGAAAATACAAAAATTGCAGCGATCATTAATCAAATTAAGGCGCTTCAAAAGCAAGCTGTGAATTTAAAGCATTATGGCAAACATGAAGCCTTAAAACAAGTGGAAGAAAAAATTGATGCCCTGCAAGAAGAACTGGATGAGATCCCAGTGATTCAAGAATTCAAAGAATCACAAACAGAGGTTAATTCCCTGCTTCAGCTTGTAGCGCACACGATTTCTAATCAAGTAACGGATGAAATCATTCTTTCAACCGGCGGTGACCTCTTATTAGGAGAAACCGGTTCAAAAGTGAAAAACTCATCCCCAAGTTGCTCCATTAAATGAGAAAACCCCGCAAATGCGGGGTTTTTTGTTTTCTGATGTAAGAATTGCATACCTTCTTTCTCCTTCAGCTTCCATCAACCCCAATCTCTCACTCTCCAACTTTTCCAATTTTCAAGGCAAGTTTATGGGCGACCATGCATACACTGAAACAGAAATGAATTTAATTGAACATGAGACTCAAAATCGTGACACACTAGACGAATGCCCAGCATAAGATAAAACGATCAAGAACAAGGAGGCATGCCGGAATGTCTGAATACAGAGAAATTATTACAAAAGCGGTGGTTGCAAAAGGGAGGAAATTTACCCAAAGCACACACACCATTTCTCCATCGCAAAAACCAACCAGCATCCTAGGCGGTTGGATCATTAATCATAAGTATGATGCTGAAAAGGTCGGTAAAACAGTTGAGATTGAAGGTACATTTGATATTAACGTCTGGTATTCTTACGCAGACAACACGAAAACCGAAGTGGTCACAGAACGTGTAAAATATGTAGATATCATCAAACTGAGATATAAAGATAAAAACTTCCTTGATGATGAGCACGAAGTGATTGCGAAAGTCTTACAGCAGCCCAATTGCTTAGAAGTGACCATTTCTCCAAATGGCAATAAAATTGTCGTTCAAGCAGAGCGTGAATTCATTGCTGAAGTAGTAGGGGAAACCAAAATTGTTGTAGAAGTCAATTCAAGCTGGAAAGAAAAAGATGATCACGAATGGGAAGAAGAAGTGGATGAGGAATTAGAAGATATTCATCCAGAATTCCTCGCGGGTGATCCAGAAGAGTAATTGATGACTAGGGCGCATATCCCCCTAGTTTTTTTGTGCTTTGATCTAGGGAAAAAAGGTGAATTTTTATGCTATAATGAAAGATGGTATGAATTCGAAAGTAATATAGTGAGGGATTAGAAATATGGCAAGTTATACGCCCATGATACAGCAATATTTAAAGATCAAGGCAGATTACCAAGATGCCTTTTTATTTTTTCGCTTAGGCGATTTTTATGAAATGTTTTTTGATGATGCAAAAGAAGCAGCACAAGAATTAGAAATTACGTTAACAAGCAGGGATGGCGGCACGATTCCAATGTGTGGTGTTCCATATCATTCTGCGTCTGCATACATAGAACAACTGATTGAAAAAGGCTATAAAGTCGCCATTTGTGAGCAGGTGGAAGACCCTAAAACGGCAAAAGGTGTGGTCAAAAGAGAGGTCGTTCAACTAATTACACCAGGTACGGTCATGGATGGCAAAGGACTGAATGAAAACGAAAATAACTTTATCGCGTCTGTTTCCAGCTTTCAAAATGGCTATGGTCTTGCACTTTCCGATTTATCAACAGGTGAAAACATGGCGGCTTTCATTGAACGGTTAGATGAAGTTGTGTCTGAAATTTATTCTGTCGGTGCAAAAGAGATTGTGGTATCAAAACAGCTCGAGGAAGAAACGGTGAAGACCCTGAAGGAACGCTGCCAAGCGACCATCTCATACGAAGATCGCGCTGAATTAATAGATGAAGCTGAACGACTCGTTGCTCATCTTGACGAACATCTGAAAATAGCGTTTTTAACACTCTATGCATACTTAAGAAGAACGCAAAAAAGGAGTCTTGATCATCTTCAGCAAGTTCAAGTGTTTCAGCTTGAACAAACGATGAAAATTGATCTTTACTCAAAGCGAAACCTGGAATTAACAGAAACCATCCGTTCAAAAAGCAAGAAGGGTTCTTTATTATGGCTCTTAGATGAAACAAAAACGGCAATGGGCGGAAGATTGCTGAAGCAATGGATTGATCGTCCGCTCATCCGCCTTTCACAAATCAAAGAACGCCAGGAAATGGTGCAAATTCTGATGGAACATTTCTTTGAGCGAGAGGATCTGCGAGAACGTTTAAAGCAAGTGTATGATCTTGAACGTCTAGCAGGCCGTGTGGCATTTGGAAATGTGAATGCCCGTGATCTTATTCAATTGAAAGAATCTCTCAAGCAAGTGCCGGCTATTAAAGAGCTTGTCCATTCTCTCCCAGAGGATATGGCGAAATCTAGAGCAAATGACATTGACCCATGCGGTGATTTACTTAATTTATTAGAAGATGCTCTTTATGAGAATCCGCCGATGACGTTAAAAGAAGGCAATTTGATTAAAGACGGCTACAATGCAAAATTAGATGAATATCGTGATGCGAGCCGAAACGGGAAAGATTGGATCGCTCGTCTTGAACAGCAAGAAAGAGAATATACAGGCATTCGTTCGTTGAAAGTCGGCTTTAATAAAGTGTTTGGCTACTATATCGAAGTGACCCGTGCAAATACGCATTTATTAGAAGAAGGCCGTTATGAAAGAAAACAAACCCTTGCCAATGCAGAGCGGTATATTACACCTGAATTGAAAGAAAAAGAAGCCCTTATTCTTGAGGCGGAATCAAATATTAGTGAATTGGAATATGAACTATTTTCTGCGCTTCGGGAACAAGTAAAAGCCTATATTCCTAGATTACAGTTGCTCGCAAAACAAATGAGTGAGCTTGATGCGCTGCAATGCTTTGCGACTGTGAGTGAAAAGCGGCGTTATGTCCGCCCTGAATTTTCAGCAGATGAAGTGGAAGTCATTGATGGTCGTCATCCTGTTGTTGAAAAAGTGATGGATCATCAAGAGTATGTGCCGAATGACTGCCAAATGGGCAAAGGGAGACAAACCTTGCTCATTACTGGTCCGAATATGTCAGGGAAAAGCACATATATGAGACAAATGGCATTGATCTCGATTCTTGCGCAAATTGGCTGTTTTGTGCCAGCATCAAAGGCAACCCTTCCGATTTTTGATCAAATCTTTACACGTATTGGGGCAGCAGATGATTTGATTTCTGGTCAAAGTACTTTTATGGTAGAGATGCTTGAAGCAAAAAATGCGATGGTACATGCGACAAAGAACAGTTTGATTTTATTTGATGAAATTGGACGCGGGACAAGCACTTATGATGGAATGGCTCTTGCACAGGCAATCATTGAATTTGTGCATGATCATATTGGTGCCAAAACCCTTTTCTCTACCCATTATCATGAACTAACTGTACTTGAATCCCAATTAAGCGAACTGAAAAATGTCCACGTACGAGCAGAAGAACATGAAGGGACAGTTGTTTTCTTACATCAAATCAAAGAAGGAGCAGCGGATAAAAGCTACGGCATCCATGTAGCGCAGCTTGCTGAACTGCCTGATGCGATCATTGATCGAGCCCAGACCATCTTAACGGAGCTTGAGAGCGGATCACATGAAGTGATTCCGAGCGTCTCTAAAGCCCCGAAACAAGAAATGGCTGAGGAAAAACAGCAGCTTTCTTTCTTTGAAGTGGAAGAAAAACCGCAAACAAAACCTGTGCTGAAAAACAAAGATCAAGCAGTGATCGAAGAATTGAAGTCATTTAATTTAATGGATATGACACCGCTTGAAGCGATGACAAAGCTATATGAATTACAAAAGAAATTATAATGTAAGGTGAGGTGAGCAAGAAATGGCAAAGATTATTCAGTTATCCGATGACCTATCAAATAAAATTGCAGCTGGTGAAGTGGTCGAACGCCCGGCTTCTGTTGTGAAGGAGCTCGTGGAAAATGCGATCGATGCTAGTAGTACTGTCATTGAAATCGATGTAGAAGAAGCAGGACTTTCTTCTATTAGAATTATTGATAATGGGGTGGGAATCGATGCTGAAGATTGTAAGCTCGCCTTTCAGCGTCATGCGACGAGTAAAATCAAAGATGAAAATGATCTGTTTCGTGTCAGGACGCTCGGTTTCAGGGGGGAGGCGCTGCCAAGTATTGCCTCCGTCTCTCACTTAGAAATGAAGACAAGTACCGGTGAAGGTGCTGGAACACACTTAGCTCTCCAAGGCGGGAAGATCATTTCGGAGAAAAAAACCACTGGCCGTCGCGGCACCGAAATTGTGGTCACCAATTTATTTTATAATACGCCAGCCCGTCTAAAATACATGAAAACGGTTCATACGGAGCTTGGCAACATTTCTGATGTTGTGAACCGAATTGCACTTGCTCATCCAGAAGTGTCGATTCGTTTGCGACATCAAGGAAAAGTGCTGCTTCAAACAAATGGAAACGGAGATGTGCGGCATGTGCTTGCGGCCATTTATGGAACGGCAGTGGCCAAAAAAATGCTGCCACTACATGTACAATCACTTGATTTTGAAGTGAAAGGCTATATTTCCTTACCAGAAGTGACAAGGGCATCACGTAATTATATGTCTTCTGTTGTCAACGGTAGATATGTCAAGCATTTCCCGCTGGTGAAAGCCATTCATGAAGGATACCATACACTGCTCCCGATCGGACGCCATCCAATTACATTTATTGAGATGAAGATGGACCCCATTTTAGTCGATGTGAACGTACATCCTTCTAAACTTGAAGTCAGACTAAGTAAAGAGCAAGAACTTCATGATTTGATCAAACAAGGGATTAAGGACGTCTTTCAAAAGCAACAGCTCATTCCAAGTGCTTCAGTGCCAAAAAAAGCACCAATGCCAGCAGTGAAAAATGAGCAACAGTCCTTATCTTTTGATTCTAAACAAACAATGAAAAGCCGAATGGAAACACCTGTTTCCTATGAGCCGGACTCACTCGCATCGGCTGTATACGAGACTAGTCAGAACGACACATACGGGGTGCGTGAACCGGAAAGTACGGAAGCGCCTTTACCAGCATCGTCTGAAGAAACGTTTGACCATGTATATGTAAAGGAATCTGCAGCTTCGCATGAACAACATGACGAAGTGATACTGGAAGAGAGTGCAGCCCAGCATCAGGCTGAAAGTGAACGTGTCCCTGTGATGTATCCGATTGGACAAATGCACGGAACGTATATTTTGGCCCAAAATGAACGCGGTCTTTATATCATCGATCAGCACGCTGCCCAAGAGCGAATCAAGTATGAGTACTTTCGTGAAAAGGTAGGAGACATTGAACAGGAAGTGCAAGAAATGCTTGTTCCATTAACCTTTCACTACTCAAAAAACGATATGTTGATTATTGAAGAGCATATCGATATTTTAGCAAAAGTAGGGGTCTTCTTAGAGCCATTCGGATCAGGTAGCTATATCGTTCGATCGCATCCGCAGTGGTTTCCTAAAGGGGAAGAGGCTGAACTCATCGAAGAAATCATTCAGCAAGTACTTGATGAAAAGCGTGTGGATATCAAGAAACTGAGAGAAGAAGCGGCGATCATGATGAGCTGTAAAGGCTCGATTAAAGCAAATCGTCATTTGCGTAACGATGAAATCAAAGCCTTATTAGATGAACTCCGGCAAACACAAGACCCATTTACATGTCCGCATGGCCGGCCGATTATGATTCATCATTCCACTTATGAAATGGAAAAGATGTTTAAACGGGTGATGTAGCAGGATTTTAGCTGGTGGGTGAATCGGTTTGCCCACCAATTAATTTTTCAATCCGATAGTTTGGTTCCTGTTGTTGTGATGTGAAGATAAACATCCGCTGTCATGTTGTAAGGATAACCCCTTTCCTCAAATGGATAGGGGTTTTTGTTATTTGGTTATACGATTAGGTGAAGCGTGATATGATTGTAAAAAGGAGGGAATATGATGACATTTAAAAAAGCGTTCAATATAGGTTACTTTGTTTTGCTTTTATCTTTTTTTGTCGTATATTTTTTGCTTCCAGTCGATCAACTATTTACCGCAATGATGATTCTAACCTTACTATTTGGCGTATATCAATTTGTGATTTTTAAAAAACTAAAAGAGCAAAAATAACAATAAAAAACGCCATATGTGGGTTTGCCAACTAAATGATGACAGACCATAATGAGATATGGTGTAACAATTATATAAAATGCAGTAAGCACAGTGGCAAGGGATGTGATGAATGAGAAAAAGCGCTCTAAGAGCGCTTTTTTGTTTAGCATCCGCAAGGATTTGGCGGTGTGACGACAACTGGCCGTTTATTAATATCAATCGTATCCTCTGCATAAAATGTGGAACCGATGCTGATCGCACGATTTTCTGCGCGGAACGTATATGTACCTGCAGCAGGAAGTACTTTATGAGAAAGTTGTAATGTATATTGGGAACTTCCGAATAAATCGAAACGAGCTGGAATGCGAACAGTTTTTCCATTGTTCAAAATGTAACTGTCTTTTAAAGCTTTTCCGTTGATAATATCTTTTGTTGTGGCTTGAAAACCTGCTGGTAAAGTAAATTCAACTGCACCAATACTAAGAACAGAATTTGGACGGTAAGTCAGGTCAATGTCAGAAAAAGACCATTCTTGTTTACTTGCTCCTGTGATTTTTGCATAAAGTGCAGCTGGCCTTGCATTCGTTGAAGCTTTGCTTTCCTCTGTTTTAGCCCCTTCAGCTGATGCGGCTAGCGGTACTGAGAGTGCCATGACCAATGTAAGCATCCCCATCATAATGATTGTCCATGTTTTCTTCATTTCTTCCTTCCCCCTTGGTTGATTATAGGTAAATAATAGATGATTACATCCATTATTTACCTATAAGGTTACCATATTCCTATATGTCATTAAATGGTATTTTATACCCTTATTTTGCTTGTTTTTTAGTAATAACGGGGTAGAAATGCATTTGGTTGGTTCATTCCGTAAGCATTTCCTGTCATATGATGATTTGCTGGCATCATCATTTGCATATCATGATAGCCGTATGGCTGGTGGGGAGCCATACCATAACCGCCGTAGTGACCGAAGTGATGGTGATCGTTCATCTGTACATTTGAATAGGGATCATACTGCTTCGTAAAAGGGGAATAGGCTGAATGATGATGCGGGTGGTGTCCGCTATAAGCATCTTTTTTACCGGTATGATAATGATTTGGCATGTTCATATGGTCATGCATGTTTGGTGCGATCATATGCTCATGATTGGCTGTATACACATTTTCAAACGTGTGATAGGGATTTCCTTGATGGTAATGGTTGGTTTGGTTATTCATATTATTCATTTTGTATCTCATCCTTTTTTTCAGGTTGCCATATCCTATGAGCTGCACCTGTTTCATGAGCCTATCCATATGAAAGAAAAGAACGACATGTAACAAAAAAACCGGCTTTTCAGCCGGGAAAACAAAAAGCAGGTGTAGCGTCAAACACTAAAATGAGAAGCTATGTCTTTTTCTACGACGCTTCTTACATCTGCTGCAGACACTTTTAGGAAAATAATGGGGATCGTAGCTTCTTGACGTATCCCAAAAATCGCTCTCAAACCAATCATCTTTTTTATGATAAAACTTCTTTTTTTCACACGGATCCATATGGTGATGATCGTCATGCTTTTTATAGCATTTTGAGTGGGAATGTTTGCTCTTGCATTTGCACATTGTCATCCCTCCTAAATGTGACTCAATGCTAGTATATGCAAGAAAGGTGTACGAGGACTGGATGGTGGCGCTCCTTTTGTAAAAAAAGGCTAATTCTTTAAAAACTCAAATAAAAAGAATTGACTAGTGCTAAATTAACATGATAAAATATAAATTTTTATCCTCTGCTGAAATGTGTTATAATGATATTGTGAATACTTTCGGAGGTGGCGGATTTGTTTCAAATAGGTGATAAAATTGTTTATCCAATGCATGGAGCCGGTGTGATTGAAGGAATGGAAGAAAAAGAGATTTTAGGTAAGACGCAGGAATATTTTCTGATTCAAATGCCGAATATGCAGATGATGGTCCCAAAAGGCAGAATCAATCAACTAGGTATACGTCCGGTAGCTGATCAAGCTACGCTGAAAGTTGTGATGAACAATTTTGCAGAAGAAACAAACGACGACACGCTTACTTGGAAGCAAAGATATGATGAAAATCTGAAAAAGCTAAAAACAGGTTCGATTGAAGATGGCGCAGACGTTGTCAAAGATCTGATGAGACGTAATCAGAAAAAAGCCTTAAATTCTAGTGAAAAGAAGATGCTTGAAGATGCACGGGGCATGTTAGTGAGCGAAATTTCACTTGCACAAGGCATGTCGCAAGATGAAGTGCTGACAGCATTAGAGAATGAATTAAGAGTTTAATGCTGGATATACAGAGACTGGCTGTAAACAGAAGGAGATATTCCTTTTGTTTACAGCTTTTTTATTTGAAAAAAGATGAAAATTCCCAATTTTGTAGGTGTTTTTGACTAAAACTAAAATGAGGTCATAGGATTTAGTTTTTACTTGCACAAGAACCGTTTTAAAGAAGCCGAAAATACCTAGGGCAACATAAAAAAACAGGTAAGTTCTCCTGATTCATGAAAAGGAGCCGGACATTCTTTGAATTCTTTTAGCGATTGATAGTAAAATAATGCGATAAGATGACATCGAAGAGAATGAAAAGGAGCGGTGAAATGAAAAGACTACTCATAAGTGGATTCATCTTTCTCATCCTGTGTGCTCTTTTAATGGTGAAATGCAGCCATTCTATCCAAGAAAATAAAGAGCAAAAACAACATCATGAAGAAGTAGAAAAGTATAAGAAAGAGCGAAAAAAAGGGGATCAATATGAAAGTTTTAAGCAGCTTATACGGCATGAAAGAGACGGCTATGAGATAGAGTTTCATGAAAAAGGGGGAAGTGACTTACTTGTCTTTTCTCCTCATGGCGGCGAAATTGAACCAGGAACAAGTGAAATTGTAGAAGCATTTGAAAAGAAGTACTCTACGTATTTATTTGAAGGGACAAAACAAGACAACAATCGTGACTTGCATATCACTAGTACAAAATTCGATGAACCGATTTTGGTTCAAATGATTAAAACATATCCCTTTTCTATATCAATCCACGGCTATAAAAGTGATAGAAGACATACACTTGTGGGCGGGACAAACGAAAAAATGCAAGAAGCGGTTGTGCGAGAACTAAAAGACCGGGGCTTCTCTGCAGAGCTCGTGCAAAAAGGTGAGCGCCTCTCTGGTACGGATCCAAACAACATTAATAATCAAAATGCAAGTGGCGAAAGTGTCCAATTAGAAATTAGTACGGCGCAGAGAAAAGCCTTTTTTGACAACTTTGATACGAGAAAAGGAAAGAAAAAAGCATTTAGTCGCTATGTCAGTGGTTTAAAAGAAGTGCTTAGAGAATTCGACCCTTCTTCGTAGAAAAAAGGTTTTGATGGGCAAAAGTACTCTCTTTAAACTTGGTAAAAAAGATAGAAATGTGCAAAATCAACATAAAATATGAAATAAATGACAATTTGCCTTAAAATCATAAATTATGTAAAATAATAGTTATCAGTTTGATATGATAGAATGGGGCTGAAGTGGATGGCACACAAAATACCATCTTCCGAAGTAGGTGTAAAAATCAATCAATGGTACACACATATTTGCAAATTTGAAGTTGATCAGGCAAACGATATGAAGCGCCTTGTTGAAGAAGACATTCATGAGATGGAAGAAGATCAAGATTTATTACTCTATTATTCTCTCATGGATTTTCGCCATCAAATGATGCTTCAGCACTTAACGCCAGTCCATGCAGGGAATGAATCGCTTCAAGCGGTTTCTTTTCCAAAAGATATTGAAGAGGCAGAAGATGAGATGACGGGTTTATTGGGCTATTACTTTCATTTTTTCCATGGAATGTATGCATTTACCCAGCACCGGTATATCGAAGCCATTTCCTATTATAAGCATGCGGAACATCAGCTGATCTTAGTGACAGATGAGATCGAAAAAGCGGAATTTTATTATAAAATTGCTGAAGTATACTATCATATGAAACAAACCTATTTTTCTATGCATTATGCGAAAAAAGCGAGAGACATCTATAAGAAACATCAGCTTTATGGAAAAAGAAGCATTCAATGCGATTTTGTGATGGCAGGTAATTGGATTGATGTAAGTCAGCATCAAAAAGCGCTCCCGTATTTAGAAAAAGCTTTAAAAGTGTGTGAAGCAATGGAAAGAAAAGAATGCACATCTTATTTTAAGGCGATGGCCCTCAATAACTTAGGAACTTGTCATTATAGTATGGGAACCTATCATACAGCGACGGTCTTCTTTGAACAAGCCATTTCACTTTATCAAAAAGATCAAGCTGCAACGATGATCAAATCATTGTTTTCACTGGCTCTTACTTGTTTTAAACTCGAAGATATGGAGCGAGCGAGTGAGGCTATAAAGGAAGGCATGAATCAGGCATCTATATTGGGAGATGAAATTTATCAATTGAAATTCCAATTTTTACAGGCACTCTATATAGAAACAGACAGCTCTGAACAATTGAGATCAGCCCTTTTGGGACTACGAAACAAAAAAATGTTTGCTGATTTAGAGGAATTGGCACTTGATGCGGCTAATTATTATAAGGAACGCGACATGTACAAGGAATCTTCCACTTTTTTTGAAATTGTGATCGAAGCGCGTACGCACATTCAAAAAGGAGATGAGATGTATGAGAACGAAGCATAACATGTCAGCTGCTCAAGTAGAAGAAAGACTTCACACATAAAAACAGACAAAACAACACCCTTTACGAAAAACGTAAAGGGCTTTTTTATTTATTCTTGGATTGCTTTTTCTGCGTCGATGGCACCTGCTCCGTAAATCATTGGGTCCTCTCCAGACCACTTGCTTGTATTTTCTTTTAATAAGGCTTTGACTTCATCAGGTGTTAAATCTGGTGAATGCTCTAATAATAGTGCGCAGATACCGGCACAAATGGGTGTCGCCATCGAAGTGCCAGATAACGTCGTATAATCATCATCGACTCTACTTGATTTATCTAGTTTATCTAGGAATGATCTTGGTGATCTAAGAGAGACGATATTGACTCCTGGTGCGAGGAGGTCGGGCTTTGTTTCACCGTAGACCGTTGGACCTCTGCTCGAAAATGGTGCCACGACATCGTCACTTGATTCTGGCGTATTTCGATCATCATAGGCTCCGACCGTAATGACTTTTTGACTCACGGCAGGGCTTGCGATTGTTTGACTGTTAGGACCGGAGTTCCCAGCAGCAACGCATACAACAATCCCTTGATCCCAAGCTGCATTGACAGCGCGCACCATCGGATCGTCTTGTTCGTCATCATAACGCTGCGCATCGCCGCCTAGCGACATACTGATAATGTGAATTGGGTCATCAGGATGGTCTTCGTTGAACTGTATGCACCATTCAACACCTTCTATAATAGTAGAAAGTGATCCAGCGCCTTGTTTATTTAACACTTTTACCCCAATGATATTGGCTTTTGGAGCGGGTCCTTTGTATAAGCCGTCTGAGGCAGCTCCGTCTCCAGCCACATCCCCAGCGCAATGCGTTCCATGACCGTTATCATCGTAAGGTTTCGTTTTTTGTTTGACTAAATCTACAAAGTCGCGAATTCTTCCATCTAAGTCCTCATGTGGGTATATGCCTGTGTCAACGACCGCTACCGTAATGCCTTCACCGGTTAAGGTTGTGCCATTTCGAACGACTTCATCCGCATGACTTGATTGTGTCGCCACATCCAGCAGTGCATGTACCTGTCTGTCTAAATATATTTTGCGAATATGCTCCCCATTTGCTAAGAGTTCCTCTAAAGCAGCAGGGGTAAGATCAGCTGCGCAGCAGTTAATATGTGAAAAATGTTTTTTGATGTTTGTTTTTCTGCTTTTTTTCATTAACTGCTTTGTGCTTTGAATACCTGCTTCGACTGCATCTTCTTTAAATTCAATGATGACCCGAAGCTTCTTGCTCTTCTTTAACCTTCCTTCAAAAAAACGATGAAGAAAACAAGGCGTCCACTTAAAAGGCTTATAGAGGTGAAGGACGGTCTCTCTTAAAGGCTGATCCAATTTACTAGCATGTGTTCTGACCATTTGTACCATGGAAAATCCAAACATGTGATGCCCTCCATTCTAGCTATCCATTCTCGTACACTCTTACGTTATGAACATGACAGCATCTTTGTTCGGATTCTTGTCCCTTCTTTTGTTCATATTGGCGGCTGACTCATTCCCTTTAAAAAGAAAAGCGCTTACATTTTGTAAAATAATAGAAAAAGGTGGAAATCATATTAAAACTGCCGATGATAGGTGGGAGAGTTCTTCTTAGAGAACCAGTAAAACAGAGGATTCTGCAGAAAAAAGGGGGGTTCTAGACAGGGTCAATGCTCATACAAATGTGATTCATTCCAGATGAAAAAAATCAAATTCGCATAAAAAAAAGACGAATTAAAGAAAACAGACTGGGTAGGACTAGGTCATTTTAAACATAACTTCATTTGTTTGTCATACTATTCTAACTCTGTTTTCAATCAGGAAAGGCGTTTCTGTGTATATAAATGCAATTATCTTATTTTTGAGGAATCTCATGATCTAGAGTGTTATGATCAAATTTGAAGAGAAAATGTGGAAAAAATGAAAAGAAATGATGATTCAATATTAATCATAGAAACGGCTTAGAAATCTGTTAAAGGAGAACGGGAATGAAGAAGTTTTTTGCTTTGCTTCTCCTGCTTGTCATCGGATGGGGCGTCTATTATACCATGCAAGCACAGGAACATGATGAGCCAGTGTCATCAGGTGGAGAAGACGAAAGCGGTTCAAATGATATGTATCGTAATTTTAAAGAACTGGAAGAGAATGAATCAACAGATCATTATCAAATCACATCCAATCCAGTGCCCGGCAGCCGTCTTCTAGTGATGTCGCCTCATGGCGGGAGAATCGAAGGCGGTGTTAGTGAGATTGTCCATTTTTTTGATAATGATTTTTCTACGTACTTATTTGAAGGTTTTAGAGAAAATGCATCAGAACTTCATATTACAAGTACAAACTTCGATGAACCAATCGGAGTCGCACAGGCAAAAGCACATGATTATGTATTAGCTGTTCATGGATATAGAGGGGAGCCGGGAATTGACCACACCCTTGTTGGCGGAACAGACTATGACCGTGCTGAAAAAATTGTGAACTCATTAGAGCGCAACGGTTTTTCTGCTGAACTTGCAGTTGCACACGCAACCCTAAGCGGAACGAGCAATCATAATATTAATAATCTTACAAAAACAGGGCAAAGTGTACAGCTTGAGATTAGTAGAAGTCAACGGGAAGCGTTATTTGACAGTTTCGATTTTCGGCAGCGGTCGAGTACAAAAAACGAGACGTTCTACCGGTATGTCAGGGCGATTCGCACGGTGCTGGATGAAGAATATACGTAAGGATGGTGCACATCTTAAGACAGCAAGGTGAATTCTTGTTACACTATAAAAAGTGATAACAAAAGGAGAGACAGATATGGCGCGTCATCATTTTCATCTTCAGGCAAGCTGGCCTGGTCTGCGTAACGATGTGGGGACAATCGAATGTGAACAGTTAAAGACGAAGATTTCCATTCCAAAAGAAATGGATGGACCGGGTATTGGAACAAATCCAGATGAGATGCTCCTAGGTGCAGCAGCCACATGCTATATCATTACACTTGCAGCCATGATGGAGCGGAGTCAATTAGAGAAAGAGGATCTATCGATGAGCTCTGAGGCAGTTGTCGATGTGACAAACGGTGTGTTTACATATGAGAAAATCATTCACCGTCCTGTCATCATTCTCAAAGAGTCTGCTACTGCACAGGACATAGAACGAGCTCGTAAGCTTGCACATAAAGCTGAAAGCTCATGTATGATCTCTAGAGCTGTGCAAGGGAATGTCCATATTTCCTTAGAAGAAACCATCAAAGCTGGTTATTAAGATAAAAAAGTCATTTTCTCTTGATTAATGGAGAAAATGACTTTTTTTATGACGTCCATTCGGTTTGATCGAATGGTTCTTTCTTTTGTTTTTTGGATTGATTTAAGACAATGACGCCGCATATGACAAGTGCAAGACCAATAAATCCTTTCATATGAATGGTTTCGTTAAATAGCACGAGGCCCACAAGAGCAGTAAGTGCTGTACCGACCCCAGACCAAGTGGCATATGCAGATGACAGCTCAATTGTTTTGAGTGCCAAACTGAGAAAGGTAAAGGCGCACCCAAATCCGATCAGGACCCCCATACTCGGCAGCACCTGTGTAAAACCTTGCGAAAGCTTCAGCATTGTACTGCCAAAAACCTCTGTCAAAATGGCTCCTGTTAAATAAAGCATTCCTTTCATATCACTTCACATCCTTTAAGACATATTTAATAGTACGACCCCTGAAACAAGCATTGCCATTCCAATAAGTGCTTGACGGTTCAAGGTTTCTTTGAAAAAGAGCACGCCAAAAAAAGCCGTGAGGACGGTACCTACCCCAGACCAAGTGGCGTAAGACATGCTAAGTGGAATGATATTAAGGGTCAATGACAGCATGTAGAAAGCAAGTGTATAGCCAGCGACAACGACAGCGCTAGGTTTAAAGCGTGTGAAACCATTTGATAGTTTCAGCATCGCTGCCCCAATCGCTTCTGAAAAAATGGCGATAGCCAAAAAAAGATATCCGAGGATCATCATCATCCCTCCTCTAAAATGTATAAAATCCGATGAAGTAAAAGGGTTTTTTCCTCTCGATTCAATGGTTCAAGCTGAAACATTTCTGAAAACCATATGCCATCACAGGCAAGACGGATCAATTGGCTAAGTGCAGGGTCATTGATTTCCTCGGCTGCTTTTTCTTTAAATTCCGCATAAAAATGACGCCAAGGATTTAATAACGCTTCATCAAATGACATGGTTGCCAGCATACTTGTACATAGCTGTGTGGTGTTTTGTCTATCAAGATCATTTAATGTGGCCAATATATAGGCACGTACATAGGGCGCCTTTTCGTTTTTGTATGTTTCCTGATACGTGTCAAGCTGCTGACGAAAAGAGGCAACCGCATGCTCATTCATTTGCTGGATCAGGTCTTCTTTGCTTGAAAAATGATACAGTAGCCCAGCTTTGGTCATATTTGCATGTTCTGCCACCTGCTGAAGGGTGAGCTGACTCAATCCTTCTTTTAGAATGGTGTGAGCTGCTGCCTCAAAAATTTGTTCTTTTTTCGTTTTAGACATAAAAAAACACCTACTTTACTGAACGGTCGGTAAAGTAAATGTTAACCTATGAAAAACAAATGTGTCAATCGATTCATTTTATAAGAGGATGTTTTCACTAAATCGTCATATTTAATAATAAGGGTATGGTCCATATGGCGGGTATGGCGGCGGATAAGGATAACCATAGCCATATCCTGGAGCAAGAAGCGACCCAGCTAAAAGCCCTCCAGCAAAACCACCTAAAAATGGCGGTCCAAAAAATCCAGGTCTTCCATAGCCAAAACCAGGGCGCCCAAACCCAAACCCAGGTCTTCCAAAACCAAATCCAGGGCGTCCAAATCCAAAAGGTCTTCTCATCTCATCTTGAACAAACGGTGCGTCAAAATAATTCATAAAAAAAGGCTCCTTTCACATAAAATCACTGTAACTGACATCAGTGTATTCGAGTGGCCCACTTGTGTTTGGGTGAATGCCTAAAATAAGGAGGAATGTAAAAAATGGGCCTGTATCCGTCTGATTGGGCTAAATGTCCACCTCATGCACATGCTTATAAAGCGCGAACGGATGTAACCGAAGAACATTATCATTTAATAGAAGGTATTTCTCAGCCTGTGAATGGAAGCAGTACCGACAGACATACTCATTATTACCGGGGGATCACGTCATTTGAAAGAGGGCATTTTCATAGATATTATGGCGTCACTGGACCTGCTATCCCAAGAGTGGACGGGACGCACTACCATGAAATTGAGGAAGTCACGTTTTCTGCCTATACCGATTCTGTCCCGATTCCATACGGGGGAGTCGTTTACAGTCCAGATGAAGAAAGGCCAACGCATAAGCACCGTTTAAAAGGAAAGACATATGAAGTGGTCGGGAATGAACCACTTGGCTGGTGACGGGAGGATATAGGAGAGAAAGAGAAGTTATGCTATACTGTAGGCAGTTTGTAAAAGAGAGTGATGTTATGAAAAAACAACCAGTGATTGTATTAGTAGGTCCGACGGCTGTCGGAAAAACAAAGCTGAGCATTGATATAGCGAAAGCATTTAATGGAGAAATTATCAGCGGGGACTCCATGCAGATCTATAAAGGGATGGATATTGGCACAGCGAAAATCACCCCTGAAGAAATGAATGGCGTACCGCACCATTTAATCGATATTAAACAACCGGATGAATCGTTTTCTACAGCTGAATTTCAGCAGCTTGTCCGTTTAAAAATCAAAGAGATTGCTGCGAGAGGGAAAATGCCCATGATTGTTGGTGGAACTGGGCTATATATTCAGTCTGTTTTATATGATTACACGTTTACTGATGAGAAAAGTGATCCTGCTTTTAGAGAAGAGATGACGCTGTTTAAGCAGCAGCATGGACCGATCAGGCTGTATGAAAAGCTAAAAGAAGCCGATCCTGACGCTGCAAAAGCGATTCATCCGAATAACGTCCGCCGCGTGATAAGGGCGCTTGAAATCATCCATACAACAGGTCAGAAAATGTCTGATATGCAAAACGGGCATCAAGAAGTTCCTCTTTATGACACTGCCTTCATTGGGCTGAAAATGGACCGAGAGCTTTTGTACGAGCGCATTCATCAAAGAATTGATATGATGTTAGATGAAGGCTTAATTGAAGAAGTGAGCGCACTTTATCAATCTGGTTTGAAAGATTGTCAGTCTGTTCAAGCGATTGGTTATAAAGAGTTGTATGCCTATTTTCAAGGCGATTGCTCACTTGATGAAGCCATCCAGCAATTAAAACAAAATTCCCGCAGATATGCGAAGCGTCAGTTTACGTGGTTCCGTAATAAAATGGATGTCACCTGGTTTGATATGACACCACCTTGCCACTTTTCGGACAAAAAAGAGGAAATTTTCGCATATATAGCAGGAAAGCTTGGACTTAAAGCGAAACTGTAGTTATCAGAATCAAGGAGGACGAAACATGAAACCGATTAATATTCAGGACCAATTTTTGAATCAGATCCGCAAAGACAATACATTTGTCACAGTATTTTTACTGAATGGCTTTCAGCTTCGCGGTCAAGTAAAGGGATTTGACAATTTCACGGTGCTGCTTGAGACAGAAGGGAAGCAGCAGCTTATTTATAAACATGCGATTTCAACATTTGCACCTCAAAAAAATGTAAATCTTGAATTAGAATAAACACCCGTTTTCACCAATAGCCCCATGCAGCTGCGAATAAACCGGCCGAAACCCGCTACGTTTTTTGTCAGTGCAGAGGGGCTATTTTGCATGCCATGAAACTTTTCTGTCCAAGTTGCGTATAAATCCTTATTGGACATTTAAAAGGTGAGGGGATTTATATGGAAAATGCAGAGCTTGAATTGAGAAGGATTCGAGTGATCCTTCTTTTGATTGGAATCGTTGTCTTATTTGGATCATGCGCCATCTCGAACATCGAAACGAGACAAGAAAGTTGGCATAACCATTCTGGTGAGCATGATGGGAGCCATGTTGATGGTCTTTTACCATCATCTGTTGCGCTAAAAAATAATCACATTGCTGTTGTAAAAGATGATGAAGTACATGTATACCGGTTTGATGAAAAAGAAGGAGAGCTGACGCTCATTACGACAAAGTACATAGATGAATGGGATGAGGATGATGGTGATAGTGAAGACTTTGATGAAGAGTAAGCACGTAAATTTACAAATGAATGTGAAGTCGCTACACTATAAACATGCATCAGACATCTAGACAGAAAAGGATGAGTTCATGACACACAAAATTAAAATTAATCATTGGGAACAAACTTGTGAAGATGACTCCTGTTTCGAATATGGAACAAGCGTTTCTGTAAACGGGAAAGAGTTAGTAAGAGAAGCCTCGATCGTCTCTGCGCTTGAAGCGGTGCTGAAAGAATTAGGTGTTGAAGTGGAAATAACAGAAGTGTCAGAAGATTTACAGTGCGATGCCTACAAAAAATAAAACAAAAAGTCTAGTCTACTAAGCGATTTTTTTTCGTGTTATGATAGATTTCGGTTTCAGTTGAATAGGGAGTAGGGCAGTCTATTTTTAGAACCTGCTCTGCTCTATTTATTTGAACGTACGAGTTCGGCTATGAATGTTCGGCCGGGTTGGTTGATTTTTTTCGTTTCGAGCATCTATATGTTGTGTTTTGAAAAAACATAGTATACTATATATAGTGAATAGCGGAATGATCAACAATACTAAAAACTAGGTCGTGATGGAATTGATTCAAATCGTATTTGATTCAAAAACAGGAAATGTTCAACGCTTTTTGGACAAGACCCCTTTTACAGACAAACGAAAATTGACTGGAGAAGAGTTTTTGGATACGCCGTTTATTCTCGTCACCTTTACGACAGGATTTGGACAAGTCCCTGGTACCACTCAGTCATTTTTAGAGAAAAATGCGCACCTTTTACTAGGTGTAGCGGTGAGTGGGAACAAAGTGTGGGGAGATAACTTTGCCAAAAGCGCCGATACGATTTCTAAACAATATCAAGTTCCTATTTTGCACACCTTTGAACTAAGCGGAACAAAAAGGGATGTTGAATTGTTTACACAGGAGGTAGAAAGAATTGTCACAAAATCAGGTTCCAAAGTGGATACAATTAAATAACGAGATTATGATTCAAAAAGAAGGAAAGTTTCAGTTCGACAAGGACAAAGAAGCTGTACATAGTTATTTCGTAGATTATATTAATCAAAACACGGTCTTCTTTCATAATCTAGAAGAGAAGATTGATTACTTAATAGAAAACGACTACTATGAGGAAGAATTTTTAAGACAATACAGCATGTCAGATATTAAAGAAGTATTTGAAGCTGCATATGCCAAGAAATTTAGATTCCCATCATTTATGAGTGCGTTTAAGTTTTACAATGACTATGCACTGAAAACAAATGACAAAAAGAAAATCCTTGAACGCTATGAAGACCGCATTTCAGTTGTGGCTCTTTTCTTTGCGGGCGGAGACAAAAAGAAAGCACTTGAGTTTGTGGAACTGATGATCAACCAAGAGTATCAGCCAAGTACACCAACATTCTTAAACGCAGGCCGTAAAAGACGTGGTGAGCTGGTGAGCTGCTTCTTGCTTGAAGTGAATGACTCATTAAACGATATCTCAAGAGCCATTGATATTTCCATGCAGCTGTCTAAATTAGGCGGCGGCGTCAGCTTGAACCTTTCAAAGCTTCGTGCGAAAGGTGAAGCGATCAAAGATGTAGAAAATGCGACCAAAGGTGTCGTAGGCGTCATGAAACTTCTTGATAATGCATTCCGATATGCAGATCAAATGGGACAAAGACAAGGTTCAGGAAGTGCGTACCTGAATATTTTCCACAGAGATATTAACGATTTCTTAGATACGAAAAAAATCTCTGCGGATGAAGATGTTCGTGTGAAAACACTTTCGATCGGTGTCGTCATCCCAGATAAATTTATCGAGCTTGCTAGAGAAGATAAAACAGCTTATACATTCTATCCTCATACAGTTTATAAAACTTATGGACAGCATCTTGATGAGATGGATATGGAAGAAATGTATGACGAGCTTGTAGAAAACCCGAAAGTCAAAAAAGAAAAAGTCAATCCAAGAAAACTTCTTGAAAAATTAGCTGTTCTGCGCTCGGAATCAGGCTATCCATATATCATGTTCCAAGATAATGTGAATAGAGAGCACGCTCTGAACCATATTTCACGTGTGAAATTCTCAAACCTTTGCTCAGAAGTACTTCAAGCTTCAGAAGTCTCTTCTTACACGGACTATGATCAAGATGATGAGATCGGACTTGATATTTCTTGTAACCTTGGTTCTTTAAATATCATGAACGTGATGAAAAACAAATCCATTGAAAAAACAGTCAAGCTTGCAACGGACTCACTTACACTTGTGTCTGAAACAACAGATATCCGCAATGCACCAGCTGTTAGAAAAGCGAACAAAGCGATGAAATCAATTGGACTTGGTGCGATGAACCTTCATGGGTATTTAGCTCAAAACCAAATCGCTTATGAAAGTGAAGAAGCAAGAGATTTCGCTAATACGTTCTTTATGATGGTGAACTATTACTCCATTAAGCGTTCAAGTGAGCTTGCAAAAGAAAAAGGGGAAACATTCCATCGTTATGAGGGCTCTGGTTATGCAACAGGTGAGTACTTCAATAAATACGTAGAAAATGATTTCACTCCAAAAACAGAAAAAGCGGCTGCGCTATTTGAAGGCATGCACATTCCAACAAAAGAAGATTGGGCAGCACTCAAAGACTTTGTAGCGGAAAATGGCATGTACCATAGCTATCGATTATGTATTGCGCCAACAGGTTCTATTTCGTATGTTCAATCGGCAACAGCTTCTGTAATGCCAATTATGGAACGTATCGAAGAAAGAACATACGGAAACAGCAAAACGTATTATCCAATGCCAGGACTTTCAGCACAAAACTGGTTCTTCTATAAAGAAGCATACGATATGGACATGTTTAAAGTAGTCGATATGATCGCAACCATTCAGCAGCACGTCGATCAAGGAATTAGCTTTACATTATTCCTAAAAGATACGATGACAACGCGTGACTTAAACCGCATCGATCTTTATGCACACCATAAAGGCATTAAGACACTTTATTATGCAAGAACGAAGGATACAGGGCAGGAAGGCTGTCTTTCTTGTGTTGTTTGATTAAAGGAGAGTTTAACGTGACAAAAATTTATGATGCAGCCAACTGGTCAAAACACGAAGATGATTTTACACAAATGTTTTACAACCAAAACGTCAAGCAATTCTGGCTTCCAGAAGAGATTTCCTTAAACGGGGATCTCTTAACATGGAAATATTTAGGTGAAGAAGAGCGAGATACGTACATGAAGGTACTGGCTGGACTGACGTTACTTGATACAGAACAAGGAAATACAGGAATGCCGATAGTGGCTGAACATGTGGACGGTCATCAGCGTAAAGCCGTGTTAAACTTTATGGCCATGATGGAAAATGCCGTGCATGCAAAATCATACTCAAATATCTTCATGACGCTTGCACCGACTGAAACGATTAGTGAAGTATTTGAATGGGTCAAGAAAAATAAATTCTTGCAAAAGAAAGCAGATATGATTGTAGGTCTGTACCGTTCCATTCAAAAGGATGACCCGATTTCCTTATTTAAAGCAATGGTTGCTTCAGTGTATTTAGAAAGCTTCCTATTCTATAGCGGCTTTTACTACCCGCTATATTTCTACGGTCAAGGAAAGCTCATGCAAAGTGGTGAAATCATTAACTTGATTTTGCGCGATGAAGCGATTCACGGTGTGTATGTTGGATTGTTAGCACAAGAAATTTACAACAAACAAACACCTGACGTGCAAAAAGAGCTTTATGATTTCTCTATCGATCTGCTTAATGAGCTTTATGAAAATGAACTTCATTACACTGAGGATATTTATGACCAAGTCAATTTATCGCATGATGTGAAAAAGTTCATTCGTTACAATGCCAATAAAGCGTTAATGAACCTTGGATTTGCCCCTTACTTTGAAGAAGAAGAGATCAACCCAATTGTATTGAACGGACTCAATACAAAAACAAAGTCACATGACTTCTTCTCAATGAAAGGGAACGGCTACAAAAAGGCAACAGTTGAGCCGTTAAAAGATGATGATTTCTTCTTTGGAGATGAATCATAAGGAAAGCGTAAAAGTCAAAACGCATCACTCGTTTTGGCTTTTTGCCATTTCTAACAATGTGTTACATACTGGAGGTTACCGAACATGGGAAAAATGGACGAAATCATTTTAGTTGCACCTCGCGCACGCGTGTTCCAAAACGAAACGCTTGCGTTTAATGGTGTGAATAGTGAAGAGAAAACAATCAGCACCATAATGAAAGAAATCGAAGAGCACTTCGAGCAGATGCGAAGAGGCGATGCAGAAGAAAATCCTGACTTCAAACAGCCGATACCTTATGTCGTTATTAAGCGTGAGGACGAAGTGTATGTATATGAAAGACTTCAAGGCGGGGGAGAGACGCGCTTACATCATAAGTTATCTCTTGGCTTTGGCGGTCATATGAATTTCATTGAAGGAAAAAAATTTGCTGAAATTCTAAAAGAAAATACCGATCGTGAACTGGACGAGGAACTTTCGATTCAAGAAGAAGACAAACTTGAGATGAAAACCCTTGGACTCATTAATGATGATGACAACAGTGTCGGCCGTGTGCACATCGGACTGTTATCAGCCCTTGAATTATCACCAGGTGCTCATGTAGAAGTAAAAGAAACAGATCAAATCTCAGGAAAATGGATGAAAGTAACAGATTTGAAAAAGCCTGAGTACTTCGATCGTCTTGAAACATGGTCTCAATTTGTCGTGAACATTTTAGCATAATTGGATAGACAACAAACCGGCTCTAAAGATGACTTGAGCCGGTTTGTTTTTTAGATTATTGAAAAACGAATGCGTCGTGACCGGCCTGCTTTAATCGAGCGACGAGGTCATCTGCATTTTGCTTTGAACGGAAAGCGCCAGCTTGAACTCGGTACATGCCGCTATCCAGTACGACCAGCGCTTCAAATCCTTTGGATCTGAGTGTAGCTGCTAGTTCATCCGCATTGGCTTTGACTTTGAAAGCCCCTGCTTGCACTTTATATAGGTTACTTGCTTTTTTTTTCAATTGAAGGGCTTTTTCTAATCCAGTGGCATGAGCACGAGCGATCCCTTGAAGGAAAGTAGCGTTACGGAGCTTATTTGCATCAGCTATCGTATCGATGAAACCGTTTTCAGTTAAAATGGCAGACATAGAAGTTTCCCGAAGAACGTGGAAGTTCGCTGTTTTCTTGCCACGGTCGGCAAAATCAACGGAGCGGACAATCTCATCATGAAGAGCATTGCGATACGTGGTGGTTGGTGCTGAAACGCCAGGATACACATAACTTTCAAAACCTGTGCCTCCGCCAGCATTAATATGAATAGACACGAAATAGTCAGCTCCCCAACTGTTTGCCGCATTCGTACGCTGGGATAACGTGACGGATTGGTCAATTGAACGACTTAAGCGGACGGAAACCCCATCATATTCACTAATCAACATATCTCTCAGAAAAAGCGCAATTTGCAGTGTGATATTTTTCTCCAAAAGTCCATTAGCAGCAGCTCCAGAATCTGTTCCTCCGTGGCCAGGATCAATAAAAATTTTCACCATCTATTCATCACCTCGTCTTTATTTTATGAGGAAATAGAAAAATTGCCTGTACAAAATGCGGAAATCATCGAGACTCTTTTTTGCACAATTTGTGATGAAAAAGCGCCATTTTTCTAAGAAAAAACAAATTGTTGGTTTGTCCGCCCGAAATGGATGAATACAATGGAAATAGCACATCATTTCCTGGGAAACCGCACAATCCCCTACAATAACCGGTATCTCGGGTCATTTTGACAGTAAACCGATTCTAGTGCGGGCGATTGTCACGATTACAGCTCCACCCGAATAGATTAAAGAGAGAAGAGCGAGAGGTGAATACGTTGGAGCGAGCTGTCACATATAAAAATAACGGCCAAATCAACATTATACTTAATGGACAGAAGCAAGTATTGGTTGATGCAGATTCAGAGGCAGAATACCTAGAGGCCTTGCAAAAAAATGAGGCCAAACACAGCATCTTACGAGAAATAGAACGAGAAATGAACAGCCTTGTCGGGATGGATGAAATGAAACGAAACATAAAAGAAATTTATGCTTGGATTTTTGTGAATCAAAAAAGACAAGAACAGGGATTAAAGGTAGGAAAGCAAGCGCTTCATATGATGTTTAAAGGAAATCCCGGCACAGGGAAAACAACGGTTGCACGGCTTGTCGGGAAGCTTTTCTTTGAAATGAATGTTCTTTCAAAGGGGCACTTAATTGAAGCAGAACGAGGAGATCTGGTTGGAGAGTACATTGGACATACAGCTCAAAAAACAAGAGATTTGATTAAAAAATCACTAGGCGGCATTTTGTTCATCGATGAAGCCTATTCTCTTGCCCGCGGAGGAGAGAAAGATTTCGGGAAAGAAGCGATTGATACCCTTGTAAAACATATGGAGGATAAGCAGCATGAATTCATCCTCATCTTAGCTGGATACTCCAAGGAAATGGATCATTTTCTTTCTCTAAATCCTGGTCTGCAATCGAGATTTCCGATCAATATCAACTTCCCAGATTATACGGTCGATCAGCTGATGGATATTGCAAAACGAATGATGGCCGATCGGGAATATGTCTTTACCCAAGAGGCAGAATGGAAACTGCGAGACTATTTAATGCACATCAAGAGCACAACGAGCCCTGCCAAATTCAGCAACGGCCGTTTTGTGCGAAACACCATTGAAAAAGCGATCCGAACTCAGGCGATGAGACTGCTTCTTGTGGATCATTATGATAAAAAAGATTTACTTACGATTAAAAGCCATGATCTGCAAATGAAAGAGGATACGCCTTCTTGAAATGGCGTATCCTTTTTGTAAAGAGACAAGAAATTAAACCTTCCGAATGGTGGTATACGTGTGGTGTGTTTGGTATGATGGTACTACTGAAACTTAAGTACAGAAAGGAAACAACTGACGTTGAATGAACATGAAATGATCGAAAAAGCGATCCTTGTCGGCTGTCAACTGCCGCATATAACGGATGAACGCTTTCAATATTCTATGGAAGAATTAGCTTCCTTAACCAAAACAGCTGGCGGTGAAGCTGTCAGCATCATGACGCAAAAAAGAAATAGACAGGACAGCGCGACTTACATCGGAAAAGGGAAAGTGGAAGAGCTTGAAGTGCTTTGCGAGGAGTTAGACTGTGACGTTATTATTTTTAACGACGAGCTTTCGCCTAGCCAGTTAAAAGCTTTGGCGACTGCCTTAGATGTGAAAATCATTGACCGTACGCAATTGATTCTAGACATCTTTGCCAAAAGAGCCCGTACAAGAGAGGGGAAGCTGCAAATAGAGCTTGCCCAGCTTCAGTATGCCTTGCCGAGACTGAGTGGACAAGGGATCAGCCTTTCAAGACAAGGCGGCGGAATTGGCGCAAGAGGTCCAGGTGAAACAAAACTTGAAACAGACAGACGTCATATTCGAAACCGCATACACGAAATTCATGGACAACTGTCTGCAGTCAAAGAACATCGCACGAGATACCGGGAACGACGGAAGAAAAATGGCGTATTCCAAATCGCTATTGTCGGGTACACAAATGCCGGGAAATCAACATTGTTTAACCAGTTAACAGAAGCGGATAGCCATGAAGAAGATTTGCTGTTTGCTACACTTGACCCAATGACGCGTAAAATGACACTTGAATCTGGCTACAGTGTACTGATTTCCGATACAGTTGGTTTTATTCAAGACCTTCCAACCACACTGATTGCAGCATTTCGTTCCACTCTTGAAGAAGTAAAAGAAGCAGACTATTTGCTTCATGTGATCGATTCTTCGAATGAGGATTATGAAGGGCATGAACGAACGGTTCATAAGCTTTTAGAGGAATTAGAAGCTGACCGTATTCCGATGCTGACTGTCTATAACAAAAAAGACCAAATCCGGCCGGATTTTATCCCTTCCTCAAAGCAGCGCCACATTTTAATCAGTGCTAGGCGCGAGGAAGATGTGAAGCGGTTAAAAGCGGATATCATGGCTGAACTGAAAAAAGATTTTTTAAAGCTATATCATGTAAGGATTCCGGCATATGAAGGGAAACTCATATCTGCCTTAAAGTCAGAAACCTTGGTGGAATCACTGGAATTTCAAAAGGAAGCAGAGCTTTATGACATCACTGGATTTAGTGGTGAAGAGCAAACCATATTAGGACAAATCAAGAAGTATATGTTGTAGGAAAGGAATTAAATCACGATGTTTCACACTTTAAAACATGGCACCATTTTAGAAAAAATAGCAGCAGAAGCAGAACAAGACATTTCACAAATACATCAGCAAATTGATCGAAAGAGCGAACAAAATGAGTGGCGGGTTCTTGAAAGCTACCGAAAACATAAAGTCAGCGACTCTCATTTTAACCCGACAACTGGTTATGGCTACGATGATATGGGAAGAGACACGTTAGAAAAGATCTATGCGGATGTATTTGGAGGGGAAAGCGGTCTTGTACGCCCGCAGATCATTTCTGGAACACATGCCATTTCCATCGCCTTATTCGGTGTGCTAAGACCTGGTGATGAATTGATCTACATGACGGGGAAACCTTACGATACCCTAGAAGAGATTGTCGGGATTCGCGGCAAAGAAGGGACAGGCTCATTAAAAGATTTTCAGATCGATTACAAAGCCATTGATTTGCGTCAAGATGGATCTGTCGATTTCGACAAAGTCAAAGAATCTATTTCCCAAAAAACAAAAGTCATCGGGATTCAGCGTTCTAAAGGCTATGCGTCAAGACCATCCTTTACAATAGAAGAAATTGAACAAATGATTTCATTTGTGAAAGACATCAATGATGACATCATTGTGTTTGTTGACAACTGCTATGGTGAATTTACTGAATTACAAGAGCCGTGTCATGTGGGCGCAGACCTTATGGCAGGTTCGCTCATTAAAAACCCAGGCGGCGGCCTTGCTAAAACTGGCGGCTACATTGTCGGTAAAGAAAAATGGGTAGAAGCTTGCTCTTATCGAATGACATCTCCAGGCATCGGCAGTGAAGCGGGTGCATCGCTGTATGCGCTTCAGGAAATGTATCAAGGATTTTTCTTAGCACCGCATGTTGTTGCACAAAGTTTAAAAGGTGCCGTGTTTACAGCGCGTTTTCTTGAAAAACTCGGGTTCCAAACAAACCCGTCGTGGAATGCGAAAAGAACCGACTTGATTCAATCTGTAGAATTTGGAGACCCTAAAAAAATGATTGCATTTTGTCAGGCCATTCAATATGCATCACCGATTAACAGTCATGTCACACCGCATGCGAGCTATATGCCGGGATACGAGGACGATGTGATTATGGCAGCGGGCACATTTGTCCAAGGAGCCAGCATTGAATTATCAGCTGATGGTCCGATTAGACCGCCTTACACAGCCTATGTTCAGGGCGGTCTCACGTACGCCCATGTGAAAAATGCCATTTGCAGTGCTGTAGATGCCTTATTAGAGCAAGGTTTTATTGAAGTGCCTGCTCGATAAAAAAATCCATGTTAATATTCCTAACATTTCGTTGACACATAATATAACATGACATATAATAAATTTAAGCAAAGAGGAGGAGACAGTTGAGATGAGTGATAACATTCGCCGCTCAATGCCTTTATTCCCAATTGGGATTGTCATGCAGCTAACAGAATTATCTGCAAGACAAATTCGCTATTATGAGGAAAATGGTTTAGTATTTCCAGCTAGAAGTGATGGGAATCGCCGATTATTTTCTTTCCATGATGTTGATAAATTACTAGAAATCAAAAACCTCATCGAACAAGGTGTAAACATGGCAGGAATCAAAAAACTTTTTGCCAAAGCTGAGGCAGAAAATCCATCGTCTGAAACAAAGACAGAGGAGAAAACCACAGCGAAGCACAACTTGACAGATGATGAACTCAGGAAGCTACTGAAGAAGGAACTCATTCAGGCTGGACGTTTCCAACAAGGAACGACCTTTAGGCAGGGGGATATGTCAAGGTTCTTCCGTTAACCAATTAGCAAAAGCATTGCTATACACATTTTACCTTTTGTAGGGGAGGAGTTTTACGAAATGGCAAAGTACACAAGAGAAGATATCGTAAAATTAGTAAATGAGGAAAACGTAAAGTACATCCGTCTGCAATTTACAGACATTCTCGGAACAATTAAAAATGTTGAGATTCCTGTGAGCCAGTTAGAAAAAGCTCTCGATAACAAATGTATGTTTGATGGTTCATCTATTGAAGGGTTTGTACGTATCGAAGAATCAGATATGTACCTATATCCAGATCTAAACACGTTTGTTATTTTCCCTTGGACAGCAGAAAAAGGTAAAGTTGCACGCTTTATTTGTGACATTTATAAGCCAGACGGAACACCATTTGATGGAGACCCTCGTAACAACTTAAAGCGTATCTTAAAGGAAATGGAAGAACTAGGATTTAGTGATTTCAACCTTGGACCTGAGCCAGAATTCTTCTTATTTAAATTAGACGAAAAAGGCGAGCCAACGCTCGAACTAAACGATAAAGGTGGATACTTTGACCTTGCACCAACAGATTTAGGTGAAAACTGCCGCCGTGACATCGTGCTTGAGCTTGAAGAAATGGGCTTTGAAATTGAAGCGTCTCACCACGAAGTAGCACCTGGACAGCATGAAATTGACTTCAAATATGCAGGCGCTATCCGTTCTTGTGATGACATTCAAACGTTCAAACTCGTTGTGAAAACAATTGCGAGAAAGCACGGACTTCATGCGACATTCATGCCAAAACCATTGTTCGGTGTAAACGGATCTGGTATGCACTGTAACCTATCATTATTTAAAAATGGTAAAAACGCATTCTTTGATGAGAAAGCAGACTTACAATTAAGCGAGACGGCTAGACACTTTATCGCAGGTATTGTGAAGCACGCAACAAGTTTCACAGCGGTCACAAACCCAACGGTGAACTCTTACAAACGTCTTGTACCTGGTTATGAAGCACCTTGCTACGTAGCATGGAGTGCACAAAACCGCAGCCCATTGATTCGTATTCCAGCATCACGCGGCATTAGCACACGTGTAGAAGTACGCAGTGTAGACCCATCTGCAAACCCATACCTTGCACTAAGTGTATTACTTGCAGCAGGTCTAGACGGAATCAAAAACAAACTAGACGCACCAGCGCCAATCGACAGAAACATCTATGTCATGGACAAAGAAGAGCGCCTTGAAAACGGCATCGCTGACTTACCTGCAACACTTGCAGAAGCACTTGAGCTGCTCAAGTCAAACGAAGTCATGATCAACGCACTAGGCGATCACTTATTCGAGCACTTCATCGAATCAAAAGAAATCGAATGGGATATGTTCCGCACCCAAGTACACCCATGGGAACGCGATCAGTATATGTCTCAGTATTAATAAAGAAACCCCTTGGAGCCATTGGCTTCAGGGGGATTTTTGTTTTTGTGGGTGTTTCTTATATTTTAAAATGAAGCAGGCACCACCCACCATTCACCCACAAAAAAGTGATAAAAAACCACTCCATTATCTTGGAGATATACTCTTCATAATTATTCATTGAATCTGTGTCTATTTTTTCTAGTATGAGGTCCAAGCCAACGAAGCTGTACCTATGCAGAAAGATGAGAAGCAGCTACTAATGATTAGATTGCCCTCAAAGTGTGCAAGACGATTCTGACGAGAATGATTAAAAAGAAGAGGAAGACGGGGCTGCCTAAGATGGCACGCAAACGATCAAAACGGTGGTTCCTACTTTATCGCTTAGAGGATGGACATCGTGTTCATCTCTATGAACTGCTTAGTCGGATCAGGAAAAGGTGGAGGATTATCAGATGAAAAACAAATTCTTAGAAGGAGACTGGATTAAAGCATCTAAGAAAGGAAAAAGAGAACAACTTAATAAAGCAGGTTATGTACTTAAAGTAGCCGAGGATGATATTTTAGTAAGGTTCCTTAGTGGTAATACTTTGGTTGTTCCAAAGTCTTGGGCTGAAAATTTGGATGAGGCACTTATTGTTGTAATATCATCGGTTGGGAATTATGGGTTACAAGAAAAGAGTGATATACTCTAGCCTGCTAAATTTGAAGGTGTTATTGCTGTAGGAGCATTAAATATGAACGGTGATATATGGAAAGGGACAACTGTAGGTAATGGCCTTAAATGTGTTACTTCCGGGGCATTATATAAAAAGTTATTCAAAAGATGGTTCTTTTTTATATAGTAGTGGTACTTCAATGGCGGCTGTCTACATGGCAGGTCTTGCTGCTCTCTTTTTTGAAGAATATTCTTCTTATAATAAATCCACAATCTCTAAAAAATCATGGGAAAAAATCAAAAATTCAGATAAAATAAATGGGTATTCAGTTATGGATACAGTTAAATTTTTTTGAGAAACTAGGGTTTATATGAAGAATAAGCTTATTTTAGTAGTACTGTCTTTTATTCTATGTTTTCCGCGGTGACTCCAGCATATTCTTAGAGCGTAACTTCACTGAATAGTGAACTTGTGGTTAGTGATCAATTGATTGAACAAGATACGAGGATACCAGTATAGATGTTTCAAACTTTAATAAAGAATTTGACTTTCTTTTGAATGATCCAGTATTTATTGAAATAGAAGAAACTTTAGCGTTACAGAGTCAGAATGCTGAATTGAAAGAAGACAGTGTAACTGGTCAGTGGATACCGGTGGTGGCTGCTGCTTTAAGATTATTAATTTCTCAAGTTGGAAAAAAGGGAATGCAAAAAGGATGGAAAGTAGCTAGACCATATGTGCAGAAAGCATTAAAGGCGCCTCAAAATCGTATTATTGATGGCCCTGGATCAGGAGGGCGCATTATACAGGTACGTAGCAAAAAAACCACTATTCAGACTAGATTATGCACCTATAAAACATGGAAGACCTGCTGTTCTGCATTATCATGTTCCACCAAATCTAAAAGATCATCATGTTATTTTCTAAAGGGGAGATCAACGTTGCTTAACTTAGACGATACAATGCATTTGCATGTAGGCTATTATGAAAATGATTTAGATTATGAAGGAGTGTTTTTAAAAAGTTTAGATTCAGGGAAATGGTTATTGTTTTTTTATCAAGAAAGCTATGGTATAAAACTTGAACAAAAATATGAAAAATATGATGATTTTGTTTTGTTGGTTGGAGAGTATAATATTGATGATGAAGATATTGAGGATAAAGGTGATGCATTGTTCGAACAATTTCTAAAAGAAAATGGTTTAATAAAAGCATAGCGTTTTTGTGTGATACGTTACAATAAATAAAATGATATAGAAGAAGATATCTTTATCTGTTTAAAGACTGTTATGTAGACTTTAAAACTTTTCTAGAAGTATATTGATTCTGAAGGCGATGCGTTTTGGGAATAATAGAACCAAAGTGTCCATGTTTATGGGCACTTTTTTTATTTTCATTGCCGAGAAAAAGCGAACATGAATATTTTGTCCAGAAAGAAGAACCTGCGGACGCTGATCATTGGGCGCTTTAAGTGCCACACAATGGGTGTCCACTTTTATGTTGTGTTTTTTGTATCTTTACTCCTATTTAATGACAGCCATCACGTTGGTAAAATTGACCTTGTTAATGGATAGAAGGGAGTGACTTCTTCTGGGGAAGATACTTGATGCTAAAGCACTAATCAGTGCCATGGACGCAAGGGCGAAACATTATCAGGAACTCCGCGAACAAATGATTGATTTAAAAAAGGCACTACAAGGCGTGGCAAACCTCGGTGATGATTTCACTGGAAAAGGTGCGGTTAACATTAAAAGCTTTTATAAAGAACTAGCGGGTAATGTAGACATGTTTATCAGCTTTATTGATAAGCAAAAAGCGTTCCATGAAGGTGTTTCTGGTACGCTTGATGATACGAGCTATGGCGGGGACACCTTCGTAGAAGAACACTTTTTAGACTATGGGCATCAAAAACGCCAAAAGCATTGTGAAGGATCAAAAAAATGCTCTTAAAACGATTTTTGAAGATATCGATGACCTCATTTCACTGGAGGTATTCGATAGCAAAACCAAGCCTTATTCCGCAGCGTAAGGAAGGTGGGAAGAGGGTAACACTTAAGCATTTCCTCCAATTATTGAAAGGGTCGAAGCACTTTTAAAAGCATGTCCGTTATCTTTGAGTACCCTGAAGATTAAAAAGTACGCAACTTCTGAATGGGAAGTTGCTCTATGTTATTTACTCCTAAAATAACTCAAGATGGCATTTATAATTAAGGTGATCACAGATGCAATCAGTAAAGATATACTGATTGCACCCAGTCCTAAACCTTCCCACTTTCCTACGAAAAAACTGATTAATAATAAGATCATACTGATGAAGATGAGAATTGATGGTATTCCATACTGTAAAGGTGCATTCTTTCTTTTAAAGATAACAGAAACAACAAGTATAACGATCGTAAGGATAACTGTTAGCAGCCAAAATGATGACATTTATTGACCTTCCTTCTTCTAAAAATATATGAAATTATTTTATTTCCTCATCCATTACTTTCTTATACTTTTCAAATTCAGCATCTTTCATTTCACCGTTCATTTGTAATAAAAAGTTTCCTTTTGAATAGGTGTGAGAGAAGAACATAGATCCAGCATTGCCTAACTCATCATAATAGGATTTCGCCTGCTGTAAATCAGTTTCATTTCCAAATTTAAAAATCCTTCCGCCAGCATTTTTACCTAAGGAAGGAACGAGAATTCTTTTTCCTTCTTCTCTTATATTTCCAAACTCTTTTTGTTTAAGATCGGATGGTTTTTCTGCTTCAAGCCCAGCACTTTTAAAAGCTTCAATAATATTGGCTGTCGTGAGCTGTTTTTCATTTGATGCTGCGCTACTGCAAGCTGTTAGCATCATTAAACAAATAAAAATGAATATAGATAATTTCTTCATATTGGATCCTCCTGATTTTTAGGTGCAAAGGAAATTTTACATGAAGTACCTTCTTTTTACTATCGTTTCGACAAAAATAGACAACGTGAATGACTAAGTAACTAATATTCTTCTTTTATTTTGCCTAAATTGTTAAATATACTTAGCAAGATGGTATACTTATGTGCATATTTTACTAGGAGGCATTCATCTTGAAATCATTTTGGGAAATAGACGAGGAAGGTTACTATACGTTAAAAAAGATCAACGAAGCAGAGATAGCTAAAGCTGAAAAGAAACTTGGTGTTACTTTTCCAAATACATACAAAAAGCTCATATTAGAACAGAATGGTGGTTATACCATTCATAATGCTTTTCCAACCACTCACTCTAATTCATGGGCTGAGGATCATATTCAATTTAATCATCTTTTGGGAATTGCAGAAGATGAGGGGATTATGGATAGTGCCTATTTAATAAAAGAGTGGGAGCTGCCAGAAGGGCTTGTTTTGATTAACGGGGATGGCCATACTTGGGTAGCGATGGATTATCGAAAAACGAAAGAGAATCCTGCAATTCATTATTTTGATGTTGAGATGGAAGAAGACTTTAAATTAGCAGATTCCTTTGATGAATTCATTGAGGGGCTTTATACAGTTGAATACACTGCCGATGAGAAAGACGTAACTGAGTACGAATACGAAGAAGATGAGGAGGAACATATAACTAAAGCAGAACTTGAAGCGATCTTAGACAAAGAAGCAGCTAATCCAGCCGATATTCATCAAATTACTAAATATCCGTTACAAGATTTAGAAGAAGTAGAGTGGTTCTTTAAAAGAATAAAAAGCTATATTGAATCTGTTAAAGATGAAGACGTTCTTTATGAAGTAGCTGCAAGCATTGACACAATCCTTATATTAAGAGTAGATACAATGCCAAGTAACGATATTATAAAAAAGACATTATTTGAAATTGTAGACATTTTTGAAAAAACTGAAATTCCTCAGATAACTGTAACAGCTGGAAATTTCGCTGTTAATATTGATTTTTTAGATTAAGGCAAAATTAGAGCATGTAGAGTGTACTGTATAGGGTGAATTTTCAAAGAGTGAATGAGAACGGATGTTTAATTATCTGTTTTGAATTCATTATAATATAATTTAGATTGACCCCTTCGTGAACCTGGCTGAAACTCAGTCAGGTCTTTTTATATCAATTTCAAAACAATATGTTGTGAATTTCTTTTTAAAAAATGAAGGTGTTCAATCTAAAAGAAATAAGTATCAAGTCCTTTCTGGCTACTCTCTCTTTTAACCAACTCTTATAATTGCATACCATTCAATTATTATCATATTTGCGGGATACCGAAAATTTCTATTATGAGCAGATTCACTTTACATATGTTGTAAAATGCGTGTTAGAATTATACTAGGGATTTGTTTAGAAGGGGGTAAAGGAATGTCAGGATTAATTGCCTCTCAGGAGGTAGGAAACATGTTAAACACTTGGAATCTTGCGATACAAAAAGGGGATTTATCGGCAGCTATAGAAATGCAAGATGACATAGACAGGGCAATTGATTTAATGGAAGAAAATCAAGATATTCTTTTGTACTATCAACTGTTGAGCTTTAGGCTTAAGCTGAAACTTCAGAATATTAGCAGAAATTTAGATAAGCCATTCTTTCAGCGGAATGCTCCAGACGAAAAAGAAGAAAAAACAAATAAACTCATGTCATATTACTTCTACTTTTATAATGGGATCTATCATGACTACTTACAAGATTATGATAAGGCATTAAGTTACTTCAGAATAGCTGAAAAAAAGTTGGCTTATGTTGATGATGAAATAGAAAAAGCTGAATTTCATTATAAAATCGCAGTTCTATTTTATGATTTGAAAATGACCTTTTTATCAAAATATCATGCACAAATTGCGTGTGACACATTTAATGCGCATGAAACATATATCAAAAGACAGATTAACTGTAGGATGCTACATGCGTTAAACTTAATTGATCAATTTGAATATGATAAAGCAAGAGCTCTTTTTAGTGAAGCTGAGAATATGATCGAAAGTATTAATGACAATCATTTAATCATTCATCTATATTACAATATGGGTTTTCTAGAAAGCAAAAAAGAAAATTTAGAAGAAGCATCAGCACTATTTAGGCGCACGTTGAGTTATAAAGAGATCGAAAATCAAGATTTATTGAAGATGAGATGTTTATATGAACTTTCTAGAATAGAAATCTCCAGTAAAAGTAATGACGCGATTGAATGGATAGATCTAGGCATTTCTTTATCAGAACAAGTCAACCATAACGTTTTTCAAATAAAATTTAAATTGTTAAAAGAACGATTGTATGAAAAAAATCACTCTCAATTGAACAATATAAACAATCTGTGTTTAGAGCTTGAAGAGAAAAGAGTATGGGTTGATTTAGAGGAAATTCTGGTTGATGTGGCGAAATATTTAGAGGGGAGAGGCTTGCTGAAACAATCATTAAATTACTATAAAAGAGCCTTACTCGCAAGCCAGTATGTAGGAAAAGGAGTGAATTAATTGAAGAAGTCGGTTTTTATTACATTTTCACTAGTTGTGGTAGCTCTAGGTACACTTTTCTTTACAAACGGTTTGACTCAACCTCTACATGAAGATGTCCAAACAGTTGCATCAAGAGGTAGCTCTGGAGGTTAATTGGTTAAAAAACGATAAAGTGGATTAAAGCGTCAGACTTCTTATGGTATTCTGGTAAAAGAATATGCCATAAAGGAGTCTTTTTTATATTAGATGCTCCATTTAATTTGATGGCAGCGTATAAAGATACTAAAAAAACAAATGAATTATTTAAGATTTTTAAAGAGGAAACTTTCAGTGTCCGTTAGAGGAATCTGGGTATTACCCAATTTCACTGTATATATGCGAGAGCTGTATAAAGTATGGGATTCTGAAAAGCTGAAAAAATGTATGAAGAATTTCAGGATGTTTTTATGAAGAAAGAGAAGAAAACCATTTGAGGTAAAAACAAATATAGTACATACTTTCAATTTTATTACTTAACTCCTAAATATGGAACTGACTGTAGAATGTTAAGACTGATTGTTTTATAATTTCACGGTAACATAACGTAATTAAAAGTATAAAACGTAAGTGAAAGTATATCGGGGGATTTGGATGATAAAAAAAGAAGTTTTTCAAATAGTTTTGTTTACAGTCCTTTTGACTATTTTTCTTTATCAAGGTGTACAAAGAGATTTTACTTTTGAATATCTGCTTACATTAATTGCGTGCTATGTTGCTGTAATAGTTTATAGAATTATAAAAGTAATGAAATATAAAAAGGAGCAAAGTACAGTTAAGTAGTTTGAGCTATTTTTGTTTGCGGTGTCCGCAATCACTATTGGGATCAGACGTTTGAGGTCATGGCTCTTTGGCATGTTGACATTAAGAATTATATAATGAACTAAATTTAATTTCGGAGGTGCTTTTATATGTCTATTCAAGTAGACGATGATGATGTTTTAGAGATGTGTAATATATATGCTCAAGAAACTCATCACAGAGAAGCATTGATTTTAGGAAACAGGAAGGGTCTATTGGAATTAAAAAATGCGATAGATCAGGCTTTAAAAAACGGTAGTGCTGTTGCAAATTTATACCCATCTGATTTTGAAGGGTATGAAACTTGTATTGCTCTAATGGATGATGAAAAGCAGTTTGAGAAATTAATTACTCCTTATGTAGAGGAATATACACAAGATGATGATGCGATTGATCCAATTGATATTATTAAAGAGTACGATTCCAAAAAAGAAAAACCCTTATAATAGAGTTTTTCTTTTATTATTTAGTGGAGTATAGTTTCACCTTTTTTAGCTTTGTGTTTACTTGGTATTGATGCTCTAAGAGCATGGGGTATATGGATTGGTAGTCTTGTATAATATAGTTCAAATAGAGTTTAATATTTAATAATTGTTCTTCCTAAATGTTGGCCATTTTTAATGGCTTCAATTGTTTCAGGTAACGTATCGAGAGTAATCTCATTGACTAGAGTCGTTTGGGCGATATTCCATTCGTTTGCTATCTCGTTCCAAATGACTTTGCGTTTATTGATTGGTACATTTACAGAATCGATCCCTAGAAGGTTGATCCCTCTTAAAATAAAAGGTAACACAGTTGTTGTTAATTTAATTCCACCTGCATTCCCGCACATGCTCATGCTTCCACCATAAGAAATTTGAGGGATTATGACAGAAGCCACTTCTCCTCCTACGGTATCTAAGACGAAGTCATATTTTTGCTTGTTTAATGGTTTTTTGAGCTCTCCTAACTCGTTTGCAAAAATGACATCAGTTGCTCCTAAAGATTTTGCAATGTCAACTTGATGATCTTTACGCACTAAAGCATGAATATTTTTGTACCCAATTTTAGATAATAATTGTATCGCGATGCTACCAACTCCACCAGTTGAACCTGTAACGAGTATATGAGGTTGATTTTTTGTATTCATTCCATTTTCCTGTAAAGCCATGATCGAAAGAGCGGCTGTAAAGCCTGCTGTTCCAAAAGTCATTGCTTCTTTTAAAGTCAAGTTATTTGGCAAAGGAACAATCCAATCCGCAGGTACTCTAGCATATTCTGAAAAACCTCCAGTGTGGCTCATGCCCATAGCGAAACCTGTGACAATCACTTGTTGACCTTCTACGAAACGATGATCTGTTGTATGAACGATCGTTCCACTTAAATCAATTCCGGGAATCATCGGATAGTTACGAATAACACCTCCATTTTTTTGAACAGCCAGCATATCTTTATAATTGATTGAAGAATATGCAACTTTAATTAATACTTCTCCTTCAGATAAATCATTCACACTTACATTTTGAAGATCATAACTCACTTGATCATTTTTTTCTGTCACTAGAATCGCTTTAAATGAATCCACTATTTATCTTCCTCTCTAAAAATATGTTATGACAAAACATTTCTGGCACAAAAGTATTTCAATTAAAAAACTACCATGATATTATAGGTAAAGTCAATGTGGGGGAGATAAAATGGAATTATCAGAGTGCATAAATTTTTTACTAAGTGTTAGTCAAAATAAAGTGTTTAAGTACTTTAGTAAGCTTTTAGAGGAATGTGATTTGACACCCGCTCAATATGGTGTGTTGAACTGTTTGTGGAGAGAGGGCCAGCTATCTCCTAAACAAATTGGAGAACTTGTGTATTTAGAAGCCTCAACAGTTTCTGGAATTTTAGATAAAATGCAAAAAGCGGACTTAATTGAACGCACAATAGATCCAAAAAATCGAAGAAATATTTTAGTAGAGGCGACTCAAAAATCTTTAGCCATTAGAGAAAAAGTTGAAGCAGCAACAATTGAGCTGAACAATATAGCGCTCCAAAACTTGTCAAATGATGATAAGGTTGTGCTAAAAAAAGCATTGTATACAATTATCAATAACTTTCAATGATGGTTTTTTTTAAAACAAGTTACTTATGTATCAAGAGGTAGCTCTGATAGATAATTGGTTAAAAAACGATAAAGTGGATTAAAGTGTCAGGCTCCTTATGGTATTCTAGTAAAAGAATATGCCATAAAAGGAGTCTTTTTTATATGAAAATATTAGATGCTCCATCTCTACTATCAGCTGTAGAACAGAGGTCGAAAGCCTATCATGAGCTTCAAGAAGAAATGAAACTTGTGAAAAAAGCATTAAAAAGTGTGTCGGGCTTAGGTGATGAATTTACTGGAAAAGGTGCAGACAATATCAAATCTTTTTATGAGGATCTTGCGCTGTACACAGACACATATCTTGATTTTATCGATATGCAGAAAGCTTTTTTAGATGGGGTGAAAGGAAAGCTTGATGATGAATCATTAGGCGGGAGTACTTTTATTGATGAGCACTTTTTAGACACTCAATTGAAACAAGGGATTCAGAACAATAAAGATATGGTCAAAGAACAAAAAGAGGCACTTTCCACTATTTTTGACGATATTAGTGATTTAATTGAATTACATACTTTTTCAAGTAAAGAGGTCAATGAACATTTAGACGATGCGAACAAAAAAAGAAAAGAGACCATTGAAGTTTTACATCAAATAGACAATGATTTGAAAACGGAATACGCAAAGTCAGAAGCGGTTGAGAACCACCTCAACACTTTTTATGCAAAGATGATGGCTGCTACTGGAAAAGGAAAGAATGCTCAGCCAATGTATTATGATGCAAAAGCATTTCATGAGACAGACGTGTACAAGAACCATGATCAAATTGATGCTCAAGTAAAAGCCTATTTAAAGGTGAAAAAAGAAGAAAAAGAAAAACGAAGAATCAAAGAACTGAAAGAAAAGCTCAATGATCCTTCGTGTCTATCAGAAGCGAAATACTTTGAGATTGTAGATGAGATCGGTTATGAGAATCTCACATATGATCAAAAAATGTATTACAGCCAGCTTCTCCAAATCAAAGCACAGGAAGAAGCATCGGAGGTGTTCATTGATAGTGTAAAAGGTGCTGCAGTGGGTCTATATGATGTGGCAAAAGATACGGTAGTTGGCATCTACGATCTTGTAACAGACCCTGGGGGTGCCATAGAATCAGTCGTAACGGCTGTTTCACATCCAATTGAAACATCGAAAGCGATTGGAAAATCGATTTCAGACTCATTCCAAAAAGAAGTCTTAAATGGTGATGCGTATTCTCGGTCACACTGGTTCGCCTATGCGACTGGTTCTCTTGCAGAAATTGTCTTTGGTTCTAAAGGGGCAGGAGCCATCACAAAAACAGGGACAACAGCGGCCAAAACAACAGTGAAGAAAGGCCTTGAACAAGGAGCAAAATCATTAGATAGAGTCTCTATTCCGAATCTATTGCCATACTCACCAAAGTTTCAAATGGCTGGTGGAGGGAAACTCCCTTATAACGTGTTTGACGGAGAAAATCTCAAAAATAAACTCCTCTCCATGGCAAAGCGTCTAGACAACAACTCAGGATACGGAATCTCTAAGACAGGCAGACGCTTACCGGCACCAAAATCACCACCGACTGTTGTCAGTTACGGAGAGCACTATGTGCGATGGAAACGCAAAAAGGTATTAAAACCGAATGTCGTTTATTCAACAAAGCAAGGTTACACCTACACAACAGATCACTATGGCCGCATTGTCAAAGTCGAAGCAAGTGATTTAAAATACGGAGAAGTCAAAAGAAATCAATATGCTCAATCCAATTCAGGTAAGCCGGATCGATTGCTGGATGATGATGGAGGGCATTTAATTGCATCTATTTTTAAAGGGTCTGGGGATATTGATAACTTACTTCCGATGAATTCACAGATTAATCGTAGTGGCGGGAAATGGTACAACATGGAGCAGGAATGGTTGGCTGCACTCAAAGAGATTCCACCTAAACATGTAGAGGTAAGTATTGAGCCTATTTATCAAGGTGATTTGCTAAGACCTGATAGTTTTTTTGTGGAATATAAAGTAGGAAAAAGTTATGTTCAAGAATTTATCAAGAATCAACCTGGAGGTTAAAGATAATGGAATCAATAGAACACTATTATAAAAAGATAGCAGAATCAATTAATGAATTAATACCATATGATTGGGATAAAGTTTGGATGTATGCAGAAATCCTTGATGATTCGGCTGGAATTACATTTTGTTTCAACGAGACTAATAGTGAAGAGTATGTTTATGGACATGAAATTCCACTTAAATATAATGTAAGTAAGTCAACATACATTCATTTATTATACGAACTAAGTAAAACTTTTGAAGAATTGAAAAAAGCATATATACAAAATGATTTAGGTGCTTGGACAACAGCTACCCTACAATTAGATAAAACAGGGAAATTCTCGATTGATTATGGCTATGAAGATATTTTATCTATAGGGCTTTATGGTATCCAGAGAAGAGCCGTCTGGGAGTATAAAACGTTCGGGTTTTTACCAGAAGACGAGAAAGATAAAGAGGCTGTGCTAGATTATTTGAAAAATAAAGAAGAAAATAACAAATAGCAAATGACCCTCCAAATAAATGAAGGAGGGTTTTTGTAATATTTGTTTTCATCAGAATTTCTCATTTCATCTGTTTAAACCGATAAACCGTCACTTCACAATCGCCAAGAACCTCTTCCATCATCTCTCGAACAATCGTCCAATCGCCGCCTGCCAAGCCGCAGCCGATCCCATAAGGAATGGCGATAGAATGAAGGGGGTTCTTTTCATTTGGATTTGTCACTGTCTGTTTTAGATGTTCAAAGCAGCTGCGTAATGCGTCGTCATCTGTTTGTTTTGTTTTTCTTCCGTATCCAACTTGGGCGAATAAGTTGGCAATGGTTTTTCCGTCGCTCGTTGTGATGAGCTGAACGGAGCTTAATAAATCATCTCCTTGTTCTGCACATAACCGTTTATAATCTTTATACACATTGGGATATTTGCTTTTGATCTGCTTTGCTAACCCTGCTCCCATGACACCCTTACAATTCACTTGGTGACAGATGATGTCTTCTTCTGCGTCTAAGATATTGCCTTCTACCGTTTTGATCATTTTAAGTCATCCCTTTTCAATAAAATGCAAACTTACGTTCTATTATATCAGTTTTGATGACATTATGTTTAAAAAAATGGATACGTTCATACGATCAAATTGGCAAAAATAGTCCATGACATCTAAAATAGTGAAAGATAAAGAAAAAGTAGTAAGGAGAGTCTTATGGATAAAATAGAAACAAATCGTTTAATTCTTAGACCATTTCGTGATGAAGATGCACCCGGAATGCTTGCATACTTGTCTCAACCAAGAGTGAATTGTTTTCTGGATGATCAAATCTCTACATTAGAAGAAGCGGTCGCTAAGGTGCAAAAAAGAAAAGTATATCACTCTTATATGGCGGTTTGTTTAAAAGAAAGTCAGTTGATTATCGGTGAATTGTTTCATTTAAAAGATGAACCGGACACGTATTCGATTGGCTGGAATTTTCATGCATCATATGAAGGAAAGGGATATGCCCGTGAAAGTGCTGAAGCGCTCTTGTCATATCTATTTGTCAATAAAGGGGCAAGGCGTTTATATGCATATGTAGAGGATGACAATGATCGATCTCAAACATTATGCGAACGTTTAGGTATGAGGAAAGAAGGCTTCTTTCTTGAGTTTGTTTCATTTACTACAAATGAGGATGGGACCCCTAAATATGAAAACACCTATCAATATGCTTTGCTGAAAAAAGAATGGGAGCAGTATCATTCTAAATAGTGCTTTGTTTCTTGGTATCCGAATGACAACGAAGTGACAAAAATGTGAGATGACCCCTTTATTTTGTTCGCTCGATCGATGTCACGGTCTTCTTTTTTCATTTATCCTTTTCCTAAACGAAGCAAAAGGAATGAAATGAGATGCAGGAGTTTAATGAACGGGTATTTCGGTCGATTAATCAGCTTAGTATGAATCACGATGTCTTAAATCCAGTTGTTATTGGATTGGCTGAATATTCAGTGATGTTCATTGCAATCATGTTTTTGATCATGTGGTTTCAAAACCGAAGCAGAAAAAACAGATGCATGATGATATCTGCTGGGTTGACTTTTATTTTGGCAGAGATGCTAGGGAAAATCGCTGGGATCTTTTATTCCAATCAGCAGCCCTTTGCAGAATTGAATCATGTTAATCTTTTAATCGAAAAGGAAGTGAACAACTCTTTTCCGAGTGATCACACCATTTTTATTTTTTCCATTTGTATGGTCTTTTGGCTTTTCCACAAGCGTCATATTTATTGGCTTTTCATTGCCTGCGCTGTAGGATTTTCAAGGATTTGGGTAGGTGTTCATTATCCATTTGATGTGTTGGCAGGTGCTGTGATCGCCTGTTTAACGGCGGTAACGGTTGTTTATTTGCCGCTATTCCAAAAGGGCGTTAATGTACTTTTGTCAGGCTATGAATGGGTGGAGCAGAAATGGGCAGGAGAGAGAACCAAATAAAATGTAAGTCTCACGAAAAAACACCCCAATCTGTTATGAAATCAGATCGGGGTGTTTATTATTTTCGCCAAAATGTGGAACAATCTGCTTTGTCTTCAATGTTAAATTCGATGATTTTTTTAAGTAGAGGATAGTCAATCGGTAAGCTTTCCTTCATCCGAAACATCTTTTTTCCATGGTCATAACCAGCTTGTACAATATCTGGTGAAAAGTGATCAATCCCTTTTCCTTCTGGCGCAACAGAAATGTGGTGTTTTGCGACGCTAAATCCGATAATAAATGTGCCATGATCTGTGAACATGGGCTGATTCCAAGCAATTCTTGGCTCTAATTGAGGGAATGTGTCTGAAATCCATTGTAAGATGTCTTGCGTGCGCTGTTTCAGCTCTGGATTACCGATATTGCTTACATATTCTTCAAAAACCTGCATTGTTTTCATCCTCCATATTCATCAAGCCTCAGACGGGATTCGAACCCGCACTCCTTTCGTAAGCATAGGCTAGGGGGCAACACGCTTCCCTACGGAATTTCACCGACAGGAGTTTCACCTGTCTCAGCTCATTTGCTTTTCGGTGCTTCTGAAACCCTTGCCTTGCGACCCGCTAGCTACAATTGTTTTACGGCGCTCTTCCCTTCTAGAGCTACTGAGGCACGGAAGTTCTTGTTCATATTATATAGAGAAACTTGAAAAATGAAAAGCTATGCTCATCATCTAATCCAATCGCACAAAATAGTCAAAGGCACATATGATAAAAGACCATATAGTTATGTATACAGCATGGAATTGGGCTGATTGAAAGTGACAAACCTGTTGATGAGTAAACTAAAAGAGATAAACAATCAAACAAAATTAGAAGGCTTTACTCACAAACGTTCGATGAGTTCTCCCTTTTTGCTCACCATGGAAGATGGGGAACCTTTTTACTCATGGGTGTTTTTTGAAAGAAGTGTGTTTAAGACTTGCTATTTTTCTTTGAGCTCTATCAATGAAAAGCAGAATTGTGTGCTGTTGGAACTTCTTGTACCGTGCTGCAATAGATCAACATGCTGTCAAAAAGTTTTGTATCGATCCAGTTCGAAAATTCTTGTAGATCTTTCTTTTTTATGTGGAATGATTGAAGTAGAGCTTCCTGTATATGATGCGCTTATTTTAAAAAACATAGAATCTCACCACATCTTTCTTTGTTTTTCCACAACGCCCAGTTCGGTGGAAGTATGGCGGAATGGAACAAAATTTCTCAATACGGCAACTGTTGTGTTGCATCATCAAGATCATCAGGATGTACCAGTCGCAATTAGGATTCAAACTGGTACATTTTGTTATGATCTTCTTGTCCAAAAAGGAGAAAGTCGTGCGATTACTGTGAAAGATGTGAAATTTATCTTGAAATCTCCATCAACTGAAAGTGTGCAAGCACGATTAGACATGCAAATCAACATGGTGCAAAGAAGAAAAATAAAGCTTTGAAGCTGTGATAATCGCACAATCTTCAAAGGTAAATGGATCATAGTCTATCAAGACTAGGTTGAAGGAGGGTTAAAATGGCTATTTTAGGCGGATGTAGTAATGAACAAGCGGGCTTTGTAAATGATGCAGTATGCTTCACACTTGATTTAGCAGCAGCAGCTGATGCAGTTGTCGTCTGGACAGATGGAACACCTTATGTCATAAACGGAACCATCATGGTGGAAAACAATGGGATTTTGGCTGTAGCACCTACCGTGGCTTTAGAGGTAAACGGTACAGCTGTTCCTGATTTCACGGTACCGCCAGGAGAGAGTCGATCCATTACGCTCAGTGATCTGAACTCGATTGGGATTTTAGCTACTGGTGGAACCTCGACTGGAAGTATTGTCGTTTCGTTTTCTCTCAATTATCAGTATTAGTGTGTATGTCTTGAAGATTCCACAGTTTGAAAGTAGTGTGAGACATGTGCGCCCAACTTAATATGTGTGGAGGAATAACTGGTCCAACGGGAGCCACGGGTTCAACAGGAATAACTGGTCCAACAGGAATAACCGGCTCAACTGGTGCTACGGGTTCAACGGGAGTAACTGGCCCAACCGGAGCCACGGGTTCAACGGGATTAACCGGTCCAACTGGAGCCACGGGTCTAACAGGAGTAACCGGCTCAACGGGAGCCACGGGTCCAACGGGATTAACCGGCCCAACCGGATCCACGGGTTCAACGGGAGTAACCGGCCCAACCGGAGCCACGGGTTCAACGGGAGTAACCGGCCCAACCGGAGCCACGGGTTCAACGGGAGTAACCGGTCCAACTGGAGCCACGGGTCTAACAGGAGTAACCGGCGCAACCGGGGCCACGGGTCCAACGGGATTAACCGGTCCAACTGGAGCCACGGGTCTAACAGGAGTAACCGGCGCAACCGGGGCCACGGGTCCAACGGGATTAATCGGCCCAACTGGATCCACAGGTCCAACGGGATTAACCGGCCCAACGGGAGCCACGGGTCCAACAGGAGTAACAGGCGCAACTGGGGCCACAGGTCCAACGGGATTAACCGGCTCAACCGGATCCACAGGTCCAACGGGATTAACCGGCTCAACCGGAGCCACAGGTCCAACGGGATTAACCGGCTCAACGGGAGCCACGGGTTCAACAGGAGTAACTGGTCCAACGGGAGTAACTGGCCCAACCGGATCGACGGGTCCAACGGGAGTAACTGGCCCAACGGGAGCCACGGGATCAACGGGAGCCACAGGTCCAACAGGAGTAACCGGTGACACAGGTCCAACCGGTACTAGTTTTACAACTAACTCGATGTACGCATCCAATACGTCGGGAAGTACGGTGCTGGTTGTTTTAGGCGGAACGGCAGTGACGCTGCCTAATAACCAAAGTTTAGATGGATTTACCGTAAGTGGTGGTAATACGGTGTTTACTGTACCTGTTTCAGGGCGGTATTTTATCACGTATCAAGTAAATACAAGCGCTGCACTTCTGGCAGGAACAAGGGTGATTAACAACGGAACACCCATAGCAGGGTCTATTTTAACACCTGCTTTATCTACATCTACCTACAATGTATCTCTCATTACAACACTTGCAGCAGGGAATCAAATTTCTCTTCAAATATTCGGTTTAGTCGCAACCGTAGTATTACTTGGCGGAGGATCTGTTGGAGCGGCATTAACCATTATCAGATTGGAATAAATCCAAAAAGCCCAATAAGGGCTTTTTTTTCAATTCAACCGTGTCCTTTAATAGAAAAAAGACGGAATTTTTAGTGTATACATCATTGACTAGGAGAAAGAAACGCAACAACGAAGGAATCGGTTATTGAAGATTCAAGTGATTCATATTAAAATGATGTCAAATGGACTAATTAGCAATTGCTAATAGAAGTTCCATATTTAGTGAAATCATGTGGTGTAGCTGAAGGTGATTGGGGGTGTAGAATGAGCAAAGTTCCTGTGGCGGAATTGGCATCACTATTAAATGACTGGAACATGGAAATCAAAAAAGATCATGCAGATGAGGCAGAACGGCTATTTGCTAAAGCGAAACAAGCAGTAGAGGAAATTGATGATGCTGACATCCTCATGTATTATTCTCTTCTAGAGAAAAGGCATCATATTCTGATGTACAATTTAAGAGGGCAAAAAGGCAATGTTTCAACGAAAAGTATAGAAGGCCATTATGGGAATAAAGATGATGATTTGTCTAATCGCCTTGCTTACTATTTTGATTTTTATGAGGGTGTGTATGAACAGCATCAGGGGAATTATGAGGTTGCATTACAGATGTATCAAAGTGCGGAAAAGCTCTTAGATAAAATTCCAAGTGAAATTGAACGCGCTGATTTCGATTTTAAGGTCGCGTGGCTTTACTATCGCCTGAGTCATATCATGCTTTCATTAAGTTATATTCGCAGGGCTCTACACGTCTATAAACGTCACAAGCACTATGAAAGAAGAACTGCACTTTCATATTCTCTTATTGCAGCCAACCTTACAGAGATTGGCAGGTACGAAGAAGCGCTTGAGAATTATCGTTTGGCGGAAGAGGTTTTGACAAGCGAACAGGATGACTTTATGCTGGCTCAGCATCACCATAATGTGGCCATTTTATATTCATTTTGGAATAAACCGAAAGAATCCATACGACATCTTGAAAAAGCATTGTCTCATCAAGAGTATTATGATTCTGATTTCTTTTTCCATTCTACGTATCTGATCAGCCGGGAACTCTGTGTGATTGGTGAAAAGCAGCGCGCAAGCCAGTATATAGAGGCTGCATATGCACGAATAAAAGATGCTTCTCATGAAGTGTTTCAGCTCAAAATAGGCATCGTACATGATCTTTACTTAACGAATGTGCCACAAAGATTTCAGCAAATTAATGAGAAATTAAGAAAGTTAGAAGAAAAGAATGAATATCATGAAGTGAAAGAGCTTTCTCACTTTGCTGCAAAGTATTGTGAAAAGCAAGCACTTTATGAGCAGTCTGTTTTTTACTTGAATAAAAGTTTAGAAGCGGATTTACATATGAAAAGAATGGGGTTGATATAAGATGAAAACAGGATTAAAAGTATTATTCGTTGTGGGTTTAGCGGTCGCTGCGGCTGTTTTAACTGAAAATGTAGTGGGTTCTTTCGAAGTAGCAGAAAAAATCATTGGTGGTTAATCACCCAATCATATCTCGCCCTTGTTGATGATCATCAGCAAGGGTTTTTTATATGGGTGAAAATAGGCTCTTCTTATTAAACGCTGCAAGAACGTTTAATAAGAAGAATTCGCAACAAAGGGGGTGTGCAAATTTGTTACCTGCTCCATTATTCTAAATAAACATAGGGCAGAGCAACAAGTTAAAAAGGTCACCTTTCTTTGCTTAATTTAATTTTTTGCAGGACTTTTCATTCAAATTTTATGAAATTGGTCTATTGTACATAGAAATTGTTACAAAAGAGGGAACACCGCTCCATTTGTCATGCATATGATGAGATGAAGTGTAAGTTGAAGGCAGGTGATTGTATGGATCCACGGGTGTATGGAGGCTTTCATGGCGGCGGTTTTAGCGGCGGAGCAGTGGGACCTCATATTGGCTTTGGCGGGTATTATGTGAGCCCTGGCGTGTTCTCGGGCTTAGGAGGTTACCCTGGATATGGAGGGTTCGGGACGTTTTCTGGATATTCTCCATATGGCTCCACATTCATTATGGGGCGTCCTCCTGGTTTTTATGTAAGAAGTTATTAATGTTTCATCACAGTGGTTGAAATAGCCATCTAAGATTGGCTATTTCAATTGGTGAAAGTGCTTAAATGTAGCTGTGATCACGATAACCCCTAGGATGCAAATAGGCAGCCAAATGATGATAAACGGATCGTACGCATCTGTGTATGCTGCTAAAGCAGCACCTAGGCAGTAAAAGACAATAGATCCAATTCGCAGAAAGCTCACATGCTGAATAGGGGCTTTTCTTTTTTCCCGATTTGATAAGCGCTGCGCCAAATCTTCAAATAAGTTAGCAAGTGTACTCGTTAAAACTGTTGTAGAAATGCCAGCGACATTTAATTTGCGTGCGGCCGCCGTTTGCATGCCCATCGCCATACTTAAAAGGATAATCAGCATAAAATAAGCACCTTGCGTATAAGGAAAAATGGTCATAAGAGCAAATAGAAGCAAGATGATGACTTCTATGATAAAGATGCGTGTAACGGCTTTTGGCCAAAATGTTTTTTCTTGTTTTCCACCTATGACAACAGCTAGTAAAACACCTAGAACAAATCCGCTAAGTGCCGTGATGGAATGAAGAGCGGTTAACTGCAATGAACTGCCTGCTGCAATGCCAAGCAGTACAATATTTCCCGTCATATTTGCTGTAAACACATGCCCCAGGCTTAAATAGCCGATAACATCCACTATTCCTGCGGTAAGACATAAGAACATCAGTGCAATGTTTCGTATTGAGTGTGCGGTCAAAATGGTCATCCCTTTCTTCCTCTCTAATGAATAAGTGTAACGCTTAATGACCGCGTGTGTCCATTTTATGAGCTGGTAATATGTCCTGCAGCTGATATAAAACTTGTCGAAAAGAATCATCATTCACATGGTGCCTCATTTGACGGAATGGATCGCCTTTTTCCTTTAGACGTTTCATAACAGCCGGCATCGTAAATAAAGAAGGATGACATTCTTCGCTATTTAATTCTTCCCATTCAATCGGTGTTGCAACAAGTCCAAGCTCGTTTCCTCTCGGGGAATACGGGGCGATGATTGTTTTTCCAGCATCATGTTGAAGGTAGTCTAAATATAAACGGTTGCCGCGGTTTTTCTTTAGACGCTCTAGCGTAAACAGCTCGGGTGCTTGTTCGCATAAAAATTGGCAGATGAACGCAGTGAATTGTCTAGTTTGTTCGTATGTGAAGGCATTTTTCTTCAATGGGATATAAACTTGTAGCCCTTTCCCACCACTTGTTTTAATAAATGCGGTGAGAAAGAGTCCATCTAAAATGACCTTGATTCGTTTGGCTGCTTCTATTGCTAGGTGAAACTCTTTAACAGAAGGCGGATCTAAATCAAATACAATTTCTACAGGCCGATCTGTATCTCTCGTTTCAAAAGGAATATGAAATTCCATCGCCAGCTGGTTACCAAGCCAAAGCAACGTATTAGGATCATTACAGATTGTGTAAGACATATCGTGCGCTTGATCTGTCTCAACAAAATCAGGCGCATAATCGGGCGTTGCCTTTTGATAAAAAGATTCTCCACCAGTGCCATGAGGAAAGCGTATTAACGTAAGACGTCTTCCACGTAAAAAGGGTAATAAATAGGGAGCGGCTTGCCTCAAATAAAGTAAGTAATCTGCCTTTGTGATATGAAGGGCAGGTACAACCGGTTTCTCGGGGTGGGTGACGTCAATCATAGCTGGGAGCGGATAAAGCTGTTTGAGCATGTGTTGAAAGGTACACGTTGCTGGATCTGCATCAAATAAAAACGAAGAAAACCGGGGCTCTCGTAAGGCTGATCCATCAAAAGAGATACAGGCAATCTTTGCGACAATGGATGGTGGGATTTCATAATGTGATGCTACAGTCATTTGACCTTTGGTTACAAATAAGGTACGCAGGGTTTGTTCTTCTTCTTTAGAAAAACCATGCTTAAATTGGACAACCTCTATGAGATTCGTTTCTTGATAAAGACATCCTTGAAAATAGCCATTGTCTTTATCAAAACGAGTCACGATGACAGATACATACCGCCAATTTTTGATTTTGAGCCATTCTTTCGATCGGGTATGTTCCTGCCATTTACTCATCTTCTTTTTAGCAACTAATCCTTCCGCTAAATATGTCAGCATGATTTTTTTCATGTCATCAGGGCTGCTATCGGTTTGGATGATTTGAAGAAGAGAGGGGTGATTCAGCTGAACGGAGGGAGGAAGATTTGCTGCTTGGAACACCTCATGCAGCTCAGCTTTTCTTTCAATCAGCGGTAAATCAACGAGGGATTTCCCTTTGCATCTCAATAGATCAAATGCAATCAAATGACATGGAAACCGCTTAGCCTGGCGTTGAATGGTTTCTGTGTTTTTCAGGCGGCCTCTTTGCTGAACCTTTGTAAAGTCGCTTTCTTGTTCACTCAGTAAAAAGACCAATTCTCCATCTAGGGTCAGCGGTAAAAAAGGTGCAAGCTGCTTTGTTAGTTGCTGGCACTGATCAATGACTTCAGGAAATTGTTTGTTTAATCGTTTTCCCGCTCTGCTCTCTAAATGGATGGCGTCTTTTTCCCATATAAGAATGGCCCTGAAGCCATCATATTTTAATTCATACAGCCAGTCTGCTCCAGCAGGAATATCATGTGCAGACGTTAAACGCATCGGTTTCATTATGTTTTTCACTTCCTTACATCATGTGTTCTTATGGTGGGATGAAATTTTCATAAACATACATAACTCTGATGAAAACATTACATAGTAAGGAGAAAAGAACGGAGGCGTTACGATGCATACAGTATGGAAGGGCGGCATTAGCTTCGGACTGGTGAATATTCCAGTCAAGCTGTTTACCGCTACAGAAAACAAAGATATTAAATTAAGACAGCTTCATAAAGAATGCCATACGCCGATTAACTACAAAAAGGTTTGTGCTAACTGCGGCGAGGAGGTAGCGCCAGAGCAAATTGTAAAAGCGTACGAGTATGCCAAAAATAAATTCATTGAATTGGATGAGGAAGAACTCGAAAGGCTGAGAAAAGAAAATGAAGAAAAAGCCGTCGAAATCATTGATTTTGTGAAGATAGAAGAAATCGACCCCATCTATTATGAAAGAAGTTATTTTCTATCTCCAGATACCGGCGGAGCAAAGGCTTATTCATTATTAAGAAAAGCGTTGCAAGAATCAGGGAAAATCGGTGTAGCCAAGATCATGATTCGCTCAAAGGAGCAATTAGCGATTGTTAGGTGCTACGAACATATTTTACTAATGGAAACCATTCATTTCCCTGACGAAATTAGGCAAGTATCAGACGTCCCGAATATCCCGCAAGAGGAAAACATCGTGAAGAAAGAGTTAGACACAGCGCTCCTTTTAATTGAGCAGCTGACCACCACATTCGATCCAGCCGCATATCGGGATGAATACAGAGAGCAGCTGATGAATGTAATTGGAGACAAAATCTCTGGAGAACATACCGTTCAGCCAGAAACGACAGGTAAAAAAGAGGCTTCATCCAATGTCACCGATTTAATGGCCGCTTTGCAGGCTTCTATCGATCGATCAAAACCGGCAAAAACGAAAAAAGCAGCACCTAAGAAAAGAAAAGCACCCGCTAAAAAAGAAAAGAATGCATAAAGAAAAGACCGCTCGCTAAAGGGCGGTCTTATTTTGGCTTCACCACATCCTGAATCGTCCCGTCTGTTCGGTGGATGACAACTGCTGTTCCTTTTTTAGATGAAATCTCTTTCGCGCGGTCGATGGCTTCCTGTTTCGTTTCTTTTACCTCACTTGCACGCTTCGCTTTTTCAGTTTGAACCGCCCAGCCTTCATCATGTTTCACGACATGCTGCGCATGATCCATGAGCTCAGGTCGTGCAGAGCTGCTTTTCTTAGAAGGAGTCACAGAACCATGAGAGTGAAAGTCCTCCATTTCTTTTTCCGTCGCATTCTTTTTCCACTCTTTCGCTTGATTGATCGCAATTGGAATCGCTCTACCTTCTTCATAGCCTTCCTGCACCATTTTGTTGGCAATCTCAAGTGCTTTTTTTCGAATGACTTTGTCTAGTGATTGGAATGAAGCTGGATAATCTTCCATTGTCCAAGGCATATTGAACGCTCCTTTCTTTTATTTGAACACCTTCCCCCATATGCAATGGATCAAACATTTAACCATCTCAATCCAATGGCTTGGTTGAAATACATCGTTTTGCTGAGGAAGAATGTTTTCAATTCCTGCACAATAGAAGATAGTAAAGGAGTGATTGAAATGATGATGAAAGGCTTGTATGAAGCACATTTACCTGTGAGTGATTTGAAGGCATCCATTTCTTTTTTTGAAAAATTGGAATTAACACTTGCTCATGAAAATGAACGAGTGGCCTTTTTATGGATTGAGAAAGGAAAGAGCTGGCTTGGCTTATGGAAGGTTGATATATCCACTATTCCATATCATCCAGCGACTCGACATGTCGCCTTCCAAATAGAAACATCCAGCATTGAGCAGATCAAAGAATGGCTAAGAGAAAAAGGGATCAGCATTCATCCGATGTTTGGTTTTTCGGAAGAGCAGCAGCCTTTAGTTCTTGATAATCCGCCACAATTTCATGCCGCGATTTACTTTCTTGACCCAGATGGCAATTTGCTTGAATGCATTGCACCGCTTGAAATCGATGCAGGAGAACATCATGAGATGATGACATTTGAAGATTGGGAAAGAAAGAAACATCCGTTTATTGATTGACAAAACCGCTTATTGTAACTATATTGATTACAACGGTGGTGAAGGAATGTGAAACAAATTAGCAGCAGATATACCATTGCTGTTCATATCTTGTCTTTTATTGCGGGTGTTTCAAAAGAGTGCACAGGGGATTTTATTGCAGAAAGTGTTAATTCAAATCCAGTCATTATCAGAAAAATGATGGCTATGCTCAAAAAGGCGGATCTCATTGAGATTCGCCGAGGAGTTGGCGGTGCTTCTTTAAAAAGGCCGGCAGAGGACATTACTCTACTAGATGTGTACCGGGCTGTGGATGTAAGCGAAGATGAAGAGTTATTTAACTTTCATCAACCAGTCATTGCATGTCCAATTGGTCAAGCCATGGATACGAGACTGCGGCAAGAACTTAAAGAAGCACAGTCCGCACTTGAGCATCACCTTAAACAAGTGACAATTAAGCAATTATTAATCGAGGCGGAGTAGAAAAAGCTCATACATAGAGCTTTTTTTACCCCTTCGTTGTAACCATTTCGATTATAACGAATGATCTGATGCAAGAAACCAGCTGCTTCATACATGAAACATCACCGTTGAACGAAAAATGAGGAGGTCAAATCAATGACATTATTAGTGACAGGTGCAACAGGACAACTTGGATCGCTCGTCGTCAAACATTTGCTCGCAAAAGTACCAGCTGAACAATTGGCGGTCAGTGTTCGAGATCCGCAAAAAGCAGTTCATCTAAAGGAAGCTGGGGTGGATGTGCGCAAGGGAGACTTCACACAGCCGGATACACTTCAATCAGCGTTTCAAGGGATTGATCGCCTTTTGATCATTTCGTCTGGGGATGGAGACCGCGTGAAGCAGCATATCAATGCCATCCAAGCAGCGAAAGCAGCGAATGTGTCATTTATTGCTTATACAAGTGTTGTCAATGCAAGAGAAAGTCAGCTTAACCTAGCACATGACCATGCAAAAACAGAAGAAGCGATTTTGGCCTCTGGCATACCTCATGTTTTTCTAAGAAACAATTGGTATGTGGAAAATGAAAAAGATACGATTCTGGCATCAGTCAACGGAGCGCCGTTTATCAGCCCAATTGGTGAAGGTAAAGTCGGCTGGGCAACAAGAAATGACTATGCAGAAGCAGCAGCAAATGCGTTAACACTGCCGGCACATGATCAGGAAATCTATGAATTGTCAGGACCGCTTCGCACACACACTGAACTTGCACAAATGGTCAGCAAAGTGAGCGGGAAAGAAATCAAAGTAGAGCACATGGATGTAGATACATTTGGAGAATTTTTAGCGTCAAATGGTGTACCGAAAGAAGCTGTTCCATTTGTCAAAGCGATGCAAAGCGGAATCCGCGATGGGGCATTAGCAGTCGAAAGCCATGATTTCGAAAAACTATTAGGCCGCTCTTTAACACCTATTGAAGATAGAATACGAGAAATGATGTCAAACTAAACATGTCAAAACGCCCTGTAAAAGGGCGTTTTTTTCATGTATCTACACAAGCATGATGTCCAAATTTTAGACAAATCCGTTCGTTGAAATTTCAGAAATTTGGGATTAAAATGAAATGAAGGTCCATTATTCAGTCATCAGATGACCGGACATAAATCAAGGTGCAGCAAAAGAAAGGAAGTTCGCCGATGAGAGTCAGTTTATTTGTCACCTGTTTAATTGACACTATGCAGCCACATGTAGGAAAGGCGACTGTTGAGGTGTTAGAGCGGCTTGGTGTTGAAGTGGAATTCCCTGAAGCACAAGTGTGCTGCGGGCAGCCCGCCTTTAACAGCGGCTATACAAAAGAAACTATCAAAGCGGCCAAAAATATGATGAAAGCCTTTGAATCAGCTGAATATGTCGTCACACCATCAGGTTCTTGTAAGGCCATGTTTTTAGAATATCCGCACCTTTTTAAAGAAGACCGAGCGTGGTTCGCCCGTGCTCAGGCACTTGCTGCGAAAACATATGAATTAACGGAATTTATTGTTGATATATTACATGTAACAGATGTAGGTGCGAGTTTGAAAGGAAAAGCCACCTATCATACCTCCTGCCATATGACGAGACTGCTTAGAATTAAGGAAGCGCCTTTCACACTGTTGTCAAATGTCAAAGATTTGGTGATGGAACCATTGCCTCGCGCTGAAAATTGCTGCGGATTTGGAGGAACTTTTTCAATCAAAATGACACCCATTTCTGAGCAGATGGTCGATGAAAAAGTACAAAGCATAGAGGAGGCAGGTGCTGAATATATCATCGGTGCTGACTGTGGCTGTCTGCTCAATATCGGAGGAAGGCTGAATCGTCTTCATAAGCCAGTTAAAGTGATGCATATCGCAGAAGTGTTGAATAGCCGCTGAAGCTAAGAGGGGGAACGGCACATGAGTATGAAAATTGGAGAGAAGGCTTTTAAAGAGCGGATCGGCGAAGGATTAGAAGACGCTGTGATGAGAGGAGCTGTTTCCTCTGCACAAGAGCGTCTGTATAAAAGACGGATGACTGCAAGTGAAGAGCTTGGAAACTGGGAAAAGTGGCGTGAACTTGGAGAGGACATCAGGCAGCATACACTGGCTCATCTTGATGACTATTTATATCAATTAAGTGAGAGCGTGAGTAGACGTGGAGGTCATGTGTTTTTTGCAAAAACAAAGGAAGAGGCATCGGCGTACATTCAAGATGTAGCACAAAAAAAAGCAGCAAAAAAGATCGTGAAATCAAAATCAATGGTCACAGAAGAAATTGAAATGAATCAAGCGCTAGAAGAGATTGGCTGCGAGGTAGTTGAAAGCGATCTTGGAGAATATATTCTTCAAGTTGATGACCATGAACCACCTTCACATATCGTGGCACCAGCCCTTCATATGACGAAAGAACAAATAAGGGAAGTTTTTCACGAAAAGCTTGAATATGATATGTCAGAGACTCCTGAAGAAATGACCAAATTTGTAAGAGCTTTGTTACGAGAAAAATTTCTTGAAGCAGATATTGGTGTGACGGGCTGTAACTTTGCTGTGGCTGACACAGGATCGATTTGTCTTGTGACGAATGAAGGGAATGCGGATCTTGTCACGTCCATTCCAAAGACACATATCGCAGTCATGGGGATGGAGCGGCTTGTACCAACGATGGAGGAGCTCGATGTCCTTGTCGGTCTATTGTGCAGAAGCGCAGTCGGTCAAAAGTTAACAAGCTATATCTCTGTCGTGGGACCAAAAGGAGAAGGAGAGGTCGATGGACCAGAAGAGTTTCATTTGGTCATTGTGGATAACGGACGGTCAAATATATTAGGGACAGAATTTCAGCCAGTTTTGCAATGTATTCGGTGTGCAGCCTGTATCAATGTGTGCCCCGTTTATCGGCATGTTGGTGGTCATTCGTACGGATCAATTTACCCGGGTCCGATTGGTGCTGTTCTTTCGCCGCTACTTGGAGGATATGACGACTACCAAGAGCTTCCTTTCGCCTCAAGTTTGTGCGCAGCCTGTACAGATGCTTGTCCAGTGAAAATTCCACTTCACGAATTATTAATCAAACATCGACAAGTCATCGTTGAAAAAGAGGGGAGAGCGCCTAAAGCGGAAATGATGGCAATGAAAATGTTCGGAATGGGCGCATCCACTCCTAGAATGTATCGATTTGGAACAAAAGCAGCCCCTGTGCTCTTGAAACGTATGGCTTCAAACGGACAGATTTCAAAAGGTGCGGGTCCTTTAAAGAATTGGACAGAAATTCGTGACCTCCCAGCGCCAAGCAAAGAAAGGTTTCGGGATTGGTTTAAAAAGAAACAAAAGGAGGAGCGGCAATGAAAGGAACCATTTCTCATCGGGATTCATTTTTAGCACATATCCAGCAACAATTAGGCAAAAGCTCCACCAAGCCTGCATCTATTCGGCGTCCGGTTTGGAAGCATCGAGTCAATTGGGAAACAAATGAAGGTCTGTCGAAAGAAGAATTGGTAGAGCAATTGAAGGTGCAATGTCAGCAAATTCATACGAGAGTGGTAGAAACAACACCAAAAGAAGCACCCTCAACGTTACGATTATTGATGAAAGAGTATGGAGAAGGTCCTGTGATGACTTCGAGCGATAGACGTTTTGCACAATATGAATGTCATCCTATGTTTCAAGCCTTGCAGAAAGAAGGAATCTCAGTCACTAGCTGGAATGCAGATACATCAAGAGAAGAAAATATAAGGCAGGCAGAACAAGCGAAATATGCAGTGGTATTCAGCGATTACACACTTGCAGAATCCGGAACCGTTGTTCTTTCCTCCCATCAAGGTCAAGGGAGAGCACTTCATTTTTTACCGATGATGTATATCGTATGTATTGAAAAAAGCACAATTGTCCCGCGGATGATTCATGCTGTTTCAGCTCTTCATCGCCTAGTAGAAGAAGGAGAGCAGACGAAAGGCGCCATTCATTTTATATCAGGTCCAAGTAATTCTGCCGATATTGAAATGAATTTAGTGGTTGGTGTTCATGGGCCGGTGCGGGCTGTTTATGTATTAATAGATGATGAATAAGGGCTTTCGTGAAGAAAGCTTCAGCGTATAGGCAAACCCTCGCATTCGGTGTCAGTCCTGTGCTTCGGTGCTCACGAATGTTAAATTCGCTCCGCGCCGATGCTCGTCCTTCCTAGGGCTGCAAAGGTTTTCTATCACGCTGAAAAGAAAACAAAGGGCTAAAATAAAGTTCATTTTAGCCCTTTGTCAACAATCTGGGGCTTTCGTGAACAAAGCCTTTTTTATGTAAACATTCTTAAAATTCATCTTGCCTCTAGGCGAATAGTCATAGTAAGATGACGTCATACAAGATGAGAAGCTCATCTACTGCTGATGTAAAGGAAGCTGCTAATGGAAATGAAGACAAATGCTCCAAAGAAGTCGATTGCGGTGCCGCTTGTGATCTCCATCATTGCGATTTCGTTTTCGGCCATTATTGTGAAGTGGTCAAGTGCGCCTGCTGCTATTTTAAGTATGTATCGAATGATATTTGCGGCGGTTTTGATGCTTCCGTTTATTCTGCCGCGTCAAAAAGAGTTTGTCTCGTTAAAGCGGAGAGACTGGTTTTTCTTATGTATGTCAGGTTTCTTTTTAGGGCTCCATTTTGTTTTGTGGTTCGGCTCATTGAAGCTCACCACAGTGGCGAGCTCTACAATCATCATTGCACTTCAGCCGATGGTGTCATTATTAGGCGGATTTCTCATTTTTCGTGAACGAACAACGAAGTCAGCCATTTTCACAATGTGTGCGGCGATTGTTGGTGCGCTCATGATCGGATGGGGGGATATCGGACATAGCCAAGACGCCATTATAGGAGACATTTTATCCTTTTTCAGTGTAATCGCTGTTGTTTGTTATTTATTAATCGGTCAACAAGCTGTGAGAAAGATATCTCATTGGATTTATAGTTTTTGTGTATTTGGTTTTGCCGGCCTTTTTTTAATTTTATTTAACCTTATACAGCAAACGCCTTTTGTAGGCTATTCGGGTAAAGAATGGGGGATTTTCTTACTGCTCGCCATTATCCCTACCATGTCCCATGTCATTAACAACTGGCTGTTAACCTATGTGAATGCGACAACTATTTCAATGAGTATTCTAGGAGAACCTGTTGGGGCAACGATACTCGCTGTTTTACTGCTTGGAGAGAAAGTCACGCTGCTGCAAATGTTCGGTGGTCTTCTTGTCCTTTTAGGTGTCTTTTTCTTTTTGATGCAGCAGCGACAAGGGATCGTGATGAAAACAAAAAAATCCGGTTAACTCCCGGATTTTTTTACTCTTTTAAATGATTTTTTTCAATTACTTTGTTTAATCTAGCCTCGACTTTCTTCAATTCCACTTGTTTTCTTCTTATCATTCGAATCGCGATGACAACGATGGTCACGATCAATGCAATGAATAGAAGAGAAAATACTTGAAATACGATATCCCCAATGTTGAATGCAGTATTCGCTTCATTAGGCATGTGTAACCCTCCTTATATCTATATATTACCATAATCAATAAAAGATTGAGATTTATCCATAATTTATCTATAATAGGTAAAATATCACTCATTAAAGGAGAACCATTATGAGAACTTTAGTCCTTTTACGAGGTCTCCCAGGTGCAGGTAAATCAACTTGGATCAAAGAACAAGGCTTAGAACCATATACATTATCAGCGGATCAGATCCGTCTGTTAACCCAGCCTCCGCAGTTATCAGTCAATGGGAAACCGGAAATTTCAAGCAAACATGATCATAAAGTCTGGTCTTTATTATTTGAACTCCTCACAGCCCGAATGGAACGAGGAGACTTTACTGTCATTGATGCAACACATGTCACAAGTAAGTCCATTTCGCAGTATAAATCATTAGCTACTTCATACCGCTATAGAGTGTATGTCGTCGATTTTACGCAAGTGCCTCTTGAAACAGCCCTGCTGCAAAATCGCGGTCGAGAGCCGCACAAAGTAGTGAAGGAATCTGTGTTATATCAAATGAATGAACGGTTAAAGACAGAGAAGGTGCCTTCATGGGTAACCGTTTTGACGCCTGAGGAATATCCAGTCATTATGACGTATCAGCCCAGGTCTTTTGATCAGTATGAAGCCATTCACGTCTTCGGTGATATTCACGGCTGTTACACAGCTCTAAATACTTATTTGCAAGGAGACTTGAAAGAAAACGAGCTTTATATCTTTGCAGGTGATTTGCTTGATAGAGGAATAGAAAACAAGGAAGTTTTAGAATGGATGCTGGCACATAGAGAATGCCGCAATGTGATCGTCATTGAAGGAAATCATGATCAGCATCTTTACAAATATGCACATGAAGAAAAAGTGAGAAGTAATATGTTTAACCGTCATACTGCGCCTGAAATTGCGGAAGCAGGTTTTGACCTAAAAGAATTAAGGAAGTTTGTCAGAACATTTCATCAGCTCACCTATTTTACGTATCATGGTCAGACATTTCTTGTCACCCATGGTGGGCTTGCCCATTTGCCAGAAGAGCTTCTGCATGTCTCAACGCAGCAGCTTATTCACGGAGTAGGTGAATATTCAGATGACATTGACCACTTATTTGTGCAAAATACTTCTGGATTAGATATCATTCAAATTCACGGTCATCGCAATTTATATAGACTGCCTATCCAAGCGGCGGAAAGATCTTATAACCTCGAAGGTCAGGTTGAATTTGGTGGACAGTTGCGTGTGTTAAAAATTACAGCAGGCGGGATTGAGACACATGAAATTGACAATCCTGTCTACAGAGCTTCTGAAAACAAGCAACCGGTCTTTGTTCAGCCCAATGTGACGCTGGGTGATTTTTTAGCCCATTTAGATCAGCATGAATATGTACAAGAATTAAAGCTGCCACACGATATTTCATCTTTTAATTTCACCAAAAAAGCATTTAGTGAAAGACAATGGGATGAAATAAATGTCAAAGCAAGAGGGTTGTTTATCAATATGACTTCAAAGCAGATTGTGTCTAGAAGTTATAATAAGTTCTTTAATATTGATGAACGTCCTGAAACAAGAATGCAGCATTTAGTGAATCATCTTCAATTTCCTGTGACGGTCTATGATAAAGCAAATGGATACTTAGGCACGGTTGGGTTTAACGACATAAAAGATGAGCTGGTGTTTACGTCCAAATCGTATACGTCACATGTGAAGCAAAATCAGCATGCTGCTTGGGTCGAAGAGCTATTTTATGCGACCTTTGACGATGTGCAGGTCGATTACATCAAATCATACGTACGCGACAACCATGTATCCCTTGTATTTGAAGTCATTTTGCCAGAGAAAGACCCGCATATTATCACATATGATCATGATCAACTCATTTTACTTGATATCGTGAAGCGTCAGCTGAGCTATGAAAAAGAACCATTTGCTGAAGTGAAAAGGCTCAGTGAACAGCTTGGCATGCGGTGCAAACAGCAAGTGGCAGTGTTTCATGATTGGACCTCTTTCTATAAATGGTATCAATCTGTATCACATGATGACACAATCAAAGAAGAAGGTTATGTCATTGAGGATAACAGCGGCTTTATGACCAAGTTAAAGCTTCCTTATTATCAATTTTGGAAGCAAATGCGATCCATTAAACAGCGTGTTGCAGATAAGCGCTCCACCCAAAAATATATGCAGGCTTTGCAAACAGCAGAGCAAGCAAGATTTTATACATGGCTACTCGAGCAAGATCCAGTAAACGTGAGAAACAGCTCAATCATTGAGCTGCGTTCACAATTTGAGCAAACAGAAGCGGCCCATTTGAATAATGACGGAATAAATGCATAGTCTAACAAAGAGTCTTTTCTAAAGAAAAGGCTTTTTTTCATGAAATCGAAAGGTGGAAGCTGAAATGCCAGATCACATTGAAGTCATTCTTCGAACCATATTTGCTTTTGCTATTTTATTCGGCGGTGCCCGTCTTCTTGGAAAGCAAACCATTGCACAAATGAATATTTTTGATTTCATTGCGGCGATCAGTCTAGGTTCAATTGCGGCGAACTTGGCGTTTAATACTACGCTTCCGCTTCATCACACAACCATTTCTTTTGTGACACTTGTGATCATTATTTATGTGATTTCTTTACTTGCTTTAAGAAGCCGGAAGGTGAGAGGTTTTATGGCCGGTAAACCAACGCTTGTGATTCAAAATGGCAAAATCCTTGAAGAGAATATGAAAGGAATGAGGTATACACTTGATTATTTAAATCAACAGCTCAGAGAAAAGAATGTGTTTGACATTAGTGAAGTTGAATTTGCAATGATTGAAACAGATGGGCATATGTCAGTGAAAAAATACCCTTCATTTGATTATGTCACGCGAAAAGATCTTAACCTGTGGATGCAGGCAGAGCGTTACATGCCCATTGAAGTCATTATGGACGGAAAGCTCATTTTGAAAAACCTTCATGAAAACCAATTAACGGAGCAGTGGATCTATGAAGAAATTCAAAAAAGGCAGCTGTCTTTAAAAGACATTGTTTATGCGGTTCGTTCAAGTAATGGCAGTTTATATATTGATACATATGACGATCACATCCATTCTCCAATTGACCAAGAATGAACATATAGTTCAGACGACACCCGCGCGTCACAGAACTGCCAATATTTATAAGTCGTTTGGATGTCATCTATCTAGGTATCATTTCTCAATTATTATTATTTTCAGAAAATGTAGTGACGGAGAAAAATAAGTATGTTTAAGTATAAATAGAAGAATTTAAAATATTAATATAATATACATCAAGCGGAATGAACATTCATTCCTGATAAAACGAAAGGAGAGGATGAAATGCCCGCAGCAACTACTGATAAACAGGAGCAGATTATGAAGGCTTCTCTGGACTTATTTATTGAACGGGGTTTTGACGGTACAACGATGCCGATGATTTCGAAAAGAGCCAATGTTGGAGCAGGAACCATTTATCGTTATTTTGATAGTAAAGAAGCTCTTGTGAACATTTTATACCAGCGAAGTCTGACTGCATTTATCGACAAGGTGAATACAAACAGTCCAGACCCTAAAGCAAGCATTAGGGCTTATTTCAAACATGTCTTTTATTGCTTAGTGCTCTTTACAAAAGAGAATCCAAGTGGTCTGTACTTCTTAGAAATTGACAAACGCTCACACTATTTAGATGAGACAAGTAAAGAGAAGATGCAGCAGCTATTAAATGAGCTATTTCATATTTTTGAAGAAGGCAAAAAGGATGGAATTCATCCAAATCTTTCAGGGAGAACGATTTTATCCATTGTTTTTGGAGCGTTCGTTCAGCTTCATAAACAGATTCTAGCAGAGGAAATTGAGCCAACGATTGAATTTTTAGAAGATATTGAGCAATGCTTATGGCGTGCCATTAGCGTTGCATCATAAAGAAATAAAGGGAGTGGGCACATGCAACAAACATCAATCATTCCAAAACCGAAAACATATGGACCTTTTAAAAATATCCCTCATATCAAAAAGGGAGAGCTTTCTCAAAGCTTTTGGCGGCTGGCAGATGAATTGGGGCCGATCTTTCAGTTTGAATTTTCAAAAGCAACAAGTATTTTTGTTTCCAGCCATGAACTTGCCAAAGAAGTATTTGATGAGAGGCGTTTTGATAAATTCATTGGAAGCAGTCTCAATAAAGTGAGAACTTTTTCAGGGGATGGGTTATTCACAAGTTGGACAGAAGAGCCGAACTGGAGAAAGGCTCATCACATCTTGATGCCGGCGTTTAGCCAGCAGGCCATGAAGGGGTATCATGAGATGATGCTCGATATTGCCACACAGCTTGTACAAAAATGGCAAAGAACGGGCCGTGATGAAGAAATTGAAGTAGCAGAGGATATGACAAAGCTCACTTTAGATACGATCGGGCTATGTGGTTTTGATTTTCGATTTAACAGCTTTTATAAAGAAAATCAGCATCCATTTATTGAAAGCATGCTGAATGGTTTAAATGAAGCGATGGATCAAGCAAGCAGATTGCCGGTCGCAGATAAATTAATGATCAAAAGAAGAAAAGAATTTGAACAAGATGTTGATTTTATGAAGCAATTAGTAGATGACATCATTCAAGAACGGAAAAAACAAGATAAAACGGGCAATGATTTACTGTCTCTCATGCTACATGCAAAGGATCCTGAAACAGGTGAACGCCTGTCAGATGAAAATATTCGTTATCAAATCATTACCTTCTTAATAGCGGGTCATGAAACAACAAGTGGATTGTTGTCATTTGCGATTTATTTTTTACTGAAAAATCCAGACAAATTAAAAAAAGCCGTACAAGAAGCAGACGACGTGCTACAAGGCGGCCTGCCGACATTTAAGCAGGTTCAAAAACTAAGTTATACGCGTATGGTCTTAAATGAAGCACTTCGCCTCTGGCCGACGGCGCCTACGTTCTCTCTTTATGCGAAAGAGGATACAGTCATTGGAGGAAAATATCCGATCAAAAAAAATCAAAGTGTCAATGTGCTGCTTCCTAAATTACATCGGGATCAAGCGGTTTGGGGGGAGGATGCAGAAGAATTCAAGCCTGAACGTTTTATGCATCCTGAAAAGATTCCACAGCATGCCTATAAACCATTCGGAAATGGCCAGCGTGCATGTATTGGGATGCAATTTGCCCTTCATGAAGCCACGATGGTTCTGGCGATGGTTCTGCACAACCTTGAACTGATTGACCATACGTCGTATGAACTGGATTTAAAAGAATCCCTGACGATTAAGCCGAATGATTTTAAAATCAAAGTACGGCCAAGAAAGCAGCAATTCTTTATGGCGCCTCCGAAAGAAGAACCAACAAAAAGCACGGCATCTGCTGAAGCAAAAATAGCGAGTCATGGAACACCGCTATTGGTCTTGTACGGATCAAATCTGGGCACAGCAAAGCAGATGGCAAACGAATTTGCTGAAGACGGAAAAGCAAAAGGGTTTGACGTGACAACGGCACCGCTTGATGATTATACTCGAAAGTTACCAGAGTCAGGCGCAGTTTTAATTGTAACGGCTTCATACAATGGTCATCCGCCTGACCATGCGAAACAGTTTGTGGATTGGGTGACGCAGGATGAGGAGCAGGATCTATCAAACGTGACATTTGCAGTCTTTGGGTGCGGGGATCGAAATTGGGCGAGCACGTATCAGCGTATTCCTCGTCTGATTGATGAAGCACTTGAAAGAAAAGGAGCAAAGCGTGTAACGGATATTGGTGAAGGCGATGCGGGCGATGATATGGATGAAGATAAAGAAACATTCCAGAAGACAGTCTTCGATGAGCTTGCAAAAGAATTCAATTTAACCTTGCAGGAGAAACGCCAAGAAAAGCCAAACCTATCCATTGTATATACGAATGAGCTAGTGGAACGTCCTGTAGCTAAAACATACGGTGCCTTTTCAGCTGTTGTATTGAAAAATCAAGAATTACAATCTGAAAAAAGTACCCGCCAAACAAGGCATATCGAACTTCAATTACCTGAAGGCAAGCATTATAAAGAAGGAGATCATATCGGAATCGTGCCAAAAAATAGTGCAACACTCGTTCAGCGAGTGACCGATCGTTTTAAGCTGGATCCCAAGCAGCACATGATACTCTCTTCGGAAAAAGAAGCAAGTCATTTACCATTAAATCAGCCAATTCAAGTCGAAGAATTGTTGGGGTCACATGTAGAGTTGCAAGAGCCTGTGACACGTACTCAGCTAAGAGATCTTGCAAAATATACGGTATGCCCACCTCATCGTATTGAACTTGAACAAATGGCGGGAGAAATTTATCAAGAAGCTGTATTAAAGAAGCGTGTGACCATGCTGGATTTACTAGAACAATACGAAGCATGTGAACTGCCATTTGATCATTTCTTAGCCCTTTTACCAGGATTGAAGCCTCGTTATTACTCGATCTCCAGTTCGCCAAAGGTGGATGAAAAGAGGCTTAGTATCACAGTAGCTGTTGTGAAAGGAAAATCATGGAGCGGACGCGGTGAATACGCAGGCGTCGCATCAAACTATTTATGCGGACTGCAAGAAGGAGATGAAGTGGCCTGCTTCCTCCATGAAGCTCAAGCAGGGTTCGAATTGCCGCCTTCTCCTGAAATACCAATGATCATGATTGGACCAGGAACAGGTATCGCCCCGTTTAGAGGGTTCATTCAGGCAAGGGAAGCATGGCAAAATGAAGGGAAGTCGTTAGGTGAAGCCCATCTTTATTTTGGCTGCCGCCACCCGCATGAAGATGATCTGTATTATGACGAAATGCAGCTTGCACAAGAAAAAGGAGTCGTCACCATCCACCGTGCTTACTCTCGCTACGAGGAGCAAAAAGTGTATGTCCAGCACTTCATTAAAAATGATGGAGCCAAGCTCATTGAATTGCTCGACAAAGGCGCCTACCTGTATATTTGCGGGGATGGAAAGGTCATGGCACCAGATGTCGAGGCAACACTTATTGAACTGTATCAGACTGAGAAACAGTGTGCGAAAGAAACAGCTGAACAATGGCTGACATCTCTAGCCAATGACAACAGATATGTAAAAGATGTATGGAGCTGATCACGCTGAAAAGAAGACAAAGGGCTAAAATAAAGTTCATTTTAGCCCTTTGTCAACAATCTGAAACCGCCAAAATGGCGGTTTTTTCTTTTTTCATAGAGAGATCGCTAGAATAAATATTTGGAAGATACGAAACACCTAATTTACAAATGAAATATTTTGTAAAAAATAAGAATATTCTCTCATTTACTCCGATATGAAACAATCGTATCATTTTTGATATAGGACATAAAGGAGGAATATGATGAAAAAGGTGAAAAAATTAATCCCTTCTCTACTCGTTTTTGGTGCTTTAAGTGTGCCTAGTTTTGCCCATGCAGCATCTGATTCAGTACTTACGTCTGATTATGACATGGTGACTTCTGACGGAAAGGTGATTTCTTCAGCTGACTTCCACAACGATATGAAAACCCCCTCATCCTTTGACAAAGTGGATGATCTCTCTTCTACTATTGGCGAAAAAGTAAAACCACTCACAAAATATCTAAAAGACTTTCAAACAAAAGTAGTCATTGGAGACGATGGTAGAACAAAAGTGACGAATACAAGAGTAGCCCCCTATAATTCTATTGCTTATATTACATTTGGTGGATCTAGCTGCACTGGAACACTCATTGCTCCAAACAAAATATTGACAAACGGACACTGCGTCTACAATACAGCCACAAGAAGCTATAGTGCAAAAGGGTCTGTCTACCCAGGCATGAATGACAGCACGGCCGTGAACGGCTCAGCAAACATGACCGAATTCTATGTACCAAGCGGATATATCAACACGGGGGCGAGTCAATATGATTTTGCCGTCATTAAAACAGATACGAACATTGGAAATACGGTCGGCTATCGCTCTATTCGTCAAGTGACAAATCTAACAGGTACAACGATTAAAATTTCTGGATATCCAGGTGATAAAATGAGATCGACTGGCAAAGTGTCACAATGGGAAATGTCAGGTCCAGTCACGAGAGAAGATACGAATCTCGCATACTATACGATCGATACATTTAGCGGAAACTCTGGCTCTGCGATGCTAGATCAGAACCAACAAATCGTCGGGGTCCATAATGCGGGTTATTCAAACGGAACGATCAACGGCGGACCAAAAGCGACTGCTGCTTTTGTTGAATTTATCAACTATGCGAAGGCGCAATAAAAAATAGGGCATTCAGCTTGTTTCCTTTACAGGGGACAGGCTTTTTTTATCGTCAAATGCAGAAAAGTTTCTTTTTTTGTTCATCACTATTTCATATTTACAAGCTATGCTGAATGAAATAAATGAAAAAGAAAGAAGAGATATGAGTGAAAAATAAAAAAATAGATATGATATTGTTGTTGATTTTACTGATCGCAGCTTTTCTCTACACTTATCAAATTTGGCAGAATGACAGTGCCAATCAATATTATTTAGCTGCAGTCAAAAGTATGTCCAAAAGCTTCCATCACTTTTTTTATGCCTCATTTGATGCAACTGGATTCGTATCAATTGATAAACCACCCGTCGTTTTATGGATTCAAACCATCAGTGCACTTATTTTTGGCTTTCATACATGGAGTGTGATATTGCCGCAGGCACTTGCTGGAGTGGGATCTGTTCTTCTTCTTTATCTCATGATAAAACCGGCTTTCGGTCAAGGTGCTGCAAGGGTGTCAGCGGCCGTTATGGCTCTCACACCAATTGCCGCAGCTGTGAGTAGAACGAACAATATAGACAGTATGCTCGTCTTCACATTACTTGCGGGTACGTATTTCTTAATGCGTGCTGTAAAAAGCGGAAAGATGCGCTGGCTTCTTATTGCCTTCGCTTTGGTAGCGGTAGGATTTAATATGAAGATGCTGCAAGCGTTTATGGTCGTTCCAGCATTTATTTTCTACTATTTCATTTCTGCTCGCGTACCGTTAAAAAAGAAAATTTTCTCTCTCTTATGCTCGATCGTCGTATTAGCCTGCTTATCTCTATCGTGGGCAGTTACTGTAGATATGACAGCTGAAAGTGAGCGCCCTTATGTGGGAAGCAGTCAAACAAATTCAGTGTTAGAACTTGCCTTTGGGTATAACGGCACGGAACGGCTGCTTGGTCAGACGACAGGGAAATCCTTTGGTGACATGAACCAGCAAGCAGGTATGGTGATGCCAGACAATTCTGGATTAGGCGATTCGTCAGAGGATCAGTCAAACAGAAATCAGCCGCCGCCATCCCAAAATCAAATGACGCCACCTCAACATGGTCCAGATGGTGGTTCTCCGCCTGGAAGTGCTGTAGGTCAACAAAGCATGAATATGTATGGCACTGGGAATCCCGGTATATTTCGTTTATTTCAATCTGCATTGTCAGGTCAAATCAGCTGGATGCTGCCGTTTGCTTTGTTTGGACTTTTAGGGATGATCATCAGCTGGTGGAAGGAGAGAAAAGCTCAATTAAATGAATGGAAACAAACGATGTTTTGGACAGCATGGCTGATTCCTGCTGCCGGATTCTTTAGTATTGCGGGTTTCTTTCACCATTACTATCTCATTATGCTTGCCCCGCCTATTGCAGCACTATGCGGCATAGGAGCTAAGAAGATGGGAGAGTTATTTAAGGCCAACAAAGGAGTATCTGCGTATTTGCTTCCAGCAGCAATCGCTGTTACAGCCATCTTCCAAGGGTATATTTTGAGTAACTATACGACTCAAATCAGTAGTATTTGGATGTATGCCATTGCTATTGCAGGGATGATTATCGCTATCCTATTGCTGATGTACAGAGAAAAACAATTGATCATGAAACGACTGCTCATCACCGCTTTGACAACGCTGTTACTGATTCCAGGTTTTTGGTCCGCCACCCCAATCATCTATGGTGGAAATGCTGTTCTTCCAGAGGCAGGTGTTCAGCTGGCTAGTTCACGAGGAGGGAACATGTTTACATCTAGTGTCAATCAAGGCTTACTCACTTATTTAAAGGCGCATCAAACAGGAGAAACGTATTTATTTGCAACGCTTACGACTGTTACCGCAGCGCCATATATTATTGATGAAGATGAGAATGTCATGGCCTTAGGCGGTTTTAATGGGACAGATCCTATTTTGACTGTCAATAAATTAAAAGCACTTATTCAACAAGGAAAGGTGAAATACTTTTTATTACCAGACAATCAGTCATCAGCTAACAGCAAATTGGTGAGCTGGATTAAATCACATGGTACAGTCATCTCATCAGAAGAATATAAACAATCCTCATCAGCTGAACAAGGGATGCCGTCCGAGATGTCTTCACAAAACGAAACATTATATAGAGTAGATGAAATATCTTAAGTAGAACAAGGCGAATGATGAAGAAATCATTCGTTTTTTCTTATGAATCTTTTGCTAGGCAGATTCAGCTTATGTTTTTCACATGTCATCACGCAGCCACTCATACATTAAAAATGACTCATTTCCTTCAAGTCAACATCATTTCATCAAAAGTATGAGGAGGTCACGAGCTTTTGAAGATGAGAAAAGGCTGGATCGCTGCTGTCGTTCTTTGTTTTGTCATTTGGATGGGTGCGTTATTAGGTGGTTTTGGAGAGGATCGTTCCGCAAAAGGGGCAGATCGTTATGATCATGTGATTCAATTTCCTAAGGAACGGTATCCTGAAACAGGCAGTCATATTCAAGAAGCTATTCGAAAAGGGCACTCAGATGTGTGTACCATTGACCGAAATGGGGCAGATGCCCGCAGGCAAGAATCATTAAAAGGAATTCCCACAAAACCTGGTTTTGACCGGGATGAATGGCCGATGGCAGTGTGTCTTGAAGGAGGAAAGGGGGCGAGCGTTCAATATGTCAGTCCATCAGATAATAGAGGCGCTGGTTCATGGGTCGGGCATCAAATCAGCGGGTATCCTGACGGGAAACGAATTTTATTTATTGTCAAATAAACATAGACAAGAGGCTCCTTGAGAGGGGCTTTTTTTGTTAACAGGAGCGTATTCGAGCTAGCAGGTACAAAAGATTCAGTGGTACAATCAATCCATCAGGTACAAAGACTGACAAGTAGAAAATGTGAAGGGACATATGCTTATGGAAAAGAACCGTGCATTATACGATTTTTTCATGCAACATGCAGAGAAACTGACTGAAACATGGTATGAATCAATTGAGGATGATGATCCAGAATCCATTTATCGTTCAACAGATTCCAGCATCATAGCAGAGCTAAAACGGCAAAATCAAGATTATTATCAGCATTTTATCCGCGCACTTATTGAAGACAAGACGTATTTACATACGAAATTTAAAAAATGGTCTGAAGACTTGGCAAGTGATCCGAAGCACTTGAACACACCATTAGATTACGTCGTGAGAGAATATATGTCCAATCAAAGAGTGGTTCTTCATTACTTAAAAGAGTTTATAAAACAGCATCAAGGTGATATTGACATTGATCGAATATTTTATTGGTATGATTTGATATCTGAGGCATTTAACATTTCAATTCATGTCTTTATTCAGCAATATGTGAAAAATACCACCAAAAAACTCGTTGCACAAAGAGACATGATTTATGAGCTGAGTTCTCCAGTCATTGTGTTAAAAAGTCATGTTGCCTTATTGCCTTTAGTTGGAGATATTGACACTGCGCGAGCAAAGATTATCTTAGAAAATACATTAAAACAGTGTTCGCAAAAAGGTGTTCAACATTTATGTATTGATTTATCAGGTGTCGTCATCATTGATACGATGGTAGCACATCAAATCTTTGATCTTGTCACGTCACTTCGATTAATTGGGGTTGATACGACCATTTCAGGGATTAGACCAGAAATTGCTCAAACGGCTGTACAGCTTGGACTTCCTTTTAATGAATTTCAAACGGCTTCATCACTTGCTCACGCTTTAGATCGTATGACTGAATTTTCATCCATATAAAAACCAGGCCTAGTGAACGGCCTGGTTTTTATTTAGATTACAGCGTCAATTTTTGTTACTTTCCAATCGTTTTGTACTTTCTCGAAAGTGACAGTACGTTTTACTTTGCGTCCATCAAGTGTTGGGACTGAGAATTCGTATGTGCGGATTGTACTTTTCTTAGAGACGAGTTTAGGTGTTGCCTTATCCCAATTAAGCATATTATCTCCGTCACCAACTGGTACAGCCATTTTTCCTTTATGAACGATGAACTGATAGTCTTTTAAACCGTGAGTAATGGCATCTTTTGTGAACACTTGAGATAGATAGCTGTTTAGTTTTTTCTTTGTATCAAATGTGTTAGACAGGTAGTTGTAAGTCATGTCTTTATAAGTAAATGATTTTAATTTGTAATCTGAATGCTCTTTAATGTTGTAGCCTGACATCGCACTCCAAAAGTGTTCTCTTGCATCAAGGGCAATATGTAACGCTTCTTTATTTGTCAAAGCGGCTGATTTTTTGGAAGCGGCCAGTGTTGTTGTTTGTAATGAGATCATAAGCATAATAGCGATTAATAAAACAAATAATTTTTTCAAGGCGATTGCCTCCTTTTCTCAATGAAAACTTCTTATGTTACAAATGTTACAATAGTTACAGAAATATTACAAGTATTAAATCTAAATGTTTTTTGTTTCTTTTCTTTCTATCTATATAACGTTTGAGGGAGACAAAAAGTTTTCATTTTTTTATTTTTTTCTTCCTCATTAGTATTTAACCGTTCTAAAGAAGAATAAAACGTCTTTTGGAAAGATTTCTATTTGTCTCTTCAACACTCTTTTTTTATGTATGACATATACTGCCGTGATGAATGTCTAAGAAAGTGGTGTTTAGTGTGTATAATCCATATGAAGGTACGTGGAATGGGTACTTGTACGATCGGCAGGTACAAAGCATGCCGGCGTTTCCTATTTCTCAAGTTGGAGGATTTCCCGGCTTGCCATTCGGAGGGACTGGGCAAGGGCAAGGTGCAGGAGGACAATCGGTCCCGCCAGCCCCGCCGCAGCATATCATCTCGCAATATCAACAAGCAGTCTCTCAGCCTCAAAGTATGCAGCCGCTCATTGCAGGGCAGAGTGTAGGCGGAAGCCAGCAAACGGTTCAATTTGCAGCTGGATGTAATAGAAGGTGGACTATTGTGTTCCTTAGAAACGGTCAAGTATTTCTCATGTATGTTCTTTCCTCGCAGCCTTTTGGCCGTACAACGGGTTTTATATGGCCGAACTTTACATTTGGCTCGTTCCCAAGCTCAAGTATTCTTGCATATTCTTGTTCATAAAAGAAAAAGCCGGCTCTCATCAAACGTTGATGAAATACCGGCTTTTTTTAATGAATATTTCTAAATACGCCAATCACTTTACCTAGTATACTCACATTCTGTAAAATAATCGGTTCCATTGATGGATTCTCGGGCTGTAATCTAAAGTGTGTATCTTCCTTATAAAAACGTTTCACTGTTGCTTCATCTTCTTCTGTCATAGCCACCACAATATCTCCATTGTTGGCAGTGCTTTGCTGACGCACAATGACGTAGTCTTTGTCCAAAATACCTGCATCGATCATACTTTCTCCCATAATTTCAAGCATAAATACTTGTTCATCTGGCGCTGCAAAAGTTTCTGGAAGTGGGAAATATTCTTCTACATTCTCAACAGCCGTGATAGGCAAGCCTGCTGTGACTTTTCCGATGACTGGAACATTCATTACAGCGCTCTTTGGAATATTCATTTCCTCTTCATCTAGTACTTCGATCGCTCTAGGTTTCGTTGGGTCTCTTCTAATTAAACCTTTCGTTTCTAGTCTAGCTAAATGTCCATGGACAGTTGAACTTGATGCTAGACCGACAGCTTCACCAATTTCACGAACGGATGGGGGATAACCCTTGCTTTTTACTTCTTCTTTTATGAATTTCAGGATATCGAGTTGTCTTTTTGATAGCTTCGTCATCTTTTGCACCTCAAAACGTCAATTTTAAAGAAATTATAGCATGTTTTTCCTAACAGTACAAACATAGGTTCGAAAAAAACGTTTGACAGAAACGTTTGTTCGTATTTATAATGAGTGTCAGAAAGAACGAACACACATTCTATTAGGAGAGATGACATTATGAGGTTAAAGGAATCTATTATTTTTATTGGGCTATTCTCATTCATCGTTGGCATATTTCTCTCACTTATTGCAGTCACTAGCCATAATGATCCAAATCAATATGTTAAAATAGAGGTTCAATCAGGTGATACTCTTTGGGGATTAGCTGATCAAGTAAACGACAGTAAATCAATCGATAAAAATGCTTTTATTGACTGGGTAACTGAACACAATGATCTCGCTTCAACTGACATCCAGCCTGGAGATATCCTTGTCATTCCAGTTAAAAAAGAGCATCCAGTCGTATATCAACTTGCAACAGTACAGTAGAAAGGTCGATTGAAGACATGAATGCAATCATTTATGCGAGAGTAAGTACTGCCAAAGAAGAGCAAGAAACCTCGCTTAAAAGACAAGAAGAAGAACTGCTTGCTTTAGCTGCAACGCACAAGATGAATGTAGTCAAAGTGATTAAAGAAAAAGCGAGTGGATACGATCTTGATCGTGACGGTGTTTTTGACATGCTGGCTGCGCTGAAAGAGGAAGAAATCGATGCTGTTCTCATTCAAGATGAGACACGCCTTGGAAGAGGGCAGGCGAAAATCGCTCTTCTTCATTGTCTGTTTAAAGAGAAAGTCAAGGTGTACAGCGTATTTCATAGAGGAGAGCTTGAGCTTTCAGAAGCAGATGAAATGGTCATTGAAATTGTAGGCGTTGTAGAAGAGTATCAGCGGAAAATTCATAATTTGAAAATTAAGCGTGGGATGAAAAAAGCTGTTGAGCGAGGGTATCAACCCGAACTAAATTTAAAACACCAAGAGCAGGCGCCTGGCCGCGAACGTATTGAAGTACCGATTTCTGAAATTGTTCGATTAAGAAAAAACAACATGACATTCGCTGAAATTGCAGTGACATTGCAGGCACTTGGTTTTGACATTTCAAAAGCAACCGTCCATAGAAGGTACCAAGAATATGAAAAAGGGCTTGCGACTTAAAGCGTGATTTGTTGTAAAAATGACTGATATTTAGTAGTATGTAGAGAAAATGTTTTAAAGGAGTTTGTCATGATTTCTAAAGAACAGCTTGCAAGAATCAATGAGCTTTCAAAAAAGTCGAAAGAGGCCGGTTTGTCGGACGCTGAGAAAACAGAACAGAAGCAATTAAGAGAGGAATATTTAAAGGCTTTTCGTTCTTCTATGAAAAATACACTCAAAACCGTGAAAATCGTCGATCCAGAAGGAAACGATGTCACACCAGAAAAATTAAAAAGAGAAAGAGACCAGAATCTTCATTAAAGGTCATCATTTCTTGATTTTTGAAAAGATGGGAGGAATATTCTCATCTTTTTTCATATTTGTATAAGTTTTTAGGTGATCGATAAACTAAATGTGACAAAATCCTTCTTTTTCGGCGTGAAATAGTTGTGAAAAAAGGACAGTAGATTTATGATAATGGTGTACACAAGATACGGAAGGGGATTTATATGGAAACGATTGAATTGAAATCTATTGCAACAATACGTACTCTCTCCATAGACGCAATTGAAAAAGCGAATTCCGGTCACCCTGGAATGCCGATGGGCGCTGCACCAATGGCGTACGCTTTATGGACGAATCACTTAAACGTAAGTCCGCAAAATCCAAATTGGTTTAACAGAGACCGTTTTGTGTTATCTGCGGGACATGGCTCTATGCTTTTATATAGCATGCTTCATTTAAGCGGATACAATCTGAGCATCGAAGATTTAAAACAATTCCGCCAATGGGGAAGCAAAACACCTGGACATCCTGAGTTTGGACATACAGAGGGCGTAGATGCGACAACAGGTCCTTTAGGACAAGGGATTGCGATGGCTGTAGGAATGGCACTTGCAGAAAGACATCTTGCAGAAACGTATAACAAAGATAACTTTAATGTTGTGGATCACTATACATACAGCATTTGCGGAGATGGAGACTTAATGGAGGGCATTTCCTCTGAAGCTGCTTCACTTGCTGGTCATTTAGGCTTAGGCCGTTTAATTGTTCTTTATGATTCAAACGACATTTCTTTAGATGGCGACCTCGATCGTTCTTTCTCTGAAAATGTGAAGAATCGTTTTGAAGCGATGAATTGGGAAGTTCTTTATGTAAAAGACGGCAATAACATTGACGAAGTGACGGCTGCCATTGAAAAAGCCAAACAAAGTACAGACAAACCTACACTTATTGAAGTGAAAACGACAATCGGTTTCGGATCTCCAAACCGTGCGGGAACGTCTGGGGTGCACGGTGCACCGCTTGGAAGTGAGGAAGCGAAGCTAACGAAGGAAGCTTATTCTTGGACGTTTGAAGAAGATTTCCATGTACCTTCTGAAGTGTACGATCATTTCAAAACAGCTGTTAAAGACGCTGGACAGAAAAAAGAAGCAGCGTGGAATGAACTGTTTGAGCAATATGAAAAAGAATATCCAGAACTAGCAGCTCAGCTGAAGCTTGCGATTGAAGGGAAACTTCCTGAGAATTGGGATCAAGAGGTTCCTGTTTATGAAGCAGGTTCAAGCCTTGCCTCTCGTGCCTCTTCTGGAGAAGTATTAAATGGCATTGCAAAACAAGTACCATTCTTTATTGGCGGGTCTGCTGACCTTGCTGGATCAAATAAAACAACAATTAAAGATACAAATGACTTTGGCAGAGAGAATTACGCTGGCAGAAACATTTGGTTTGGTGTGAGAGAATTCGCAATGGGTGCAGCATTAAACGGTATGGCACTTCACGGCGGACTTCGTGTATTTGGCGGAACATTCTTTGTTTTCTCAGACTACTTAAGACCTGCCATTCGTCTTGCTGCATTAATGGGACTTCCTGTCACTTATGTATTTACGCATGACAGTATTGCGGTTGGGGAAGATGGACCAACGCATGAGCCAGTTGAACAGCTCGCTTCATTACGTGCGATGCCTAACCTTTCTGTTATTCGTCCAGCTGATGGAAACGAAACAGCTGCAGCATGGAAAATTGCTGTATCTGCAACGAATAAACCGACAGCGCTTGTTCTTACTCGTCAAAACCTTCCAACGATTGATCAATCACCAGAGAAGGCCTATGAAGGCGTAGAAAAAGGTGGGTATGTCGTCGTTGAAGCAGCTGATGCACAGCCAGAAGCTCTTCTACTTGCTTCAGGATCTGAAGTAGGTTTAGCCATTGAAGCACAAAAAGCACTTGAAAAAGAAGGCATTCGTGTTTCTGTCGTGAGCTTACCTGCATGGGATCGCTTTGATGAGCAGTCAGACGAATACAAAGAGTCCGTTCTTCCTAAAGCAGTGAGAGCACGTGTTGCAATCGAAATGGGTGCTTCACTTGGCTGGGAACGTTACACTGGCCTTGATGGCGATGTGATTGCGATTGATAAATTTGGCGCTTCTGCACCAGGCGAAACCATTATTGAAAAATACGGTTTCACTGTCAGCAACGTGGTGAGCCGCGTAAAAGCAAAGCTGAATAAATAATCAGTCTCCAAGCATCATGCTTTTTTGCAGTCGGTTTGCAGAGCTTTTCACTATGCTCTGCAAACTTTTTTCTTTTTTCTTGTTTTTTTGACAAAACTAGTTTCTTCTTGCTTCATATATAGACAATTCTTTCTTTCACATTTTTGTATAATACAAGCAATAAGCGAGATTGACGAAATGTGAAAGGAAGGGATAGACATGGAACGCCATTATTATATTTATTGGATTGAGGATGAGTTTGCTCATCATTATTTTGGTAGAGAATCTATTTTGTTTCATTTGTTTGAATCGTTACACTGGACGAACCGCAGTGATGACGAATTAGTCATGCTTGTTAAGCAAGTGGATTATGTAACGAAACGAATCCCTGCTTTTCATATGCACCAGCGTTTAATGAACAATTTAACCAACATTCACTATACACAAATAGGCTCAATATACAGTGCATCGCTACCAGATGGAAAAGGTACAGCCGCATTCATTATAAAAGACCGTTACATTCAAATGTCTGCCACAGGCAGTTATGAGGCAGAAGCGGTGTTTTTTGAAGTACTCAGAAAAATTAGTCCTTGTTTCCTGGCTATGGACTTTGGATCAAAGAAGCATGGGTGGCTCAATCCGGTAAAAGTGAGGAATTTTGTTTAAAAAAATAAAATTGAACGTGAAATGTTGTATAATAGCCTTTTGTTTAGTACACTTTATACGAGACAACATGAAGGAGGAAGAATTATGGATTTATGGGTTGTCATCCTTGTAGGCGTTGTTGCACTGCTTGCAGGAGTTGCACTCGGATTCTTTATTGCTCGTAAGTATATGATGAGCTACTTGAAAAAGAATCCACCAATTAATGAACAAATGCTTCGAATGATGATGATGCAAATGGGCATGAAACCGTCCCAAAAGAAAATCAATCAAATGATGAAAGCCATGAACAACCAAGCGAAATAATACGTACGTTATTATGATCATAGATGGAACATGGTCCCTAAAGATTGGACAAGCGATGTCCTTTCTTTATTGAAGTCACCTTCATCAGACGCATAAAACCACTGTACTTGCATGAATAAAGCAGGGAAAGTGGTTTTTATTTTGCCGTGAACCGTCCGTTAAAGACAAAACAAAAAACCCCTGTGAGCAGAGGTTTTCGTTTCTTTTATTGTCACACATATCAACTTTTCTAAAATCGTGCGGCATTTGTTTCTATCTTGAGATATCATTAGTTGGCTGAGTTTGAGTGTAAGTGTCGTTGATATTGTAAGAGGAGATGATCTAGCTGCTGGCTATGTTCGATGGTCACTGTTGATGTCATCCCATTATGCAAGACAACTTTCATCAGCTCTTCTCTTTTTTCTTCAATTTGGGTTAATAATGATGTTTTTACCAAAGTCATGTTCCTTTCATGCAAATCTTGATAAAAAGAATCGATTCTATTATATCCATTTTAAGGTTTATTTTCAAATTTAAAGGGTTTGGTATCTTGATGTCAAATTAAATTATATAAGGTTTTAAGAGATTAGACCATCTTTATTGAGATGATGTAAAAAAAATGAAATGAATTTGTCATCTCTTATTGTATATTGTAAGAAGGGGGTGTTCTTTTGTCAGATTTGAATTACTTTTTAGCGTTTGGAGCAGGGTTTCTATCTTTTATCTCACCGTGCTGTCTGCCACTTTATCCAGCCTTTTTATCCTATATTACGGGCGTTAGTATAGATGAAGTGAAATCTGAGAAGGTGATGCTGAGAAGAAGAAGTCTGCTTCATACATTATTCTTTTTAATTGGGTTCTCTCTCATTTTTATTGCCATTGGATTTGGGACATCGTTTGTTGGGAAGTTTTTCATTGAATATCAAGATGCGATTCGTCAAATTGGTGCCATTCTCATTATTTTCTTTGGCTTTATGATTCTTGGTGTATTTCAGCCTTCTTTTTTAATGGGAGAAAAGAGGTTGCAGTTTAAAAATCGTCCAGCCGGTTTTTTTGGATCGATTCTCATCGGAATGGGTTTTGCTGCTGGTTGGACACCATGTACCGGCCCGATTTTATCAGCTGTCATCACACTTGCCAGCAACAAGCCAGAGTCCGCTGTGACCTACATGATTGCGTATGTATTAGGTTTTGCTATCCCATTTTTTGTTCTTTCCTTTTTCATCACAAAAATGGCTTGGATCAGAAAGCGTCAGCAGCTCATCATGAAAACTGGCGGGATTATTATGATCGTGGTAGGAATCTTGCTGTTCTTTGATCTTCTGACATGGATCATTATTATGTTCTCATCATTATTTGGAGGATTTACGGGTTTTTGAAATCGTTTTCTACAGTCGCGGCGAATGGTTTTTTTTCGTCAATTGGAGTATATTATACATAGGCTGACCTTAAAGAATAAAGGAATGATTTGATATGATGATCATAATTTCTTCTATAGTGGCGGTATGTATGGCGGTAGCCGTCATGTTTATTCGCATTAAATCATCTGCAAAACCTGCAACCGCGAAAAAAATTATATTACCTCCTATCTTTATGAGCACTGGAGCACTGATGTTTTTTGTGCCAATGTTTCGAGTAACTGGAGCTGAATTTTTAGAGGCGATTACTGTAGGGATGTTTTTCTCTATCTTTTTAATTAAAACATCGAAATTTGAAATTAGAGGCAATGAAATCTATTTGAAGCGTTCAAAAGCATTTGTGTTTATTCTCATTGGGCTTCTTGTCCTTCGTATCGGAATGAAGACGATTTTAAGCTCTTCCATTGATTATGGTGCGCTCAGCGGGATGTTTTGGATTCTAGCCTTTGGCATGATTGTCCCTTGGCGGGTTGCGATGTATTTGTCGTTTAGAAAGCTGTCTAAACAATTAGATCCGCAGCAGGTCCAAATGAATTAAACCTCCTTTTTTAAAAAGGAGGTTATTTTAATAAAGATTCATATGGCGAATGGTCGATCTTTTTTTCTTGAAGGCGCTTTAGTAGAAATTTATGATCCCGCTTCGGTGTAGCGATAATATAGCCGCGAATGATTAAGTCTAAATTAATGCTGGCCGCTTGTTCTTTAAGTGCCAGCTCGCCAATTTTACCGGCGATTTTTTCTTTGGCGACATCTCTAAACAGCTCTGGAACCGGTAATACTAGCTCATTTAATAGCTGTTTGTCTTCATCGCGCCATAGGTGCAGGCTCTTTTGGATATATTCATCCTGCCAATCAAGCTCTGATTTCCCGTCTTCTTTCGGCAATCGTTTTAAAAACTTGCGAAACATAAAAAAGCCACCGATTGCTAGTAATCCAATCATCACTGTACCCCAAAATAAAATGAACCACAAAAACCAGCCGCTTAACATGTTCTCACTCCCTATATCCCTTCTCTCTATTCTATTTTACATGAAGAGAAGGTAGAAGAAAATAACAAAAATGTATGTGTTTTTTCTCTATAAACGCCTTTTTTGATCAAGAGGCGCCCATTTACTAGAATGACCCAAACCATTTAGTAGAAATGGAATACATTATTGTATAGCGACTCTACTATTTGGCCATGGTGGTTCGCACAAGGTATTGACTTGAAACGAACGGAAGAGAGCCCGCCTGTATACAGGCGGGCTCTTAATGTTTGAAGTGTGGCATTTGAAAGGAAAATGCTCCGTCTTGACGATGGGCATCCTTTTTGATTTTGATTGATATGATTCTGTTTTCGTAATCTGTATCAATGTCTTTGTCATTCAAATAAAAAGGGAGCATGACACTTTTTTCAATTGGCTGTTCTCTTTCATCGATCAAATAAGCGAGGATGAGCTCACATCCGGAAAAGGTCAGTTTTAAATCAGTGATCGATAGGGTGGAGAGGTAGATCTCAATAATATAATCACGGCTCGTTTCATAAAGATCGATTGGAAGCTGTTCGTCATACCATGCAAAAGGATCGTCCATTAATACACTCAGCCAATCATCTATTTCAAGAAAATCAGAGGAATTCACTTGCTTTTCATTCTCCATAAACACTCCTCCATCACATCTCATAATAAATCATATGATGAAAGCTGAAATGTGTGAAAGACCTAAAACATCCCGTTTGGTCACGGGCTTAAGAGAAAATGTTTACATATCATGATGTGAATTGTGCTTTTGTCTTGTATGGTTGCGGTTTTTCACTTTTTTACTGCCTGATAGTGGCTCAGGCTGCCCGCCTTGATGCTCTTTAGGAGAGTTTTGACGTATGTCTTTCCCAGTGTTTTTGTTCGTCATCATTTCTCACTCCTTTCTTATTGGTTTTTTTTACGCTTTTTATTGTTTTGCTTTTGTTCTTCTGTTAAAACGAGCTGATCATTTTCTATATAGCCTGCACCATTTCCTTGGCTTTTGGCTGCGTTCATGCCGTCAATGACATGATTTGCTTTTCTTTTTGTCATGTTCTATCACCTCAGCATTAGTATGAACCCGTGCTGCTCAGTTTATGAGGAGTAATCATTTCCTCATGATAAGCTAAACTTATTGAATTTAATAAAAGTATTGTTATTTACTTATGTATGAATTTGTTTTAAGATGAAATTGTGAGAAAATTGTGGTGAAATACGACGATTTTTCTGAGAATTGAAATTGATCTTGATCATCAAAAGGGGGATTTTGGACATGTCGAAACAGCAGCAAGTCGCTAAACAAGACGCTTTTCAATCTAGAAAAACGTTTTCGACAAATGGGAAAACGTATCACTATTATTCGTTAGAAGCACTCGAGAAACAAGGAATCGGAAATGTTTCTAAATTGCCTTATTCCATTAAGGTACTATTAGAATCAGTGCTTCGCCAAGTAGACGGTAGAGTTATCAAGAAGGAACACGTTGAGAACTTGGCAAAATGGGGAACTGCCGAGGTAAAAGAAATTGATGTTCCATTTAAACCTTCTCGTGTTATTTTACAAGACTTCACGGGTGTGCCAGCTGTCGTTGACCTTGCTTCTTTAAGAAAAGCAATGGCAGATGTGGGCGGAGACCCAGATAAAATCAACCCTGAAATTCCAGTTGACTTGGTCATTGACCACTCTGTACAAGTCGATAAAGCTGGAACTGAAGATGCATTAAACATTAACATGGATTTAGAATTCGAACGTAACGCAGAGCGTTATAACTTCCTTAGCTGGGCAAAGAAAGCGTTTAACAATTATCAAGCTGTTCCGCCTGCAACAGGGATCGTTCACCAAGTGAACTTAGAGTATCTTGCAAGTGTTGTTCATGCAATCGAAGAAGATGGCGAGATCATCACTTACCCAGATACATTAGTTGGTACTGACTCACATACAACAATGATTAACGGTATCGGTGTACTCGGATGGGGCGTTGGCGGTATCGAAGCAGAAGCTGGTATGCTCGGTCAGCCTTCATACTTCCCAGTACCAGAAGTCATTGGTGCTAAATTAGTTGGAGAGCTTCCAAACGGAACAACTGCAACTGACCTTGCATTAAAAGTGACACAAGTTCTTCGTGAAAAAGGCGTAGTGAACAAGTTCGTCGAGTTCTTCGGACCTGGTGTTGCACAATTGCCGTTAGCAGATCGTGCAACAATTGCGAACATGGCGCCAGAATACGGTGCTACTTGTGGATTCTTCCCAGTAGATGAAGAAGCGCTTGCTTACCTTCGCCTTACTGGACGTGATGAAGAGCAAATTAATATCGTTGAAGAATATTCTCGCGCAAATGGCTTATTCTATACGCCAGATGCAGAAGAGCCAATTTTTACAGATGTTGTGGAAATTGATCTTTCTCAAATTGAATCAAACTTATCTGGTCCAAAACGTCCACAAGATTTGATTCCACTTTCTCAAATGAAAGAGACGTTCCATAAACACATCGAAAGCCCAGCTGGTAACCAAGGGTTTGGCTTAGATAAATCAGAGCTTGATAAACAAATCGAATTTGATCTTTCAAACGGTGAAAAAGCTGTGATGAAGACAGGTGCGATTGCGATTGCGGCGATTACGAGCTGTACGAATACATCGAACCCATACGTTTTAATCGGAGCAGGTCTTGTTGCGAAGAAAGCAAGTGAGCTAGGTATGAAGGTGCCAAACTACGTGAAAACGTCACTAGCGCCAGGTTCTAAAGTTGTAACAGGATACCTTGTGAATTCAGGACTTCTTCCATATTTAAGAGACCTCGGATTTAACATTGTTGGCTATGGCTGTACAACATGTATCGGAAACTCAGGACCGCTTGAAAAAGAAATTGAAGATGCTGTCTCTGAAAATGATCTGCTGATCACTTCTGTTTTATCAGGTAACCGTAACTTCGAAGGTCGTATCCACCCGCTTGTAAAAGGAAACTACCTTGCATCTCCACCATTAGTTGTGGCTTATGCACTTGCTGGTACGGTGAATATTGATTTAACAAAAGATCCGATCGGTGTCGATAAAAATGGCGAGAACGTTTATTTCAATGACATTTGGCCATCAATGGATGAAATCAACAGCGTCGTGAAAAGCACAGTTACACCTGAGCTATTCCGTTCAGAGTATGAAACTGTTTTTGACAACAATGACCGCTGGAATGAAATTAAAACGACGGATGATGCATTGTATAAATGGGATGAAAATTCCACATACATTGATAACCCGCCATTCTTCGAAAACTTATCAGTTGAACCTGGTAAAGTTGAACCACTTAAAGGATTGCGCGTAGTGGCGAAGTTCGGTGACTCTGTCACAACAGACCATATTTCTCCTGCTGGAGCGATTGGTAAAGACACACCTGCGGGTAAATACTTGCAAGAAAGAGGCGTATCGCCTAGAGACTTTAACTCATACGGATCTCGCCGTGGTAACCACCATGTTATGATGAGAGGTACTTTTGCAAACATCCGTATTAAGAACCAAATCGCACCAGGAACAGAAGGTGGGTATACAACGTACTGGCCAACTGGTGAAGTGACATCGATTTATGATGCATGCATGCGTTATAAAGAAGATGGAACTGGTCTTGCGATCTTAGCAGGCAAAGACTACGGAATGGGTTCTTCTCGTGACTGGGCTGCAAAAGGAACAAATCTTCTTGGAATTAAATTCGTTCTAGCGGAAAGCTTTGAGCGTATCCACAGAAGTAACCTTGTCTTCATGGGTGTACTTCCTTTACAGTTTAAAGACGGTGAAAGTGCAGAAACTTATGGACTAACAGGAACAGAAACATTCGAAGTAGATGTTGATGAAACAGTTCGTCCGCGTGATCTTGTCACTGTAATAGCAATTGATACAGATGGCAACGAGAAAACATTTGAAGTAATTGTTCGCTTTGACAGTGAAGTCGAAATTGACTACTACCGTCATGGTGGTATCCTTCAAATGGTACTGCGTGAGAAATTGGCAAGCAACTAATAAAGCAAAGAAGAGAAGGCGATTAGACAGCTTTCTCTTCTTTTTTAACATAGTGGAGGATCAATCATGTGGAAAAAAGGAATGGCAAGCGCTGTTTTACTTGTGTTGATTGGTTTACTTGCATGGAATGTATTCGGACCAAAAGAACCCGCCATCGGTCTTGAAACAGGGGACATAGCCCCTGATTTTGAGCTCAAAACCCTTGATGGCAAAACGGCATCGTTATCTGATTATCGAGGTAAAAAAGTACTTCTCAATTTTTGGGCGACATGGTGTAAGCCTTGCCGAACAGAAATGCCAGATCTAGATGCAATTAGAAGTGAAAATGACCAAGTTGAGGTACTAGCGGTGAATTTGACGAACACTGAAAAGAGTGTGGATCACGTCGCATCTTTTATTGATGAACTTAAGGTCAGTTTTCCTGTTTTATTAGATCAAAAAGGTATTCAAGCGAGATATCAGGTACTTTCCTATCCGACGACATACATACTAGATGAAAAAGGGCGTATCCTGTCTGTAAAGCATCAAATGCTCACAAAAAAAGAAATTGAAAAAGAGCTGGATCTATAATGATTCAGCTCTTTTTTGCTTATTTTCTAAATGTTTTGGCGAAAATGGTATGAACAGAGTGGAGGTGGTGATAGACATGAGAAGAAGAAAGCGCCGTACATTTGAAGAACTTGTGCTTGAAAATAAAAAAGAATTATTAAGCAATGAGGAATTTTTAAACCAGCTTGAAGAAAAGTTGGAAGAGCGATTTAGACAGAAATAAGTTATGATTTGTCCTTTTTCGTTCATCCTAAAGAAGAGGGAGGGATGAATGATGGGTAGAGAGCATGATAAACAAGCGCAGTTTACACCAGACCATTTAGGGACAAAACCTGTAGCATACAAACGAAATAAAGGCAAAAAGATGCATAATAAATCGAATGAACAGCCTGATGTGATACAGACGAAGGGCGAATAATAGGAGGGAAGCATGATGAATGACAAGTCATATCAATCCAATCCAGATGATCGTTCTGATAATGTTGAGAAGCTGCAGGATATGATCGAAAACACACTTGAAAATATTGATGAATCTGAAGCAGCAATGGGTCTTTCAACAGAGGAAGAAAAGCAGATGATCAAGCAAAAAAATGAAAACCGTAGAACAAGTATTGACGCAATGCGTTCTGAAATAAAGGACGAGGAAGCAGCAAGAAAGAGCGGTTACACTGAATAAACCAGGGATTCCTGGTTTATTTTATTGCCTCTTTTTAGAAGAACCATTTGGAATGTGGTAAAATGTCAGAGACGTTAGGTTTTGATAGGAGAGCGATGAAAACGTGTATGTATCTAAAAAAGAAATAGAAGTCCGTTATGCAGAAACAGATCAAATGGGTATTGTGTATCATGCCAACTATTTAATTTGGATGGAAGTCGGCAGAACAGCGTTAATTAAAGAATTAGGCTTTTCCTATGCCCAGTTAGAGGCAGACGGTGTCCTTGCACCTGTTGTCGATCTTCAGGTTCAATATAAAAAACCACTACTGTACGGTGAAACGGCTACAGTTCACACATGGATTGAAGAATATAACGGCGTGAAAACAGTGTATGGCTATGAAATACAAAAACCTGATGGACAAACGGCTATTACAGGGACCACCTCACATATATGTGTGGACAAAGAAACCTTTAGACCGATTCAATTTAGAAAAGCTTTCCCTGCATGGCACAGCGTATACGAACAGTCCAAGAAGCAGGTTTGATTCATGGCATTTGGAATTAAAAGAAGAGATTTGAATGCTTGGAAATCAGCTGTTCGGCAAGGGAATGTGGCCTTTTTGACACACTATTGGCTTGATGACCGTTTTCCGCATGCGAATACTGTCACAAAGGCAGCCTGTCAGGATATAGAACAATTAATCACTTGGGGACAAAAGCATGGATTAAAGAAAGAATGGATCCATGTTCGCGAAGGTTTTCCTCATTTTGATCTCATTGGTAATTCGCAAAAACGGATTTTGCAAAAAGAGCGGTCATTAGGAAACATTCAGGAGTATGGACTTTATATTGAGTGATAAACAAAAAAGATACCCGAGGGATGAGGTATCTTTTTTGTTTATTCATAATGAAATTCTGGTTCTTTCACGGACTCGTTATAATCAATATGCAGATCATGGTTGTCAAAATACCAAATATCACTTTCTTCCACGAAGAAAGTAATGCCTTCTACTTCAGCGGTTGCGCCGGCATTTTGAGGTTCATCTTTTGCGACGCCGAGAGAAAAGCCTTTTTGTACATTACTGCACCCGCCATATCTGACAAAAAAGCGAACATGATCACCTTTTTCTAAATCCAGTTCATTCTTGTACCAATTGAGTGCATCATCTTTTATCGTTAATTTCAATGTGATCGCCCCTTTTTGAAGTCATGCTGTTTTTAAATGCAGGATGCAAAAACAGCTTTTCTTTACTTTTACCACATATTTAAATTGATGAAACGGCTAAAGCCATTTGATTTTCGGTTCAGTTTTGTTGAGAATTCGTTTGAGGTTGGCGATGTGTCTGAAGATCACAAAGCCAGCAAGAACAGCAACAACAATAATTAAAAATAGATCTTGGGTGAATATGCTGTAAATGAATGTGTAGATCCCAGTCAGCATAGATGATAATGAAACATATTTACTAATGTATAAAAATAAGAAAAAAGCAGCGATCATCGTGATAAATAAGAACGGGGCATAAAATAACAGCACGCCGCCTGATGTAGCGACCGCTTTTCCCCCTTTAAATTTTGCAAAGACAGGAAAGCTGTGACCGATAACAGCAGCCACTCCTGCTAATAAGGGATGAATGTCCAGTTGCATGAAAAACGGTAAAGCCGAAGCAAGAGTCCCCTTTAAAATATCAGCAGTGATAACGATGGACCCTGCTTTAACACCTAGTGTACGGAATGCATTCGTCGCACCTAGGTTCCCGCTGCCATGTTCACGGATATCGATTCCCTTTGCAGCTTTCCCGACAATGAGACCTGATGGAATACTGCCGAGAAGATAAGCCAAAATAAACATCAAAGCAATTAACATCTGCATAACTCCTTTATATTCTCCCTCTTGTCTTACATTTTAACATGATCTTATGAAAAACATGGCGATCTTTTTTTGAAAAAAACGATGGCCGATGAATTCAGCTTTGTTTTTAACAAGAAATTCGCTAAAATAGAAGAAAAGGAGTGTCTGGATGAATCATCCTTCAAAACAAGAAATTGGGCGTATATTAAAAAGCAGTAAGCGAATTGCAGTTGTAGGTTTGTCAGATCAGCCGCACCGAACGTCTTATATGGTTTCAAAAGCCATGCAAGATGCCGGTTATGACATCATTCCTGTCAATCCAACGATTGATGAAGCACTTGGGGTAAAAGCGGTCGCCTCTTTAAAAGACATAGATGGGCCTGTTGATATCGTCAATGTCTTTAGACGTTCAGAGTTTTTGCCTGAGGTGGCGAAAGAATTTCTTGAAATAGACGCACCTGTTTTTTGGGCGCAGCAAGGCGTACATCATGAAGAGGCGAAAAGGCTGATTGAGGAAAATGGCAAGGTCGCCATCATGGATTTATGTATCAAAGTGGCTCATGCGATGACAAAAACTCATTAAATCGTCAAAAATCCTTGGTTTTTCAAGGATTTTTGCTTTTTTGTTGCAGAAATATATTTGCGATTCTAGAAGAAAGCGATAAAATAAGGCGACAGGGGCATATCGGTGACCTTGCATATCGAGAAAAAGAGCGATAAGATAAATATAGAACATTTGTTCTGTTTTGCTAAAACCATCATATGATTGCATTTGGCTTATGAAACAGTCTTGTTTATAATGGACTTCTAGTTCTGATTGCAGAATGTAGAACATTCTCATAACCGTGCAAAAGAGCATGTATCGCTGAATCACACATGCATGGTGATGATGCAGCTTATTAAAGTGGACAGTAATGAGCAGCATGATCATCATTAAAATCTAGAGAGATCATTGATGATTAGCCGGTTATGTTTGTTAGTGAAAGGGGATTAAGCATTTGGTTAAAAAGCAGCAAGTAGATTATAACGATGATTCTATTCAGGTGCTAGAGGGGCTTGAAGCGGTCCGTAAACGTCCAGGGATGTATATTGGATCGACGGATTCACGCGGTCTTCATCACCTTGTCTATGAGATCGTAGACAACTCTGTCGATGAAGTGCTCGCTGGCCATGGAGATCATATCATTGTCAAAATACATAAAGATAACAGCATTTCCGTCCAAGATAAAGGGCGCGGAATGCCTACTGGTATGCATAAGCTTGGAAAACCGACACCAGAGATCATTTTAACGGTCCTGCACGCAGGCGGAAAATTTGGTCAAGGCGGTTATAAAACAAGTGGTGGACTTCACGGGGTTGGGGCGTCCGTTGTGAACGCACTTTCAGAGTGGCTCACCGTGACGATAGAACGCGATGGATTTATTTATCACCAGCGCTTTGAACATGGCGGAAAACCAGTCACATCACTTGAAAAAATCGGGAAAACGAAAAAGACCGGTACACTGATTCATTTTAAGCCAGATCCAACGATGTTCAGTGTCACCACCTATAATTTTGATACATTATCAGAGCGTCTAAGAGAATCAGCCTTTTTATTAAAAGGGCTAAAAATAGAGCTGATTGATGAGCGCCATGATGTGCAGGAGACCTTTTATTATGAGACAGGTATTGAAGCGTTCGTTGCTTATTTAAACGAGGAAAAGGATGTACTTAGTGAAGTCGTTTCGTTTGAAGGGGAACATCAGTCCATTGAAGTCGATTTTGCCTTTCAATTTAACGACGGCTATTCAGAAAATATTCTGTCGTTCGTCAATAACGTAAGAACCAAAGATGGCGGTACGCATGAGTCTGGTGCAAAGACGGCCATGACGAGAGCCTTTAATGAATATGCACGCAAAGTGACCCTTTTAAAAGAAAAAGATAAAAATTTAGAAGGTACGGATATTCGTGAAGGTCTGTCAGCTGTTATTTCTGTCAGAATTCCTGAAGAACTTCTTCAATTTGAAGGACAAACAAAAGGAAAGCTTGGAACGAGTGAGGCTAGGTCTGCTGTAGACGCTGTGATCTCTGAAAAATTGGCTTATTTCCTTGAAGAAAACCGCGAAACGGCAACACTGCTTGTGAAAAAAGCGATTAAAGCGCAGCAGGCAAGAGAAGCGGCTAGAAAAGCAAGAGAAGAAGCAAGGAGCGGCAAGAAACGGAAAAAATCTGAAGCAACACTCAGCGGAAAATTAACACCTGCTCAATCTAGAAACCCGGCAAGAAATGAACTGTATCTAGTAGAGGGTGACTCAGCAGGTGGATCAGCTAAGCAAGGACGTGACCGGAAATTCCAAGCGGTGCTGCCGCTTCGAGGGAAGGTCATTAATACAGAGAAAGCAAAGCTTGCGGATATTTTCAAAAACGAAGAAATCAACACCATTATCCATGCCATTGGCGGCGGGGTTGGTGTCGATTTTAATGTAGAAGACATCAATTATGACAAAATTGTCATCATGACAGATGCTGATACAGATGGCGCACATATTCAGGTTCTATTGCTTACATTCTTCTACCGCTATATGAAGCCGCTGATTGAGCATGGCAAAGTATTCATTGCCCTTCCGCCTTTATATAAAGTTAGCAAAGGCTCAGGGAAGAAAGAAGTCATTGAATATGCTTGGTCTGATGAAGAAATGGATGACGTACTAAAGAAAGTTGGAAAAGGATATACGATTCAGCGCTATAAAGGTTTAGGTGAAATGAATGCCGACCAGCTATGGGAAACGACAATGAATCCAGAGTCGAGAACGCTTGTCAGGGTGAAGATCGATGATGCTGCACGGGTGGAGCGCCGCGTCACGACACTGATGGGTGACAAAGTAGAACCACGCCGTAAATGGATTGAAAAGAATGTCGCCTTTGGACTTGATGAGGAAAGCAACATTCTTGAAAATGAAAACTTGTCGCTAGCTGAGGAGGTTTAAACATGGCACAACAAGAACGATTTCATGATTTACCGTTAGAAGAAGTGATTGGGGACCGTTTTGGTCGCTATAGTAAATATATTATCCAAGATCGTGCACTTCCAGATGCACGTGATGGATTAAAACCTGTACAACGAAGAATTTTATATGCGATGTATGCAGAAGGAAATACACAAGATAAAAACTTCCGTAAAGCTGCCAAAACAGTCGGTAACGTCATTGGTAACTATCATCCGCATGGTGATTCATCTGTTTATGAAGCAATGGTGAGAATGAGCCAGGATTGGAAAGTGCGAAACGTGCTGATTGAGATGCATGGAAATAACGGGAGTATCGACGGAGATCCTCCTGCTGCCATGCGTTATACGGAAGCAAGGCTTTCTGCCATTGCTTCAGAGCTTTTAAAAGACCTCGACAAGGAGACAGTCGAATTTGTCGCGAACTTTGATGATACAAGCAAAGAGCCTGTTGTCTTACCAGCGATGTTTCCAAATCTTCTTGTGAACGGGTCAACAGGGATTTCAGCCGGTTATGCGACTGATATTCCGCCGCACCACCTAGGAGAAGTGATTGATGGCGTGATTAAGCGAATCGAACAGCCGCATTGTACGGTTGAGGATTTAATGACAGTCATCAAAGGGCCAGATTTCCCAACAGGCGGGATCATTCAAGGTGTGGATGGTATTAAGAAGGCATATGAAACAGGAAAAGGAAAGATTATGATTCGTGGAAAAGCGGAGATTGAAACCATTCGTGGTGGACGTCAGCAAATCGTGATCACAGAAATTCCTTATGAAGTGAATAAGGCCAATCTTGTCAAAAAGATGGACGAGTTCCGCATTGAAAGAAAAGTAGAAGGAATTTCTGAAGTTCGGGATGAGACGGATCGTACCGGCCTTCGGATTGTTGTAGAGCTGAAAAAAGAAGCGGATGCGAATGGTGTCTTGAATTTCTTATATAAAAATTCTGATCTGCAAATCCCATATAACTTTAATATGGTCGCGATACATAACAGAAGACCGACTTTAATGACGCTTACAACTGTACTAGACGCTTACATTGCTCATCAAAAAGAAGTGGTGACGAACCGCTCAGCATACGAGCTTCGAAAAGCAAAAGAACGTCATCATATTGTAGATGGGTTAATTAAAGCTCTTTCCATTTTAGATGAAGTCATTGCGACGATCCGCTCGTCTAATGATAAGCGTGATGCGAAAAACAATTTGATGGAGAAATATGATTTTACAGAAGCACAATCAGAAGCGATTGTTTCTCTCCAGTTATATCGTTTAACAAATACAGATATCACTCAACTAAGAGACGAAGCAAGAGAGCTTGACGTGCGAATTGCAGAGCTTGAAGACATTTTAGCGAATGAGAAAAAGCTGTTTAAAGTCATTACGAACAACTTGAAGAAGTTGAAAAAGACGTATGCTGATGAAAGACGATCTGTGATTGAGGAAAAAATTGAAGAAATTAAGATTAACCTTGAAGTGATGATCGCATCAGAGGACGTGTACGTCACAGTCACAAAAGATGGATACATCAAACGGACAAGCCAGCGTTCCTATGCTGCATCAAACGGTAAGGACTTCGGTATGAAGGATACAGACCGACTGATTCACCAGTTTGAAATGAATACAACAGATGTTCTTCTGCTCTTTACGAATAAAGGGAGCTATATTTACTGTCCAGTTCATCAGCTGCCAGATATACGCTGGAAAGACATGGGGCAGCATATTACGAATATTATTTCGATTGATCGGGATGAATCCATTCAAAAAGCGATCCCAATTAAAGAATTCGATGAATCATCGTATCTCCTGTTCTTCACAAAAGGCGGTATGGTGAAGAAAACAGAGCTTCTCCAATATAAAGCGCAGCGTTATTCAAAACCGCTTGTCGCCTTGAATTTAAAAGGTGATGATGAACTTGTAGATGTTCATGTCACAACAGGTCAGCAAGAATTGTTTATTGCAACGAAAAATGGCTATGGATTATGGTTTGATGAAGAAGAAGTGAGTGTGGTCGGTCCGAGAGCGGCTGGTGTGAAAGGCATCAATTTGAAGGACGGAGACGAGGTGGTCTCTGGACAAATGATTGATCCGAAGAACAATGTGCTTGTTCTCACGACACAAAGAGGTGCTGTGAAGCGGATGAACCTCTCTGAATTTGATAAGACATCAAGAGCAAAACGTGGAGTGATCATGCTAAGAGAATTAAAGAAAAACCCTCACAGAATTGTTGCTGTGATTGCTGCTTCACTGCACGATACACTTGAGATTGATACGGAAAAGGGTGCCACGATCCCGCTCGATATTTCCACACTAAGGGCAAATGATCGTTATAGCAATGGATCGTTTATTTTAGATGAGGAAGAGCAGGGAGAAGTAACTCAAGTTCTTTTATCACCTGCTGCATCTGACCAAGATGACAATAAATAAGCAAAATGAAAACCCCCTGCGTAAGGCAGGGGGTTTTTTATGATGAGGTCAATTTAACTCTCGTGATTGCCAAACATGCTTGTGATGGCATGCACTACTTCAATTCCTTGGTAAACGAAAAGAGAAAGTGAAGTGACAGAGAATAGACCTAGAATGAATACTCTTAAGAAAAATAACATCGTGTAAAACCTCCCAATTTTTGTTTGATTTAAATGGTTGGGTTAACACGAGCTACTCGGAAATTCGAAGACTGGTAGAACACTGCAAGTAAATGCTTCTTTTTCCGGTCAAATCGATCAGTATAAGTGATGCGTGCAAATCCAGCTGCCATACTGCCAATGACTAGCAGTGCTGTAAATGCCGCAAATACTGCGTTCACATGTTTTTGTTTCTTTTCATCGCCTGCTGTCTGAACGATTTTCATTTCATGTGATTCTTGATCAGCAACCACCTTTGCATGATGGTATACCTGAACGGAATGAGGCATTGAGAACAAATGAAAACTTGCAAGTGCTATGAATAAGACTGCTAATTTTAACAGCATATTTTTTTTCATTTTTCTCACCCCTTCCTGTTTATTTTCATGATCTTACCACGTTTTCAGTTATTTGAAAAGTCTTATTTTTTTACTTTCCCTCTTTAAAAAAGCGATAAACATCAAGACATCTATAGGACTGTTTCACTTCATGAAAGGTTTCAATTTTATTTATTAAATTTAAAAAAAGTACCGAGATCAAAGATCTGGCACTTTTCAAAAAGAATGTATTGATGTCGGTTTTGCAACAGCTTTTGTAAAGATTCCTGCAATACAAATGGCAAACAGAACAAAAATAAACGCATGAAGCAGACCGACTTGATTGGCGAGCAGTCCTAAAACAGGGGGCCCTGATAGAGAGGCTGTATACCCAGATAAAGTGACGATACTGACACGTTTGACAGCATAGCGGCTATCATCACCAGCTGCTGAAATGGTCAGCGGGAAGCCTAAGGACGCGCCAAGTCCCCATAAAAAGATAGATATCATACACACGACGAGTGAAATCTTTAAAATCACCAAGAATAGTCCGGCGGCAGCAGATAAGATCGCGACTCTTAGCAACAGCACCCTGCCAAAGCGATCAATGAAACGTCCGCTCAGTAATCTGCCACTAATCATCCCGCACAAAAATAATGCATAGATGACCGTACTCATTGAATGAGAAACCTGATAGCCATCAACCATTGCTAGTGGAATCCAATCATTTGCAGAACCTTCTACAAATGCGAGACATAAGGCAATCATCGCTAATGAGATCGTCCGTTTGTTCAGCCATGATGTTTGAGAAGCCTCAACTGATTCTGTCTGCGTCTCATCCTGATCTTTTCCTGTCCCGTGCGGAATAAACCGTGTACAAATCAGGATACTGAGAAAGAAAAGGAGTGCAATGGTGAGAAGGTGAATGAGGACAGACACACCTAAATAAATAAAGAGAATTCCGGCACCTGCACCAATTAACGTTCCAATACTGAAAGAAGCATGCAAAATCGGCAGGATCGTTCTCTTGATCTGATACTCAATCTCTGTTCCTTCTAAGTTCATGGCTACATTGCACATGCCTGAGCCTGAACCAAAAAGAAAAAGACCACCAGTGACAATTAGCGTAGAAGAGAGGGCGGCGCCGATTGCAAGGGTTGAGAATCCAATAAACATCAAAAAAGCGCTGACCACAATCGCCACTCGGCCGCCTTTTTTGCGAACGAATACATTGGAAAGAATCAGCCCGACAATGGAACCTACAGATAGGCCGAGTAAAATGAGTCCCATTGTGCCTGTATCTGCTTGCAACAAATCTCTCACTTCTGGTGTTCTTGAAAACCAAGTGGAGATGGAGATTCCAGACATCGTAAAAATAACAATGATCGCTTTATACCACTTTAATTTCATCTAATCCCTCATATCTATGTAGTCATACAGAACAAATCTACTCGATTATAAATGAGACTTCCTGATTCGTAAATAACATGAGGGAGGATCATCATGAAGAAAATATTCCAACTTCATCATTCTTTGATAGAATAAAGACAAAAGGGGCGATACATATGTCATATCGAATTGGTGTTTTAAAGGGAGACGGGATTGGACCGGAAATTGTTAATTCTAGTATGCGTATTTTAAAGACAGCGCTGTCACAGTTCAATGAACCATTTGTGGAATTTGTAGAGTGTCCTATCGGTGCTGAAGCCATTCATTCTCATCAAGATCCAGTGCCAGCTTCTACGATAGCCGCCTTGAAAAAATGCCATGGCTGGATATTAGGACCTCATGATTCAGCTTCATATCCTGATCAATTGAAAGAAAGAAGAAATCCAAGTGGAGAACTCCGTCATACATTTGATTTATTTGCAAATATTCGTCCATCGCAATCGCTACCAGGTGTGAAAAGCGTTGCCAGTGGCGTCGACCTTGTCATTTTTCGAGAAAATACAGAAGGCTTTTATCCAGACCGGAATATGTATCAGGGGACAGGAGAGTGGATGATTACACCAGATGTCGCCATATCTACAGGTGTGTTTACAAAAAAAGCAATTACCCGTATTGCCCACGCAGCCTTTCAACGTGCAGTGAAGAGGAGGGGGAAAGTCACCATTGTTCATAAAGCGAACGTGATCAAATTAGGATCTGGCTTGTTTTTACGAACATGTCAAGAGGTAGCGAAAGCATATCCACAAGTGGAGGTTGAGGATATTCATATTGATGCGATGGCTGCTCATTTAGTGAGACGTGCAGGTGATTTTGATGTGATTGTGACAGAAAATATGTTTGGCGACATTTTATCTGATCTTGCAGGAGAACTAGTCGGCAGTTTAGGAATGGCACCCTCATTAAATTGTAACGAAAATCAAGCGATGGCACAGGCGGCACATGGTTCAGCACCTGATATTGCTGGTCAAAATATCGCCAATCCAATGGGCATGATTCTTTCTACAGTGATGCTTTGTAACTGGCTACATGTGAAATATCAAGATGAAAGATTAAAACAGACAGCCAGTCTGATCGAACATACTCTTGATGAGGCCTTAAAAAAGAACTTGAAAACGAAGGATTTAGGAGGAAATGAGACGACAACACAATTCACCGAGGCATTCATTCAAACGATGAATGAAGTTTCAATAAAAGGGAGATGAACATGAAAACAGAAAAAGAAAAGATGATCAATACTATCACCCAAATGACCACACATTGATGGCAGATCGAGCAAAAGCGCGACAAATGTACATATATATACAGCTGGACATCCGTTAAATCCAGAAGAACGTCAAAAACAGGTATTGAATTCGGCAAATCAGTCACAAAATGTGATTGTTGGCAGGAATCTTGCAAAAATCTTAAAACATTTAGAGGAATGAAAATCTAACAAATCAACCGTTGGATTTTCATTTTTCGTTTTATCTCAATAAGATAAGTATACTTAATAATGAGACAAAGAAAATTCAATTGTTATTTAACTTCCTAGAATATATATTATGTAAACTAGATATTAATTAATGCAAAAAGAGAACCTTTGACTTGATCCTCTTTATTATTAGATTTTATATTCAATTGACTCAAACGCAGCACTATTTTCCAGTCTCAGCAAACTGTTTCAATCGATCTCCAATTTCATCTCTTACCCTTTGGAAAAATGACCACTTCTCTTCTTCTGTTCCTTCTGCTTTTGCTGGATCATCAAAGCCCCAATGGACACGTTCGACATGAGGAGGAGTCATCGGGCATTTATCAGCTGCGTCACCGCATAGTGTTACGACTAAGTCAGCGTGATGCAATATTTTCTGATCAATCAGGTCAGACGTTTGATGAGAAATATCAATCCCTATTTCTTTCATTGCTTTTACAGCATTCGGATTTAATCCATGAGCTTCGATACCAGCACTATAGATCTTCCACTCATCTCCAAGATATTTTTTAGCCCAACCTTCAGCCATTTGACTGCGGCAAGAATTACCGGTACATAAAAAGTATATTGTTTTCTTTGACATGTTGATCGTCTCCTTTAATGTATAATCATTAGCCAGAAATACAACGCTAAAAGTGTGATGAATAGTGTTGGTACAGTTAAAATGACCCCTATTTTGAAATATGTCCCCCAGGAAATCTTCACACCTTTTTGAGAAAGGACGTGGAGCCATAGTAGTGTTGCTAAGGAGCCAATGGGCGTAATTTTTGGTCCTAAATCAGAACCAATGACATTTGCGTATATTAACGCTTCTCTCATCATTCCTTGTGTATCGGTGCCGGATATGGCCAATGCATCGATCATGACCGTTGGCATATTATTCATGACAGATGAAAGAATCGCTGCTATAAATCCCATACCAAGAGTCCCTGCTAATAAACCTTGATCTGCTACAGCTTGAATCACGCTTGAAAGAGCATCAGTAAGCCCTGCATTTCGCATGCCATAGACAACAACGTACATACCTATGGAAAAGAAAACGATCGCCCAGGGAGCTTCTTTTAGAACGCTTTTTGTTTGAACAGCAGGGCTTTTTTGTGCAATGACCAAGAATAAAATGGCAATCACTCCAGCTATGACCGATACAGGTATAGATAAAAATTCGCTTGCAAAATAACCAATCAACAAAAAAGCTAATATATACCAAGATAATCTAAACATCTTTGGATCTTTTATTGCTTCCCTAGGTTGCTTTAACTCAGTCATATCATAGCGTTTTGGTATACTCTTTCTAAAGAAAAGGTACAGCACAGTGATACTCGCTAGCAATGAAAAAAGGTTTGGAACAACCATTCTGGATGCATATTCAATAAATGTAATGTTGAAATAGTCGGCTGTTACAATATTCACCAAATTACTTACGACAAGTGGAAGCGACGTTGTATCTGCAATAAACCCACTCGCGATAATAAAAGGGAATACTATTTTTTCATTGAAGTGTAATGCTCTGACCATGGCTAAAACAATGGGTGTCAAAATAAGTGCTGCACCATCGTTTGCAAATAGAGCAGCGACGATTGCACCAAGGATGGTCACATACACAAACATACGTAGCCCACTGCCTTTTGCAGCCTTTGCCATATGCAATGCTGCCCATTCAAAAAAGCCGATTCGATCAAGGATGAGTGAAATGACGATAATGGCGACAAAAGCTAAAGTCGCATTCCAAACAATGCCTGTCACGGTGATCACATCGTCTACATTCACAACACCTACGATTAATGCTAAAATAGCTCCTCCACAAGCGGACCACCCTATGGATAAATTTTTTGGCTGCCAAATAACCAGTACCAAAGTGAACAAAAATATGATTAATGATAAAACGGCAAAACTCAAACCCATCCCTCCTTACGAACAAGAAATGTTTGTTGCTTTATGTTGTATACTTTTTAAAAGGTCATCTTCTTTATCAATTTGATTTAAGATGATCCGAATCGTCTCAAATTCTGGAGACAGTGTATTGATTGAATAATAACGCCACTGCCCTTTTCTGTTCTCATGAACAAATCCAGCTTTTTTTAATTTTCGTAGATGCTGACTAATCGCTGGTTGACTCATTTCGAACATATCTACCAGTTCACAAACACAATATTCTTTCTCCAAAAACAATTTCATCATGATCAGTCTTGTTTGATCACTGAGTGTTTTTAAACAATTCGACATATATGTCACACCAATTGAAACATCTGTAGTCACAATGATTCCCCCTCTTTTCAACTCCTTCAATAGTATATAACTGAAAACTTATATAATCAATTGATTATATGAATTCAAACAAAAATTTATTCTTAGTTATGCTCACCTTTCATTTCACCTTAAGGAAATTCTATTTTTGGATCATAATAGCTATCATTTTTGTGCCAGCATGCTGTTAGATTTATGATGCTATCATGAGTCATTAGGGGGGTAAGTACCAGTACCAACATTTTTTTTACAAACCAATTTTCTGCTTATGCTTTGGTTATTGTGTAATGTCGAGCTGTTTGAATATGTTCTAATATCGCTTTCGTACTTTATTGCAAGCAAAAAGCCATGTCACTTAAGACATGGCTTTACGTCATGAACACAAATGAAAAACTTTATCCTTGACCTCTATTTTATTGAGGGAAAGAATCAATTGATCCGTAAAGATTCTCTTTACTTTATATAAATCCCAAAGGCTCATTTTGTTGATGTGCTAGTTCCATTCCCTTTGCTAGTCTGCTAGATGGAGAGCGTTCATTTATCCATATCATCATCTGGCCAATTGCGGATCAGTTGACGCAATCTTACTGCAACGGTCTGACAAACCTCTGGCATTAAGTAACTGTCAAAATATGGTTTATCTAACAACGGGATGATGTCATCTGAATAATCTTCAAATGGTATGTCTCCGCCAAATCCTTGCATATTATCTAAATTCATCCCAATACACGCTGCTAACCTGCATCTAAAATCATGGAAGTTGGTGCAAGACCAATGTGCTTCGCAATGAGTAAAATCCATTTCCACGAATCATTCTTCGTTTTCAAATTTTGATGGTCAATGTTTTCAACATTCGCAAATATTACTCCTGATTGATCATATTATAGGACAACGAAGCACGCAACGCTCTATTCTACCAGAGTCCTAAGGTTATTTTGATTTAATCCCTGCCCCACAAAGAGGGATGATAATGGTTTCTTCTGATTCCTTTTGATATTTCATGTAGCCAGCAAAATTGATGGCAGATGTCACCTCTACATAAAATCCTTTCTCACTTAGTTTAGAGCGTGCATGGAGAATTTCTTCTTCTTCAATATCAATAAACGTACCATTCGTCTTGTATACAGCTTCTAAAATTTGTTTGGAGCGCGCCGGGGCAGCAATAGCTATTCCTTCTGCTACAGTCCCTTTATTTGTGACAGGCATTGCTGATTCCTCCGCATGTTGAAAAGCTTTCACAAGTGGTGCGCAGTTCTTTGCTTGTACGGCAATAATTTTCGGTATTTTATGAATGAGACCATTTTCGAATAACTCTCTAAAGCCATAATACGCACCGAGTAGCAGAGTGCCGTTTCCAACCGGAATGATTAAAGCATCCGGTGCTCCTTTTAGTTGCTCATAGATTTCATAGGCGTATGTTTTTGTACCTTCGAAAAAATAAGGGTTATAGACATGGCTTGCATAAAAAACGTTTTCCTCGTCTACTGCCTTTTGGGCCGCAGCTGCAATGTCCTCTCGTGTACCATGAATTTCTTTAATCGTTGCTCCGTGGGCTTTTATTTGAGCGACTTTTTTAGGTGATGTTTGATCACTTAGATAGATGTCACAGGCAATACCACAACGCGCCGAATACGCAGCAATTGCCGTTCCTGCATTCCCGCTGCTATCAGCAATGACTTTTGTTACCCCTAATTCCTTAGCTGTTGTCATTAACACAGCTGCTCCACGGTCTTTAAATGATAGTGTCGGCATCATATAATCAACTTTTACATAAGTGTTTGGCTCATTGGGATCTAGAACGATTAAAGGAGATTGGCCCTCGCCCATTGTCACAGTTTCCCACGTCTTAGAACCTTTTGGAAATGGCATGGTTTCAACATAACGCCATAATGAATTTGGATAGTGATCCCAAGCTGTGACGTCTATTTTCGGGGTATCTTTCACTAGATTGAATACTCCACCACAATCACATTTCCATAGAGTTGGTGTCATCTCATATTTTTTCCCGCAATGGTTACAACTTAATTGATTCATTCTTCATCTGCCCCTTTGAATATTTTTTTATACAAAATATAATTTTTTATATAGGGTGGTCAAAAAAATATTCTAAATATATGCAATGGCATCCATTTCAATTTTGAAACCAAAATGTAATTCATTCGTTGGTACAATCGTACGAGCTGGTTTATGTTCACCAAAAAATTCGGTATAAACCGCATCTACTTTGTCCCATAATTCAATATCTGAAATGTATAATGTCATGCGCAAAATCTTTTCTTTTTGACTTCCAGCAGCCTCTACAATCATCTCTACATTCTTAAGCGCTTGTAATGTCTCTTTTTCAATGGGGCCGAACTCTTTTTCTGTCGTTTCGGGATTGATAGCAAATTGTCCCGAAACATAGACCGTGTTTTGATGAATGGTTGCGAATGCATAGTGTCCGTTTGATTTTAGATTTCCTATCTCGAGTATGCTTTCCATTTTGACACTCCTTACCTCGATTTATTTTTGATTTCATCCAAATAGCTATAGACGGTTACTTTGGAAATGCCTAACATAGATGCGACCTTCTCAACAGATCCTTTCATTAAAAAAATGCCCTTTTCATCCATAAATTTGATTAGTTCAATTTTTTCATGACGTTTCATAACTGGATGAACACTGTTTTGAATGATTTGTTGAATCAATTGATCGACGATTTCTTCCACATTTTCAAGATCATCATTTGATGTTGTTTCTTTTTCTTGAGCTTCCACTTGTGTAGAAAGAAAAGTATCCATAAATTGCTGCATTTGATTCAGTGCTTCAACATCAAAATTGATACAGAAAGCTCCGATCACTTTTTGCTTTGAATCACGTATTAATGAAGTCGAAGAACGAATCGTACGCTTATCTTCTGTTACAAATGTATAACCAGCCAAATAATCTTCTTTAAAATCTTCTGATTGTAATACAGTCTTGACTAGATGATCAAATGATTGGCCGATTTCTCTTCCTGTCACATGGTTATTTACTGTAAACATGACAGATGCTTGAGGATTCGTTAAATCATGAATCACCACTTCACAATTTGGTCCAAACATTTTTGCAGTAGATTTTGCTAAAGGAATATAACTCTCTAATAACTTTTTAATATGTTCCATGCCTAAGCACCTCATTTTTTTATTCCACTAGATTATATAATTTTTTATATATAAAAACAATATATAGATTTATTTATATATTGTAATGCTCATAAGATCACAAATATGAAAATCATCATATAAAAAAAGCAGCCATTGACTGCTTTTTGCTTGTGCTCCTTTCTAATTGTCTTCCTGCTGGATGCCATACAAAATGACGTCAATTCCCCATCGGAACCGTTCCATTGATACGGTATCACCTGCAAACATTTCTTCTTTTACACGATGAATGAAAGGAAACTGCGTTTTTTCTGCTTGAAGAAATGCTTTTTTTGCGTCTGAAATCTGTGAAGAGCCTTGTTTCTTCCAAGAGACCTTTTCGTATGCTACAGAAGATACGTATAACAGCAATAGGTCTACTCCCCATGCTGCAGATGTAGATTTGATCCCGCCTTCATGCAATGCAGCGAGAATACGTTCGGTCAACTGAAGAAAGTTCGTTCCTTGTGGAATGGTGGAAAGAGAAATTTCAGCGAGACCAGGTTTTTCGAATAGCAGGAGGAAATAAGTATGCAATATGTCGAATAACTGTTCTTTCCATGTGCCATCCTCTGACTCTGGATAAACCATTTGTCCGAGACCATAATCCAATACGTAAGCACTGAGTTCTTGAACATTGTTCACGTAGACATACAAGGATGCAGGTCCCGTATCGAGTGCTTTAGCCACCTTACGCATACTCATGCCCTCTATCCCATGCTCCTTAAGAAGCTCATAGGCCGTTTTCACAATAAGCTCACGGCTTAAGGGTTCTTTAGCCGGCCGAGACCGGCGACTGATCATACGACGATTTGAATTGTTCATACTCTCTTTATAACATGTCAAAGTAAAATAGTAAATTGAGCATCAATCATCATCCTTTTGAAAAGAATTCATCATATCTGCAAGCTTGACCGCAGCGTCTTTTGAAAAACACAGTTTTAAACTATTCTCCGATTCATTAGCTTTTTTCGATGAATATTCGTACATCATGTCTTCGTATTCTTCAATCGCCTTTTCAAAATGATGAGGATGCCGGACAATAGCAAGTGCTAGCTCCCTTGCATCAAACATCGCCATGTTCACACCCTCGCCTGCGAATGGCGACATGACGTGAGCTGCATCACCGATAAGCGTTACTCCTTTATGACGATTCCATTTGAAACCGACAGGAAGCGTATAAATCCGTCTTGGAATGATGGCATCTTCTGCATAACGAATATAATTTTTCAGCTGATCATCCCAATCACTAAATAACGCTAATAATTGTTCTTTTGCTTCTTTCGCTTGATGAAACGGTATACCACAAGTCTCGATCCAGTTGCGTTCTACCATAAGGCTTGCATACACTTTGATTCGGCCATCTCCGTTTAACTGCCCAATCAGTCCTTTGTGGTCTGCCAAAGCAAACATCTTACCTCGTTTATTAAATGCAGCTAAATCAGGGTGGTTCTCCTCTACTCTTAAGACATTCAGTTCTAGCATCGTGAGCCCAGAGTATTCAATCTCAATATCTGTTAACAGAGGACGCACACGAGAAAAAGCACCATCAGCCCCAATCAAAAGGTCAACTGTTTCGACAACTCCGTTTTCAAAATGAAGCTCCGTCATGCCGTTTTCTAATGAAACGCACCTTTCTAGTTTATAACCATATTTGATATTTTTAGCATTAATTTGTACTAACAGTAGTTCACATAACACACCACGATCAATTTCCGGGCGAGTACCTGTTTGATCTGATTCCGTTTCTTCATCTAAATAAATTCTTCCTGATTTATCAAGTAATCGGAAATCTTCCCCTTCATAGCGGGCGTTCTTTTGAAATTTCTCATAAACTCCTGCTTCTTTTAAGGCTTTTTGACCTGTTTCTTCGTGAATATCCAGTGAGCCGCCTCGTTCAAGGCTCTTGTCATGCATCTCTCGTTCATAAATGGTTGTTTGTATACCGTAATTTTGCAAAATTAAGGCAAGTGTTAGTCCCCCAGGTCCTCCTCCGATGATAGCGATTTGCTTTTGATTCTTAGATAATGACGTCATCTTCTGCATTTCCTCATCCCTTTGTGGAAATCGTTTTATATTACATTTCATTTATATTTTAACGAACATCGTTCGTTAAAAATGTTTGTTTCACGATTGTGTTTTAATGATAAGAAACCAATCGCCTGCCATCATATGATACACTCCATCTAGGAAGGTTTTAAAAGGTTTACATTGTTCTCACTCTAAGTGTAAGAGGTGTTTCTATGAATAAATTATTGGCTATGTTGATATTAGGATTAGGCTTTAGTGGTGCCGCACTTATTCTTTCTATCCCTTTGTTATTCAAAGTCAAACCAGAGCAAACTGAGCTGGTGTTTGCTGCTGGATCAGCGGGCGCTTTCGCAGTATTTGCGGTCTCATGCCTAGTGCTTCGAAAGCAATTCAATCGCTAAAAAACCTAAACAAATATCCACCATTATAACAATGGAGATGTGTTTAGGTTTTTGTGATTTACCAGGGAATCTATTTATCCAAAACAAAGAGACTGCTGAAATATATCACGATATGCACTCTAAACGAATCACTAGCTTTGGCATAATAGACATCAATGCGAAAATCTTTGATTCCTCGTATCACAAAAGGTCCATTAAACGCATATTGTTTTGTGATATAATCTTGAGTCAAAGACAAGCGCTAAGAGAAAATGAACTTGCTGAATGGACATCATGACTGTGAAAATTTCTAAAGAAATGATAGGGTGATAGCGATGAGAAGACTTGAGTCTGGTACATCAGTTTCGAGTATATTTGAGCGGAATGAGTTCTTCGATTTTCACCTTGACCAGCTCCCCATCCATATCAAGGATGACAAAACATGTTGGTCCAAAGTCTGAAATGAGCTCTCGGCAGATGCCACAAGGGCTGACTACTCTAATTCTTCTATCTTTTTCATCTGAATAAGGGTGTCTCACTGCAACAATTGTATCAAAATCTTTGTATCCATTCGATAAAGCGCTGCCAATCGCAATGGCTTCTGCACAAACAGTTACCCGTCCGATATAGGCTTCTATATGGACAGCTGATATGATTTCTCCTGTTTTCATCTGGATAGCTGCTCCTACATGATGCTTGTCATCTTCATAAAGACTGATTATCTTCTTTTTTGCTTCGTCTATTAATTCGATATCTTCTTGTGATAGATCAAACGTTTTCATCGCGTTTCCCCTTTCGCCTCACTGCTCGTATGTATTATATCAAACATGAGGTGATGAACTGAACTTCACTCTCCTTTACTAACCAGCCAAAAGACCGTTTAATCTGTAGTGAATGGCCATTTTGAATTTATTTCATATTCAATTGAAAAAGGCTGCTTTCAAGTAAGCAACCTTTTCCCTTATTTACATCAGAACATTTACCCTTTCTAGGTGTGAACTGAATCCCTATCGATTGATCACTTGAATGATTTTCTTCAGAGCATCTGCCGCTTCTGGAATTGGCATGACAACAAACACATGCAGCATTTCAGGATAAACAAAGGTTTTGATGTCCATTCCTTGTGCTGATAGTTTTTCATCGAGCTTTATGGCATCTGGATATAACATATCATGTGTTCCAATGAAATGAGTGATCTTCCCGAGCCCTTTAAAGTCACCGTAAATCGGACTAATCAATGGGTCTGTGAGACTTTGATCAGCTGCCCACAATTTTGTGATGACTCCCATTCCTTCATGACCTAGAATCGGATCTTTTTTTGCATATTCAAATATGAGAGGGTTGCTCATACTCATATCCACACACGCAGATAGTAACACGATATCCTTCGGCTGCGGCAGATCCTCTTTCTTTAAAAGGTGCGCAAGACCAAGTGAGATGTTTCCGCCAGCTGAATCTCCCATGATCGTCAATTGATTGGCACTTCCAGCAGTTTTCAGAAGGTCTTTATATAGGTTAAGCATTTTCGGATACGTATCCTGGTTGCTATAATGAGGTACCTTTGGGTAAATAGGAGCGACTACTTTCGCACCTAGTGATTGCGCCATTTTATCCATGAACAACCAATGGACATTCAAAGGCTGATTTGTCCACGCACCACCATGTAGATAGAGAATGACTTTTTGATTTTGTGATGCTTGTTCATTCAATGTGAAAACTTGCATGCCTTCGAAAGTCTGCTCTTGTACCTCACTGATTAACTTCACATCCTCCCCAATGGCATAAGGCTGCGTATTTTCAATTCCTTTTTGCTCAAGAAATTTTTTTGTCTGTTCGATACTAGAAAAACTCTCTTTATTACTTTGCGAAGCGAATAATGTTTCAAATTGAATACTTTCTTTAGAACGTTCACCATGATACATTTCTACACTCATTTTTTTCTCTCCTTCACTCAATAGGTTTATTGATCATCCTGCTTCGGAACACGAAATGATTCCAGGTAGACTTGTACTTTTTTTTCAGGGGTTTTTAATAAGTTAGATAAAAGGTCTTGAATGAGACGAAGGCTTTTAATTTTCTTTTCAATTTCTTCATGTTTAAGATGGACAATTTGTCTTAGGGTATCAAGGTCTATGTCTTGACTTAGCATGTCCATAATTTCAGCTATTTCCTTTAATGAATAACCGAGCGTTTTCGCATCTTTGATCAATTGAATTTTCACAACATAGTCGTCTGTATAGAATCTGTAACCGTTTGAACGTCGTCTTGGAGCAGGTAATATGTTGTGCTCTTCATAGTAACGAATTGCGGCAGGACTTACTCCTGTTTTTTTGGCAAGTTCTCCTCTAGTCATCAACTCCATCGTTACTCCTTTTTTATTATTTTGTTTTACTATATGTACATTATAAAGGTTGAACTATACTTCAAGGTCAAGGTGAAACATTTTTCGGCCAACTTTTGTTATCAAATGATTGTAGCAAAGTGATCTCTAGTGCTTGCTATGACATAATTGAGGTTACTTTTCGGTAAACAAAAAAACACCATCGTACCCGGCCAATTAAGGCGGATGCAATGGTGTCATCATCATTCTATCTGGATTATGATAAATCTTCCCCATTTGTTGCAATCACTTTTTTGTACCAGTAGAAGGAATCTTTTTTGTAACGATTTAATGTCCCATTCCCTCTGTCGTCTTGATCTACATAGATCAAACCATAGCGTTTACTCATTTGAGATGTTCCGCAGCTAATTAAGTCAATACAACCCCATGGTGTATACCCCATTAAGTCGACACCTTCTTTGACTGCTTCTTTCATCTGTTCAATATGTTGTTTTAAATAATCAATTCGATAATCGTCGTGAATTTCTCTGTCTGGTGTCAGTGTATCTCTTGCGCCAAGTCCGTTTTCACAAACAAATAAAGGTTTTTGGTATCTGTCATACAGTTTAATTAATGAAATGCGCAGACCCATTGGATCAATTGGCCAATCCCATTGTGATAACTCCAAATGCTCATTTTTGATCGGACTATCAAATGTACCCGCTAGCTCGGCTGCATCTTCTCGGGCTTCTGCTACGTGGGACATATAGTAGCTGATCGCCACAAAATCAACGATGCCCTCTTTCAAAATTTGCTCATCCTGCTCTTCGATATCAAGTTTGATGTCGTTGTCAGCAAAATATTTCACCATGTATGTTGGATATTCACCTCTAGCTTGAACATCCGGATAGAACATATTCAATTGGTTCGATTTTACCGCTTGCAGCTGGTCCTCTGGTTTCGTTGTTTTTGCATAGGCTTCAATTTGGTTAATCATACAGCCAATTTGTGCATGTGGAATGATTTCTTTTGCAGCCTTCACTGTGAGAGCGCTGGCGATAAATTGGTGATGTGATGCTTGATACGCAGCCTGTAATTTATGGTCTACTAGGTCCTCTAAAATTCCAGCACCGGTGTAAAGGCTGTTGAGGTTCATATTCATTTCATTGAATGTAATCCAATACTTCACTTTATTTTTATATCTTTCTAAAATGGCGCGAGCATATTTTTCAAACAACGGGACAAGCTCTCTACTCATCCAGCCATTATATTTCTCTGTTAAAGTAATCGGCATTTCATAGTGAGACATCGTGACTAGCGGTTCAATTCCATATTTCGCACACTCATCAAATACGTTATCGTAAAAAGCCAATCCTTCTTCGTTCGGCTTGTCTTCTAAACCAGTTGGAAAGATTCTTGCCCATGAAATAGACAAGCGAAACACTTTAAAGCCCATCTCTGCAAATAGTGCAATATCCTCTTCATATCGATGGTAAAAATCGATTCCGCGTCTTTTCGGGAAATCAAATTCATCGGGTTGTTCCTTGTATCTTGTTAATTCAGCTGAACTCACATCGAAAGTAAAGTTGTTCACTTTTCCTTTTTCATAAGGATCTTTATATGCAGCAAAGTCTGATGTCGACAGGCCCTTGCCACCTTCTAAGTATGCGCCCTCTATTTGATTGGCAGCAGTTGCGCCACCCCATAGAAAATTATCTGAAAATCCTTTTTTTAATTCTTTCATTTCAATCATCCCTTCTCTTTATCTCTTTATATTAGTGAATAAGCATTAAGAGCTTATTTTGACCTGCGGTGACATGAGTGTCACCTGTATGAATCACATCAAGGTATTGCGTTGAATTTGTGACGATAATAGGTGTCACTACATCTAAATGGTTTGATTGAATGCCTTCTATATCAAACGATAATAAATGATCCCCCGTCTTTATCTTATCGCCCTCTTTTACCAGTACATCAAAGAATTGGCCATTTAGGCTGACGGTATCAATCCCCACGTGGATCAATAATTCAATCCCATCATCTGAAACGAGTCCGATGGCATGTTTAGTAGGTGTAACAGTCACTACTTTTCCTGAGAACGGTGCTTGTACCACCTCCTTATCAGGCAAAATTGCGACTCCCTTCCCCATCATTTCACTTGAGAACACGGAATCATTCACTTCAGATAAAGGAATGACCTTTCCACTCATAGGTGCTTGAACTTCATAAGGGTTTGTTTGCTTAGACATTTGTTGATTCTCTGTACTCTCAGTGTGATTTGGCTTTTCTGCAGCTTGCTCGTTAAAAGCCGTGACAGACTCCTGAAATCCAAGGAGAATGGTGATGAGAAGTGACACGATGAAGCTAAGGGCGATTCCAATCAGAGCCAGCTGAAAATTATTTGTCCCTTTCATAATGTAAGTTGGCAGTGAAGTAATGCCTGGGATCGAAAAGGCTGTCGTTTTAACTGAAAATAAACCGTAAAAACATCCACCGACTGCGCCGCCAATTAATGAAGCATAAAAAGGTTTTTTTAGTCTAAGTGTGACTCCATAAATGGCTGGTTCTGTGATCCCGAAGAAACTAGGAAGCAATGTCGAAAGCGCTAAAGACCTTGTTTCTACCCGCTTGGTGCGGATGATGACACCTAACACAGCGCCTGCTTGTGCCATATTCGCAATGAAATTCATTGGAAGCAGCATGATATCGTAACCCACTTTTTCAAAGCTGGCTAACGTGCTTGGGAAGAATGCGTAATGCATTCCAGTTAACACAATGAGTGGCATAAGGCCCCCCATTAATAAACCGGCAATCGGACCAGCGAAATTGAACAAAGAAGTGAAAAAGATTTCTAAATATTGCCCAGAAACGTTCCCAATAGGAGCGATAAAAGCCAGTGTAAGAGGAGCCGTGATCATCAGGCTCAGTACCGGTGTAAATACGATACTTAAGGATTTTGGGATCGCTTTTGTTATCCACTTATCGACAAAACTTAGTAATAGCACACCTAAAATAATTGGTAATACAGAAGATGTGTAATTATTTAGTGGAATACTTAACCCTAAAAAATTTAACGGATCTGCTCCTTTTGCTGCACCTTCTATCATCGTTGGATATAGTAAAATCCCTGCTAATGCGAGCGCAAGAGATTCTCGCGTTTTAAATTTCTTCGCTGCCGAATAAGCAATGAGGAAAGGTAAAAAGTAAAAGACAGCATTTGAAAAAATTTGAAGTACTTGATAGGTAGAACTTGTCTCCGTCAGCCAGCCTAAGCTAACGAACAGTGCCATGATTCCTTTGATCAATCCACTACCAACAATCGCTGGCAAAATAGGTGTGAAAATCCCGCTGATCACATCGAATACGACTTCAATTGGGTTCATCTTTGACGTGTTTTTAACAGGAGCAGAATCATTGCTACTATGACCGGCCAGATGATCGATTTCCTCATAAACCTCTGCTACCTTTGCTCCAATAATGACTTGGAACTGTCCACTTTGGAATTGAGCACCTAAAACACCATCTAATGTTTTCAGCTCATCTACTTTTACCTGATTTTCATCGTTGAGATTAAATCTTAGCCGTGTGATACAATGCCAACTTTGAGATATATTTTCGGTTCCACCAATTAATTTCACAATTTTTCCGGCCAATTCTTTGTTTTCCATGCTTTCACCCCTTCATTTTCACAAAAAAAACCTAAACAAAATCCACCATAGAAAAGATCATTCTTTCTCATGGAGATTTGTTTAGGTTAATGCTTTTTCATAACACGCCTAAAAGAAATCATTTATTTTTTTGGTGTTCCTTTGTGATTCTCTCAATATGGATGACTAAAAAAACAAGTTCGTCTTCTGTCACATTCCAATTGAATTCTCGTTTTAACATTTCTTTGATGATCAATCCGCAGGCATAACTCTTCATATAACGATCCTGTATTAATTCTTTTAACGAGTCATCCATCTGCTGCGGTGGTTGATTGGTTTCCTGCCTGACAATAAAATATCTCAAGTGGGTAATAAACCTAGAATAATTAATGGATGATTTATCCAATATCATCTCGAAAATATTTTGAATGATTTTGACGATTTCTTTCGTCAGGTGAGTCATCTTAATGGTGTCTCCCATAGACTGACCATCTATTTGAGCGTTTACAAAATGCAGGGCAATGAGTGAAGCTTCAGTATCTTCAAAAGAAATGCCCATCATTTTTTGAATAATTGTCAGTGCTTTTTTCCCGACTTGATATTCTTGAAAATAGAGATGTGGAATTTCCCACACAATGGGGTTTTCATACGCCATTTTTTCTTCGTGCCTTTGAATAGCGAAGGTGAGATGATCGGATAGCGAAAAGAGCGCGCTGGAACCTAACTTCTTATTCAACATCTCTTCGCCTACGCGAATGATTTTTTCAGTTAATAAAAGGATATCAGTTGGGATAGCGGCAAGTTGAGATTCTAATGGAGACGTCTGATCAGAATAAAATGTCTTACTGACAGCGCTCTCATCAAGTGTATCACCTTTCTTCTTTTTAAAACCTATTCCTGTTCCAAACACAACGACTTCATTTTGAGCCTCTGTTAGAGCTAATACGATATTATTATTTAAAACTTTAACGACGGTGAACATCCTCATCCCACCTTACCTAAAATGCTAAAAAAGCATAAAAAAACACCAAAATCTCAGCAAACAACGTACAAATGTACAATTTGTTTACCTGACTTGGTGGTGCCTGATCATATCAGTAACACTCCTGCATCGGTTACGACTTTATTTTAAATAGAGGGATGACCAAAGTCAACTGTTTTTTCGAAAAAATAGATTGAAATACCCAGAATCATTTTATCTTTCCTTGTCTTTTTACAGTTTAACATATTTAAGGTTGCTGTAAGGTTCGGATTAATATGAGTTAAGGTTGAGGTTGTACAATGGGTTTGTAAGGAATTGAGGGATGAGTCAAATGGTCCCCTCTTCTAAATCAATCATAGAGGTGAAAAGCTTTGAGAGAAAATAAAATTTTGTCTTCATTATGTTACTTCAGTATCTTTTTTGCACCATTTCTATTTCCGATTATCGTTTATTTCTTAGGAAAAGACGAAGTGAAATACCATGCGAAAAAATCACTATGGACACATATTATTCCTTATTTGATTTTCGGTCTTGGTATTGCCGGTTCAGGTTTACTTGGCATGAACGATATCAGTCATGCTGGTCCGTTCTTAATTGCAACGTATGCTGTGACATTCCTTGTGGCGATCTACTTCTTCATTTGGAACATTGTGAAAGGCATTAAAGTGTTTTCAGAATAAGAGTTAGAAAAAACGGTTCTGTGATTGATCAGAACCGTTTTTTGTATGTCCGTTTAAGCGGGTAATTGGATATCAATCGTTGTTCCTTCTCCTATTATACTTTGTATTGTAATATCTCCCCCGTGTTTTTGGATGATATCTTTTGCAATCGCCATTCCAAGACCTGAGCCTGCATGTGTCCCTCCTGTATTCGTCCCTCTATAGTAGCGGTCAAACACTTTTTCTAGCTCTGCCTCTTCAATTCCTTTGCCGTTGTCTTGAATGGTGATGTGGGTATGTTCTTTTTGTTCAAGCTGTACAATGATTTTCACATCAGCATCATTGTGAACAAGGGCATTTAAAATGAGATTGGTGACCGCTCTTCTTATGAGGATCGTATCAATATTCAGCATAAGCTTGTCTACATGCGTTTGCAGCTCAATGATCTGATCTGCATATCTTGAATCGTTGAGGATATCAATTAACGTTTCACGCAGCAATGGCACAATGTTCACCAGTTCTTTATGCAGCATCACGTCGTTATTTTTCAGCCTTGTTGTTAAATTGAGATCCTCCATCACATCTTTGATGTACAATGATTTATTCTCTATGATGCTGGCATAATGTCTAATGTCTTGATTTGAAATAGGATAATTTGGATCTTTCATGATTTCTGCATAGCCTTGAATAGAGGATAATGGTGTTTTAATATCATGAGAAATATGACTGATCCACTCTTCCCGCATTTGCTCTAATTTGTCTTTTTCTTTTTGGCTTGAAGCGAGCTGCTCTGATAAGTGATTGACATTATAGAACACATCTTTATATATCCCCTTCGTTGGCAGCTTCGTCGTATAATCTCCGTTTGCGAGCCTCTGGATGCCATAAATGGCACGGCCAAGCGGTTTGATGAGTTGCCGGCTGAATAAGTATCCAATGAATAAGGCAATGATGGCATCAATCGATAATAAAATCATCGTCCCGATATTGAATTGCGCTATTAATTCTTTCGTATCAAAAGAAAATAAATATTTTCCGATGGAAGGGTCCTTAAATCCGATGAAGTAGCTGTATTCCTTACCCTTTCCATTTTTCCCTCCAGCATAGATCGTCGACATCAATTGCTTATCTTTATATTTATGTAAGTTTACAATTTCTATAGGTGTGTATTTGCTCTTTATGCCTTTAGGTGCTAGTGCATGATAGACGTCTTGTCCATTTTCGTCTAATATTTGAATCCACGCATTTTGTTGTTTTAAGGCTTGCTGTCCTTCTTTACTCACAGTGATATTTTGATCAGACAAGGTGATGTATTGTTCAAATGTTCTTGTGAAGGTTTCCGGCGTATTTTCTTCGTTTTGCTGACTGCTGGCTTGTAGTACAAGCCATATCATGAATCCAAATAAGTTAATAAAGACCGTGATAATGGTCACGATAATGACAGAGACCATGTATCTGCCTGTTAATCGCCATTTCATCTTTACGCATCCTTTACGACAAATTTATAGCCAAGCCCTTTGACCGTCACGAGAAATTCTGGTGTAGATGGGGAATGTTCTATTTTTTCCCGCAGTCTTCGTATATGAACCATTACCGTATTATCAGAACCGAAGAAATCCTCTCCCCAAACCGTTTGATAAAGCGTTTCTTTACTGATGACGCGATTCGGATGCTGCAAGAAATAAGTCATCAACATAAGTTCTTTCGGAGTGAGCTCAATCGCCGCTCCGTTTTTCGTCAGTTCGGCTTGCTGCTCGTTTAACTCAAATGGGCCTTTTTTGATCACGGGCTCCGCTTGAGAAAGCTGTACGTATGATGACCGTCTTAGCTGGGCTTTTACCCGGTAGGCGACTTCTTTTGGACTGAACGGTTTTGTAATGTAATCATCGCCGCCAATGGCAAGGCCTACAATTTTGTCTGATTCCTCTCCCTTTGCTGATAAAAAGATAATCGGAACATGCGAGACATCTCTGATTTGTTTGCAAATATCGTAGCCTTCTCCGTCTGGCAACATAATATCCAGTATGACGAGATCTGGTTGTTCTTGATGAAATTGCGTGAGCCCATCACGGGCAGTTGAAGCTGTTAACACCTGGTCAATGCCTTCTCTTGTTAATACGGTATGGATTAACTCTAAAATTTCTTTTTCGTCATCTATAATCAATACTTTGCTTTGAACCTTTGGCATAATGATCACTCTCCTGAAGTCATTGTTATTATTATACCCAAAGTGTTGACGTCGTGAAAAATCAACTTTCTATTTACACAGAAAAAAGCCAATTTTCTTTTTTAATGAGAAAATTGGCTTTTCGTGTTTCTCTAGCGTTTGACCACAAATGTTGTCACACTTTGAGCAGGGAGATGAGCCCAAAATTGATTTCCTGATATGTTTAAGTCAGTTCCAGGTTGAAGGTTGCTGCTGCCGCTCGTCACCCATCTAGACGCCTGAGAAACAGAGCCATTTTGCACGACGAAGTGTTGATTGACCCCTGCATTGTTTTTATTAATCGCCACAATGACGACCTGATTGTTTCCTTTGTAGGCTGAGACGAAAACATTCGGTTCAGGGCTTTTCGTTGCATCAATTCTGACGAAACCTGGTCGCACAAACTTGGAGAAATGCGCCATGTTGTATCCACGCTTGCTAATCATTCCATCTTCCTTCATAGGACCGTATGATCTCCTAATGTACCACCACACATACGCCTGAAAGTCCCCTTCCACCATTGAATGGTGAATATGCTCTGATACCCCTAATGCCTCAGGCCAGCGGTCCGCTGAATTGTTATCGCTATTCGGGTAGTAGACTTCTGTCATCCATAGCTCTTTTGCTGCCCCTTTTTGTTTGAAAAGAGGATAAGGAAGCTGGCTAATTTGGGTCCCGTATAGATGAGCGCCGAGAATGTCCATATTCCTTAGCGCCTGCGGATCGTTTAAGATAGGATCTGAGATATTCTTAAGGTATTGAAAGGATTCTGGTGCAATCACACGTGCATTAATAGAACCGGCATTTTCTCTCATGAATCGCAGGATTTCCTGAGGTGTCCACCATGTCCATTCGTGTGCATAATCGGGCTCGTTTTGAACAGAAATCGCATAAAGATTGACTCCGTTGTTTTTCATGTAAGTGACAAAATCATTCAGATGCTGAGCATATGCTGCGTATTGATTGTATTTAAGCCGCTTGGCAGGTGATCCATTCCGGTTAAATGTTTCAACCATACTACTTGGGGGATTCCAAGGGGAAGCAATGACTAGAGCACCATGCTCGATCGCTCGTTTGGCCGTCGCGACTTCTCTGCTCCAATTGTTTCTGTTTTCGTCTACATAAATTCTAAGAATGGAAAACCCTAACTGATTTTGTCCATTGCCAAAGGCAGTCTCCCTTTGTGGCGCTGTCAAATCACCAATCCAAGCTGGATGGTTCATTCCGCCAAAACCACGAATCACTTGTCTTTCTGCGTTGAGGTTAATGTTTGCGTCAGCTGCTGATACTTCAGCTACTCCGGGTCCTATGAACATGACAGATAGCATGGTGAAACACACCAATAAAGCAAGCATTGGTTTTTTTATACATGACATCAAATTCCACACTCCTCTATCAAACATTTAAGCACCTTTATTCGTTACCTTTGAGTAAACTGCCAAGAATCAAATTGGAATAGATTTCCCCCGCCTGTTCCGGTAAAGACAAAAAATACGTTGTGCACACCGGATGCGCCGTTAATCGCTGTTTCTATTTCCCGCCAGTTTTGTGTTCCACCGGTGGAAGGTACATTCAGTGTACCGACCAGTCTGCCGTTCGCGCTTCCAAGTCTTACTTCTATTTTCCCGCCTACTGTCGATGCGACATTGGCTTTAAATGTTCTAGCGCCATTTGAACCAAAGTCTACATTCCCTAAAGCCACCCAATCGCCATTTTGAATATTGGTGACATGCTGGTTATTCACTGGTCCTCCTGGTGCTGACGAGGCTTCTGTCAAAATGCGTCCATTCCAAGCGAATGTTTCAGCTTCAACACGTTGATATGGATTCAGATTAGATAGCTGTTTCACCCCTTCATAATTGGCTGCTACTTCTCGAAGGGAGCCATCTGCATTATGCACAAGCTTGTTAATATGTGGAGAGCGATAGCCTTTGCCGCTTCCGTATAATGCAGAGCTAACGGTTTGCGTATGATACACCACATACCACTCATTTTTAAAATTGAACACCGCATGATGATTGTTACCGCCGCCACCAAAAAAAGCACCCGGATTTTTTAGAAAGTGTCCTTTATATGTGAAGGGTCCCATCGGACTTGAGCTCGTCATATAGCCGATTTCACCAGGTGGTTTATCAGCAGGATGGGAGCCGCCAAAATTGATGCAATAGGAATAGTAATAGGTTCCGTTATACTTATGCATCCCTGAGTCTTCAAACATAAAAGGAGCATCAATGGTGGATGCGCTACTGGCCACACTTGTCATATCAGCACCTAGCTTCAGGACTCTTGCTGTTTTAGGATTTGCCCATTGTCCCTGCGTTGGATTGGAACCGCCTGGAACGCCTCCGCCTGCATATAGATAACCAGTACCGTCATCATCTACAAATACGGCCGGATCAAAAAGCCATACAACTCCGGACATGCCAGGTGTACTTGGCGTAACGAGCGCTTTTCCAATTGGATCAGTCCATGGGCCAATCGGGCTGTCTGCTGTAAGGACACCTATTCCTCCGCCGCTGTTAGCGAAATAAAGGAAAAATTTATCTTTTCCATTGATCTTCTTTACCGCCGCTGATGGGGCCCATGATGCGCCTGCCCATTTGGCAATGCCTCTGCCGCCGTTTGCCCCATTTGCCCCCGCTACTGGAATCGCTCCGTGATCGGTCCAGTTGACCATATCCGCCGAAGAGATGACGAATACTCTATTCAGATTTGCAAATGAATTGTCCTTAATCGTTCCGTTGCTTTGATATTCATAGTCATCACTCGACATATAAAGGTACACTCTTCCGTTATAGGTAAGCGCAAACGGATCTGCTCCTAAGTGATGGTCAATGAGCGGGTTTGCATTTCCTACTTGCTTGGCAATAGGAGTGCTTGCCGCATTCGCTTCATATACCGGCAAACAACTCAGTACCAAAGTGAAAATCAATAAACAAACGCTGCACTTCATCCTCGTCCTCATCGTGTCATTTCCTCCTGTTTTCATCTTCCTGATATTGGGGTTTAGGCCCAATTTCAAATTATGTTGATGTTTCGTGATGAAGAATGAATACAAAGAATGATTTCTCCCTGCGAATCCCTGTAAAGAGTACAATGAAAACCCTTACTTTTTAACTAGAAGACAACAAAAAAATGCAGTCTCCATGATGGAGCTGCATTCTTCCTCAATGTTCAATAAATGTACGCTACATATAACGAGCGGTCACCATTTTCTTTCTCGTGTAAAACTCTACTCCGTCTGTTCCATTGGCGTGCAAGTCTCCGTAGAAGGAATCTTTCCAGCCGGAAAATGGGAAGAAAGCCATTGGAGCAGGGACACCAATGTTAATGCCTAACATGCCGGCTTCGATGTTTTCACGAAATTCTCTTATGCTTGAAGCGCTGTCTGTGTATAGGCAGGCACCGTTTGCGAATTTTGATTGATTGGACAGGTCGATTGCTTCTGCGAGTGATGAGACACGGACAATGGATAAGACTGGGGCAAAAATCTCGTCCTGCCAGATTTTCATTTGATTTGTGACATGATCAAAGATCGTTGGTCCGACAAAATACCCTTCTCCATTTATTTCTTTATCTTGTCTGCCATCACGAATCAGGCTTGCGCCTTCTTCAATTCCTGATTGGATATATTGAAGAGTTCGTTTTTTATGCTCTTTCCGAATGACTGGTCCGAGAAAGACATCTTCATTTATTCCGTTTCCGATGACAAGCTGGTTGGATTCATCGACCAATTGTTGAATCAAGTCGTCTGCCACGTCTTCTTCCACTGCGACAACGGCTGCTGCCATGCAGCGTTCACCTGCTGATCCAAAAGCAGCGCCAATGATTTGTTTTGTTGCTGATTCTAAATCAGCATCTTTCAAGACGATAGAGTGATTTTTTGCACCGGCAAGTGCTTGGACACGTTTACCATGTGCTGTCCCTTTTTTATAGACGTATTCTGCGACTGGCTGAGAGCCGACAAACGAAATGGCTTTTACCTTTTCATGTTCAAGCAGACCGTTTACTACATCGTGAGCGCCGTTGACAATGTTGAGCACACCTTTTGGAAGTCCCGCTTCTTCAAATAATTCTGCTAACCGTGCAGCAAGGATTGGCGTCCGTTCTGAAGGTTTTAAAACAAATGTATTTCCGCAAGCGATGGCAAGCGGGAACATCCAGCATGGGACCATCATCGGAAAGTTAAAAGGGGTAATGCCGCCGATGACGCCAATTGGGTAGCGGTACATGCCAGACTCTAGACCAGTCGCAATATCAGGCAGTTGTTTCCCCATCATTAAGGTTGGTGCACCAGCGGCAAATTCCACACATTCAATTCCTCGCTGCACCTCTCCTTTTGCTTCTGTTACACTTTTTCCGTTTTCCAGCGTGACGAGTTCAGCTAACTCATCCCATTTCTCAACGAGTAACTGTTGGTATTTAAATAAAATACGTGCGCGCCGGGGAACAGCTGTTTTAGACCAAGTGGTGAACGCTTCTTGTGCTGCCTGGACTGCATGTTCTACATCCGTTTTTGTTGAAAGTGGTACTTCTGCGATGATTTCGCCAGTAGCTGGATTATAAACAGCTTCCGTTTGGTTCGTTTCGGCGTCCACCCATTGTCCGCCAATATAATTTTTCAACGTTTGTACATCTGTTTTGGTCATGTTCCCTCTCTCCTCTTTGTTTGGATTGTGATGCAATCGTGTGTTGATTTATCGTCATTGTCTCATCTAAGGGGCCTTCATCTGTATACACTCTTTGTCAAATGAAACCACGGTTTTGCTTTACGTTCTGATAAAACATGTGAAGTCTCTACCTTCTAGCTCTTTTGGTTCCGAAGATCTGTCCCCCCTTTTAGGTCGTTTTGTCTGTGTGTCATGTGGCATGATCATGTTAACTAATTGATGATGTATTTTTGGTTAACTGTTGGTTAACTTTAGAAAAATCATAATATTAAAAACGCTTTCAGTCAATGACCAGTTTGTTGATCTAAAAAAACCTGATGCCAGGTGCATCAGGTTAAGACTGTTTATGTTAGTTATTTAGAAGAAATTGCGTATTGACTTGGCTCTGTATAAGCCGGGAGCATCTCCCCGTGTGCTTCAATTAATTCATTACATAGTTTGATGGTGTCACCAATTGATAATTCAGCACTTGTATGCGGGTCTAATAATGCCGCTTGGTAAATGTGTTCTTTTTTGCCGCTGATTGCAGCTTCAATCGTCATGAGCTGTGAGCTGATATTGGTCCGGTTGAGTCCAGCCAATTGTTCAGGTATCTCTCCGATATAACATGGCATGATACCGCTCCGGTCTGCAACACATGGCACTTCGACACAGGCTTTTTCAGGAAGGTTGTGAATGAGTCCTCCTGTGTTCAGTACATTTCCACCAAATTTAAAGGGAACGTTCGTTTCAATCGCTTCAATGATACGTGAACCATATTCTTTAGAGCGCGTATGCGTGATTTGTGTGTTTCCCACAAGGTCATGTTTCATCGTATTCCAATTGTTGATTTGTTCCTCGCAGCGTCTTGGGTATTCATCGAGCGGAATGTTAAACTGTCCAATCAGTTCTGGATAACGAGATTTGATAAAATACGGATGATATTCTGCATTGTGCTCTGAGGATTCGGTGACATAGTAGCCGAATTTATCCATTAGTTCAAAACGAACCATATCAGGATGCCGCGTTTTTTGTTTTTCTTTTGCTCTTGCTTTGATTTCTGGATACAAGTCTTGACCGTCTCGTTTCACTTCTAATAACCATGCCATGTGATTAATGCCGGCAATTTTTTCTTCAATGCCTTCATGGTCCATTTCAAGTGATTGAAATAAATCTTTCGTACACACCTGTACGCTATGGCAAAGACCAACCGTTTGAACCCGAGTATAACGCAGCATAGCGCCAGTCAATGTGGCCATTGGATTCGTGTAATTTAATAATAAGGCGTGTGGACATACTTCTTCCATATCCTTTGCGAAGTCGAGCATCACGGGAATGGTTCGAAGTGAACGGAAAATACCGCCGATGCCAACCGTATCCGCAATCGTTTGTCTTAATCCATATTTTTTTGGAATCTCAAAATCAATAACAGTGCTTGGCTGATAGCCTCCTACCTGGATGGCATTGATGACATATTTCGCATTCTTTAAGGCTTCTTTCCGGTTGTGATACGACTGAATGGTCACATGTGCACCGTAGTTCTCTTTTAAGTGACGTAGCATCGTTTCTGATTCTTTCAGCCGGTTGTGGTCGATATCATATAACGCAAATTCAAAGCCGGCAAGTGCGGGAACGAACAGACAATCTCCTAATATATTTTTAGCAAACACGGTACTTCCTGCACCGATAAATGTAATTTTAGACATAGACGACACTCCTTTTTACATCAAGGTTGGATTACCCTTTAACAGAGCCTTGAGACAGCCCTGCGATAAAGTATTTTTGCAAAAGTAAAAACATCGTGACCATTGGCAGCATCGCAATAAGAGCAGCGGCGCCAACGAGCTGGAGTTGGTGTTGATTTTGACCAAAGAAATTGGATAAGGCGACTGTAAGTGTATGCATCTCTTTATCTTGCAAGAAGAAGATGGCAAATTGATAGTCGTTCCAAATATACACACAGGCAATGATTAAAACAGAAGCGGTAATCGGCTTCAGCAGCGGAAAAACGACGGTGAAAAAGACTCTGAGTGTTCCCGCGCCATCAATACGAGCGGCTTCTTCAAGCTCCTTTGGAATCGTCGACCGGATAAAACCGGCATATAGAAAAATCGTCAGTGGCAAAAAAGCAGCAACATTGTTTAAAATAGCGATTTGATAAGTATTCATCATGCCAATTTGTACAACCATTTTGTATAAAGGGACAAGGGCTGTGAGCGGCGGTATGACCATAATGGAAATGAATAAGAGATACACCGCTTGATTCAGCTTTGTTCCTCTTCTTGCAAGCGGATAGGCGGCAAGTGATCCAAAGATGATGAGTAGGGCAGCCGAGCTGAACGTAATGATCACTGTATTCAAAAAGGACTGGCCAAGCTGAGCATCTGTCCATGCCATCAGAAAGTTTTCAAAATGAAGCGTTGATGGGAACAACCATTTTGAGCTAAAATCTCCTATCCCCTTTAGAGAGGTCGTGACTAAAATATAAAATGGAATCAGGTGCAGCAATGTGATCAAAAGGGCGAGTAAGGAGTACCATCTTTTCTTTCGTTTATAGGCGTTATCCATCACACCTCGGTCTCCTTTCGTTTGAAATAAATGAGCGCTGCGACACTAACGACAAGGATGATGACAGCCATGAAGACACCTTGCGTCGCTGCATAGCCTGCATCCTGCCGTTTGAAATACAGATCGTACATAAAAGTCGACATCGATTGCGAGGAATCTCCGGGTCCTCCGCCAGTGAGGGCGACAATGACATCAAATAATTTAAGTCCACCGATCACATTGAGCACAACATTGATGGTGATAGATGGCATTAAAAGCGGTAATGTGATTCGCCAAAATTGCTGAAGACCTGAAGCTCCGTCGAGTTGTGCTGCTTCATAATAATCTTTAGGTATGCTTTGGAGTCCTGCTAAATAAATGATCATGGCAATCCCGACGAATTGATACGTATTCACAAACACAATGATCCAAGTGTTTAGCTGCGGATTACCAAGTGCGTTCATTGGATCAAATCCAAAAAAGGTAACAACGTCGTTTAAAGCACCACCTTGGTACGCAAAGACAAAATACCAAATATAGCCCATAGCAATCGGGCTGATCATGACGGGTAGATAGATCACGGTTCTTGTGATGGCTCTCATTTTTAAACTTTGATTTAATAAGAGTGCATATCCAAGACCAATCATATTTTGTAAGATGGTGCTCCCGATGCCGTAAAGAAGGGTATTTTTCACAACAAGCCATGTAGTTGGATCTTGCAGCAATCGTTTGTATTGATCCAGTCCGATCCACTCATACTGTTGTGAGAAACCGTTCCAATTTGTAAAAGAGAGCTGAATCCCGTTAAAAAAGGGATAAATGATAAAGGCACTGACAACGAGAACAGCAGGCAGATACATCCACCAAAGTGAAGAATTTTGGCTATTTTTCATCTTCTGTTTTGGAAAAGAGGTAAATGTCGCCGCCTGGTTTTCTTTTGTGATGTCACTCATTGGCTTCACTCCTGTTTCAGCATGAGCCTGCTATTGTTTTTTCAGACGTTTATATTCCTCTTCCATTTTCTTCGATAGTTGTTCCGGTGTGATGGAGCCTGCTAATAATTCTTGACCGGTCGTTGCCATGACAGCCCACATGCCGCTCGGTAAGTATTTTCGATCAAAATAGGGTTCAATCTTAATATCTTCATATTGCTCGTAAAATGTAGAGTAATAGTTTTTGGCTTTGACTTCTTTTAAGGCCGTTTCAGAGGAAGTGCCCTCTGCGATTTTTTTTGCGTTTTCAGGCTTTGCTAAAAAGTCAATGAATTGTTTTGCTTCTTTTAGATGCTTTGAGTCTTTCCATGCCGCAACAGTAAAGCGTTCCCCGCCAATCCAGCTTTGCTCATCTCCTTCATGAATAGCTGGTACGGGCATGGTGCCTACTTTGATCGATTGATTGAGTTCAGTCGCCTCAGGTCCTAAAGATCCTCCCACAAAGGTGAAAGCAATTTTGTTTTGTGCCATCAGCTCAGGTGCTTGGGATAGTTTCGCCGTGAGTACATCTTTGTTTAAAAGGTCTTGATCTTTCAGCTCCTTCATAAACTGTGCAAGCGGTGTATAGTGAGACCAATCAAATGATCCATTTTCAAGGTCTTTTCCGTATTGATGTTTTTGATCGGTAATGAGTAAAGGCGTTGCCAACTCATCAAAGACTTGGGCAATATTTGAATTATCGCCTCCTGGGATCCAGAGCGGCACAACGTCTCCTTTACTTTTTTCTTTGACAGTTTGTAAAGCACTTTTCAGTTCATTCAGTGTTTTAGGAACTTTTATGCCATATTCTTTTAATAGATTGGCATTAAAACTAAGTCCGTCTTTTGCTTGATTCAGCGGATAGGCATAGACTTTGCCGTCTTTGTCTTTTAAAATTTGATCGAGTGAAGGATCGAGTTGTTTTACCCAGTCCATCTCCTTTAGATCAGCCACGTATTCGCTATATCGCAGCTTGGCCCAGCCGTGTGTATCAAATAGGTCTGGCATATCGTTTGCGCCCATTTTGACGCGTATCATATCTTCATAGCTGTTGCCAGGGAAGTTGGCATCAATTCGGATGTTTTGATGTTCTTTTTCAAAATCACGGATCACTTCTTCAAATGCCTTTCTCTCCCCGCTGTTACTCATTGTGGAGAATAGAGTCAAGGTCACTTTCCCGTTTGCTTCAGACGCACCGTTATTGCCGCAAGCAGACAAGATCATCGACAAAACTAGAGCTACACACAACATCAGAATTTTTTTACTCATCGTTTCCTCCTTTTGATTACTGAAAATTCAGACGATTATCGGTAGAATTCATGCGGTTGCGGAAACAAAAGAAGTCCATTATACTGGAATTCTATTCTTTTCAAAGAGATAAGAGAGCAATTGGGTGAACTGCGTTGTTTTCAGCATGATCTGGCCATCATGCTCAGCAGCTCCCTTCCTGCTTTTTTGTCTCTTTTTTGTTTGCTGAAATGCTCGTTCACCCCCTTTCATGAATTGGGCATGTGCTGCCTCTTTGCATGAGCTTTGTTGGCACGACGACTTTTAGGGGAAGCTTTCTTCCCTCTATCCGCTCAAGCAAAAGCTTTAGACCTACTTCCCCCATTTGTTCTGTATATACTTTAACCGTTGTGAGCGGCGGGCTTGAAAAGGAAGCGGCTTCGATATCATTAAACCCCACGATTGAGACATCTTGAGGTACACGAAGACCGGCTTCATGTAGCGCACGCATAGCGCCTATTGCCATAGAATCACTTCCGATAAAAAAGGCTTCTGGAAGATTTCCTTTCTGAATGGCTTTTTGCATAAGTGAGTAGCCTTCTTGCATCGAATATTCGCCTATGTGGATGTCATTCATATGAAGAGTTCCCGCTTCTTGCATTCTTTTGATAAACGTTGTTTGTCTTTCATCCTCAATCACAGCATTTCCTTCAAAATAATGCTCCCTCTCTTTCCCGCCAATATATCCTAGATGTGTATAGCCGAGAGATTGCAGATGACGAATGGCACGATCTGCCGCTCTGACAAAATCCACATGTACACAATCATACAAATCTTCATCCGCATAATGATTGATAAAAACGATATGTTCCATTCGGTTTGTCATCTTTTCAACCGTATCAGGGCTGATTCGTCCAATGACAATCAAACCGTCAATATCCTTTAGTATCGCCCCTTTATCCATGTTTCTTAGGCGAAAGGTATGGAGAGTGGACAGACCTCGTTTGGCATATTCTTTTTCAATTCCTTTTCGAATCGATGAAAAAAAAGGATCATTTAATTCTTCGTCAATGGATTGGGCGACAACGACACCGATGACTGGAGATGCGGGTGGGCTTTTTACTTCTGCTTGATCGGCTTTTCTTGCTCTGACGGGGGTATAGTTTAATTTCTTGGCTATGTCGAGGATGTTTTGTCTTGTTGCGTGTGAAACGGCAAGCGTTTGGTCGCCATTTAACACACGGGATACAGTAGAGACGGATACTTTTGCATCATGAGCAATATCTTTGAGTGTAGTCATAGGTAAACTCCTCATCATTTTTGACTAAATGTTTACTAAAGATATTTGAAGAATAACACATAAATAAAGCGCTTTCAATTATAAATTTGTGCTTTTATGAAGTTTTTGAGTATGTTTTGATAAGTAGGTAGTTTGTTTAGTAAAATTGCGTAAAAAAGAGGATGGGCTTCATCCTCCTTTTTACTAAGGTGATTTCATTGTGGCTGTTTCTTTTGCGAACAATTGCTTCATTATTTCCCATGCTTTATCTAATTCTTCGTGAAGTCCAAATAAACCTGAGGTGCCGATGATGTAAATTTCATTTCCTGCCTCAGCAAGCAACCGGAACGTGCTTTCATTACAAGAGCCGTCTACCTCAATTGAAAATGAGTATCCCCCCTTCTCTTTGATTTCTTTCACCTCTTTCATTTTCGGAAGCATTTCTTTGATAAAAGGCTGACCCGCAAACCCTGGATCAATTGTCATGATCGTCACCCGGTCTATTAAATGAATAAAAGCATCTAATGCTGCAACTGGTGTGGCGGGATTGAGAACAAAGCCGACCTCACACTTTCTTTCGTGGATATGCCGAATGATTCGAAAAACGTCTTTTTGCACCACTTCTGGATGTAAACAAATCATCGTTGCGCCTGCATCAATACATGCATCAATTAAAAATTCCTGAGGCTGTTCGGCCATTAGATGAACATCAATCGGAACATCTGTCAGTTTCCGAAGTTGTTCAATGAAAAAGGGTGATAAGGTCATATTCTTTACGTAATGACCATCCATGACGTCGACATGATAACGGTCTGCCCTTGTGTTCAGAAGCTGAATTTGTTCACGGAAGTGCGTTAAATCCATACACATCAATGAAGGTGAGAAAATAGCTGTCATCCTGAAATGCCTCCTTTTTAAAGATGAAATAAAAATTTGATCAATCCAATCAATATTCCGATGATACCGAAGTCTGTATCTCCAAATGTTGTCCCTTCAAAGCCAAGAGTGCCTAACACAGGAAGTAAACAAGCTGGTAAAAATGAAAGGAGTATTCCATTTATAAAGGAACCGGCGACTGCACCTCTCACTCCTCCTGTTGCATTGCCATATACGCCCGCTGTCGCACCGCAGAAAAAGTGCGGCACAAGTCCAGGTACAATGACAGTTAAACCAAACAAAGGAAGAAGGAAAATAGACACGATGCCACCTGCAAAACTGCATAAAAAACCGATGATCACCGCATTTGGAGCAAATGGGAAAACAGTTGGCGCATCAAGTGCCGGCTTTGCCCCTTTGACGAAACGATCGGCAATCCCTTTGAAAGCAGGCACAATTTCCCCGATTGCCATCCGTACACCTGCTAAAATAATGTACACCCCAGCAGCAAAGGTAATGGCCTGAATGAGAATGAAGACAGCAAAGTTCGTACCACCACTAATGTTTTCTATGAATGAAATTCCCGCAAACGGTGCAATCGCAAAGAAAAGCAAAGCCATCGTAATGGAGATGGCCACCGATGTATCTCTGAGAAAACCGAGTGATTTAGGCACTTGAATGGTTTCTGTTGATTTCTCTGGGCGCCCGACCCATTTGCCGATCATTCCCGCTGTAAAATAGCCGAACGTACTGAAATGACCGAGCGCCAAATCATCACTTCCAGTGACTTTCCTTGTAAACGGCTGAAGGATTGCGGGAGCAATGACCATCGCTGCACCTAATACGATTGAACCAGTGGTGATCAGCAGCGTCCCTTGCATGCCAGCTGTTGACAGAACGACTGCAAGCATAGCCGCCATATATAGCGTATGATGACCAGTTAAAAAGACGTATTTAAAGGGTGTGAATTTTGCCAAAAGCAAATTGACCAACATACCAAAAATCATAATGAGCGCTGTCTGTGTACCGAATTCCTTTTGGGCAATGGCCGCCATGGCATCTGTATTTGGGACAACCCCTTGAATGTGAAAGGCTGCTTCAAACATCTTTCTGAAAACCCCAAGTGAATCAGATACGACTGTGGCGCCCGCTCCTAATATTAAAAAACCCATTGTTGTTTTTAAGGTGCCTGATACAGTATCGGCAGCTGACTTTTTCTGCAAAAGTAAACCAGCGAGTGCAAACAAACCGATGAGAATTGCGGGTGTGCCCAATATATCGTTCATGATCAGTTCTATCATGATGTGAATCCCCCTTTTTCCGTCGATTATATGTGTTTACGAAGGACGTCTTTAATGGCTTCCTGGTCTAACAAGTTATTTAATCCAGCGACCTTTCTTGTGCCGTCATCCAGCTGATCGATAATGTCTGTTGCGCCGATATAGAGGTCTGCTTGTTCATTTTTGCTTGTACTGAGATCGGTGTGATCCACTTCCGCTAAAAGTCCTAATTCTTCTAATGCCTTTTTGACATTCATTTCAACAATAAAGCTGCTTCCTAAACCGTTTCCGCATACAACAAGAATTTTTTTCATTCTCTTTTTCCTCCTTTATACTTCTGAAAATCGATTGATTAGTTGTTGAATGGCTACTAATTCCTCTGCTTCAATCAATTGTCTCACCCGTTTTTCTTCACTTAACAGCATCGTCAGCTGTTTGAGTGCTTTCAGGTGGGTCATACTGTCAATGGCAGCTAATACAATGATGAGCCGAACTTGCTTTTTTCCATCCTTTGAAAAGGAAACGGGCTGATGACATGACATAAGTGACATGCTTAATTTGTTCACGCCATCTTCTGGTCTGGCATGCGGAATCGCCACTTGTGGCGCAATCACAATATAAGGGCCATTTTGATGAACAGACTGGATCATCGCTTTCACATAACTTTCCTGAATCGCTTGTTGATCAAGCAAAGGCTGCGCTGCTTTTGTAATGGCCTCCTGCCATGTGTCTGCTGTTTGCTGGAGCTGAATGGTTTCTTCTGTTAATAAATCGTTTAACACTGGTTTCCACCCTTTCTGGTGTGATACATATGTGGGATGAAGCAGCTCCTTCAGGTCATGAAGCAATGCTTTTTCATTTTGAACGATGGTATGCTGCTGAATGATATTGAATAAAGCATTCACATGGTGCTCATCAAGCTTAGGTTCTGAGCCTTCTCCATATTGAAGCAATGTTTTTTTCTCATAGGCAGTGAGAATAGGGTGAACGAGATGAACAGGTTTTCCTTTAAACGAAATAGGTGTCGTTGACACAACAAAGTCGGCATCAATGGATGTTAATTCTTCATATGAACGTTTTGATAACAGTCCGCGTATGTCGATGTAGCCGATTAATTCAAGAAGCTGCGTTTTCAGCATGTGACTGGTGCCAATTCCTTCTCCGCAGACAATGTAAACAGAACGTTTCGCAATCGACGAAATCCCTTCTCTTCTCATCCAGCCGCCAAAATGCATCGCCACATAGGCAATTTCATGATCGCTCATCTTTGAACAGGCCGCCTTCTCTAAATGGCAAGCAACCTTTTGCGTGATGTCAAACACCTCTGGCTGTGCATGTTTCATGGAATCTGTTAATTCATTGATGATCTCAATGTGATAGATGAGCCTATAATAGGCCGGAATTAAATGCATGGTTAAGTTTTGTTCCAAGACTTCTACTTCCTGGAAGGAAATACACGCATAACGCTGAAAGTCAATGATCATTTGTCTCGCAATGGTTCGAATGAGATGTTCTTCTGGTTTTTGACTTGTTGGAAGTTTTTGTTTTTTGGCACTGAGCCATAGCGTACTAAGAAAATAGATTTCCTCATCATGAACCAAAAGACTGGTTTCTTTTTGAATTTGCGCCATGAAACGAATAGCAGCCAAGCATTCATCTGTTTTCTGCAATGTCCGTTTTTCTTCTGTTGAAATGTGTACAGCACGTCCTAGCTTCATCCGTTTAAAGTAGAAAAAGAGATCCATAGACAGCTGATCCAGCATGTCATCTGCAAACTCAAGCTTCAGATCTTGTTCGGATTGTTGAAGGAGATCATGTATTCTCTTATATGAGATAGGACCCTTTAACCAAACCGATGGAAACGTTTTTTCATTTTTTATCATGTTGCGAATGAAATGAATATAAGGTTTCAGCGCCAACCGAATTATTCTTTCTTCTCCTGAAATTAAATAGCCACTGGCCGCCTGATAATGAAGTGTAAGCTGCTGTTTTGAAAGTGCTTCTTTTAGTTGTTTCATATCTTCAAGCAGTGTATTGCGGCTTACCTTCGTCATCTCTATAAAATCATCAATTTTTAGATGCTTCTCACTGCATGCAATGGATAGGAGCAAGATGGCACGTCTTTCTTTTACACATGGTTCATAGTCATGACCGACAAGAACAGTGTCAGCTTTTTCGATAATGGCTTCTCTCTCGTGTGGATGTAAATAGTAGCCTCGTTGATCTTTTCGCTGGACGCCACTAAGCTGATGGGTTTCCAGCCAGCTATTCATTCGTTTGATTTCAGCATAAACGGTTCGAGTCGAGACATTCATTCGATTCTGTAAATCTTCTATTGATAAATAAGATGTCGTATGAAGCAGCATAGATAGCAAAGTAGTACCCCTTTTGGTTAAGTACAGTTGGAATTCCTCCTTTCTTTCCCTTTGGTTATAAGTCTAATCAACTCACCTGCATCAAAGAAGCCCAAATGTCTTCAGCACGTGCTTTGCAGCGATTGTGTGCTCTTTTCATAAGAAAAACACACTGATTGAGTGTGCTTTCAGTTGTATACAAAGAGTTCTTTGTCTTCTTTTACGTGTTTGAGGACGAATAAACGCAAAAAAACCTAGAATGGTATAAAGCCAGTCAAGGTTTTTTCACTTCTTATTCATTTTTTATTTTTCCTATATGTGACGCTTAAACTTATTTTTTGTTTAAACTAAATCCGAAATCCAAATCGTTTTCAAATGAAATACAAATACTCCAATCACCTTCTAATGATATAAAGTAGTGGTGCTGTGGGATATCTAAAAAATAGACTAGTAACTCTTCTAGATGTTTTAATTCAAACTGGTACCCAAACTCTGTAAGGTTATCCCCTATGTAAATTACTTGTAAGTTATTATCTAAATATTTTTCTTTTAATTCAGTTATAAAGAGAAGAGCATCAGAAAGTAACGATTCATGATTTGAGCTCTTACTATAATGTTTATTGGTTTGTAACCAATCTATTTTTGAACCAGCAAAATCAAATTTTTGTTCTATTAAGTCTAAATAAATTTTTGGATTTTTATGTACTTTGACATATTTAAGAAGGTCTTTTAATTCCAAATCCTTTATTAGATCTTCATCATAAGAATTCAATAAAATTACCCCCCTTTGTGTTTTTTAAAGTCTTTCTTGTCAAAATCCATAGGAATCGCTGTTTCGTCATTTTGTTGCAATCAATTCAGTGTACAATGCCATTGTAGCTTGCTGATCCGTCTCTGACAAAGCATATTCATCTTTTTTTGACCGAGTTATATTAAATTTTCTGCCATCCCAAAACTTCATTCTTCTGCGTTCAATCCCAATAATAAATATAGTGCTGAGTTGAAGAATCGCTTGTCATGCCCATTTTTTCATACAATTGTTGTGCTTTTATATTAGAAGTCGCTGTTTCTAAACAGATAAATCTGGCTCCTTTATCGTTTGCAAATGAAAATGCTTTTTTCATCAATTCCTTACCTACTCCCTTTTGACGAAAATCGTTTATAACAAACAAATCATTTAAAATGAACGCATCTTTCATCGCAACAGATGAAAATGTGGGATACAGTTGTACAAATCCTACATATTGTTCACCTTGCTTTGCAACAAACAAAATAGACTCTTGTTTACGGTATCGTTCCACTAGAAAATGATAAGCACCTTCTATATTAGAAGTCTGTTTATAAAATTGACGATATTGATCAAATAGAACCGAAACTTGTTTTAAATCATTTTCATTAGCTCTTACTATATCCACTCTTCTATCCCCTTTTCATATCAATTAGTAGTATAATAATCGATATTCTGACATGTAAAAATGTACAGATTTATACTTTATTAAATGTCAGAAGGGAGGAATGAAGAAATGAAACATTATATTTTCCCTTTCAGTGCCAATCAACCAAAATATAAACAAATTTATGAGCAATTTAAAAAGTTAATCGAGGAGGGAAAGTTAAAAACAGGAGAAAATCTTCCTTCCATTCGTTCACTAGCCAATGACCTAGGTGTTAGTCGCCACACTACACTACAAGCATATGATCAATTATTAGCTGAAGGATATATTCAAGCCAATGAGCGTAAAAGCTATAGTGTCAATGAATTTGAACCGATATTTCTTCAAACCTCTATTTCAGAAGTACCTAGAAATGAACCAATACAATTGATCGATTTCATTGATTTCAAAGCAAGTACTGTTGATGAGGAACAATTCCCTTTAAAAGTTTGGCGGCAAATTTCCAACAAAGTGCTGCAGCAATCCATTAGCTTTCAATATGGAGAACCTTTTGGAGAACCGGGGTTTAAACAAGAACTGGCTGATTATTTATTTCAAGCGAGAGGTATGATCATTAACCCCAAAAATATGATCGTTGGAAGTAATACACAGCAACTACTGTTGTATTTGGGATTTCTATTAAAAGAACGTTTTTCTAGTATCATTGTTGAAAACCCTGGTTATAGCGGTGTACGTGAGGTCTGTCATTTACATGGATTTGAGATTGAAAGTATTCCTGCATCAAAACAAGGTGTATTATTGGACTCACTCGTAAATAAAAGCGGGAAATTATTGTACATAACACCTTCACATCAATATCCTACTGGTACTGCACTATCGATTCAACAAAGAATTGAATTGATTCAATGGGTACGATCAAATAACGGTTTCTTATTAGAGGATGATTACGATGGAGAATTTCGATATGGACAAAAACCATTTCCTGCTTTAGCCTCTTTAGATGCTGCACATGTCATTTATTTTGGTACGTTTTCAAAAGCATTTCTACCAGCTATACGATTAGCATATATGGTGTTACCTGATTCATTAATCAATATCTATATGAGTAAATTTGAACATTTCGAACATAATGCTTCGTTATTGCACCAACTGACCATGACTGAATTTATGAAAAGTGGTGAATGGACAAAGCATATTAAGCGTATGCGCAATACTTATAAAAGGAAAATGAATTTATTGGTACAACAAGTTCAACATTTATTTGGAAAACAAATTGAGATCATTGGTGACAATGCAGGGTTATATATCATGTTACGTATACACACTCCCTATTCCGAAAAAGAAGTAATTGAAAAAGCTCTTCAACAGCATGTTAAAGTGTATCCTACAAGTCATTTATTTATCGAAAATCCACCTGTACAACCGCACATACTGCTCGGTTTCGCAAACCTTTCTCTTGAACAAATCGAAAGAGGTATTTGTTTATTAAAAGAAGCATGGGAATAAGATTGGTGGTTCATGAACGATTTTGTTTGAAACTTAGAGCGTGAATTTCATAATTGAATGTTGTGAATCGCCTCTTTATCAAAATACCACTTCAACTTTCTATTTTTATCTCCACTTTTTTCGGTATGAAGTTCAATCAACACAAAAAACCTTGAAAGGTATTAGCCAATCAAGGTTCATTTTGTTACTGCATTTTCACTGCTTTTTTCATTTCCTCTATTATTTGATTAAACCACTGTAGAGGGTTTAATGAGATCGCCGGAAAGTATATTTCTGCATTATTTTCAATAAAGCTTTCTTTTTTTTGTATTGTTAGAGTACTATTCAAAAAACCCTGACAATCCTTTATAGTAGACAGCAGACATTCTTTGCTAGCTTCATGGATAAACTCATCTAACGCTTCCTCTGGTGAATCAATATCCTGATGAAATGTCCCACCTAAAAAATCTTCTAACTTCTTTAAATAACTAGAGCTCTCATTCATTGAATCACCTATCATCATTAAAATTATCAGTTTAAATAGCGAGTTTAAAAACCTTCATCTCATAGAAAACAAAGTAGTGGTGTTTGCTAACCTAATGAATGTCAAACGAGAGCTTTCAGGTTGTGGTTCTGCTCTTTGATCAATTAATCTTGCTTACAATTAAATTGCGCAGTTTCCAATATGAAGTTCAAAGTGTTTTTCTTCTGAAAATATTTGAGCAATTTTACCTGTTATTTTATCTGCTACAATGATGCTATGATTCTCTGAAAATAGCCAAATTTCTTCAATTGCCTTATCGAAATTTAAAGCTTTTACATTTGCCCAAACAGGAAAAGGGTCATTTTCAATTAAAATAAACCATTCTTTTTTCTCTTTGAGAAAATCTAATGAATTTTTTAACCAAGTCATAATCGAGTCTTTGTCTGTATTTGTTAATATTTCGGAAGGTGTTGAATCTATTTGACGAAATTGTTTTAATACTGTTTCACATAATTTTAGCCATTGAGAAGCATCATCTTCAAAATCAATTACCTCAATATATGCTAATTGTTGTATTTTCTTTTTAGCATTCATCAAAGCAATTTTTTTCTGTATTTTTTCATTTTTATATGCCATATTTTTCATTCCTCGTTATTCATTGTAATAGATATGGTGATCACCATTTGGTCCATATATATTTGAATATCTTTCTTTTTTAAAATCATAATTAAATGGATCGGCACCCTCTTTTGGTTTCCCTGCGTGAGTGTGTAATTTTCCATCATTAGTATGTTGCACTATAACTCTTTTTCCTTTTGGGGTATCAAATTCATAGTACCGGCCATGGTGAGTATGGTTAGAACTGTACTCATAATTACGATGTTCTTGCCCTTTCTTAAAAACATTATCTCCTACTTGCCATTGACGAGTAGGCTGTTGAGACCTAGGTATCCCCCCTAAATCCTTAGCGTGTCGCAAAGCCCTTTTTCGATTAAATCCTTCTGGACTTTGAGAACTTAAACCTATCTTCCCATGAAACCCTTTTGCCCCAAACGGCAAAAGCATCCCCAGCGCCGCATTCACACTCGCTTCCTGCTGTTCTTTCGAGATCTTATTTCCAAACATATCTCGACCTGTAATTGCTTCGCTGAAGCCGTTGGTGGCGGTGAGACCATATAAGCCTTTTTGGGATGTTTTTAAGGCATCAAAGGACTTTTGCGACGTCTTATAGATGTCGACTGCTCTGACTGCGGCGGACGTGGCTTGAGTCGTTTTATAAACGGCTTTACCGCCTTTGAAAATACGTCCTGCCCATCCGACGATCGGGATGTAGCCTGCTGCTGCCATGCCGCCTGCGGCGACTCGCTGTCCTGCGGTGAGTTCTTCACCTGTGATCGGATCGACACCTGTTGCGGCACGTTTTGCATCGTTCACGCCTGTCAGCTCATTAACGATATTCCCACCGTAATCAAGGGCTTTTTCATACCACGGACGGTTGGCGAGCGCTTCTTGTTCCTTTGCAATCTTGCGGGCTTCTTCTTGATCTTTTTTGATTTTTAGATATTCAGAAGTTTGCTTCTCAATATCGCTTTTTGCCTTGTAGATTTCGCTATTTTGATACGCTTTCTTGTCAAAATTCATAGGCGAAATGGATTTTCCGTCATTTGTGGCATTGATCATTTCTGCGTACAATGCCATTGTAGCTTGCTGCTCCGTCTCTGACAAAGCATATTCATCTTTTAAATTTTGATCAAGCTCTCTTAGTTCTTTGACCGTCTTTTTTCGTTCATCTTCCGCATCTTCTATTTTTTCAGCAAAGGTTTGGCTATCAAATACCTCTAGGGAAATGAGGTCATCAATATCTTGAAAAATCGTTTTGAGTGCCTGTTTTTGATCTTTCACAATGCTTTTTGCATTCTTGATGCCCATATGTACTGCATTGTCTAAAAAGTGTTCCTCTATAAAGGTATCGCCGCCAAAGCTCGTATCATCCAGTGTCCCAGAAACACCTTCATGAAAGGCTTTTTGCTTATCAATAAAGCTAATAAACATGTCTACATTTCCAGCGAGTTCTTTATAGAAGCTTTTAATGTTATCGGCACCTTTTCCAGTGAAATCATCACCGAGGTTGGCAACACCTTGTAATGCCTTTTTTAAATCTACCATTTGTTCGCGGAGTTCCTGATAGTGTTTTGACCTTGTATCCATGGCACTGGTTAGTGCTTTTGCATCAAGTATCTTCCCCAGCAGAATTCACTCCTTCCTATTCATTGACAAGGTCAATTTTACCAACACAAGGAATGTCATTAAATAGGAATAAAGATACAAAAACAGCTTCTATTTAATCAGAGAAAGGTGCGTTTCTTCAAAAAACGGACACCAATCAAGGCATTTTAAGTGCTCAATGATCAGCGTCCGCAGGTTCTTCTTTCTGGACAACATATTTGGTTCATTTTTCTTGTCTATTAAAGGGTATAACATATTTTATATCACTAATATGTTATACCCTTTCTTCTTAAACTAACGCACCTGTTAGCATAACAAAAAAATGATTATTTTATTTTTTTTAGCATTTTAAAATTAGCCAACTTAACCCCCTTTTTTTCCACAGTTTGTGAACAAACAATTTTGTAACCTAGATGTTCAAAAAATGGCTTAGCTGTGATACTTGCTTCGGTATCAATTTCTAAAAGCTTTAGTTTCTTTGCCTCAGATTCGAGCATATCAACTAAAGCTGTGGCTATACCTTGTCCTTGATAATCTTTATGAACGAATAGTCTATCTAAGTACCCGGTATGCGTTAAATCGCTAAAACCAACAACTTTACCATTCACTTTAGAAACAAATGTTATATTTTGACTCAATGATTCCTTCCAAGAATTCATTTTAGATTCTTTTTCATCTCTTGGTGCCCAAGCATCCAATTGTACTTGGGAATAATCTTTTGAATTTACGGAATGAACTGTTTCATAAAACAATGAAATAATCTCTTTTGTATCAGTTTCCTTAAACTTTATAATCTCCACTTTCTGTTATACCTCCCCTTTTTAGGATAAGCATCCTAATATACTTATCATTATTTCATCAACTTCTTCTTGCGCTATACTGCTCCGTTAGTTGAAGGAGGGTGAACGTTGTTCTCTCTTATAAATTTTTATAGACATCTGCATATGCTACTTTCAGTTGCTCTCTTAATTGCCTATTTTCCTCTTCCAACTTTTTGTTTTTTTAGAGATGCAATGAGAGCATCTTTGTTGTTTTCGTTCATTTCTCGCTTTACTTATTTCGGTGTAGTTAACGCATCAGTGTGCTTTCTTACGATTTAGACTTAAGCAATTGCAGCTCTTGATCCATGATTTCAGCTGCTTCTGAAATAAATTGAATGATTAAATCCAATTCTTCTGGCTTGTATTCATTTGTGAGTTTTTTGGTGGATGCCGATAAAGATAGAAAGAGTTGTTTCACCTGTGATTTCCCCGCTGTTAATGGAACAATGATGACCCTTCGCTTGTCTTTTGGGTCCTTCTCCCTTTTGACGTAGCCTGCTTTTTCTAACCGGTCAATGAGAGCGGTGACCGCACCTGAGCTGAGACCGGTTTTTTCACTTAATTCACCTGCTGTGAGTGGTCCAAGTTCGTTTAACAAATCTGCTGATTTGAGATCTGTTGGGAAAAGGCCGAGCGATTGAGCGGCTGCTTGGTGAAATAGGACTGTTCGTGTAGCAAGGCGTCTCATCGTATGAATGATCTGGTCCGCTCGATCTTCTGTCTCGTTCTTTGTTGACAACTTGTTCTCCTCCCTTTAAAATCAATTTATCTTGATCATCAAGATAAATGTTCTCTTACTTTATAATTAACTTGATCATAGCAAAAAAGTGAAGAGAACGTAAGCAGGAGGTAAATGAAATGAATAACGTGGATCATAAAGGCAAGGCATCCACTCGCTTTGTTGTCGTCGGGTTGCTGTTAGGGATTTTTATGGCAGCGATGGACAACACCATTGTCGCAACAGCAATGGGAAGCATCGTCGCCGATTTGGGCAGTTTTGATAAATTTGCTTGGGTGACTGCTTCTTACATGGTGGCAGTGATGGCCGGTATGCCGATTTATGGAAAGCTTTCAGATATGTATGGTCGAAAGCGTTTTTTTCTGTTTGGACTTATTTTCTTTTTAATTGGATCTGCGCTGTGCGGCATCGCACAAACAATGGATCAGCTCATTATTTACCGTGCGATTCAAGGACTTGGAGGCGGTGCTCTTCTTCCGATCGCTTTCACGATTATCTTTGATATCTTCCCGCCAGAAAAACGCGGGAAAATGTCCGGTATGTTTGGTGCAGTTTTTGGTCTATCCAGTGTATTAGGACCGCTGTTAGGAGCAATTATTACGGATTCGATCGGCTGGCATTGGGTGTTTTATATTAACGTACCAATTGGTATCGTCAGTGTATTCTTAATCGCCAAATTTTATCAAGAATCGCTTGAGCATCGCAAGCAGAAAATTGACTGGTCAGGTGCCATTACACTTGTCGTTGCGGTTGTCAGTTTAATGTTCGCCCTTGAGCTTGGCGGTAAATCGTATGCATGGGATTCTGTTCAAATCTTGACACTATTTGCTGTGTTTGTTGTCTTTGGCACCATCTTCTTCATTGTTGAACGGAAGGCAGAAGAACCGATTATTTCATTTTGGATGTTTAAAAATCGTTTGTTTGCGACATCTCAAATTTTGGCGTTTTTATATGGCGGGACGTTTATTATTCTAGCTGTCTTTATTCCTATCTTCGTCCAGGCGGTGTACGGTGAATCTGCAACAAGTGCCGGGTTCATTTTAACACCGATGATGATTGGTTCCGTGATTGGCAGTATGATTGGTGGAACGATGCAGACGAAAGTACCTTTTAGACGATTAATGACCATCTCTGTGATTTCATTTTTTGCTGGGATGCTGCTGCTTGCCAATATGTCGCCTGATACAGCAAGATTGTGGCTTACGCTCTTTATGATGATTTCAGGTTTTGGCGTTGGATTTAGCTTCTCCCTTCTGCCATCTGCTTCAATGAATGATCTCTCTCCGCGCTACCGCGGCAGTGCTAATTCTACCAATTCGTTCATGAGATCACTTGGGATGACTTTAGGCGTGACGATTTTTGGAACGATTCAAACCAATGTCCTGACAAATCGTTTAGCAGATGCTTTTAGCGGAATGAAAGGAGCTTCTTCTCCAGTTGGTGATCCACAAGCCATTTTTCAAGAGGGGGCACGCTCACAAATTCCGCCTGATATTTTAAATAAAGTGATTGATGCGATGTCACAAAGTATTACGTATGTATTTATGATTGCTTTATTCCCGATTGCACTTGCGGCGATTACGGTCATATTTATGGGAAATGCACGAGTACGTACATCAAATGAAATGAAAGAAAGCGAATAATGTGAAAAAAGCAGAGCGATGCGGCTCTGCTTTTTTTCATCTTATTGATATAAAAGTTGGGCTTTTCCTTCACTGCCAACGATCTTTATTTTAGATGTGACCATGTCTTTGGCTGCTTGTTTTGCTTTTTGTAAATACATACGCGGATCTAAGCTTTCAGGTTCGTTTGAGAAATGATCACGAATCGCTTCAGAGTATGCATTTTTCAGTTCAGTGGACACATTGACCTTTGCCATACCGAGTGCGACACATCTTTTGACATCTTCATCTGGTACAGCTGAACCACCATGAAGGACAAGCGGCACATCGACAAGCGCTGCAATTTGTTCAATGCGGTCAAAGTCGATATCCGGCACCCCTTTATAAATGCCGTGGGCCGTGCCGATCGCAGGTGCTAAAGTAGGTACACTAGTTTCTTCTACAAATTGACGGCATTCTGATGGAATGGCTTTTTGAGCATCCTTTTCATCCACGACAATATCATCTTCTACCCCGCCTACCTTGCCTAACTCGGCTTCTACATTTACACCTACTTTTAAGGCAAGGTCCACCACTTCTTTTGTGCGGCGTACATTTTCTTCATATGAATGCATGGAAGCATCGATCATCACGGATGTATATCCTGCTCGTATACAAGTAAGAATTACATCAAAATCAGTGCAATGATCGAGATGAAGGCCGATTGGGATTTGGTATTGATCCGCTGCCGCCTTTACTGTATCTGCAATGGCTTTTGCACCAAGCGATTGGACCGTGCCAACCGTTGTTTGCAAAATGACAGGTGATTTTAATTCAGCTGCCGTTTCGAGTACCCAGTAAATACTATCAAAGGAATGTACATTGAATGCGACAATTCCGTATTTTTCTTTTTTTGCTGCTTCAAGCATAGGTGTTGTGGAAAGTAAAGGCATGGTCAAACATCCTCTCTCGTCAAAATATCTGTTTTTAATACAGCGAGCATTTCTTCATTTGTTCTTGTTTCGAGCAGTTTTTGCCGTTTCATTTCATCCATTAATCCGCGTGAAAGAGCAGAAAGTGCTTGTAAGTGAGTGGTTCCTGCTTCACTTTTTGGAATGAGCAAGGATAAGAAGAAAAAGCAAGGCTTCCCATCAAAAGCGTCCCATTCGATTCCGGTTTCTGTACGGACGATGACGAGTGCCGGTACTTGAATGGCGTCTGACTGTGTATGCGGAATGGCAAATCCATCTTGAAAGCCGGTTGTACTCAGAGCTTCTCTTTCAGCTAGTCCTTTTTTGACAGCCTCAGGAGATGTGCAAATCCCTGCTTCAGAGGCAATGTCAGCTATGGCTGCAAAAACGCCAGCCTGTGAAGAAGCTGTTTCATGTAGATTCATATAAATATGTTCCATCATTTCTCTTCCTCCCTATTAAACTGCGGGTTTGTCTATTTTCTTGCGGTAAAGTCCGTATAGAATCGCACCTACAAGTGAGCCGATGAGTATGGAAAGCACCCACTGAAATGCGCCTGTGACGACTGGAAGGACAAGGAATCCACCGTGCGGAGCAGGAACCTGTACGCCAAAGAGATACGTCAATATAGCAGAGATGGCGGAACCAAACATGATAATTGGTAGGACAACGACTGGGTTTTTGGCTGCAAATGGAATGGCTCCTTCGGTAATATGAGTCGCTCCGAGAATATAGTTGATCATCCCAGCATTTCGTTCCTGTGGTGTGAAATGTTTTCGGAAAATCGTTGTGGCAATCGCAATGATAAGCGGTGGTGTGATACATGCTGCTGACACCCCTGCCATGAAATAAAGGTTACCTTCTGCGAGTAAAGCCGTTCCTGTGACATAGGCTGCTTTGTTAAAAGGTCCTCCCATATCAAATCCACACATGGCTCCAACAATTAAACCTAAAAGCAATGGATTGGTGGATTGAACTGATGAGAGAAAATCCATTAATGAATGATTTAGCCCTGTAATTGGAACTAATAGCGGGGTCATGACAGCCCCGATTAAGAAAATACCAATGACAGGATAGATGAAAATTGATTTTAATCCGTCAAGTGATGCTGGTAATTTTTGAAGCAGGAATTGAAGAAGTACGATGATATACCCTGCTGCAAAACCTGCGATAATACCACCTAAGAATCCAGCGCCTCCATCGTTTGCAAGCAGGCCACCGATAAATCCGACAACCATCCCTGGGCGTTTGGCGATTGAATCAGCGATAAACGCTGCTAAAATAGGCACCATTAAGCTAAAGCCGAGCCCGCCAATGTTTTTCAAGTAGGCAGCGAACGGATGATACGTTTCATGCTGAGGATCAGCTGAGTAAATACCGAATAGAAAAGATAAAGCGATTAAGACACCGCCCCCAACAACAAATGGAAGCATGTGTGATACACCGTTCATTAAATGCTTATAGATGGTGTGTATCCACTTATTCGCTGACTTTTGTTGAGCGGATGAAGACGTAGATGGTTTTTCTGTTCCAGAAGCTCTTCCTTTCACTTGATGAACGGGTGCTTCTCCATTGATAATGCCTTGAATCAGTTCATTTGGCGTGCGGATACCCTTCGCTACAGGCACTTCAATCAGTGGTTTGCCGTGAAAACGATCTGTATTCACATCTTTGTCCGCTGCAACAATAACGCCATCTGCTTCCAAAATGTCTTGATCAGTTAAAGCGTTTTCAATTCCTACTTGACCATGCGTTTCAACTTTGATGTCGACCCCTAATTGCTCAGCTGCGATTTTTAATGCCTCAGCTGCCATAAATGTGTGCGCAATGCCTGTTGGACAGCCAGTGGCAGCGACAATTTTCTTACGGCTCATGTGAACTCCCCCTTATATGTTCTGAATGTGTATTTGCTCAATTAATGAATCAATGTCATGTAAATCACTTAACCCTTTTGAAAAGGCGGTAGATGCCCCTGTTGCAATGCCGTAGCGTAAGCATTCTTCCGAAGGTTGTCCTTCCAGCTGTTTACTTAGGAATGCAGCGAGCATGGCATCACCAGAACAAGCCGTATTTACGACCGTTCCTATTGGTGCATTTCCTTTTAATACGGCTTCATTTGTAAGGAATAGTGCTCCTTCCCCTCCTCGGGAAATGAGTACTTGCTCTGCACCCATCTCGATCAGCTTTCGCCCTGATTCAACGAGTTCTGTTTCTGATAAACGGTGGGTTTTTCCAAAAAATGCGGCCATCTCTTCTTCATTTGGTTTTAGTAAATATGGTTTGTATTGAAGTGTTTCTAAAACCGCTTTAGAGCTTGTGTCTAAAATAAATTTCACGTTGTTTTGATGACAAATAGCGGCTATCTCTGAGAAAATGCTAGCAGGAACGCCTTTAGGCAGACTGCCTGACATAATGAAGATGCTGCCTTTTGGAATGGTCGAGATTTTTTCGCGAAAGGCATCAAGCGCTTTTGCCTCAATAGCAGGTCCTTGATTCACAAGCTTGTATTCTTCCGTTGTGTTAATAAATACATTAATGCGTGTAATCCCATCCACTGGGATAAAATCAGTTTGAATGGAGAGATCGTTTAACGATTGTTCAATATATGAACCTGAAAACCCAGCAATAAATCCTAATGCAGTGCTGGTGAAGCCATATTTCTTTAGCATAATGGACACATTAACACCTTTTCCATTCGGCTGATAATCCTCATCTTCCGTGCGGTTGACTGTATCTGCCCGCATTTCTTTTAATGCAATATATAGGTCAATAGCAGGATTTAAGGTGCAGGTATAAATCAATTGGTTTCACCTTCTTTCTTTTCTCTAAAGAAAGTATCTCATACGATTCAGTGAAAATGTTTTCAGATTGTGTAAAGGTTTTCATGTTAAAAAGCCCCCCATCATGAAGTGTGGAAGGCTTTTTGAGTGTTTATTTCATCCGAATCACATAGGCGTCTAGTAAAATGCGGGCAATGACATGAAGCGACAGGCGGGACCTGACTTCGTAATCTGGGAAGAATGATTGTTCCCCTTTATATCCGACGAGTGTCATATCTGATATTTTACTTAATGTAGAATCAATTCTAGTTGTGACCGTAATGGTCGTGACTTGCTTCATACTGAGGTTTTGGCAGGCTTCTACTAGTTCCGACGTTTCTCCATTTAATGAAACAAAGATGGCAAGTTCGTTTTTATCAATGTCACGCGATTTGAGCCGAATGATATTCGGGTCGTCATGAACTTCACATGTTTTTCCGATGAGCTGCAATTTGATGGTCATCTCTTTGGCGATCATCTCTGAGAAGCCTCTGCCAAAAATATAAATTTTGTCCGCATCGTGGATTTTTTGAACTGCATCCTCAATTTGCCCAATACTTTGCAGTTGAATCGTCTTTAAGACCTCTTCTTCATTTTTTCGAATGGCTAGTTTGATGTCTTCGTCAATATTTTTTAGTTGATCACTATCATCTGTCATTTTCTTTTCTTGTTTCAATCGATATTTAAAGGATGTATAGCCGTTGTATCCGATTTTCTTCATCAGTCTGACAATGGTCGCTGTCGACACGTTGGCTCTTTCACTTAATGTGACGATGGATAAGGTGGAGATATCCTCTAAATGCTGGTGAATATAATGCAGTAAATAACGTTCTGTTTCACTTAACGTTTGATACACATCACTTGGTATATTAAATAATGGTTCATTCAATGCGATTCCCCCTTACTCATTTCATACTATAATTAAATGCCCTATGAAAACAAGGTGATTCTTTTATCCTGTATTTTTCATTAGAAAGCTGAATGAGTGAAATTTTGTTTTTAACATAAGCTAAGAAAAAGAACGGTTTGTGTGAAAGGAGTTGATCACTGTGCTTCAATTCTTGTTTTTTCTGATCCTTTTATATGTGGTGTATGTATTTTTGACCGCATTTGTCTTGTTTTATTTACCGTTTCAAAAAACATGTAAAGAACATTGCATCTATAAAGCCTCTTCCATCTCAGGAGACGACCAAGGCATAAATCAAGTCATGCTGCTTGATGACGGGTTTGAATCAGGTCAAGTGAGAGTTCAAATGATTCGCGAGGCTAAAAAGAACATTCGTTTGAGTTATTATTCCATTCAAAAAGGAAAAACCGCCGAATGGGTGCTTGGTGCTTTAATTGAAGCAGCTGATCGAGGAATAAAAGTTCAGCTGTTGTTAGATGGCATTTGCCATAGCCTGCGTGGACCGCTGAAGCATTTGCGTTATGCTGTGGCGAATCACCCGAATATGGCCATTCGTTTTTATGAGCCTTTTCGTTTGTTCAAGCCATGGACGTGGCATAACCGCCTTCACGATAAGCTTCTTTTGGCAGATGGCAGGGTCGCTGTCATGGGCGGCAGAAATATTGGTGATAAATACTTTGCAGATCAGCCGCCGAAAGACTTTGCATATGACCGAGATGTGCTGCTGTACAACGCCAAAAAAGGAAAAGTATTAGATGAAATGGAGCAGTATTTCGTTTATTTGTGGAATCATGATTTTACGAAAAGAACGAAAGATGTATTTTCCAAAGCAAAAGCGAAAAAAGGAAAAAAGCTAAGAAAACAGCTACTTCGATCTTATCAGGAAGCCATTCGTACAAAAGAACCCTTTGTCACGTCCACATATGATTGGGCAAAAGACGCCATTCGTGCAAAGCAGATTGCATTTTTCACAAATCCAGTGGAACGCTTAAATAAACGTCCGCTCGTCTTGAAAAAGTTAAACGATCTCGCACAGCGGTCAAAGCGTTCGGTTCTGATCCAGACGCCTTATGTCATACCGACACGGCCAATGAAAGACGGACTCACGCCATTACCAAATGATATTCAAACGACGATCGTGACGAATTCTCTTACAGCGACACCAAACCCTTTAGCATTTGCAGGATATTTAAGCACGAAAAAGGAACTCATGAAAACGGGTGTTCATTTGTATGAATATCAAGGTCCGTATTCAATTCACGCCAAATCAATGGTCATTGATGATAACTTAAGTATTATTGGAACATATAATCTAGATGCAAGATCCAGCTTTTTAAATACTGAATCGATTTTGGTGATTGATAGTGCACCATTTGCGTTATCTCTTACGGAAGCAATCGAACGAAAAATCGCTTATAGTGTTCTCGTAGCGAAAGATCGAACAGAATATCAAGCAAGCGACGATGGACAGAAAAAAAAGCCTTTCATGAAAAGGCTCCTTTTAACTGGTTTATCTACCATAACGGTTTTATGGCGGCGGTTGATTTAAATAAAAGGGTAGCTACTTTTGTGGCAGCCCTTTTTCTCTTGACTGCTCCTCTTCTACTGGTTCAAGCTTGGTTAACTTAAATACGAGGATTCCAGCCACAATGACAAGTACACCTAATAATTTTGTAAAAGAAAATGTTACTTTTTCTAACCCAAGCCAGCCAAGCGAATCAAATAGAAGCGCACAACCTAGCTGGGAGGTGAGAACAATCGAGATTCCATAAGTGGGACCGAGACGTTTGATGCTCTGAACAAGACAGATGACAACGCCTACCCCGATGGCTCCGCTTATCCAGTACCAGGCTTCCATATGCCTTAATTGAAACATGCCGGTTCCTTCTAACAAAAGACCCATCAAAAGTGAAGCAATAAAGCCCATTCCTAGAACTAGCGTCGTTGTTGACCAAGAGCCTGTATGCTCATTGACTTTACTATTAAAAATGGTTTGTAAGCTGACAAGTGCCCCAGCAGTGACAGCTAATATTATTCCTATGATCATATATAAGTCCCTTCGTTTCTTCTATTCATAAATATTGTGTTCTGCTATTTCTAAAAGCCCTTTTTGATCACAAATCGTAATCTTTCCTCTTCGCCTTTCAATCAGCCCTTTTTCTTGGAACTGCTGAATGACCCGATTAATATGGCGGTAGCTTGTTCCAATTAAGCTCGCTGCATCCGTGAGGCGAAGCGGCCGTGCGTGCGCGTCATCATCACCTGTTAAAACAGACAATAAATAGCTTGCAAGCCTGACCTCTACAGGGTATAAAAGGTGGAAGCTTAAATCATTTGATTTTGTATAAAATTTGTTTGTGATGCCCTTGAGCAAAAAGGCTAAAACTCGTGGATCGTCCTTTGCATGCCGCATGAGGGCTTGATGAGAAATCCTCAGCATATGTACTTCTGTAACGGCTTCAACTGTATTGACCATATCTGTCTGCTGAACGTATTCAATATCTCCAATCGCCTCAAGAGGGTTTTTAAAGCAAAGAATAAATGTTTTTCCTTCCTTTGTGGTGGTGAAAATCTTTAATTTTCCTTTCACCAGCAAGTACATATACTCCCTTTTATCCCCTTTTGAACAAATCAGCTCACCTTGCTGATAACGCCACAAGCTCACATGTGAGATGAGTTTTTGATGAAAGACATTCTGTAACTGATGCGTCTTCATATAAGAGGAAAAAAGAGATTCATCATGCAGCTCCTCCATCTGATGCCCTCCTTTATAGTTTTAAGATGATGACGCCTGCAATCATTAAAAAGATGCCTGCATAATGGGGCCATTTCATTTTTTTCTTCTGAACACCAAACCATCCTTTTGCATCGATGGCAAAGGTAAACGCAAGCTGTGCGATAAGTAAAGCAGCGATGGTGAGTGTCACCCCAATGATTTGAATGGCAGTGACCTCATTAAAGATAATAATGGCTGCAAATGCACCTCCAATTAAATAAAGAGGCTGCACTTTTTTGTATTCCTTAAAGTGGCCATCCCGTACGATGAGTAAAATGACGAGAGAGATGATAAACCCTGTCAGCTGCGTGATCGTTGCCGCCTGCCACGTCCCGATATCTTGACTAATTCTGGCGTTGGCTACGCCTTGCAGTGTAATACAAGCGCCTCCTAATAATGCGAAAATAACACCTTTCATTCGTTCAAAAGCTCCTTCTTTTTTCAGTCTAGTTCCATTAAATGATAGATGCCCTCATGTTGAAAAGGACATATGTCCCACTTTGCGTATTATATCAGAAACTTTTTCTTATGCAGTTTCTCTGTTTTAGATTTTTCACAGTGGGTACAGTTTTATATCAGCTGAAAACAAAATAATGGATTGAATCACACATAAAAAGGAGACATGTCAGAATGAGAAATCAAGAGAAACACTTTATTAATGGAGAATGGGTCGCATCAACAGGAAACGAAACGACGGAGGTCATTAACCCTGCGACAGAGGAAGTCATTGGCACCATTAGTTTAGGAACGAAAGAAGATTTAGATAAGGCAGTCAAAGCAGCCCGAGCCGCCTTCCCTTCTTTCTCAAAAACATCTCGAAATGAACGAGTAGAAATGCTGGAAAACATTGTGCGCGGGTACGAAAAACGCAAGGATGAACTTGTAGAAGTGATGACAAAAGAGCTTGGTGCACCGCTGAAAGTGTCCGAAGAAGTTCATTACAAAATGGGTTATGAACATTTTTCTAAAGCAGCGGAAGCACTGAAATCTTATACATTTACCGAAGATCGTGGTGGACATACGATTATAAAAGAGGCGATTGGTGTCAGTGGATTGATTACACCGTGGAACTTCCCGACGAATCAGACATCTCTTAAAATTGCGGGTGCCATTGCGGCAGGTTCACCAGTTGTCTTAAAGCCAGCGGAAATTACCCCTTTTGCTGCGATGATTCTTGCAGAAATTATTGATGAAGCAGGTGTACCGAAAGGAGTCTTCAACTTAGTAAACGGAACGGGTGACGTGATTGGTGACGGCATTAGCTCACACCCTGATATTGACTTCGTTTCATTTACAGGATCAGGTGCCGTCGGCTCTAAAATTATGGAAAACGCAGCAGACAATGTGAAGAAAGTAGCACTTGAGCTTGGCGGAAAATCCCCTCTTATCGTCTTAGACGATGCAGATGTGGACGAAGCAGCAGAAACAGCCATTCATCATATTGCGATGAATACAGGTCAAGTGTGTTCTGCAGCTACACGTATGCTGATTCCAGAATCAATGAAAGACAAGTTTGAAAAAGCGCTGCTGAACGCCCTGCCGAAGTTTACAGTTGGTGATCCGAGAGAAGATCACGCTACTGGCCCGCTTGTTTCTAAAAAGCAGTGGGATACGGTGCAATCTTATATTGAAAAAGGAATCGAAGAAGGTGCTACCCTTCTTGCTGGGGGAACTGGAAAGCCAGACGGAATCGATAAAGGATATTTCGCCAAACATACCATTTTCACCAATGTGAAAAATGATATGACCATTGCGCAAGAAGAAATCTTTGGGCCAGTCATGAGTGTGATCACGTATCAAGACCTCGATCATGCCCTTGAGATCGCCAACGATACAGTGTATGGTCTTGCCGGGTATGTTGTTGGTCAAGATGAGAAAACATTAAAATATGTCGCTGAACATATTCGTGCCGGTCAAATCACCATTAACAATGCTGAAACAGATTACTTTGCCCCATTTGGAGGCTTTAAGCAATCAGGTATCGGAAGAGAATGGGGAGACTTCGGTATCGAGGAATATTTAGAAGTGAAAGCTGTGATGGGACTTCCAACGGCGTAAGGCAGGCGAAAAAGAGGAAAACGGTGATCCGTTTTCCTTTTTTTGTGCCCTCTCCCCTATTCATCCGTGTTTTGTCATTAGAAATCTTAATCATGACAATCAATATTATATATTTTACTTAATGGCAAACTTTCGGTAAAGTTCAAATTGAACCTATATATATAATTCCTATCGAATTAATCTATGTTTATATTCCTTGTGAGGTGGATATTGTTGCAACTTCATGTATTGAACAGTCCGTTTAGCCAGGAGCAGGCAGAGTTACTCAATCAGCTGCTTCCGACTTTAACAGAACAGCAAAAAATTTGGCTTACTGGTTATTTATCAGCACAGGCAACCCTTGCCGGCTCAGAAGTTGTCGCTCCGGCGCCTTCTGCCGCAGCATCTGTACAGCCTGTGAGCAAAGATGTGACCGTGCTTTATGGGTCGCAAACAGGCAATTCCGAAGGGTTAGCAAAAAAGACAGCCCAGCATCTTGAAGAGAAAGGCTTTCAAGTGACGCTCTCTTCTATGTCCGATTTTAAACCGAATAATCTGAAAAAAATAAACAATTTACTGGTCATTGTCAGCACACATGGCGAAGGAGATCCGCCGGATAATGCCCTTTCGTTCCATGAATATGTTCACGGCAGACGTGCGCCAAAGCTCGATCATTTAAGCTTTTCTGTCCTTTCATTAGGTGACAGCTCATACGAATTCTTCTGTCAGACAGGAAAAGAATTTGATGAACGATTCGAAGAGCTTGGCGGTACACGCCTGTTTGACCGAGTGGATTGTGACCTTGATTATGATGAGCCGTTTTCAGAATGGCTTCAAGGTGTTGCCTCTTCTTTGAGTGAAGGTGAAGCTGTATCACTGCCGCAAGAATCAGCGGGAGCCAACAATCAAGCCGTTTCTGAATATTCAAGAACGAATCCTTTTTATGCTGAAGTTCTTGAAAATATCAACTTAAATGGGCGTGGATCTAATAAAGAAACACGTCACTTAGAGCTTTCGCTTGAAGGTTCAGGTCTCGTGTATGAGCCAGGTGACAGTCTCGGCATTTACCCGACAAATGATCCTGCGCTTGTCGATGAACTGATTCAAACATGCGGGTGGAATGCAGAAGAATCCGTCACCGTTCATAAAAATGGAGACACTCTTCCTTTAAAAGAAGCACTCACCTCGCATTTTGAGATCACGGTTTTAACAAAACCACTTCTTCAAAAGATCGCTGCACTGACAAAAAGTGAATCCTTGCATGCCCTTTTAAAAGAAGGAAACGAAGAAAAACTGAAAGAATATATCGCAGGCCGGGACCTAGTAGATGCGGCTCGTGATTTCGGTCCTTTTGAAGGAACCGCCGCAGAATTCACGTCCATTTTAAGAAAAATCCCTGCACGCCTTTATTCCATTGCAAGCAGTCTCAAAGCAAATGACGAAGAGGTTCATTTGACGATAGGGGCTGTCAGATATGATGCGCACGGCAGAGAACGCCAAGGTGTCTGTTCGATTTTATGTGCAGAGCGCCTGCAGCCAGGTGATACGTTACCTGTTTATATTCAGCACAACCAAAACTTTAAGCTTCCTCAAGATCCAGATACACCGATCATTATGGTAGGACCAGGCACAGGCATCGCCCCTTTCCGTTCATTTATGCAGGAGCGTGAGGAAATGGGTGCAAACGGAAAGTCATGGTTATTCTTCGGTGATCAGCATTTTGTGACGGATTTCTTATACCAAACGGAATGGCAAAAGTGGTTAAAAGATGGCGTCTTAACGAAAATGGACGTGGCTTTTTCAAGAGATACTGAGGAAAAAGTATATGTCCAGCACCAAATGAAGAAACAAAGCAAAGAATTATTTGAATGGCTTGAGCAAGGTGCTTACGTGTATATTTGCGGAGATGAAAAGCATATGGCGCATGATGTCCACAATACCCTTCTATCCATCATTCAAGAAGAAGGTGCGATGAGCAAAGAAAAAGCAGAAAGCTATCTTGCCAACTTACAGCAACAAAAACGCTATCAGCGTGACGTTTATTGATTTGATGCTTGAAAGAAAGGAGCTTTTACTTACATGGTGAAGACAGCATTAACAGCGCCGGATGGACCTCCGAGCGACGTAGAGGAAATCAAAGAAAAAAGTGATTATTTACGGGGTACGTTAAAAGAAGTGATGCTTGATCCGATTTCAGCGGGAATTCCGGATGATGACAACCGTCTGATGAAGCATCACGGCAGCTACTTACAAGATGATCGTGATCTGAGAAATGAACGACAAAAACAAAAGCTTGAACCTGCCTATCAATTTATGCTGCGTGTCCGTCTGCCTGGCGGAATCGCCACATCTAAGCAGTGGCTTGTGATGGATGAGCTTGCTCATCAATATGGCAACGGTACTTTAAAGCTGACAACTCGTGAAACCTTCCAGCTTCACGGTATTTTAAAATGGAATATGAAAAAGACCATTCAAGACATTCATTCTACAATGCTTGATACGATCGCAGCTTGCGGCGACGTGAACCGGAATGTCATGTGTACTTCAAACCCCTATCAATCAGAAGTGCACCATGATGTATACGAGCTGGCGAAAAAATTAAGTGATGACCTGCTCCCGCAAACAAGAGCTTATCACGAAATTTGGCTTGATGAGGAAAAGGTTGCGGCAACGCCAGATAAGGAAGTTGAACCGATGTATGGTCCGCTTTATTTGCCAAGGAAATTCAAAATTGGTGTGGCGGTCCCTCCTGCTAATGACATTGATGTATTTTCGCAGGATCTAGGCTTTATAGCCATTATAGAAAACGATCAACTGGTCGGCTTTAATGTCGCAATTGGCGGCGGAATGGGTATGACGCATGGTGATACAGCGACTTATCCGCAGCTTGCAAAGGTCATAGGCTTTTGTACACCTGAACAAGTCGTAGAAATTGCCAAACAAGTCATCACCATTCAACGTGACTACGGAAACCGTTCCGTGCGAAAAAATGCCCGCTTTAAATATACGGTGGACCGCCTTGGTCTTGAGAATGTAAAAGAAGAACTTGAGCGCCGTCTTGGGTTTACTCTTTTAGAGGCAAAGGACTATCACTTTGATCATAACGGTGACCGTTATGGCTGGGTAAAAGGCATTAATGGCAGATGGCATTATACGATGTTTGTAGAAGGCGGACGCATCACAGATTATAATGATTATCCGCTGATGACAGGCATCCGCGAAATCGCCAAAGTTCATACAGGTGACTTCCGTCTAACCGCCAATCAGAATTTAATCATTGGGAATGTGACAACTCATAAAAAGAAACAAATCGAACAGCTCATTCAGAAGTTTGGTTTATCAGACGGCCAGCAGCATTCCGCCCTGCGTCGCAGCTCAATGGCTTGTGTATCTTTGCCAACTTGCGGTTTAGCGATGGCTGAAGCAGAGCGCTACCTTCCACGATTGATTGATAAAATCGAAGACATCGTTGAAGAAAACGGATTAAGTGATAAAGAAATCACCATTCGAATGACTGGTTGTCCAAATGGTTGTGCTCGTCATGCGCTTGGAGAAATTGGATTTATCGGAAAATCACCTGGTAAGTATAATATGTATCTTGGTGCCGCATTTGATGGCAGCAGATTAAGTAAATTATACCGTGAAAATGTGGGTGAGGAAGACATTCTAAAAGAACTTGGCTCTCTTCTCCCCCGCTACGCAAAAGAACGAGAAGAAAATGAACATTTCGGCGATTTTGTCATTCGTGCAGGGATTGTGAAAGAGACAACAGATGGAACGAATTTTCATGTGCAATAAAAAAGAGACAGGAACCATCCTGTCTTAGATTGTTGACAAAGGGCTAAAATGAACTTGATTTTAGCCCTTTGTCTTCTTTTTTTCAGCGTGATAGAAAACCTTTGCAGTCTAGGAAGGACGAGCATCGGCGCGGAGCGAATTTGACATTCGTGAGCACCGAAGCGCAGGACTGACACCGAATGCGAGGGTTTGTCTACACGCTGAGACAGGAACCATCCTGTCTTTTTTATTTTTTCTATTTCTTATTCAAGTATTCGGTCAGACTCTTATATACATCTGGATTGTCTAATGAAGATAGATCGGGTGAAGGCTGATCTTCATACGCCCCTTTAAGTAAACGTCGTACGATTTTTCCATTCCTTGTTTTCGGTAAAGCTGAAATGAGATGAACTTCTTTTGGTGTGAGCGCTTTTCCGGCATGTGAACCAACATGGGCTGAAAGCTCTTGGATAAGGGCTGCTTCTTCAAAAGCATGCGGACTGGTCACGATAAAACAGACGAGCGCCTCCCCTTTCACCTCATCCTTTACCCCAATCACAGCGGCTTCATGCACGGCAGGATGCCAGGTAAGGATGGATTCAATTTCAGCTGGCCCGATACGTTTCCCTGCTGTATTAATGACATCATCCGATCTGCCGGTGATGTGGAATTCTCCGTCCTCTGTTTGCATGACCCAATCTCCGTGTGTCCATACACCATCAAATCGTTTGAAATACGTATCTTCATAACGCTCCGGTTCGTTCCAAAAACCACATGTCATGCCGACCCATGGCTTTTTCACCACAAGCTCCCCTACTTCATTTATCACGCTTTGCCCAGCTTCATTGTATACATCTGCCGCCATTCCTAAGATCGCCGCATTAAAGAGAATCGGTTTGATGGGGCGAAGCAGCGTACTGCCTACAATGCCACCAGAAACCTCGGTTCCTCCTGAATAATTTAAGATGGGAATGTTCTTTTGACCAATGGTGTGAAATAACCATTGCCACGGAGCTTCATTCCACGGCTCCCCAGTAGAAATAATGGCCTTGACATGCGATAGCTCAACCCCATCAATCGTTTGCTGCATCGCAGAACGAACAAATGTAGGGGAAAGCCCAAAATGAGTGACTTTCTTCTCGTGGATGAATGACCAGAGCTGCTGCTCATCTGGATAATCGGGAGCGCCGTCATATAAAACGATGGCAGCGCCATTGATCAAGCCGCCAAAGACGAGGAATGGCCCCATCATCCAGCCCATATCAGTCAGCCAAAACAGCCGGTCTCCTTTTGCCACATCCATACATAGCCCGGCATCAAAAGCTGCCTTTATCGGAAAGCCTGCGTGTGTATGAACGGCTCCCTTTGGTGTGCCGGTTGTGCCTGACGTATACAAGATCATCAGCGGGTCTTCATTTGTGACATAAGTTGCGCCGGTGATCGGCTGTTCTTGTAACAAATCATTTAGCAATACATCGTCCTGATATCCGGTATGAGAGGAAGTGTGCACAATCACTTTTTGCACAGTTGTGGTTTTGTTGATGGCATCCGCCACACATTCCCGCATGTTGATCGTTTTCCCTCGCCGCATCATTTCATTCGCTGTGACGACAATGGATGCGCCTGACGCACGAATGCGTACAGAGAGTGGCTCGCTTCCATAGCCTGAGAAGACTGGGCTGAAAATAACACCAATCTTTGCAAAGGCAAGCATGACGGCGACCGTTTCTGGAAGCATCGGCATATAGATGATGGCTACATCCCCTTTTTGAAGTCCTTCTTTCAAAAAGCCAGCTGCAAGACGGCTCACCTTCTCTTGAAGTTCGAGAAATGACCATTTCTTTTCTTCACCGGCTTCATTGCTCCAAATGATGGCGGGCTGATGCCTCGTCTCTTCTTTTTCAGCCCATTTGTCCACAGCCGTTTCGGTGATGTTGAGTGTGCCGCCCTGATACCATTTCGGCCACATCAATGAGTGGTGACCTAATGCCGCTTCATATGGTTTTTTCCACTGAATGCCGACCGTTTTCTCCGCTTCTCTCCAAAACCAGTCTGTGCGATCAATACTGGCTAGATAGAATGAGTCATACGTAGAAAAACCAAGAGATTTCATCCACTGATGCAAACGTGTTTTTTGGCTCTGCTTTTCTTCCGGTATCCATTCTGGTTTCAGGTTGATCATGAGATCTGCCCCCTTTAGACCGGATAGACCGGATGTTTTCGTTTCGTAAATGTCATGTCTTTCGATGAATAGGCTACTAATCTATGACAAAGTTCCGTTCTGAGACGGTCAAATGGGATGACGCCATCGACAATCATTTCAGAGGCAAGCTCATAGATATTCATATCTTCCTGGTATTCCTTCCGTTTCTCTTGTATAAATGAAGCCCTCTCTTCGGGCGGGAGTTCTGCAATTTTATTTGCATAGACGGCATTTACAGCGGCTTCTGGACCCATCACAGCGATTTGCGCCGATGGAAGAGCGAGACAGCAGTCTGGCTCAAAAGCAGGGCCTGCCATTGCATATAGTCCTGCTCCGTATGCTTTACGGACGATGACGGATATTTTCGGAACGGTCGCTTCTGACATAGCGGAGATCATTTTTGCCCCATGACGAATAATGCCGGCTTGTTCCACTTTTGTTCCAATCATAAATCCTGGTATGTCCGCGAGAAAGAGCAGCGGGATATGAAAGGCATCACAGAGCTGAATAAACTTGGCGGCTTTATCAGCTGAGTCGTGGAATAATACGCCGCCTTTGACCCTTGGCTGATTGGCAATGAGACCGACAGGCTGACCGTTCATTCTGCCAAAGCCGGTGATTAACTCTGCGGCAAACAGCTTTTTGATTTCAAAAAATGACCCTTCATCAATCAGTAAATCGATGAGTTGATACATATCAAATGGGGTATTCTGGCCTTTAGGGATTAAGTCTTGGATGGTGGTTTCAGATGGTTTAGGTGCTTTTGCTGCTGTCGTTTTTGGTTTTTCTGTATAGTTGGCAGGCATATAGGTTAAATAATCACGTGCAATTTGAATGGCCTCTTCCTCTGTTTTCGCTAATATATCTCCGCATCCAGAAATGCTACAATGCATTTTCGCACCGCCCATTTCCTCAAGCGATACTTTTTCACCGATCACCATTTCAGCCATTCGTGGCGAGCCTAAATACATAGAGGCATTTCCTTCGACCATGACGACAATATCACAAAAAGCAGGGATATACGCACCACCGGCAGCAGAAGGACCGAATAGTAAACAAATTTGAGGAATGCGCCCAGACAGCTTGACTTGGTTATAAAAAATGCGCCCTGCTCCTCTTCTGCCTGGGAACATGGCGATTTGATCAGTGATTCTTGCACCCGCAGAATCGACTAAATACAGCATTGGACAATTGAGCTTCTCGGCCGTTTCTTGAATTCGAATGATTTTTTCTACTGTTTTGACGCCCCACGATCCTGCTTTAACCGTAGAGTCGTTTGCCATGACACAAACAGTCTGCCCATTCATACGCCCGGTTCCGGTGACGACACCATCTGCTGGTAAATGTTCATCTTTGCACTCTGCAAACATGGCATCTTCAATGAAAGAATTCTCATCTAATAGCAAATGAAGCCGATTACGGACAAATAATTTTCCTTTTTCTTTGTTTTTTTGATGGTAGCGTACTGCCCCGCCCTTTTCAATTCGTTGTTTTTTTAATTCATATTCTTCGATCATAAACATTCCCCTTTCTTGCTATTTCCCTCTGTAATAAGGCGTTCGTTTTTCTTGAAAAGCCTTGAGACCTTCTAGTCGATCTTCTGTATGAATAAGCCGCAGATAAGCTTCGTATTCTTTCGTCAGACCTGTTTGTAAATCGTGATCAAGGCTGGATTGAATGGCTTGTTTTGCTTCTTTTAAAGCAATCGGTCCATTCTTGGTGATTTGTTTTGCGAGTGTGATGGCATCATTCATCAGTGAATCGGCTGTAGAGATACGTTCAATCAGCCCAATTTGAACGGCTTCTTCTGCTCGTAAAGAAGTGCCTGTGAAGATCATTTCTTTCGCTTTCCCGGGTCCGATCAGGCGCGGAAGTCTTTGTGTGCCCCCTGCTCCCGGCAGGATAGCTAGTCCTGTTTCCGGCAGGCCGAGCGCTGCACCCGCTCTTGCGATGCGGAGATCACAGGCGAGCGCGAGCTCAAGACCTCCGCCAAGTGCGTGTCCGTTTATCACGGCAATGACAGGAACGGGCAAAGATTCAATGTCTGTAAAGGTTTGCTGAATGGTCAGAACAGCTTCTTTGGCTTCTTGTTCTGTCATCAATCGCCGTTCTTTTAAGTCTGCTCCTGCGCAAAAAACTTTAGCGCCAGCTCCTGTCATGAGCAAACAGCGGATGTTTGCATCATGTTTGATTTCTTGAATCGTTTGGTTAATTTCCTCTAGCATAGCAGCTGATAGAGCATTGGCTTGTGCTGGTCTATTTAATGTCATGATGCCAATATGATCATCTTGTATTGAAAAATGGACCAATGATGTCATGTGATTCACCCTTTATCAAGTAGTGTGAGACTGAAAAGCGCGTAAACAGTGACTTGGCAGGGTTCGATCCACTTTTGCTTCAATCCATTCAGCCGCTTTGATCAAGCGAGGGAGGTCGACATTTGTTTCGATCCCGAGTTTGTGAAGCATGTGTACCACGTCTTCTGTCGCCACGTTTCCGCTGGAGCCAGGTGCATAAGGACAGCCGCCAAGCCCCCCGCTAGAGGCATCAAACATGGTGATGCCGGCTTTTAATGCTGTATAAATATTGGCAAGCCCCATTCCTTTCGTATCATGAAAATGAAGCGCGATTTTATCAGCAGGAAAGCGTTCAAGTAAAAGGTCTAACCGTCTTTCTACTTGCAGCGGATGGGCTTCCCCAATGGTATCCCCAAGTGATATTTCATCAATGCCGAAGGACAGCAACTGTTCCGTTAATCGCAGCACTTGGTCCATCGGTACTTGTCTTTCATAAGGACATCCAAACACGGTTGAAATATAGGCCCGCGTTTGCCGTCCTTCTGCTTTTAAATCGGCTGTCATTTGTTTGATCACAGGCAATGTTTCCTGTATAGATCGATTCATATTCTTTTTGTTATGTGTCTCACTCGCTGAGATAAACATAGCCCCTAGCTCAAGGTTTGCTTCAAAAAAATGAGCTAACCCCTTTTCATTTGGGATGAGTGCGGCATAGGTAATATCCTCTTTTTTGTTTAATGATTGGGCTAATTCTTTGGCGTCTTTTAAGGCTGGAACCCATTTCGGATGAACAAATGAGGTGACTTCAATATAAGGAAGATGGGCTTCTTCGAGTAAATGGATCCATGTTCGCTTCTCCATTGTGTCCAACCAAACGGATTCATTTTGCAGGCCATCGCGCGGGCCGACCTCTCTAATGAGCACGTTTTTTGGTAATGCCATGCGGCTTTCCCCCTATTCTGTCAGCTCTAAAAGTACCTCTCCCTCGTCAACAAAGTCCCCCTCCGCCTTATACACTTTACTGATCACACCTGCTTCTTCTGCAACAATGGGAATCTCCATTTTCATCGATTCTAAGATGGCGACTTCCTGTCCTTTTTGCACATCATCACCCTGTTTCACAAGAAGCTTCCATAAGTTTCCGGCCATTTGTATCGTGACAGTTTTCATGAACGGTTTTCCTCCCTTTTTTTCATCAGATAATCGGTTGTGATGCTGCCATGTAAAAAGGCAGTTGATTCGGCCATTTCCTTTAAAAGCGGTACATTGGTTTTGATCCCTTCTATTTCATATGCTTGTAATGCTGCTTTTAATCGTTCTATGGCGAGTTTTCGAGTATCACCGTACACAATCATTTTCGCAATCATTGGATCGTAAAATGGGGTAATGACACTTCCGCTCGTTACGCTTGACTCATGACGGATATATGGGGCATCAGGTGTAGAAAGCCGAGTGATCGTGCCTGGCGAAGGGTAAAATGTCACAGGGTCTTCAGCGTATATTCTAACTTCAATCGCGTGCCCAATTTGATGAATATCCTCTTGGCTGAAGGACAGGGGCTCTAATGCGGCAATTTTTAGCTGCTCCTCGACAAGGTCAATCCCGGTAATTTCTTCAGTGACAGGGTGTTCTACTTGCAATCTCGTATTCATTTCTAAGAAATAAAATTGCTGGTTTTGATCGACTAAACATTCAATCGTGCCCGCATTTTCATACCCAATCGCTTTGGCAGCTTTGACGGCCATCTGTCCCATTTGCTGTCTCACAGTTTCTTCAAGACAGACGGCTGGTGCCTCTTCAACAATTTTCTGATGTCTTCTTTGGAGTGAACAATCTCTTTCAAATAAGTGAACGCCGTGACCGAACGAATCAAAAAGAACTTGAATTTCGATGTGCCGTGCGTGTTCAATCACCTTTTCCATGTACAACGTACCGTCTTGAAAGAAACTTTGTGCTCTTTTTTGATTTCCTTCAAACGCTCGATGCAGCTCTTCATCGTTGCGGACGAGCTGCATACCAATCCCGCCGCCACCACTCGATGCTTTTAGCATAATGGGATAGCCGAGTGTCTGTGCTTTATGAACCCCTTCGTCTGCATCATGGAGCGGGGCTGAAACACCAGGAACGATTGGGATGCCCGCTTGTTCCATCGTTTTTCTCGCTTCAATTTTATTTCCCATCTGCTGAATGACTTGTGCAGATGGTCCAATAAAGGTAATGCCCTCGCTCCGGCAGCGCTCAGCAAATGCCGCATTTTCTGATAAAAGACCATACCCTGGGTGGATAGCATCAGCATTTGTTTGTTTGGCAACCTTAATGATTGCTTCCATGTTTAAATAGCTTTCAGAAACTTTAGCACCACCGATATAATAGGCGCTGTCTGCTTCTTGCACATGAAGTGCATGCTGATCAGCCTCTGAATAAACGGCAACGGTTTTGATTCCGAGCCGTTTACATGTCCGAATTACTCTACGGGCAATTTCGCCTCGATTGGCGATCAATACTTGTTCAAACATCGCTGCCTTCACTCCTTTATTAGATCAAGCGCCTGCTTTTTTAAGCGGAATTTCTGAATTTTGCCTGAGGCTGTCATTGGGTACTCATCTGTAATGAAAAAGTATTTCGGGATTTTGTAGCGTGCCATTTTCGACTGACAATAGCTCATTAATGTCTCAATTGAGACCGACTTCCCTTGTTTCAGCCGAATGAATGCGGCTGCTTCCTCGCCGTATGTCTCGTCAGGAATACCAACGACCTGTGCGTCAAGAATGGCAGGGTGAGTGTATAGGACATCCTCAATCTCTTTTGGGTACACATTCTCTCCGCCTCTGATGATCATATCTTTGAGCCGGCCTGTGATTTTCACATAACCGTCATGATCCATCTCAGCTAAATCCCCTGTATGAAGCCATCCGTCCTCATCAATGACTTCATTTGTTGCTTCTTCGTTTTTATAATAGCCCTTCATGACATGGTAACCTCTTGTACAAAGCTCTCCTTGCTGTCCTCTTGGCACTTCTTCTGATGTCCCTGGTAAAGCAATTTTGACTTCAATTTGAGGAAGCGCACGTCCGACCGTTTGAACACGTCTTTCAAACGAATCATCCGTTCTTGTTTGGGTAATGACGGGTGAACTTTCGGTTTGACCATAGGCAATCGTGAGCTCTCTTAATCCCATTTTTTCAATGACTGCTTTCATGACGTGGGATGGGCAGAGTGAACCGGCCATAATCCCCGTTCGTAATGTGGACAGGTCATAAGAGTGGAAATTTGGATGATCGAGCTCTGCGATGAACATGGTTGGTACACCGTGAAGAACCGTGCATTTTTCTTTTTCTACTGTTTGAAGGACTCGTTCTGGATGGAATGATTCAAGTGGAATGATCGTTCCCCCTTTTGTGAGACAAGCAAGTACACCAAGAACAGAGCCGAAGCAATGAAAAAACGGTACTGGGATACACATACGGTCCTGCTCTGTTAATTTCATACAATCTGCGATCTGACTCGCATTACAGACGATGTTTGTGTGGCTGAGCATGACGCCTTTTGGATAGCCGGTTGTGCCTGAAGTGTACTGCATATTAATAACGTCATCAGGCGTGAGCTCATTCATTCGCTTCTCCCATTCATGATCTTCGGTTCTTTTGGCTGCCACTTGAAGACGATCCCAGCTGAGCATGCCGTTTGGTACATGCTGACCGATATAGATACATCTTTTTAAATAAGGAAATTGTGTGGAAGTGATTTCCTCTTGATGAGCGGTTTGAAGTTCTGGAATCAGCTCTTCAAGCATGTTGACATAGGACGTTTCTTTAAAGCCGTCTACAATAAACAACATTTTGCTGTCAGAATGCTTGAGTAAATAGGCGAGTTCCTGTGATTGAAAATTGGTATTCACAGTGACAAGAACAGCACCAATGGAGGCGCAGGCAAATTGAAGAATGAGCCATTCAGGTATATTTGGTGCCATAATGGCGATGTGATCTCCCTTTTGAACCCCTAATGCCATGAGACCTTTACCTGTTGCCTTGACCTCTTGATAAAACGCTTCGTACGAATAACGTAAAGAACGTTCTGGGTAAACAATGGCTTCATGTGCTGGGTGCTGTTCTTTTTTTTCTCTTAATAGGGAGCCAATCGTTTGCGGGTGAATCGACATCATTGCTTTCCTCCCTTATGTTTAGTAAGCGTTTTCATTAAGGTATTACGCTAACAGCTGTCTTGCGATCACGAGCCGCTGAATTTCAGAGGTTCCTTCTCCGATTTCCATCAGCTTGGCATCTCTCACAAGCCGTTCAACACCGCATTCTTTCATATAGCCTGTTCCGCCATGAATTTGGACCGCATCAAGACTTGCTTTTGTGGCCATTTCTGAAGCAAACAGTTTGGCATAGGCCGCTTCTTTTGTAAATGGTTTGCCTTGATCTTTCAGCCAAGCGGCTTTCCAGACCATTTGTCTTGCAAGCTCTATTTGCATCGCCATATCCGCCAGCTTAAACTGAATGGCCTGGAAGGATGAGAGCGTCTTTCCAAATTGCTTTCTTTCTTTTGCATAGGAAAGTGAAGCATCAAGTGCCGCTTGCGCAATTCCGACAGATAAGGCTGCAATGGAAATTCGTCCGCCGTCTAATGTATATAAAAATTGCTTGAATCCTTTCGATTTGTCTCCTAATATATGATGCGCTGGTACACGCACTTCGTCTAAAATGATTTCAGCCGTATCTGAACCGCGAACCCCCATTTTGTCATATGGATTTGTAATCGACAGTCCCTTTTGCCCTTTCTCCACAATAAAGGCAGAGATGATTGGACGTCCGTTTTCATCATGATCTGTTACAGCGGTGACAATAATCGTTCTGGCATAATTGGCATTTGTGATCCAGCACTTTTCCCCACTGATGACATATTCTTGTCCGTCTTGAATGGCTTTTGTTTTTGTTCCTTTTGCATCTGATCCGGCGTTTGGTTCTGTTAATCCGAAGGAGCCAAGCGCTGTTCCAGAGGCTAATGGAACAAGATGGTCCATCTTTTGCTCCTCCGTCCCGAAGTAATAAAGTGGACTTGCGCCTAAGGAAACCGCTGCGGCATAACTTAAACCTGTACTCGCACACTGTTTTCCAATTTCCTCGACTGCCAGTGCATACGAGATCGTATCTCCTCCAGATCCTCCATATTTCTCTGGAAAGGGTATACCCATAAAACCGAGCTCCCCCATTTTTTGAAATGTTTTTACGGGAAATGCTGCCTGTTCATCAACAGTTTGAGCGTGTGGTGCAATTTCTGTTTTTGCAAATTCTTTGACCATCTGACGGATCATTTGCTGCTCTTTCGTTAATTCAAAATCCATTGTGCTTCCCCCTTTGGCGCTTTTCTATCATATTTATTATTGAAATAGCTGCTTCATGCCAAGCTTGATTGAATTCAGAAAATTAAAATAAAAATAGTAGAAAAATAGAGAAAGCAAAAAAGCATAAATGGAGGAAAACCCTCATTTATGCTGTCTTTGTTATTTTACTGTTTTTGTAGAAGGTTTGCTTTCATGATGAAGGCGATTGAGTGCCGTCACTTTATAGGTATAGCTCTTCTTTTGATTGGCTAAAATGTCTTTCGTTTGTGTGAAGGAACCTGTTTCTTTTCTGACCGTTTGCACAAATTCGTATGTCCCTTTATTCGACAATCGATAGACTGCATAATAGGATGCACTAGAGTGCGGATCATTTTGTATCTGTAAAACTGCGCCATCCTCTGTCTTTTTCACAGATTGGATGATTGGTTTTTTTGGCGCTTTTTGATGAAGCCATGGCATCTCTGGTATGAGAGCCGGTTTGCTATAGGTTTCTTCTATTAATCGTTTCTTTACATTCAAGGGATTTCGATTGATATCTTTCAGACTAAAATGCATGCTTCCTTGTACGAGCTGTGACTGCCTGTTCAGCTCGATCTGGCGAAAATACTCCTCTGGATCAGACCAAGCAGGATCACTGTTTTGATTGATTTTATACGTCGCTTGACCAATGTACAAATGAACAGGCTGCCCCTTCACTTCATTTGACCACCATTTCGTCAGCACATCATAGGAAGCGGGCTGAAAGCCGATACTCCAATAAATTTGCGGGGTGATATAATCAATATGGTGCTGCTGTATCCATTCTCTTGTATCAGCATACAAATCATCATAATTGGTCATCCCTGCTGTTGTGTTTGAACCGGTTGGGTCATCTTTTATGTTGCGCCATACACCAAATGGGCTAATGCCGAATTTCACATACGGCTTTTCTTTCTTAATGGAGTCATTGATTTGTTGCACCAAGTGATTCACATTATCTCTACGCCAATCTTCTATATGAGTGAACTTCTGCCCGTAAGTTTCATACGTTTCTTGATCTGGAAATGGCACACCAGCGATTTTATTCGGGTAAAAATAATCATCCATATGCACCGCATCAATATCGTAATTTTTCACTACTTCCTCTATCCCGTCAACAATGAAATCCTGAGCATCAGGAATGCCTGGATTAAAGTAAAGCTGATTTCCGTAGGCGATGGTCCACTCAGGGTGTGCTCTTGCAGGATGATCGGCTGATAACCGGTTGAGATCGGTATGATTCATGGTGATTCGATAAGGGTTAAACCAAGCATGAAATTCAAGGCCGCGTTTATGTGCTTCTTCTATCATAAATTCAAGCGGGTCATATCCAGGGTCTTTCCCTTGTGTACCAGTCAAATATTCAGACCATGGACCAAATTTCGATGGATAAAAGGCATCTGCTGTTGGTTTAATTTGCATGATGACGGCGTTCATATTCATCGCTTTGATGTCGTCTAACAGTTGAATGAACTCTTGTTTCTGCTCATCTGCGGGCAGTCCTTTCTTTGAAGGCCAATCTAAGTTATAAACCGATGCGACCCACACTGCACGCATCTCTCTTGTGCTCTCAAGCTTCCCTTTTGGCATCGAACGAGCTAGACTGCTAGACGGAATCAATAAGAAGACACCCATGAAAACTAGTGTCAGAACCGTCATACTGATCTTTTTCAGCATGTTTTGCATCACCTCATATTAAGTTTATTCTGCGTTTTGTGATGGAATGCCAGCAGATGGTGTAAGCAAGATGTTTTTCATTTTAAGCAGCTGAGCTTTCGGGACGTCGCAGGCTTCTAGTAAATACCGCTCTGCACTTCCGTATGTATCCATCATCTCATTCAGTACATCTTCAAGATAATCTTGTTGCACACCGAGCAGGGGCTGAATTTGTTCTTTTGACACCCGATATAAACTCATCATGCGAACAAATCGTTCTTGTCTTTTCACTAGTATTTTCACGCCTTCATTGGAACGCATGTATTCACTTAAAACGGTATGCACCGGCACACCCGCTGCTAATTGAATAAGAGCAGATAAAAAGCCTGTACGGTCCTTTCCGCTTGTACAGTGAAGCATAAGTGGATAATTTTTTTCATCTGACAGTAATGTAAACAATTGCTGAATCTCTTTTTTTCGCTCATAGAGCATGCTTTGATATACATCTTTCATGATCGGTGTAAAGGATAGAGATTTTCCTTCTGCTATCAGCATACGAAACATGGTCCATTTGCTAGGCATCATGCTGTCAGGCTGCATAGGGATATGAACAATTTTGTCATGTTCCATGATCTTTGGCGGGTGTGATTTTCGTTCTGAGCTTGTACGCAGGTCACAAATCGTTTGAATTCCAAGTGTTGAGAACGTCATTATGTCTTGCTTCGTGAGACGTGATAAATCAGCAGATCGATAAATCATTCCTTGTTTGATGACCATCTGATCCGTTGTTTGGAGTCCCCCTGCCTCTCTAAAATTTGCAAGCTTTGAAAATTGTATGTTGTGTTCATTCATAGAAGTGAAAATCCTTTCTATCCTCTTTTCTCTATCATACGCTTTTATGAAAAATGAGAAAAGATAAGAGAAAAAGATCATTCGATTCTCCCATGTTGATCAGTGACATCTTTTACGTGGAATTATTGTTATAATAGAACTAGCATATTCGTATTGATTGGAGATTGTAGCATGATAAAAACAAAACGTATTCAGCAAATAAAAGAGTATGTATTTGACCGGGAATCTGCCTCTCTTGATGAGCTTGTGACGCATTTTGGCGTCTCAAAAAACACCATACGCCGAGATGTACAAGCATTGGTAGAATCCGGCGTGCTAAAGAAAGTGTACGGCGGCGTCGCTGTGAATCACTCAACATTGGTGGTGTATCAGGAGCGAAAGACTCGTCAGTTGAGTAAAAAACAATTGATAGGACAGGCTGCCGCCGCTTTTGTTGAACATGGTGATATGATTTTTGTTGATTCTGGTACAACGACACTGGAGATGCTTCCCTACTTGAAGGAGAAACAGATTACCGTTGTGACAAATAACGTGGATTTCATTACACAGGCTATGCCTTATGAACACCTCACCATCTTTTCAACCGGGGGTATGCTAGAGCGAAAAACAAATTCTTTCGTTGGTTATCAAAGTGTTGAGCGTCTCAAAGCATACAATGTCAATAAAGCATTTATTGCATCAACTGGTTTATCCATTGATCATGGCGTCACGAATTCCTCCCCGCTTGAGACAGATATTAAAAAAACGCTCGTTGAAAAAAACGCCAAAACCTTTTTATTAGTCGATGATAGTAAGTTTGACCATTATGCCTTGACCACGTTTTGTGACTTAAAAGACATAGACATCGTCGTGACGAATGAACAACCAAATGAAGATTACCTTCAATATGGAAAAGAGCATGATGTGAAATTTGTCACGCCTTAGTCCAGAGCGAAAAAGCCAAGCGCCAATGTTTTGGCTTTTTTCTTATGCGCAAAAGAGTGAAACGGCGAAGTGTTGGTTACATTATGATTGTATATTAAACACATATTTGGAGGTTGACCTGATGCCGTTGTTACGATTTGACGTGATAGAAGGCCGTTCAAAAGAGGAATTAAAAAAACTGCTGGACACTTGCCATGAAGCAATGGTTGATGCCTTTGGGGTACCTGAACGAGATCGCTATCAAATTGTTCATCAGCACCGCCCTGAAGAGATGATGATTGAGGACACTGGGCTTGGTTATCCGAGAACAAAGGATCTGGTTGTCATTAGTGTTGTCAGTAAACAGCGGACGAAAGAGCAAAAGGAACAGCTTTATGCACAAATCGCAGAACGTATAGAAAAAGAATGCAGGGTTGCCAAGACGGATGTGATGATCTCCATCGTGGAAAATGGAGACGCCGATTGGAGCTTCGGGATGGGTGAGGCTCAATTCATAAGAGGATGGCTCTAAAAAACGGCTCAGGAATGTGAGCCGTTTTTTGATTCATTCATTTTCAAGCTGTATGAGCAAGTTGAATAAATAGCGGTACACTGCTGAGATCACACCAATCAAAGGTGTATCTTCTTTGATGTCCTCTAGTTCAAGAAGCGGAATGTTGATATCAAATAACCCGTCTTGCCCATTAAATTGAAGCTGAGCACCATTTAATGTTGAGAGCATCTCTTTTAGTAATCCAGTATCTTTTTTAGGACGCTTCAATCCGAATAACACGGTATACGTCTGAAATACTTCATCCCATTCTATGGCAAGTCCGTCTGCTCTCACCACATCAAACCACTTCGACTCGATATAAATGAATTCTTTTTGTTGTTTTTTTACGTATGTAAGAGGTGTATTTAAAAAGGCAGCATTTTCTGCTTGAATCATTTCCTCCGATTCTTTGTCTACACGTTCTATATAAACATCAGCAAAGCGTGCTTCTTCTGTCATTTTTGCCCCTTCTAACGGCCAATTTTGACTTGCGGCTTTGTTATATTCAAAGTCGGTGAGCGCCTGCCCTTCTTTCAATAAATCTTGTAAGCGATTTTGCAGTGACATGACTGTATCTCCTTTCATCTACTTCATATGCGTTTTTTATTTTAGCATAACACATGAAAAGAAAGATATGCCTGAGCATATGATGGTATGATAGTGGAAAAAGAAACATCTCGGAGGGGACCGTTTTGCTCACAATGACACTGGCAGAAAAAATCGTAGATGAGGTCAAAAAGGTACTGACGGAAGAAATCATCATCACACAAACAAACGGTACCATTATTGCTGCAACAGATCCAGCACGCATTGGTCAATTTCATGAAGGTGCATATGTCACATCCTTAGAAGGGCAGAAACGAATTCTCACAAAGGATGATGTGCTGCAGATGAAAGGCGTCAAAGCCGGTATCAATCTGCCTATTTATTTTAAACAAGAAGTCATTGGGGTCATTGGAATGACAGGTGATCCTAGGCATGTCTCCCCTTTTGGCGACATTTTACGTAAAATGACGGAGCTGCTCATTCAAGAACATGAATTTTTTCAAGAAACGGAAACAGATGAACGGCAGCTTGAAGCCTTTGTGTTCGACTGGCTTCATCTGCCAGAGACAGCGGTTGATATGCCCGAGAAAGCGCAGCGGCTTGGCCTTGATGTCAACAAGCAGCGTGTCGCTATTCTCATTGATTGTCAAGACGAATCGTTTATGAAGCAGGATCAATACAAACTGATGAAGGACAAACTGCAACTCACCAATCAGGAGATCATTGTGCGCTGGGGGCATGCACGTTTTTTGCTCATGCTACAAGCCACACCAGATGGTCGTGATACATGGCACAAGCGCTTGTTCCATATTCATGCTGCGCTCACAGCGCTGTCACCATCGAGGATTTTAATGGGGGCAGGAAAACCAGCAGCTTCTCATGTCATGAAGCAGTCCTTTCATCAAGCGTTTCGCGCTTTAAAATTGGCGCATGCTGAAACACCCATTGTGTTTGATGAAGATTTGACGCTTGAACTTTTTATGGAGGAAATCAGTCAGGAAACAAAAGATGCGTTTCTTGATCGAACGATTGCGTCCCTTTTCCCCTATCCAGAACTAGTGAAAACATTGCGGGTACTCATCGCTTCGGATTACTCATTGAAACATACAGCAGAAGCTATGCATGTCCATATTAATACACTTCATTACAGATTAAAACGGATTCAGGATTTAACGACACTTGATCCAAAGCGTATGCAAGATGCGATGCTTTTTTATTTGGCCTTGCTGCTTTTAGATCATGATACAAAAAATACGATAAAACAGCCTGATATTTTGTAGAATCGTCTATAGTCATGTGGCGGTTCTTTTTTTATACTTGTAGAAACGAGACGTTAAATGAGCGGGAGTGATTGTATATGCTAGATTCAGAATTTTCAAATCAATTAAAAGAGATTGTCGGTGCGCCCAATGTCCAAGACAGCAAGGCGGATCGTCTTGCCTACTCTTATGATGCGACACCAAATTTTCAACAGATGCCAGATGCCATCGTGACACCTCGCACGGCAGAAGAAGTGCAGCAAATTGTGAAACTGTGCGCCTCTTACAAGGTGCCGATTGTCCCAAGAGGCTCAGGGACGAATCTGTGCGCAGGAACATGCCCTACTCAGGGCGGATTGGTGATTCTCTTTACTAGAATGAATCAATTATTAGAAATAGACGAAGAAAATTTAACCGCAACGGTGCAGCCTGGCTTAATTACGCAGGAATTGATTCATCAAGTAGAGGAAAAAGGTCTCTTCTACCCGCCAGACCCAAGCTCTATGAAAATTTCCACATTAGGCGGCAATATTAACGAAAATTCAGGGGGACTGCGGGGGTTAAAGTATGGAGTGACAAGAGATTATGTCCTTGGGCTTGAAGTGGTTTTGCCTAATGGTGACATCATCAAAACAGGCGGAAAGCTTGCAAAAGATGTCGCTGGATATGATATGACTCGATTGTTCGTTGGTTCAGAAGGAACACTCGGGATTGTCACAGAAGCGGTGCTAAAGCTCCTGCCGCTTCCAGAAACGAAACAAACAATGCTTTGTTTATACGAAAGCCTTGAAGAAGCTGCGACTTCTGTATCGGCCATCATTGCTGAGCGTATCATTCCTGCTACATTAGAATTTATGGATCAGCCGACCCTTGAAGTCGTTGAAGATTTTGCAAACATCGGCCTGCCTACTGACGTTCAAGCTGTGTTATTAATTGAACAGGACGGCAACCCTGAAGCTGTTTCTCGTGATATCCAAAAAATCGCAGAAGTCTGTGAGCAGCACGGGGCTAAAAGCGTGAAGATCGCACATTCAGAAGAAGAGGCAAGTGCGCTCTTAACAGCGAGACGCTCTGCTTTATCTGCCCTCGCTCGATTAAGTCCTACAACGATTTTAGAAGATGCTACCGTTCCCCGGTCTGAAATTGCCAATATGGTTCGTGCAATCGAAGACATTGCACGAAAGTACGAGGTGAACATTTGTACGTTTGGTCATGCAGGTGATGGCAACTTACACCCCACTTGTGCGACAGATGCAAGAAATGAAGAAGAAATGAAACGTGTAGAAGCTGCCTTTCAGGCCATTTTTGAAAAAGCCGTTGCACTTGGCGGCACCATTACAGGCGAACATGGCGTGGGTCTTATGAAAGCGCCCTATTTGGAGCTGAAGGTCAAAAAAGAAGGAATCGCTGCCATGAAGGCGATTAAACAGGCACTTGACCCAGCACATATCATGAACCCAGATAAAGTGTTTGGAAAAGCCTCAAGAAAGCGAGTGGTGGTCTCATGAGTTCTTCTTCTAAGCAAAAAGAGATCCAGCAGCAGTTTCAGGAGCAAATGGATGAAAAGGAGCTGCTTAATTGCATGCGCTGCGGATTCTGCCTCCCTTCCTGCCCTACCTATATTGAATCTGGACAAAAAGAAACGCACTCCCCTCGGGGCCGAATTGCGTTAATGAAAGCTGTAAGAGATGGCGTCATTGAGCCAGATGAAGATGTTGAACATTCCCTTAATCTTTGTCTCGGCTGCCGTGCATGTGAACCAGTCTGCCCTTCTGGCGTCAAGTATGGACAGCTGCTAGAAGATGCAAGAGACATTATTCAACAACATAAAAAACAATCGTTTCCCGTCAAATTGATGAGACGTGTTGTGTTTAAAGGTCTCTTTCCGTCACAAAGTCGTATGCGACAAGCTGCTAGTTTTCTTCGATTTTATCAAACATCTGGTCTGCAAACAGCCGCCAGGAAGACTCGCATACTGAAGGTGCTTCCCTCCCATTTACAGTTGATGGAACAGGCACTTCCAAAGGTGCCGCCTCAAAAGAAAAAACGTTTGAATGAATATAAAGCCATTGGTCAGGCAAAAAAACGGGTGGCGTTTTTTACTGGCTGTTTAATGGATACAGTTTTCTCAAACACAAACAAAGCGACCATTCATCTCTTGCAGCTGGCAGGCTGCGATGTGATCGTTCCTCCTATACAAACGTGCTGCGGCGCGCTACATGGTCATAGCGGAGAAAAAGACCAAGCAAAACAGTTAGCCAAGCGGAATATTGAAGCATTCGAGGAAACAGATGCTGATGCGATTGTCATGAACGCGGGCGGCTGTGGCGCCTTTTTAAGCGATTACGGTCATTTGCTTCAGGATGATCCAGATTTTCAAAAACGAAGTAAAGCCTTCTCACAGAAAATAACCGATATATCAAGTATCCTTGTAGAGCTGGAGTTTCACCGCCGCGTGCCACTGGCTTTGCCAGCGCAAGTGATCACCTATCAAGACTCCTGTCATTTACGAAATGGGATGAATGTACAACAGGCGCCGAGGGTGCTCATGAAAGCCATTCAAGGGGTAACGTTTAAAGAAATGAAAGATGCCGGCCGCTGCTGCGGATCTGCAGGAATCTACAATATCTTGCAGCCAGACATGTCGATGCAAATTTTAGATCATAAAATGACGGAAGCGAGCAACACAGCTGCAGCTGCCATTGTGACGTCGAATCCAGGTTGTCAATTACAAATGGCAGCTGGCGTCAAAAAGGCAGGACATATGCCTAGCATGAGAGCGATTCATCTGGCAGACTTTTTATTAGAAGCCGTTCAATATGGAAAAAAAGCGTCCAGTTCATGAAGCTGAACGCTTTTTTTATGCATATCTTCAGAAGATCGGTTGGATAATAGAGGCAAATCACGGAAGGAGATGGTTCAAGTGCTGAAGAAAAACAAATCAAAACAGAAAGACCCGAATTCAGTATTTGAAGCATTATCGCGCTCTTCTGATTTTATCAATGAATTATCAAGTTCCGGAGGTTTTCTTTACAGAATTTCTTTTTTTCGTTCTTTAATTAATGGAAATCTCCTTCATGAACAAATCTTGCCTTTTATTCAACAATTGCATCTAACACCCACCCTTGAAGAGCTGAAAGAACACATCCCAATTGAACAAGCTGTGATTACGAAGGACCTTCAAAAAGTGGAAGAAGCTCTTCATCGGGGCAGTATTGCTGTTCGAATTGAGACAGATTGGGGCAATACGCTTCTCTTGCCGATTGAAGAAAAGAAAGGCAGACAAGTGGGCCCGCCTGAGATTGAATTCGGAATCATTAGTGCGCAAGAAGCGTTTGTAGAAGTGCTCGATACAAATTTAAACTTGCTCAGACGCAGGCTGCCCACTCCTGACCTTAAAGTAGTTGAACACACAGTCGGTACCCTTTCTCTAACGAAAGTAGCCGTTGTATACATAGAGAATATCGCCAACCCGCAGAACATTGAAACCGTTCTTCAGCGGATTCAAGATGTTGACTATGACCAAATTCTAGATTCTAACTATCTTGCGCAAATGCTTTATGATGTGTCCAATACAATCTTTCCATTGTTTTTAAATACAGAACGGCCAGACAGGGTTTCCTCAGGTTTAACGGAAGGAAAAATAGCCATTATGGTTGACGGTTCGCCTCATACCCTGCTTGCACCTACAATTTTACTCGAGTATTTTTCTACAATGGAAGACTATAACATGTCTTGGATCGCAGCATCTTCCTTTCGGCTGTTACGCATTTTTGCAGTGATATTTTCTATTTTTGCAACCCCTTTGTATGTAGCTGTTTTAACGTTTCACTATGAACTGATTCCTAAGGACTTATTAGAAACGATTGTCGCATCACGCTATCTCGTGCCCTTTCCGCCTATTATTGAAGCATTATTTTTAGAGATATCGATTGAGCTACTTAGGGAAGCCGGGTCTCGCCTTCCTGCAAAAGTCGGACAGACGCTCGGGATTGTTGGAGGTATTGTGATCGGACAGGCTGCGGTTGCAGCGGGATTAACAAGTAATATTTTGCTCATTATTGTCGCATTATCAGCTCTTGCCTCTTTTGTCACTCCTATTTATAAAATGGGGACAACCATTCGTCTCTTACGTTTCCCATTCCTTTTTGCTGCACAAGTGTGGGGAGCGCTAGGGATTTCGCTAATGGGGGCTTTTCTTCTTACACATTTAATGAAATTAACGTCTATAGGACAACCTTACTTAGAGCCAATCTTTCCACTTCGATTGGCCGATTTAAAGGGTAGTTTGATTCGTCCCCAGCTCCGCTTTTTGAAAAAACGTCCAGAAAATTTACGGCCGCAAAATGAAACGATACACCGCCAAAAGCCAAAGCAAGGCCGTAAGGGGAAAAATGATTTTTATGAATAAGGAAGTGAAGGCATGAGCTCTTCTTCTGTGAAAGAAAAATTTCAAGTATCCCCTTTTTTTGTGTTTTTTCTGATCAATGCCAATCAAGTAGGTGTTGGTATTTTAAATTTCCAGACGAATCTTGTCCGGACGATTAATAATGATGGGTGGATCGCCATTTTAATTGCTGGTGCAAGCGTCAATTTGATGATCTTCCTCATTTACTTTTTGTTTAAAAAAGCACCTACTGACGAATTTAGTGACATTACGCAATCTGTGTTTGGTAAATGGCTCGGACAATTCATCAACATTCTCTACATTTTGTATTTTTCTTCATTGTCTTTGATTGTGCTTGTTCATTATATGGATGTAATCCATGTTTGGCTGTTTAAAGAAATTCCTGGTCTTTTATTTGCATCAGTGCTGCTCATCCTCGTCTATTACATTCACACAGGCGGATTTAGAACAATCGCTGGCTGGGCATTCTTTAGCATTGTCCTAACGTACTGGATGACCTTTATCTGTTTTTATGTCATGAAATATAGTCACATCCGCTTTATGTTCCCCATGTTTGATCATTCATTTTCACAACTCATGATGGGGGTCAAAGATGCCTCTTTATCCATGTTTGGTTTTGGAACATTGCTTGTCTATTATCCCTTTATTAAAAAAGCACAAACGTCGCAAAAATTTGCACATATGGGAGTGTTGCTGACTACATGCCTGAATTTGCTTGTATTTCTCGTTTCTATAGCGTACTACTCAAGTGCTCAGCTCGAATTAACGAAATGGCCAACATTGACATTAACCAGCATTGTCAAACTTCCGTTTATCCAGCGCTTTGAATTTATTGAAGTGTCCCTATGGCTTTTGCTTATCGTTCCAAATATCGCCATTCCATTATGGGCAGCCAGCAGAATGGCAAAACAAGTGTTTCACACGAGCCAACGCATGACGTTAATTGTTCTCAGCCTTCTCATTCTCGTCATGTTTTCATTTTTGATCGAGGCCACCTCTTTTGAGACGTTTAATAAATGGGTGGAATATAGCGGATATATCCTCATATATGGATTGACTGGATGTATGATCATTGGGCTGCTGCTGAAAAAAAGGTGGGTGAAAAAACGCGCATGAAACATTATATTCTCGTGTGTCTCATGTTATTGAGCCTTTTCTTAACGAGCTGTGCACAGCCTCGTCTCTTAGATGAATTAAGTATCTCGCAGGCAGCGGGATTTGACTTATTGGATGATGGAGAAATGAAGGGCTTCTTTGTTTTCCCTGTTTTTAAAAGCGAAGAACAAGGAAGCTATCAAATTGTAAGTGCTAAGTCAAATACCATTAGTAATATTCAGTTTCTTGTGTCGGAAAAATCGCCTTTCCCCGTTGTCATGGGACAAGTACTCGTGATTTTAATAAGTGAAAAGCTGGCGAAAGAAGTGGGTATGATTGATTTGATGAATTACATTTATCGTGATCCGATCATTGGGTCCCGTCAAGTATTTGCCATAGTAGGCGGAGAAGTTGAAAATTTGTTGTATACAAAGATGAATCAAACCAACTTAAATATCGGTGTATATCTTTCAGATTTACTGGCTCAAAACATGCGAAACGGCAATCAACCTGTGACCAATCAGCATATTTTTATGAATCAGATGATGGCAAAAGGCGTGGATGCCTACCTCCCTTACATTAAAAATACAAGCAACTCTATTAAAGTATCAGGTGTCGCTCTTTTTGATCAAGAAAAAATGGTTGGGCATATTCCAGGGGAAGATACGTTTACGTTTAAAGCGATGATTGAAAATCATAAAAATGGGATTTATGAGTTTCGATTTAATGACACAAAGAAAACCCATGTTGTCATTGAAAATATCAAATCACATGTGTCTTATCACATTAAACCAACTGAAAACCTTTCAAAAAAGCCTCATATCACCATTGATATCAAGCTGAAAGGTGAGTTGAAAGAATTTATGAAATCAAAAAAAATCGATACGCCTTCTATCTTGCAGCATGTTGAAAAAGAAGTGGAGAAGCGTGTGGCCCAGCAAGGAAAAGACCTTGTTCAATCCTTTAAAAAGCAAAAAATTGATCCACTTGGACTTGGTTTGAGATATCGTTCTAAAGATAAAGCCATGACACCGGAGAAATGGCAAAAAATCTACCCTGATGCAGATGTCCAAGTGAATTGTCATATGAACATTGTCCAAACGGGTGTCAGCCAATAAAAAAGACTGTATGAAAAGGTTCTCCCTTCTCGTACAGTCTTTTTTAATCTTCATCTTTTACGTCCGGGTCCTCAGGGATTGGTTCATTTAAGATGTCTTGAATGAGCTCTTTATATTGTTCTAGCTGTTTCATATGGGTTTGAAACTGCCCTTGATAAATGAGATGCGATTCCCCGTCAAATACGTAACGAATCTTTTTTTGCTGGATTAATTTTTCAACATATGCTTCTGATACTTCTAAGTATTCAGCTGTTTCTCCAATTGTTAAATACATGCATGTGCACCACCGTTCGTTTCATCTTACAAATTATATCACGAGCTGGTGAAAAAACAGATATCGCTTGTTCATGTTTTTTTCATCTTTTCTTCACTGATTCGTCAACTCGCTTTTGTACAGTATTCATACACCCACTCAAACACTAGGAGGTGATGATCCTTCGCATGACAAAGAAAAATATTCGGACCTATGCCGCATTTCTAACTGTAGGCGCTAGCAATACAATGATTGACTTTCTGTTCTTCTTTTTTTTAACTGCTTGCTTTGTTCCCTCTTTTCTTGCACAGTGCCTGTCCTATACCGCAGGAATGCTGAACAGTTATGTTTGGAATCGAAAATGGACGTTCCAAGTGAAAAAGAAAGCTGACAAGTGGGAATGGATCAAGTGGGCCACAGTCAACGGCGCAGCGTGCCTTCTCACCTATGTTGTCTTATATGTCATGCAGCAAGCAGGTTTCTCATTATTCATTAGTAAAGCGATTGGTACCCTTCTTGGCATGATGATCACTTTTATTGGAAGCCGCCTATGGGTGTTTCCATCAGAAAATAAACCATCAGAAATGGAGCGATGATTCAATGAATATCAAAAAAGCCGTTATACCAGCAGCCGGATTAGGCACACGTTTTTTACCCGCAACGAAAGCACAGCCAAAGGAAATGCTGCCGATTATCGACAAACCCGCCATTCAATACATAGTTGAGGAGGCTGTTCAATCAGGCATTGAAGATATACTAATTATCACAGGAAGAAATAAAAAATCGATTGAAGACCACTTTGACCGTTCGATTGAGCTAGAACACACGTTGCTTGAAAAAGGAAAAAATGAACAGCTGGCTGAAATCAAACATATTGCGGATATGGCCAATATTCATTATATTCGTCAAAAGGAGCCCTTAGGTCTTGGACATGCGGTATTATGTGCACGTCATTTTACTGGCAATGATCCTTTTGCGGTCCTTTTAGGTGATGATGTCATGGTGTCAGAAAGACCTGCACTCTCTCAGCTCATGGAAGTCTTTGAAGACAAACAAAGAGAGGTCATTGGCGTCCAGCAAGTGGATCGTCTAGATGTCAGTAAGTATGGTATGATAAGACCAGCTAGAGTAGACGGTCAAGTGTTTGAAGTCACAGACTTAGTGGAAAAGCCAGCTATTCATGAAGCTCCTTCCGATTTAGCCGTGATGGGCAGGTATCTGTTAACACCATCGATTTTTCCTATTCTACAAGGAATTGAGAGAGGTGCCGGGAACGAAATCCAACTGACAGATGCGCTGAAAATCATTGCACATGAATCACCCATTTATGCAAAACAATTAGATGGGATGAGATTTGACGTTGGTGATAAGCTGGGCTCATTTAAGGCAGCGGCTGAAATTGGATTGATGCGTCATGATATGCGGACAGCCATGCTAGCATATATGCAAAGCATACTCATGAGAGAAGCAAAACAAGCATAGGCTCTTATAAGGATGCTTGAAGAAAATTCGTATTTAAAGGCAGAGTGAAATGAATGGGAACCTTGTTTAATGAAATTTTAACCTGGCTGACAAGCCTTGGTTACGCAGGTGTTGCACTTGGACTGATGATTGAAATTATTCCAAGTGAAATTGTACTTGCCTACGGCGGATATATGGTGTCAACAGGAAGCATAGGATTTGTTGGAGCCGTCATCGCTGGGGTGATTGGAGGAACACTTGCCCAGTGCTTTATTTACTGGATCGGCCTTTACGGCGGAAGACCTTTTTTAACAAAGTATGGGAAGTATTTATTCATCCATGAGCATCATATTGCCACGGCAGAACGCTGGTTTGACCGATATGGAACGGGTGTTGTATTTACAGCTCGTTTTATCCCAGTCGTGCGCCACGCGATCTCAATTCCAGCTGGTATTGCAAAGATGCCATTTCTCAAATTTGTTCTTTTGACCGGATTAGCCGCCATCCCTTGGTCCATCCTATTTATTTACCTTGGAATGCAGCTTGGGACAAAATGGGACCACATTCAAAGTGTCGCTCACACGTATACAACACCAATTATGGTCATTGCCATCGTTCTCATCGTACTGTATTTCGTTTTGAAAAAAATTCGCACAAATCGAAAACGGACAATCTAACGAAAACGCCTTTCACTCGTCATGTGAAAGGCGTTTTTTCTATGCGTGCGTCGATTGTTTTTTCATATATTGAGATAATTCCATAATCATTGCACCCATTCTTTCAAGTGAAGGGGCTAGAATTCGGCTTATCCCCTCTTCTTTTAATGCTTCAGCTGTGACTTTTCCAACAGCTACAGCTAATACATGCTGCTCGAATAGAAGTTGCAGTTCTTCTTTTTTGCCCCATTCTTCTGCTAGTTTGAAAAAGGCATGAACCTGAACAGCGGTTGTAAAACAAACGGCATGGACCTTCCCTTCTTTCATTTCTTGAAGCAAAGTGTCCGCCGCCTCTGGTTCAGGGGGCGTGTGCTGATATGGCATGAGCTGCAAAACGTCTGCTCCCTTGTGATGTAAAAAATCAATGAGAGCTGGTGCATTTTCGCCGTGAAGCTGTACCATGACCCGTTTACCTTGAAGTTCTTTGTCTTCTAACTTTGAAATGAGGTCACGAACGGTTCCATCTTCATCAGAAACATCTGGCTGAATGCCGTGTTTTTTTAGAGCCGCAAACGTTTTGTATCCTCTTGAAGCGATATGGGCACTTGATAAAATGTTCATAAATGCTTCTCCAAGCTGGAGCTCTTCTGCAGTTTCAATTAATGTGTCTGTGCCGATACCCGTTGTTAAAATGACCCAGTCAGCTCCCTTCTTTACAAAGGTTTCTATGCCTGGCTTCAATTCCTCTTTGGCTAAAAATACAGTGCCCTGAAGAGAACGAATAACAGCTTGTCCCCCTTGCTTTTCAACAAGTGTACACATTTCTTCTGTTTTTCTTGTTCCGCATATGGCAATGGTCTTTCCAGCTAAGCCTTTACTCATTCTCATCCCTCTTTTTCTATCACATGTATGATGTATTGTATTAAATATAGATTTATTTGGAAGACGTTGCAAGTGTCTACTAAAAAAGAGCTTGACGTTTCTATCGAATTCGAGTATCTTTTGTAAGTGCAAATTGTAGGAGGTCATTATGGAAAAACAGAATGTTCAAGCAATTCGATTATCAATCGCAGACCCAACACCACTTGGTTTGTTTGGTTTAGCAATGGTGACGCTTGTTGCGTCTTCACAAAAACTAGGAATCACAGATGGCACATCCCTTATTTTACCTTGGGCTATCTTCCTTGGAGGAATCGCGCAGCTGATCGCGTCCATACAAGATTCAAAGCATCATAATATTTTTGGAGCCACTGCCTTCGGCGCATTCGGTCTTTTTTGGATGGGTGTTGGAACTACTTGGCTCATTCAAGCTGGCGTTTTTGGGAAAACGCTTGCGGGAGCTGCGGACCCAAAACAACTAGGTTTTGCTTTTATTGGTTATTTGATTTTCAGCTTATTTATGACGATCGGTGCAATGGAAACACATAAAGTATTGTTTTTGATTTTCGTCTTTATTGATTTCTTATTCATTGGCCTGTCCCTAAGCTCGTTTGGTGTGATGTACGATGTGACTCATACGATGGCTGGTATTGCAGAATTGATTATTTCTCTTCTTTCATTTTATGGTTCTGCAGCTGTTGTGCTGAATACACATTTTGGTCGTACAGTACTGCCAGTTGGACAACCATTTCGCGTGTTTACTAAAGCATAAATAAAAAAGAACTGCTCTTGGCAGTTCTTTTTTTATTCTTATTTTTCTTGTTCCTCTTGAAATATCTCTGCAATGATTTCATAAGAACGCATTCTTTCTTGATGGTCAAACATATCAGAATTAATCATGACTTCATCTGCTTGAGTTGCTTCAATAAAGGCTTTTAACTCTTTTTTCACCTTTTGTTTATCCCCGATCATCGTCGAACTTAATTGTTCGTCCACCATCGCCTTCTCATATGGACTCCATAACCCATCCATACTTTCAACAGGGGCTTTGAGTTTTCCTGGTGTATTACGAATAAGGCTCAAAAATCGCTGATAATGAGACGTCGCCAAATATTCAGCCCGCTCTGTTTGATCAGCAGCAAAAACCGTGACACCAACCATCGCATAAGGTTCTTTTAACACATCTGAAGGTTGAAATGACTGTCTGTATAATTCTAAAGCAGGAATGGTATTTTTAGGGGAGAAATGTGCCGCAAAGGCAAATGGCAGTCCCAGTTCTCCTGCAAGCCTTGCACTAAAACCACTTGAACCAAGAAGCCAAATCGGGATATCCAATCCTTCTCCCGGAACGGCTCTTACATGTTTTTTGACCTGACCAGTCGGTTTGAAATATTGCCGAAGTTCTTCAAGCTGCTCAGGGAAATCCTCCCCATTATGAAGATTACGTCTAAGTGCCCTTGCTGTTAACTGGTCTGTTCCTGGTGCCCTGCCAAGACCTAAGTCAATTCTCCTTGGATACAAAGTCTCCAGTGTTCCAAATTGTTCTGCAATGACGAGTGAAGAATGGTTTGGAAGCATAATCCCCCCAGAACCAACGCGGATCTTTTCAGTCCCTCCAGCAATATATCCAATCAAGACGGATGTTGCTGAACTCGCAACCCCTTCCATATTATGATGCTCCGCAAGCCAATATCTATGGTAGCCCCACTTCTCAGCTTTTTTTGCTAAATCCATACTATGTTCAAATGATTCTTTAATTGTGCCCCCCTCTGTTACAGAGGATAAATTTAACACGGAATATGCTGTGTGTTGTAATACTGATTGACTCATACATGCTGCCCCATTTCTTTCAAAAATCATACTAGTTTCATTCTTTCAACACCATAACATAAAACGATTTAACTTTTAAATGATTTGATTCGATGAACTTCGAACTAAAAAATATCATTAAGCTCAATTCCGCTTTTTAAATTTCCACATAGAATAAAATATTAACTTTTAGGAGATGGGGAATTTGTATAACCAGTACGATAACAAATGTCCCTTTTGCGGAAAAAATCATGATTGGCAACCTCATTACAGAAAATCTCGTCACGATAGACCTACATTTGATGATTGCCCTCTTCTTAAACGAGAATGTAAAAAGAAAAAAGTTGTTAAACATCACAGCACTTGTGCTAAAGCAAAAGGACGAAAAAAAACAAATAATAAGATTGTAAAAAGAGGTTCTACTGGTGTTACTGGGCCTACCGGAGTTACTGGAGCTACTGGTCCTACCGGTGCCACTGGTGTAACTGGTGATACTGGCCCTACGGGAGCCACTGGTGTAACAGGAGATACTGGACCTACTGGTGCGACTGGAGATACCGGACCTACCGGTGATACTGGTGTAACTGGTGATACCGGACCTACTGGTGCCACTGGTGTAACTGGAGCTACTGGACCTACCGGTGCCACTGGTGTAACTGGAGATACCGGACCTACCGGTGCCACTGGTGTAACTGGTGATACTGGACCTACCGGTGCCAC